>QCQB01000038.1 GCA_003212315.1 SAR116 cluster bacterium AG-447-C21 | reverse complement strand
CAATACCTAACTTATTGAGATATAGCTATAATTTATAAACTTATGTTTTGGTGCAATACATAATGCATAACAAATCTTTAGATAAATACCTATATGATCGGGATAATGTTTATCAATTTATCAGACGAATACCGAATGATTTAAGTGGCCATTATAGCTCTAGTAGAATCCATATCAGCTTAAAAATGTGATAAAACTAACAAACCACAGCAACAATACAGACCCTTAAGTACAGCTTTATGTCAAAGGTCACACAGCTGTACGCTACCAATACGGTTTTGATTGAATCGAAACACATTTATCACCAAATTTAACTTATTAGTAACTGCAGGAGGAAACTCTGATGTTAATGATGAGAAGTGATTTATTATTCTTAAACGATGAGGAAATCCTTAAGTCTTTGAATGCTTATAAAAAAATTAAGCGCTTCAGCGATGTCAAAAAAGTGAGAACCAAATTACCTATATCTTTAAGAGATAAGAAATGAAGGAACTCTTACACTGTTACTCTGTCTTAAATGTTCACCCTTCAGCCGAGTTTGAAATGATTAAATCAAACTACAGACGGTTAGCAAAAAAATATCATCCCGATATCTACACAGGCAGTAAAGATGAAGCTGAACGCATAATGTCTGATTTAAATGAGGCGATGAGGATACTATCTAATAAATACCTTAAGGGTTCCTATAATGCTGAGCAGCCTAAAAAACGCCGTAAGTTTTCCGATTACGAGGACTTCTCGGAGCCAGGTTTGGAATCTCGAACGTCTGATTGCGTCAAGAAAACCAATGATCTCCGCAAGGACGCAAATGATCAAAGAAGGTCTACAGTCTATTTGAATGAGAAAGAAATAGAGAAGACATTTAAGAAATCGTGCGAGTTCTACCCCGAACTTGATCTACTAAAACAACGTTTGGCGAAACTGTCAGTACCATTATCTGTTGCCTTTATGGGGCGAATGCTGGAAGGCCAGAAATATGCAAAAGCGGTCATAATTTTTGAGCAATTTCGCGATAAATTCCTAAAGAAGTATTTTGGAAGCTCTCCGATAGTACATCTTCTAGCTGAATATTTATTTAACAGAGGTACACAGTGGGATAGACAAACCGCCAAGAGTCTAAACAAAAAAATCAAATCAAATGGAGTACCAAGGGATATAAAAGGTTTTGTTAGGTGCTTCATGAGAACCCATGGCATTGACGAACTGAAGGTCTATGGGAGAAAGTCCAAAAGACCCTGAAAGTCTGTTCGCTTTCCTTACAGGCAATCCTTATAACTTCCTATAAACGTGCGGTTATTAATTTTCGATGAGTCACCAAATCAGAAAAAATAATGAGATGAAAGCAGTAGATTGCCCAGATTGTGGAATGTCCATTACAATGGACCAATCCTCTGACGAGTGGCTCTTTTACGAATGCCCAGGGTGTGGTTGCGCGGTGGGTCAATCAATTCCCTCGCGTCTTCATACAATAGAGGCTCTCCATTTTCTAAAGAATAACGCTTTATTGCTGATAATTCCAATTCTCTCTGGGTTTTGCTTTGAGCTGTATCCCGATTGGAGAATAATTTCAGGACTATTTTTTTGTTTGAGCCTCTCAATATTATCTGTTGCCTATCATGAATTTTTTCATGCGATTACTGCTTATATGCTGGGTGACTTTACTATGTATGCAAGAGGGTATCTGAGGCTAAATATTTTTTTATATTTTAATAACTTCACCTCACTCGCAATGCCTCTAGGCCTATTTGCCTTTTATGGAGTGTTTCTTCCTGGAGCAGCTGTATATATTTCCTTAAAGTATTTGCGAAACCCGTTATACCAATCGTTTGTAGCTCTCTCGGGAGTCGTGGCTAATGCGCTTATCTTGTTTCTCATTCTATTCCTTGTCAAACTGGAGCCTTTTGCGATAAGTCAAACATTTATGCCATTAATCCAAGTCATGGCTTTCATTCAAATAGCCATGATTATTTTTAACCTAATTCCCATTCCTGGCCTCGATGGATGGAATGCAATTTCCCCTATATTTGATCCAAGAATTAAAGCCTTTTTTGAGAAATTTGCTTTTATATTCATAATTATATTTGTGGGTTCTATCATCATATTTAGCGATGCTAGTAATTTACTAGGATCAATAATGAGACACTCTGTTGAAAGTATTGGATTGGATCTAAATCAAATATTTGAGGGGTGGCGATATCTTAAAATCTTAGATGATGGAAACTGTGAGGTTTGTTCTTTCTTAAGTCATAAATTTAATTAAGAAGTATTATTCTCTAACTTCAAGTAATCCATATCAGGAATCATATTATTACCTAATAAGGGATCGCCTACGCCTTGGTGGCTCGGCTCTCCCTGAGATAAGAACACGTAAGGGTTTCTAATTAACCTAGTCATAGATAACCTCAAAACTAACCTAATAATCATCCCACCATCGTGATGATCCTAGGACTCATTTTAAGTATCACTGAGTCCATCTCTTGGTTTATCAAAATGTTCAAATGTTAGTTACTAACTTTATTTTATATGTTGCTGGAGATTATTCACTGGTAAGTGTTTTCTGAAAGTGCATCTAAAATAGGACAGTTCGGCCTATTATCACCATGGCAAGCATTGGCTAAGGTACTGAGCTGGCCTCTCAACATCTGTAACTCTGACAATTTAGTATCTATTTCTGCAATCTTTTCTAGTGTCAGCACCTTAACTTCTTTGCTGGAGCGTTCTTTATTTTCGTAGAGTGCAAGGAGTTCCCTACAATCATCTAAGCTAAAATCAAATTTTCGGGCTTTTGCTAAAAACTGAAGTTTGGCCAAGTCAGATTCTGAGAAATCTCTGTAACCGGTGTTATTGTTAATGTGAGGGTTAATGATACCTATATCACTATAATATCTTACAGTTTTTACTGTTAGGCCAGATAGAACCGCAGCTTTACCTATATTCATTTTTATTCTTTACTCTCCTGTTGAAGGAGAGTTTACACTCCTCTTCACTGAGGGTCAAATATGATTGCAAGAGCCTTAAATTTAGCCATAAATTGGCGCTGTAAGCACACCTGGAAGACTGCATCGGACAACACATCGTGGTGTTTATTCGGATGTGCCATCGGTGATTTGGGAACGATTGGTTATTTTCAAGTTATGGGTATAGTTTGGCCTGTTTGGGCAGTAATGAGTTTGGCAATCTTTAATGGGTTAATGACATCAATCCTTCTTGAAACCATCATTCTTTCTAGACAGATGTCTCTCAAACTTGCCTTTAAAACAGCCATTGGCATGTCTTTGATTTCCATGATTGCCATGGAGGCAGCCATGAACATTACGGATGTCTTGCTTACAGGTGGCGCAGTTCTAAATTGGTGGGTAACACCGTTTATGCTGGCGGCAGGTTTCTTTACACCTCTGCCCTACAACTACTGGCGCCTGAAGGCGCTTGATAAAGCCTGTCACTGAGGTAAAAGATGTCTGATAAAAGCAAAGTAAGATTGATGCCCTTATTCCTATACGCTGCAGGTGTTTTGTTAGTCGGAGGAGTCATATTCTACTTCTCATCGCCATTGGATAAAGCTGGATTAGGTATTTCTCTACAGCATAAAGACCGTGCTGTTGTAGATGCAGGGAAGGCTACATACGCCGAAAACTGTGCATCATGCCATGGTGTTGTGTTAGAAGGGCAAGCCAACTGGCGGCAAAGAGATGCTGAGGGCTATTTGCCTGCGCCACCCCACGATGAAAGTGGGCACACTTGGCATCACCCTGACTCTTATCTCTTTTTAATGACCAAATATGGCATTGAAGAAATGATTGGGAAATCATACCCCAATAACATGCCGGTTTTTGAAGACAAGTTGACTGATGACGAAATCATAGCTGCATTATCTTACATAAAGAGCACCTGGTCTGGCCGTATACAACTTAAGCATGACCAGATAAACGCTCGTGCAAAAGCACATTAGAGAGGTTGTTACGATGTTGAAAAATCTTTTATTAGCCATCTTGTTAGTGTTGCCAATCGCAGCAAATGCTCACTCTCCACTTACTTCATCCTCCCCACAGAATGGCGAAACATTAGATGAACCACCCACTGAAATATTTATGGAGTTTAAATTACCAGCCAAACTCATCAAGGTCGATTTAACAAAGCAATCAGACAAGCAAGAAAAAAACCTTTTAGGTAGATTGTTTGGTGGTGGTGATGATGGTGAGTCGGTACCGCTTGGTACGAGCTTCCTGATGACCGTTGATAAGCGTCAAGTCATACCCCTGCCATCTCTAAAGGACGGCAGATACTCGCTTACATGGCGTGCTATGGGTCAAGATGGTCATGTGGTAAAAGGAGAGCTGACCTTTAACATTAAAGGTAGCTAAGATGGACGTATGGATTATTTTTAACCCCATCCTTAAAGTGCTTTTATATATTGCCATCTTTGGGAGTGTGGGGAGTTTCTTGTTCAGCCTGCAATTTCGCAAACAGCTCACTCCGGAGCAGCAAGCTTATTGCGATTATCTCACCCATAAAAGCAATTTAATAGGTGCTGTCACAGCTTTGCTGATGATTTTATCGGGGGCTGGAAATTTGGGGGGTGACCTTGCAAGTGTTATTGACCTTTCACTTTTGCAGCTTGCCATAGAATCTAAGTCTGGTGTTAGTTATTCAACAGCCTTTGCAGGCTTTGCTGTTATGTGGATAGCGCATAGCCTGAGAGGAAATGCCAAGAAATTTGGGTTAATGATTGGCTCTGTCGCTATATTGTTCTCAACTACTATGTCTGGACATTCCCAATTAGGCGGCGTTCTCACACAGTCACTCTTGATGGTTCACTTGTTTGGCATAGCCTTCTGGCTTGGTGCACTTCTTCCATTTCGTTGGATATGTATGCAACCTGACACTAGCAATTTGGGTGCGGTGGCGCATCGCTTTGGCGTTCTTGCTATGGGCTATGTAGGGCTGCTTCTCAGTGCCGGTTTGGGCTATGCATACCTGCTTCTGGGAAATGTCTCCCTCATTTTTACGACGCAATACGGTAATGTGCTTTTAATAAAAATAGTGCTGGCAGGTGCCTTATTGTTTTTGGCGGCGCTTAATAAATTTAAGTTAGTGCCATCACTAGAAATACACCCCTCGCAAGCGGTCAGTCGATTTCAAAACTCTGTTCAATTTGAAATTGCCCTCGTTATAGTAATTTTAACGGCTTCTAGTCTTCTAACGACGTCCATGACGTTGCCAAAGGGGATGTGAAGTGATTAATCGTGGCACATTTTCAAATAAGTCGCGCAGAACCTCTTACCAAAATAATCCTTGAAAAACTGATCCAACCGATTAATAAGAGCGTAATCGGCAAAAGTGACGTTAATCGCCATTACCCTTATTTCCTCTCTGGTAAAGCTTTTGCAAATACCAATATGATCCAAGCCATTCACGTTGGTGATTATGATATAAAACATATTAATTAGTAATAGTTTATTTACCTTATAGTTTAGGCGTAATGTTTAAAAATATGATTTTTAGTCGATGTATCGTTAGCGTAATTTTTATACTTCTTTTATCAAGTTGCTCAATGCCCGAACAAATACCCGGCAAACCATGGCATCACACCACAGAAGGATTTCGTAATCCACCCGGGAGCCCCAAGAGAAATGATTGGTTAAAACGCGTATCGTGGTACATTGGAAAGCCTTTCCAAACAGTATTTGGTGAAAAAGTCATCATTCCTAAGGACCACGTGCTCAAGAGAAATAAAGTTCTTGAAGGTATCGAGAATTCATTGGGGAAAAATACTGTTACTTGGCTTGGCCATATGACAGCTATGCTCCGAATTGATGGTAAGGTTATCCTTACTGACCCTTGGTTTACTAGCTATGCAACACCGCTTCCTCCATTTGGACCGAAGCGTTATGTAGCCCCAGGTTTAAAATTAGTCGAGTTACCTAAGGTAGATTTTATTGTGATCTCTCACAATCACTATGACCATTTGGATCTTGCGACAATCAGCAATATTCCAAATAAAAAAGAAATTACTGCTATCGTTCCATTAGGTATCGGAGGGCACTTTCGAGACGCTGGTTACGAACAAGTTGTCGAATTAGATTGGGAAGAAACAATAACTTTTGGGAAAATAAAGTATACCGCTTTACCTGTAATTCATTGGTCGAAAAGATCATTATTATATAAAAATGACACGTTATGGGCCGGGTGGGCTATAACTGGCGAAAGTGGCATTAGGGTTTATTTTGGAGGAGATGCTGAATACGGACCGGTCTATGCTGATATGGGTAAGAGATATGGGGGCTTTGACCTATCCATATTATCTATTGGAGCATTTTTACCCCGCATAGTTATGCGCGGTTCTCATTGTATACCGGAAGAATGTATTAAAATTGGTGCCGATTTGAAAGCAAGGAACCATCTTGCAATGGGGTGGGGTACGGTTGGGCTGGGTGACGAGAGTAACGAGGAGACTGTAAGACGTTTTTATAGCGGTGCAAAACAACTTGGGATTCGCGATGAAAACGTTTGGATTATGAAAATCGGAGAGACACGGATAATCCCAAATAACCAGTAAATGATTATTTGAAATATATATAATTAAACCGTTTATATTTGTCTTAGATTGAGTCTATGTAGACAATCTGCGCCACTCCCATACCAAAATACCTAACCATGGCTTAATAATTCTTATTGGAATTCTCCGACACACCATAGCTATTGACGAGTTATTATGAATTAGGACCAATGATCAGATCTATACAACGTATGACAGCGCCATGGCGACTGCATAGCGTGAGTCAGATTAATTTAATTAGTTGTATGATTAAGCCAGAATAGGTTCATACAAAACCAGGGTACATATCGTGCCACTTGATCAAACCAATAGATTAGGTAAGCTACAGATATCGGGGTGATTTTGGTGGGGTGCCAATTGGTGTACGGTAATTCAGATAAATATGTGGCTTGTCTGAATAGTATTTATTACCTTACAAGACGAGTACTGAATGATTTAAGTGATTGGTACAAGTCGAATGCGATCAACTTTACTTAAGAACTTCGTATTACGAAGATAAGTATAGCAGCGACACCAACTAACACACACCAAACTCTAGTGTTAAGTTTTGTGAGTAATTCATTAGTTTTCTTTTGTTCCTCTATAAGTTCCTTATCGTCCTCGGTCATAATTTTTCTCTAGTTGTATAAACTTCATGTCAAGTTGCTTGTTTGCTTTCTTGTTATCAGCATTCCGTTAGAAAAGTAATTTCAGGGGGAACCAACATCATAGATTGTTGTATAGCTTGTCTTTCTGGAGAATTAAAAAAATCTCTAAAGATTGTCTCCGATGGTGCTGTTCCCACAACATAGCTGTAATTTGGGTTCTCCTCGTTTTTGTAAGCCTTAAAATTAATTCCCATCTGTTGACGCTGCTGTTCGAGGTCATCGAACATAGCTTTCCATCCTGCAAAGTCTTTAACTTCAGCTTTTACAATAACCGTGATAGCCATGGCACCCCCCTTTTGATAATTTTTATATTTTGCTGAATAAAATATATGCTCATTCAAGTGCGGGGTGAATAGCTTTTTGCCAAACTGTTGGAATAACATTCTCAGCCACCAAATGTTCGTAGCATTTCATGGCTCCATCATATTTTAAAAATGCTTTGACCCTATTGTAATGAAATTCAGGGGTAGACGATAACCTACTGGTACTCAGACTGAAGGAAAACATTCTAATACGTTCTTCGATATAGTTCTCAAACTTTAACTTCTCTGATATCTATAAAGCCTCATAGTTCTCTTGCCCTTTTACTATAAGCGCCAAGTGGTCAGTTTGAAGCCAGTATCTTGTGTATTGACTATACTGTTGATCTCGGGTTGCTATGTTTGCTGTTCGAGCTTGGTCTACATTCTTCTTTAGTGCGATTTTTGTTCAATTTAAGCTTTGTCACTTTTTACAAAAACCCGCATAAGGTTTCCCCGAGTAAGCTGTGTCGGAAATATTAGGATTTTCGTCTTTAATCTGAAACTTTTTTTCATACTCTTCTTATATGCTTCGACGGAACTAAGCACTTCTTCATCACTTAAAAGCAGTAAATCATTTCTCATCATCAACATCAGAGTTACCCCCTGCATTTACTAATGCGTTAAATTTGATGAGAAAGAAGGCGGCATTCAATCAAAATCGAGCGGAATTAATACTGCAATGTGAGTTTTAACATAAAGCTCCACAAAAAAGGATATTCTTGACGTGGTTTGTTAGTTTTACCACATTTTAAAGTCGTCTAGATTGTAGTTATAAAAAGCTTTTAATAATGAATGGAATAAGTAAACCCTAGGCACTTAAATGAAAAATTTATTTCTGCTAACAATCTTCATATGCACATTGACTATGACATCGAGCTTTGGCCAAACACAGCTCGTAGAGGGAAGAGCCAGGGTCATTGATGGCGATACTATAAAAATAGGACAAAGCCGGATACGGCTTCATGGCATTGATGCTCCCGAAACTAAACAACGCTGTAAAGATAAAAGATTAAACTATTGGCTGTGCGGTCAAGCAGCAACAAAAGCCTTGAGAAGAAAAATAAATAACAGAGTTGTAGAATGTTTCTCAGATAAAAAAGATAAATATAAACGACATATAGCAATTTGCTCTGTTGATGGAATGAACCTTAATCAATGGTTAGTTTTAAATGGCTGGGCTATTGCTTACAAAAAATATTCCAAGGATTATTTGGAAGCCGAAACAGCCGCTAAGTCAATTGAAACAGGCATCTGGGCAGGTGAGTTTATCTTGCCATGGGAATGGAGAAGAGGAAAACGTTTAAAGCAATAGAAGAATACAAGTATTCTATCGAGCTCTAAAGACCACAGATTCCCCAGATTTTGGAATGCACATTACTAAGTACTAATACTCTGAGAAGAAAAATGGGCGAAAACTATATTAAAATTGTCTTACCATTAAAATCTATTCATCTAGACACTGACGCCATCCAATGCAAAACTGTCGTTATAATTCTCCAGAGTTCATTCAGAGACAACCCACCTGGGCAATCAATAATTGTTAAAAGTGACCCAGTAAGATTTAATTCTGATACACCTAGTTTGAACATATCTAAAAAATTTTTCGCAGGAGTGAGGTTTGGAGCAAAACGAAAGTTGGAAAACTATCATAAGTTCTTCAGCTTTGATGTCCCTCGCTTTATTAGGTGATGCATTAATTTATGCAATTTTACCACTTTATGCTGAAGACTTTGGCTTAACTATCCCAATGGTAGGAATTCTCTTGGCAGCAAATAGAATTGTCAGGATTTTTATATACACATTGATAAGCAGATTAGTAACCTTTTTTGGAGCCCGAACTCTTTGTGTTATCGCAGCAATAATGGCGACTGTTAGCACTTGTTTATATGGTATTAGTAGTGGTTTTTTTCCTTTATTATGTGCGCGGATAATATGGGGAATAGCATATGCGATTCTCCTTTTATCTACTTTAGCCTACGCTGTTTCCAAAAAAAGGGAAGCTGGAACACGTATCGGCACGAGCCAAGCTATCCAACGTATTGGACCTATAATCTCGTTACTCTTAGGTACTTGGTTGGTTTCTATTTTAAGTCCAAATCAAGTCTTTTTGGTTCTAACTCTTCCCACCAGTATCTCTATTTTTATCGCATTGACATTACCCAAAAAAGAAAAGGCGCAACGACCATCAAAAAGCAGCTCAGTTCATTTAACAAAACCTTCGGTGCTAGACTTACTTTTTTTTATTCAAGGTTATGCTATTGATGGCCTCTTTGCTGTATCGATTACTCTCATGCTGGCAGAAAATACGAGTTTAGCAAATGCAGCGATTGGTGGTGGAGTGCTTTTGGCCTTACGTCATGTGGGTGAAGCATTAGCCGCCCCTCTCTTTGGGAGTTTAGGAGATCGTTTTGGTGCAGTAAAAATATTTACAATGTCGGCAGCATTAACGGTCGTTGGGCTACTATTAATTGCTTTTAATCAAGTGATTTCAGGGGCGATAATATTATTAATTTTCAGGGGTGCAATAGCTTCTTTAGGCCCAACAATAATTGCTAAGCAATTTGGTGATACAGAAACAGTTCTTGATAACTTAGCAAGATTACAAAGCTGGCGAGATATAGGGGCTGCAGCGGGACCAATGGTTACAGGGTTTGCTCTGGTCTATATTTCGGCAGAAATACAACATCTGGTTTTGGCAATTATTTTTGGCGTGGTATTAGTACTCTCAAGTCCAAAAATCACAACAAATAGCAATTGAGGGAGCCCTTATTGATAACTCGCTCTTATGAATAATTTGAATTAGTCTTGTAAGAAAATTACAAAAGACTATGATATCCTATACGTTAATATATCGTTATTAAATAGGTCGCTCACCCTTGATTAAAACGCGATACATAGTCCTACCTTCGCTTAGGTCATAATCCTGATGTGCTAAATGCAGTACAGCTCTATTGTCGGTAATTAGAAAATCGCCTTTCTGCCATTTATGTCGGTAGCTAATTTGAGGCGTTATAACTTTGTCGAGCAGATTGCGTATTAAAATATGACTATCCTGAGCTTTCATGCCTACCAAATTCTCTAATTTACCGGGATGTATATATATCGCTTTTTTATGCGTAGCTGGATGCGTTCTAATCAGAGGATGAACAGGTAGTTTTCCAAATTTCTCACGCGCTTTTTCGTCGATATAAGCGAAATCTTCGATTTTATTAACCGTTTGAAGTTTGCTCAGTATTTTCTGTTCGTTCTCATCCAACGAGTTATATGCTAGATGCATATTGGCAAAACTAGTATCACCGCCCGTGTCTGGTAATTTAAGTGCATAAAGTGCTGTGAATTTTGGTGGAATTTCGTGATTGGTATGATCAGTGTGCCAATCGCGTCCTCCGAAGGGTATAATCTTTCCCTCCTTGTCAGGTGGCATTTCACGACTGTCAAGTAGAGCAATCTCTGGATAGTCATCCATTAACGTATCCGTAAGATGTTGCTCCATCGTTTCCCCAAATAACCGAACCGCCGACAAAAGACTCTTCGGGCTAAATCTTTGAGCTCTCACCACAATCACCAAGTATTTTTCAATAGCTGAATTTATTATTTGAAGATCATTGTCAGAAACAGGCAAGGACAAATCAACTCCCACTATTTCTGCGCCGATAGCTTCTGAGAGTGGAGTCACGATTATACTCACTTGCACCTCATAAAAAGTAAAACGCCGATGAATGGTATTATATTATCCTAACAATACATATTGAAAGACCAATTCATTGAATCAAAATCATCCACATGGAAAAGATCAGGAACAGTTCAATTTGTTTTGACTAATAGAAAACCTGCCTAAAGACCACATTGCAGATGTTGACTATTTATATTGTTACAGTGTCTATAATCAGCCCTGTCTGATATATTCTTGTATCATGGCCTCCGCTAGGGAACGATCATTGAAAAAGGGTTATTGTATGAGATGGCCAGGATTATTTCGTTCAACCAAAGAACAAATCAGCAGGCTAGGTAAATTAAAGAAGGATATTGCTAAAACTATCATTACTAAAAGAACTATCTTTATAATACAAAAAATTTCACCTGCCGGTAGATTACAATCATGCGCGCAATAACTAAAACAGAGATCAAAACTGCATTAGATGAAGTTGGCATAACCAATGGTCAAACGATAATGGTCCATTCAGACTTGACCCGAATAGGTTGGGTCGACAACGCAAAATCTCGAGTAGATATCTTAGAATTCTATTTTAAATCTATAATAAATCAGATCGGACCAGAAGGCACCGTTGTCGTTCTCAGTTGCACTGAATCATTTGCTCGTGATGGTGCAGCATTCCATTATGAAGAATCCCCTTCTGAGCAAGGGGTGTTATCGGAGTTTATTCGAACCAAAGATCATTCGGTTAGATCAATGCACCCATTATTTTCGGTTACAGCGTATGGAGCAAAGGCCACGCTTATTTGTGGATCAGAAATTTGCAAAACAGGGTTTGGGTATGGTTCTCCATTTCGGAAATTATATGAAACAGACGCCAAAATATTATGTATCGGTGTAGATTTATTATCTATGACGTTTATCCATCATGTTGAACAGATGTATGGGGTCCCTTACGGCTATACAAAAGAGTGGGGCAATCAGGTTTATCGTTGCGGAAAAATATCTAAAGAGCCATTTTTCGCCTTTGTTCGTTATCTAAATGCCGGTATAAACTATAACTTTTCGAAAATGCAGAATTTATTGTTAACGAGAGGCTTGGCAAAGAAATCACCTCTTGGTCTTGGTTCAGTTTGGGCAGTCTCCGCTAGGGACGTTTTTGATCTTGGAATAGAACAATTGAAAAAAGACCCATTTTTTTTTCTTGATCAAATACCTACTAGTCAGCCATGGAAGAAATAATGAAAAGAATCGTTTTGAGAAAAGCTTGATGGTTACTGTCAGTTCGATACTACATGATGTTTTGAAAATCTCTAAGGACGAACTCTCTATAGACCTTTGTATTAATGGCGTCGAACAATGGGACTCGCTGGCACATCTTGAGTTAATGTTATATCTCGAGGAAGTCCATTCTTTGGTAATTGATGAGGATTCCATAATAGAATGTAGTTCCGCCGAAGGGTTATGCGAAAAATTAAATCTTCCTTTTTAATACTATCTCTTTTCTGTAAACTTTGATTTATTATGAAACATAACAGATTTTTCATTGGCGATTTTAACTCTGACTTTTGCCAAAATAATGACACCCATTCAGGAAATATTCTGACCCCATTCCTAAAAATAGTGAAAAATAAACCTAAGAGTTTAGCGTTGTGGGCAAATGATCTTGCTTTGAGTTATGGAGAATTATGGGCCGCCTCGGCGCCTATTGCGAGTTGCTTAAATGAAATTGTGCAATATCAGAAAATTGAGTCGATTGGCATCATAGCGAATCGTTCAATATCATCTTTTGTTTCTATAATTGCATCATTAGCTGCTGGCATTCCCTATGTTCCGATACATTTTAAATATCCCTTAAAACGCCAGATAAGTATTCTGGAACGAGCAGAATGTTCGGTGCTGGTTTTGGACGAGACAAATGCAAGCGTCATGGAAAAATTGCTGCCAAAGATAACTAAATCAGTTTTTATTCTTTGGATAGGCAGTGAGAATATTGATAAGAATTTTAAAATACCACACTGGCATAGGCTTGTTTCTGTAAATGCTACTGCGGGAGGAAAACCGGAGACCAGTAATAATCGAGCCGCCTGCCTTTTATTTACCTCCGGTTCTACCGGTGAACCAAAAGGAATTAGAATTAAGCACTCCAACATCATAAGCTATGTAAATTCTATCCAGAAGATATACAAACCAAATGAGACAGATAGATTTAGTCAAATATTCGACCAGACATTCGATCTGTCATTACATGACATGTTTGTTGCATGGTCCACAGGAGCATCGCTATTTTGTATCCCTGATAACGAGAGGCATGCGCCAGGTCGTTTTATAAAGAAGCATTCTCTTACGTTTTGGTTTTCGACCCCCTCAACAATTGCACTTATGCAAAGCGCTAAACTGTTAAAGGTTAATTCCTTCTCAACACTCCGGTTTAGTCTTTTTTGTGGAGAACCGTTAAGCTCGAAATTGGCAGAAAATTGGATGGTTGCCGCTCCCAAGAGTAGACTGCACAACTTGTACGGTCCTACGGAAGCAACCATAGCCATAACGCAGACTAAAATCACAAAGAAGTTATTGAATAATGTTGATACGACCGTACCTATCGGTTTTCCATTGTCGGGCCAAGTCGCTGGCCTATGTAATTCGAGGGGTAATTTTATCATGGTCCAGCATGGTTCTCAGGGTGAATTAGTTGTTGCTGGGAACCAAGTAACGGAGGGATATTGGCGAGACAAGCAATCTACTAAATCTAAATTTATATCTGGGCCAAATGGAGAAGAAACTAACAATACTAAATGGTATAAGACCGGAGACAGAGTAGTTTTCGATCGTGAATACGGATTTCTCTTTTTGGGTCGTCTTGACGATCAGGTCAAAATAATGGGCCATCGGGTAGAAATATCGGAGATTGAGACAGTGTTGAGAAAGGTGACGAAAATACCAACTGTCGCGGTTATTGTAACCCCTCAAAAAATTCTGAGATCACCGGCCATAGTCGCCTTCGTTGGAAAATCAAAATTAAGTCCAGCTGAGCTTAAGAATTTATGTCGCCAATTTCTCCCTTGGTATATGATACCTCAGAGGGTGGTAGAGGTAAACGAATGGCCGTTGAATTCAAGTAACAAAACAGATAAGAAGGCATTATTTAAATTTGTTGAGGAGAGCATTGGTTAAATATGCGGGTTTTATTTGTTGGAGACGCTATATCAGGCAAGGTGATCCTTGAAGAGATTAAAAAAGTAGGCGAGTTGGTAGCATTAGCGGTCCCCGATCGCGACCAAAAAAAATTGCTCAATAATGAGTTGCTAACCATAAAAATAAGCAAAATAAATGAAACATCGATCATAAATAAATTAAAGTCATTAAACATAGATTTACTGATTAACTTCAATTCCAGTATTATTTTACCCGAGGATCTTCTCTCGTGCTTAACGATAGGAGGAATTAATTTTCACCCTGGGCTTTTACCACGATACGCTGGATCAAATGTTCACCAATGGGCAATGCTAGATAATGAACGCTGGTCCGGCGTAACTATTCATGTGATTGAAGGCAAGATAGATGCTGGACCGATTCTGCACGTCTCAAAAACTGAAATATTGATGGCAGATACTGGACTAACTTTATTTATTAAATTGATTCGACTAGGTTCCCAGCTCATTGCGCAATTATTACCCAAGATTGCTAAAGAAGGTTTTGTTTTTTCGAAACCCCAAAATTTCTCAAATCGAAAATTTTTCCTCAAGAGCAAAAAAGTTGAGAGACAGATTAACTTTAATCAAAACGTTTCAAATGTTCATCGATTTATTCAGGCGTTAAATTATCGGCCCGCTATTTCTCCCTTAGGCCATAGTTTTATCGATGCTCCTTTATCAGCAATCGAACCAGTGCGAGTAGGGGTTGTAGAAAACACTTTACCTTCCGACACCGTGCCCGGTGAAATACTCCAAATAGATAAAAAATGCGTCAGTATAGCGTGTAAGGATGGAAGTATTGATATAACAAAATTCTGGTTTGAAAATAAACTCGTTGGAGCAATCGACGGAGCAACAGCAAGCGGGATGCGTGTTGGGCAAATAATGTAAAGTAAGCAAATGAAAAAATTTTAGAAAGCTTGAAAAAGTGAATGTATCTAAACTAATCGATAAATGTAGGCAGATAGATGCCAATGAAGAACAGCAGCATTTAAAACGTATTCGTTCAAATGGCTATACAATTGTAGAAGAAGCTTTGAGCAACCAACTCGTAAACCAACTATTACTTATGGTCCGACAACAATTTAATCATCAAAAAAAAGATACCCTTTCTCAAGTCCCTGCTGAATGGGAAGCTGATTGGATATTAAATCTACAAAATAAGGATAAAGAATTCATTGATTTATTAGATCTACCTATCGCAAGGGCACTTATGATACGGCTATTAAACGACCCACATTTTCGGCCTTTCCCAGCCACTGATCCAAATTATATATTGGGACAGTTTGTTGCTCGGTCATCTCTTGAAGAGCTAGAACTTCATATTGATGCGGGAATGCCACAGCCCGGTCATGACACGACTATGATCCAAATGAGCTTCGTTTTAGAAGACACCAATTCCGAAAATGGATGTACACATGTAGTTCCAGGGTCACATCTTCTAGGTGAATATAGTGACCGTAGTTATCAAAACCCCATGCCGGTCCCAGGTAGGGCAGGTGATCTATTAATTTGGGACGCACGGCTATGGCATGGTAGTAAAAAGAATAATACTGACAACACACGTTGGTGTATTATAGCAACATTTCAAAGGTGGTGGATTAAACAATCATTTGATATGCCGAGAGCATTACCAGAGAATATTTATTTAAAGCTGACCGACAAACAAAAAGCCTTAATCGGATATTGTACAATACCGCCATTAGATGAAAAAGAGCGTCGAACAAGAGCCATAAAATATTCTGACTTATCTGAAACGGCAGAAGGTCTTCGGAGCAAATCATAAATAGAAAAAATAGTAAGATAAGAAAGGAGCTATAATTTGGATCGAGTAATGGCTCTTACGAAAGAACTTTGTGAGATTAAGTCCGGCATAGTATGTGAAGAAAATGAATCATTATTCCACAGAATAAGCCAAGAAATCCCTTTGGATATCTTTAGATACAACTCAGGAGAAGAACATAATGGTTGGATAATCCCAGATAAATGGACCGTGGAAGAAGCCCAAGTCTTTTTTGATGGCGACCTAATTTATGATGGTGCAATTAATGCCTTGGGTGTAGCCCAATATTCGGAGAGCTTTGAGGGTGAGGTGGATTTAGACACTTTAAAGAAACACATCTTTTCAATACCATCATTACCCGACGCTCATGTGTTTCATTGTAATTGGCTTTACAGGCCATGGGAAAAGAACTGGGGACTATGTCCTCCGCATCGAATAGTGGAATCACTTAAGCCCGGTAAATACAAGGTGAGCCTTAAAACTGTTTTTGAACCTGGGGAAATGTTGGTTGGACACCATCATATCAAAGGGAAATCTGATAGTACGATAGTGTTTCAATCTAACACTTGCCACCCACACATGGCTAATGATGGATTTGCAGGAACAGCAGTGATGATCCGTTTTTTCCAGTGGCTAGCTACAAGAGATAATTATTATAGCTACCGGTTGGTTCTATGCCCAGAACACCTTGGAACGATTTTTTATCTAAGAGACCATACGCCAGAAGAGATGAATTTGTATCTTGCGGGCGTTTTTGGTGAAATGATGGGAACAGAGGGGGATATTGTAATAGCCAGCAGTTTTGAGGGTGACGAATTAATAGATAGGGCATTCAGACATGTAACTGCACATACCACCCCGAATCATAGGTTTTTAGGTTTTCGAGAAAGTATAGGAAATGATGAAACGGTCTGGGAAGCTCCAGGATATGAGGTCCCATTTGTTCAGGTAAACCGCTTCGCAACACATTCACAGCCATTTTGGGGATATCATACAAATTACGATAATTTTGATCTAATTCAGCCGCACCTTCTGGAGGAATTTTTAAACCTATTCAAAGATGTTGTTAAACTTTTAGAAAATAATGTTGTTATGCAGCGAAAATTTGATGGATTGATTGCATTATCAAACCCTAAATATGATATTTATATAGAGAGATTTGATCCAAGCAAATCAATAGCTGGTGATAGCTCATTCAGTAATAAGTGGGGACTACTTCAAGACTCAATCGTTCGTTATTTTGATGGAAATATGAATATTTTAGATATATCAGAAAAACATGATTTGAGTTTTTTTGAAGTCCGAGAATACATACAACAGTTCGTGGACAAAGATCTAATCAATATCGTTTTAGATGAGATTCCGAGAAGATCCATAAAGCGGGTTAATTAGCAATAATGTGAGTTGAAAGAATGTATAAGACAATTTTTTTGGGAGATTCCTTTACAAATTGTAATGGCTTACTGCAGTCAGACACATGGCCAACCATCGTCCGTCGTACGTTAAACAAACAGTTTGGGAGTAGAGTAAAATTAAAATTTGAGACGAGTGTTGCCACCCAGGAAAATACTCGTGGGGCTTTAGAGAGGTTACAAAGAGATATTTTGTTAGCCGGGCCAAATATCCTTACCGTTCAATACGGCACTAATGATTCGACCTATCTAATGAGTAATAGAGGAGCTCCTTTAGTCTCACAAGATGCGTTTCGGTTCAACCTTTTAGAATTAGTAGATAAGTGTAGATTATTTAATATTCATAGGTTGATCTTTATAACTAACCACCCTGTAGCTTTGGACAGATACGATATAAACGGCTTAACACCCGATGAAAATACTCAATTTTATGATGAAATTATTAGAGAGGTCGCATCTACCTCAGCCTGCCATCTAGCCGACGTTCGCAAGGCTATGGAAAATTATAAACCCAAAGAGCTATGCCTACATGACCAAATTCATGTTAATGAGTTTGGGGCAAAGGTTTATGCTGAAACAATCGCTCCTGTAATTGCTATGGTGTTAGAAGGTCTCATTGATTTTGAGAATCAACAACTGCCGGTTTCCGCCAAATGTTAAAAATAGGATTGATTGGCGCAGGCAAAATAG
This sequence comes from SAR116 cluster bacterium AG-447-C21, assembly GCA_003212315.1. Taxonomy (GTDB): domain Bacteria; phylum Pseudomonadota; class Alphaproteobacteria; order Thalassobaculales; family Thalassobaculaceae; genus UBA7326. The sequence goes on along the minus strand of QCQB01000038.1, from coordinate 4,330 downwards.
CTGAGACTTTTCATCTTCCCGCATGGGCACAAGTGGCTGGAGCGAAGGTGGTAGCGCTCGTTGATCCAAGAATAGATGTAGCTAAAAAGCTTGGCCAAGAGTATGAGGTGTCTAATATTTTCAGCAGTATTGAAAATATGTTAGACTCGATCAAACTCGATGCTGTCGATATATGCTCGCCTCATACATTTCATGCTGACCATGCAATAAGATCGTTAGAATACGGACTTCATTGCATTATAGAAAAGCCTTTAACTACTGATACAAAAAATGCACGAAAAATAGCTTTGGAAGCCAAAAAACATGGCCTAATTGTTATGTGTGCTCAACATCAAAGATTCAGGCCGGAGAGTATATTACTAAAATCAAAAATCGATGCTGGAGAACTTGGCGAAATTTATCATGTAAACGTTGAAGCGATGGCGAGTAGAGGCATACCAGTTCAAGTAGCCAATTCATTCACGGATAAACGTTTATCAGGAGGAGGACCACTTATTGATCAGGGGTCCCATGCTATTGATATAGCTTGGTGGTTGATGGGCTGCCCTTCCCCCTCATCTGCCTTTGCTGTTATGCATGATGGCACAGCACCAAAAATAGGAACTACCAAAAATGGAGCTGAGTGGACTGTCTATAATATTGAGGATTTTGCAACTGGGGTAATTCGGTTCAAAAATAATAAATCAATAACAATTCGAACATCTTATTTTTCAAATTGCGCCAAAGATATCTTCTCCTGCGAAATACTTGGTACTAAAGGGGGAATAACTTGGCCAGATACCATTATCACCAAACCCTATAAGAATAATGTTAGGAGAAGAAAATTAAAGGTTGAAAACTCGTCCTTAGCAAGTGTGGCTGAGTTGAGCCATTTTACTTCTTTGATCAAGGGGACCGATCAGGCTATTATTCCATTGGAGCAGTCGGTAGAACTTATTGAAATTATTGATGGATTATATAAGTCAGCAACCACAGAGCAGATATTTCATTTTTAAAATTAAACTTTAACTAACTTAAATCTAATTTATAAAATCTAAAATTCTTCTTTACTTGAAAATCAATAGAGCCGTATTTAATAACCGATTGTAAAAGCCTATCCGTTTACAAATTTTGCTAACGTTTACCCAAAGCAAGCTTATACGCCTCTTGTCGTTTACGAAGCAATAGCATAGCAATAGCGCCTATAATGGGTCCGGGTACAAGGAATAAAAACGCCCACTGGAAACTACCCAGCCACTCCGCAAAAATTGGAACGAGCCAGATAGTTATCACTGTAATTCCAAAACCAAGAGCCATTTGCGCTGTCAGTGCTGTTCCAACGAGACGTGGATCCGATAATTCTGTCACTGCAGCTGAAAATTGACCGCTATCCGCAATGATCGTCATACCCCAAAGCAACGCTATAATAGCAAAAATTACGGGAGGTCCATCTACAAGGAATCCAATTAAAAATGCACAGGTTCCGGAAATGATCATCAATGTTGCCGTAGTGTAACATCGACCAAAAATATCAGATAATACCCCACCAGCTATACATCCTATCGCACCAACAGCGACAACAAAAAAACAAAAGTATTCTGGTGTTCCAAATGGAAAATCAACAAAATCTTGTTGTGAAAACTGCGCAAACACCAATATCCAAGCCCACATCGCGTAAAGCTCCCACATGTGACCAGCATAACCTATATTGACTAATGTTAACGGTTTATTGCGAATTATCATCATAATTTGACGAGGATCAAAGCGAGCTCGGGCAAAGAAAAATGGCCCCTCAGAAATAAATAAAAAGAATATTATACTAGATATGAACGTAGCGAGGGAACTTGACCAGATTACAAGTAGCCAATTAGTGTCGAGTGTGAGCGCACGAAATAGATGTGGCATGGAACAGCCTATTGTAAGTGCCCCAATAATAATTCCCATGGCAATGCCCCGGCCTTTTTCAAACCACGTTGCGATGAGTTTAACGACGGGGGGATAGACGCCTGATAATGCAACTCCAGTACAAAACCTCAACGCTATTATCCCGTAGGGTGTTTCTATCCAAATCAATAGTAGATTTGATAATGATGCAAGCGCACACGAAAAAGCTATAAGAATAGGTAAGGGGGTAGTATCCGCTATATTAAAAAATGCTATTAATAATGCTCCAACTACAAAACCGACTTGAACCGAATTTGTTAACCAAACTTGCTGACTTGCTCCAAGCTCTGAACGTAACGTCAATTCCAAGAGAATAACTGTACCGGAAAACCATGTCGACATGGCACCGATGAGACAAATACTTATAAGTGCAAGGGCAAAAAATGGATTAGTTTTTTGTGACTGGGAAAACATCTCGATATATGCCAAACTCAGCGATTGAAATTTCACAAGTAGTTTAATCTTATACGTATTGAATAATAATTCAGAAGTGAATTTGAAAAAGTCTTATTTAATAATACTGCAATTCGGAACCAAAAACGTCCTTCACTAAAATTATCAATGGAATAAACAAAAGGAAAATAATAATGACTGCCGAGGAAATTGTATTAGGAGGTTACGATTTATTTGCGAAGGGAGATATGGACAGCTTATCAAAGATTTATCACCCTCACTGTAAAATCAAGGTAAATGGAACACATTCCCTTTCGGGGGAATATCATGGTTTTGCGTCATTTGCTTCTAATTTCCTAGCGAAGCTAAATACAGTTTGGCCAGGGTTTTCTCTAGAGATAGAAAAGGTGGTTTCTAATAAAACAGATGTCTGTGTTTTTGTTAAGATCACTGCAGACAATCTCTCAACACGCTCCATTCATCACTTTGTAGTTGAAAACGGCCTTGAGGTAGAATTCAATATTTATGACGACAGTCAGGTAATGGCTGCAAGTATGCAAAATATTTAACTAAACAGCGGATATGGAAACTAAAAAAATAAACAGAGGTTATAATTTACAAAAAATTGGAGATGAATATTAGTAAGACAACTGCCTTGTTCCTAAATGTCTATAACATTTTTGAAAATAAACCCTGCTAGGCGATAAAATTATACCCTGTCCCATTCTTTTCGAGGTGACCAAACTTTTGATCCAGCATGTGTCCACTGGTACAAAGCATTTTATCGGTACTTACCATATCTAAAACCTCCCTTCTAGACTTCAGAGCTGCTTCTGGGTCTATGTCAAATACTGTAGCTACATTTGGATCAATTAATTGAAGATTAGGAACATGCAGGATATCGCCCATTTGAATCAAACTTTCGCGACCATCATCTACTCTAAATCCAGAATGCCCAGGTGTATGACCGGGAATACTTACAGAAGTAACCCCAGGGGCTATATCACTATCAAAAGACAGCGTTTCCATGCGATCCTTATATGCACCCAAAACCGCCTTTGCTAGATTTGCCCAATCGGCACCGTTAACTTCCATTTCGTCAAAATCATGCGAGGACCAAAAGTTGTACTCCTTGTCTAATACTTTAAGCGTTGCGTTTTCAAAAACAGCGCTTCCATCTGCATTTATTGCTCCAGCAATGTGATCTGGATGAAGGTGCGTTAGAAAAATATCTGTTATGTCGCCGGGCACCAAGCCTGCTTCTTTGAGCGCTTCTTGAACAAACCCGCAAGTAGGCCCAAACAAATCTCTACAACCGGAATCTATCAGGAGGTTTTGATCGTTATTTTGAACTAGGTATGCGTTCACGTTAGAATATGCCAGTTGATTACTTTCATCGCTTGAGATTGTTTTTGAGTCCTCCTCACTTAAATTCACGAGTGCCCCAGCTGGCAGAAATAATTCCCCATCACGCAATGCGACTACTTTTAATGAGCCAACCGAAACTTCGGATATTCTAGACACCATTTAATCTCCAGCTATTAGATAAACACAACCAGGCATTCCTTGTTATAACTGTATTAAAATCAATATTAAAAAGCCACATTATTTTTTATTCATACCCAAGAAATCGGGACTTTAGGGCTTTTGTATTATTTTGATCACTAGGATTGGACTATGGCAATGATCCAATTACTACACGTGACAAACGTCACCCCCATTCGATGTTTAAGAACTTTGGCGGGTTCGAATTCCAACATTTACGCCTATGAAATATAATCTGAAGTTAAGTTAATGATGGTTATCATTCCGAGGAATATCGGAAATAAAGTTAGGTCAAAAGACAGAATAGCTTGATCTATCAACCTCATACCTTCGACTTCAGGCCATTTACTACTTTTACTACTAGATAGATATTACTAACACGACAAGGTGATGTTTAGGACGTCACTTCTACCAACATTCCGTCGTGACCAATCGAAAAATTGTTCCTGCCAGTCTTATCTTCTCCGCG
>QCQB01000037.1 GCA_003212315.1 SAR116 cluster bacterium AG-447-C21 | reverse complement strand
TGATGACATAAGAGCCGTAATGGATGGTCTTGAGATAGATGTTGCTCATATCGTTGGTCTATCGATGGGTGGTTTTGCAACTTTGCATTTCGGTTTCGATTATCCCGAGCGTGCTCTATCCCTAGTAGTGGGCGGTTGTGGGTATGGAGCGGAGCCGGATCAACGTGAAAAGTTTCAAAATGAAACCCTTTCAACGGTAAATAAAATAAAAACTGATACGATGGCGGTAGCCGGTATTGCCTATGCATCGGGTCCAACAAGGGTTCAATATGAAAACAAAGACCCACGTGGTTGGAAAGAATTTGAAACTCAACTGCGCGAACATTCCACTGAAGGATCAGCCAATACGATGATGGGTGTGCAGCGACTGCGTCCATCCTTGTATGATCTTGAGGATAAGATGCGCTCCTTAACCGTGCCAACCATGATAATTAATGGAGATGAAGACGAGCCTTGCTTGGATCCAGGGTTATTTATGAAACGCAATATTTCCTCAAGCTCTTTGGTAGTACTGCCCCGCTCAGGGCACACTATCAATCTAGAGGAACCGGCGATGTTCAATTGGTTTCTCGACGATTTTCTGCATCAGGTAGAATCTGGGAATTGGGAGTTACGAGACCCTCGTTCTCAAACTGGAAGTATTCTGGGTGATACTGCGAAAGGGAGCTGATTGTATGCGACTACTTGGGCGTTCAGCATTTATAACAGGTGCAGCAAAAGGAATTGGTTTAAGTGTTGCTAGGGCATTTTCCAAGGAGGGAGCAACGGTAGCGCTTGCGGATATGTCAGGTGATGAGGCGATTAGACAGGCTTCCGAGATAGAGTCAGAAACAGGCAATAAGGCATTCGGGATAGAGTGTGATGTAGCAGATAAGCAGTCCGTCGAAAACGCTATTGAAAAGGCCGCTGATACTTTTGGGGCCATTGATACTTTGGCATGTATGGCCGCTACGATGACGCCCAGGCACGATGTGGTGGATCTTTCAGAAGAAGAGTGGGACCGAACTCTAAGGGTGAACGTGACCGGCTCCTTCTTTGCTTGTAAATATGCAATTCCATTGATGCGGGAGGCTGGACGTGGCTCTATAATATTAACAGCATCGCAAATGGGGCAAGTGGCTTGGCCGGGATCTACAGCTTATTGCACAACAAAAGGCGCTATTTTGCAGTTGGTAAAAGGAATTGCATTAGACCATAAGGATGAAAATATCCGGTGTAATAGTATTTCGCCAGGCGGAGTGGCAACAGATCGATTGCTCGCCCGTTGGGGCGATATGGAGACGGCCGAGAAGGAGTGGGGACCCAAACATGCACTTGGCAGGCTTGGTCAGCCATTTGAGATCGCCTCCGGAGCCGTCTTCCTCGCGAGCGACGAGTCTAGCTTCATGACCGGAGCGGACTTATTACTAGATGGCGGTTATACTGCTTGGTAAAGATTGGAAATTTAAATGACAGATCTACCGATACTGGAACTTCGTCGAATTGAAGCGAATATAATCAAGCCAATTTACGACGAAATGGTTGAGCAACTCGGACAAGAGCAGGCTCAGAATATATTAGGTGCAGCGATAGAAAAGGCAGCAATTGATCAGGGGAAATCTCTAGCCGAAGGCGAAGAAAATGGCCCAAGTTTACGCGCCTTCATCTCCCTTTTTGAACGCTGGAAAATGGGCGGAGCGCTGGAAGTAGATGTACTGCATGAAGCAGATGATCAATTTGATTTTAATATTACAAGATGCAGGTATGCAGAGATGTATCAGGATATGGGAATGGGTGAAATTGGACACTTGTTGTCGTGTGGGAGAGATGGGGCCTTTTGCACTGGATATGATGCTAGGATCGAATTGGAACGAGGACAGACTATTATGGGTGGTGCTACTCATTGCGATTTTAGATATAAATTTAAGAGTGAAGTATAGAGCTACATTGGAAAATATTTTTTAAAAGTACGCCTTCGTCAAATATAAAAACGTAAATCGTGGAGTTAAGTATGGGTCCCTTGAAAGGTTTTAAGGTTTTAGAGTTAGCTGGAATTGGACCTGGTCCTATGGCCGCGATGTTATTGGCCGATATGGGGGCCACAGTTTTACGTGTTGAGAGAGTGGAACCGGCGGCACTTGGGGTGCAACGACCTCTTAACTGCGATATTACATTGAGATCACGGAAAGCAATTGCTTTGGATTTAAAAACCAAGTTAGGGGTTGAAAAAGTATTACAGTTAGTCGAGAAATCAGATGCATTAATAGAAGGTTTCCGACCTGGTGTGACCGAAAGACTGGGGCTTGGGCCAAATGAATGCTTTGCTAAAAACCCAAAACTTGTATACGGGCGAATGACTGGGTTTGGACAGAAAGGACCGATGGCTCAGGCGGCGGGGCATGATTTAAATTATATAGCGATGAGCGGCGCGCTAAGTGCAATAGGCCGCTCGGGGCAGAAACCGACGCCGCCTCTCAATTTAGTTGGCGATTATGGTGGCGGCGCATTATATCTGGTTGTTGGTGTGTTAGCTGCATTATTGGAAACACAGAAATCTGGAAAAGGGCAGGTAGTTGATGCGGCAATGGTAGATGGTGCTGCATCCCTAATGGCCGCGCCTTTTGGCATGTTTGCAGCTGGATTGCTTACTAAAAACAGAGGTGCCAATGTTTTAGATTCTGGAGCTTATTTCTATGATTCTTATGAGTGTAAGGATGGAAAGTTCGTTTCAGTTGCGGCAATTGAGGGCAAATTTCATGCGGAAATGTTCCGTTTGATGGAACTCGATATAACTGAGGTAAAAGACCAAATGGATAGACAGGATTGGCCACGACTTAAAAAAATGATGGAAATGAAATTCAAGACAAAGACGCGAGACGAGTGGACAGCGGTTATGGGGGGCAGTGATGCCTGCTTCGCACCAGTCTTAGAAATGGATGAAGTTGCCGATGATCCGCATAACTCCGAGCGTAGCACATTTATTCAAATAGATGGGATCACCCAACCTGCTCCTGCGCCTCGATTTAGCAGAACTCCTAATCCAAAACCAACTGCTCCGGTGAAAGCGAATATGGTTGAGATTGAAGATGCATTGCAAGGGTGGTTAACAACAGAAGAACTTAATTCATGGCAATAAACCAGAATAAAGGCCAATAGATGCATTATGAGCTAAGCGAGGATAACAAACGAATCCGAGACATTGTGCGCCGAATTGCCTCGGAAAAAGTGGCTCCTCGCGCTGGGGAGATTGATGCAAAAGCTGAATACCCTCAGGACATGTTTGATTTATTGAAGGATTTGGGACTTTTCACGCTACCGTTCGACGAAAAATATGGAGGCATGAATAGTATTTTGAGTGCTTGCATTGCTATCGAAGAATTCGGAAGAGTCTGCTACAATACGGCGTATTTATTAGTTGTCCAATGGGTTCCCTTTGGGGCGATTCTAGCCGGCGGCTCCGAAGATCAAAAAGATAGATACCTACCTGGGTTAGCTGATGGCTCACTACGCGGTGCGTTTTCGACCACAGAATCTCAGAGTGGCTCTGATGTTGGCGGCATAACTACTCGTGCAGTGAAAGTTGATGGAGGCTACCAGATCACCGGAAATAAGATTTGGTGTACTAATTCCTCTGTTGCCGACTTTGTTGTTGTAGCAGCGCGCCTAGACGGCATGACGGGTAAAAGGGCGATTAATTTTTTTATTCTGGATAAGGAGAGTAAGGGCTTTTCAATTGGGGCACCCGAAAACAAAATGGGTGCCCGAGGGATCCCTTCGTGTCCACTATTCTTCGATAATGTATTCGTAAATGAAGATGCACTGCTGGGAAAACCAGGCGAGGGTTTTGGCATTGTGATGGAGGCATTTAACATATCTCGTCCTATTATTGGGGCTCGCGGAGTTGGTTTGTCACAAGGAGCGCTGGATCATGCTTTGTCATTTGTAAGAGAGAGGAGAGCGTTTGGGGAACAAGTTGTTGATTTTCAGGGTGTGCGTTGGATGTTAGCAGACATGCATGTGCAGATTGAGGCTGCAAGAAACTTGGTCTATAAAGCAGCGGCCTCAGCCGATGCTGGTCTTGCAGGGAAAGCTTTGGCCATGGAGGCTGCTGTGGCTAAATGCCACGCGAGCGATACAGCGATGCGGGTAGCGACGGACGCGGTACAATTATTTGGCGCTGCAGGCATTTCAGCTGATTACCCTATTAATCGCTATTTTAGAGATGCAAAGGTTCTCCAAATTGTTGAAGGAACGCAACAGATACAGAGAAATATAATAAGCCGCTATTTAGTCGATGGCGTTTGATTTCTAGAACTTTGCATCCCAATATTATCAAGAGCTCCTTGCAAGATATAAGCAGCTGCAGCTTGGTCTATTTTTACTGCCCTTCTGCTTCGGGTCATATCTGCCTTTAACATCATTCGTTCAACCGCCACAGTACTCAATCTCTCATCCCAGAATGCCACTGGCATAATGAGTGTTTTGGCAAGATCAAGGGACCAATCGCGTGTTGCTTGAACTCTAGGGCCCTCTGTTCCGTCCATGTTGATAGGTAGCCCTACCACTATTCCGCCGATATGGTAATCTTTTATAATCTTTGAAAACTCTGTTGCATTGCTGCTCATTTTGGAGCGTTTTAAGGTAGTAATTGGGCTAGCAATTTTCAGTGATGGATCGGATACGGCTAATCCAATTGTTTTACTCCCCAGGTCGACACCAAGTAATCGCATACTTTCTTTCATATTTTCAGCCAATTGGTTCGGACTACAAAAATTTAGTTTGTCAGTTGCCATTGGTTATGACCTTTTTAATGAAACAATGTTTGAACAAAATATATTTGTACGCATTGCGCCAGAGGCATAGTTTTCGTTAAATAAACCGAGTATAAAGCAGTTGCAGAAACTTTATACTTTTAACCAATCTAAAAAAAGGCTTAATGGATGTCATTGGATAAAGGGACAGTAAAACGGGTAGCTCAACTGGCGCGTCTTCGACTGGATGATGAGCAGCTCGAAAAGACCGCTGAAGAACTGAATAAAATTTTCACTTGGATTGAGCAACTTGACGAAGTCGATGTTTCGAATATTGAGCCTCTTGCGAGTGTTACCGGCCATTCTTTACCAGAAAGAATGGACGAGGTAACAGATGGGAACTATCCAGACCGAGTACTAAGCAACGCTCCGGATAGGGCATCTAATTTTTTTACTGTACCAAAGGTCGTGGAATAATGAGCAGTATTTTAGATCTAGATTTGGCGTCTGCTAGAAGCGCTTTGCAAAAAAAAGAAGTTTCAGCGGTAGAACTAACAGAGACCTACCTCAGCGTAATGAGCTCGAATGACCATCTAAATTGCTACATTACCAGTACTCCCGAAAAGGCACTGGATATGGCCAGTAAGTCGGATCACCGTATTAACTCGGGCGATGCCTTGCCGTTGGACGGTATTCCGATTGCAATAAAAGACCTTTTTTGTACCGATGGCGTTCTAACAACCGCGGGATCGCATATTCTTAACGGTTTCATTCCAACTTACGAGTCTAGCGTAACAGAAAATTTGTGGGAACATGGCGCAGTTATGCTTGGTAAGTGTAACATGGACGAATTTGCGATGGGATCAGCGAACACGACGAGCTATTTTGGGGCTGTCGAAAACCCTTGGCGGAGTGATGATAGACAAAAGAGTCCTCTTGTGCCTGGTGGATCATCTGGAGGGTCAGCCTCAGCCGTTGCGTCTCGACTTGCGCTTGCTGCCACTGGAACAGACACCGGAGGCTCCATAAGGCAACCGGGTAGTTTTTGCGGTATTGTGGGGCTCAAACCAACCTATGGGCGTTGTTCTCGTTGGGGGACCATAGCTTTCGCGTCTTCGTTAGATCAGGCTGGACCATTAACCAGAACCGTGCGTGATGCAGCTATTATGCTAAAAGCCATGGCGGGGCATGATCCAAAAGATTCTACTTCTGCGAACCTACAAGTGCCCGATTTTGAGAGTGCGTTAACCAACGATGTGCGCGGGCTTCGAATTGGAGTGCCAAGAGAGTATTTGTTGGATGGGATGCCCTCAGAAATAGAAAAGCTATTGGAAACTGGAATAGAAATGCTCCGCACCGCCGGAGCAACAATCGTAGATGTAAGTATGCCACACACGAAATTTGCCCTTCCAACGTATTACATAATTGCACCTGCCGAAGCGTCGTCTAATTTGGCTCGATATGATGGTGTTCGATACGGACTACGAATAGAAGGTGATAACCTAGACGACATGTATGAAAAAACACGTAGCGTTGGTTTTGGTGCCGAGGTTAAGCGACGAATATTGATCGGTACCTATGTTCTCTCTGCTGGGTATTATGATGCCTATTACCTAAAAGCTCAGCGGGTAAGATCCCTTATCAAACAGGATTTTGATTTGGTATTTGACAATGTTGATGTTTTATTAACCCCCACGGCACCATCCGATGCATTTGCTATTGGAGAGAATGACGATGATCCAATAAAAATGTATCTGAACGATATTTTTACTGTGCCTGCTAGCTTAGCTGGAGTGCCGGCTATTTCGGTGCCTGTTGGATTGTCAAAAAACAAGTTGCCATTAGGATTGCAAATCATTGGTAAAATGTTTGACGAGGAATTAGTCCTTCGAGTTGGGGGAGCCTTAGAAGGAATGGCAGGCTTTAAGTCTCGTCCTGCGGGAGGAGCCTAAAATGGTACAACTTTTAAAAGGAGAGACGGGCGAGTGGGAGATTGTTATTGGTCTGGAGGTTCATGCACAAGTTAGTTCAGAAGCAAAGCTATTTTCCAGCGCGGCTACAAAATTTGGTGCAGAGCCTAATAGCCAAGTCTCTCTGGTAGATGCTGCTATGCCCGGCATGTTGCCAGTAATAAACAAAGAATGTGTTCGACAAGCGATTAAGACTGGCTTGGGTATTAATGCCAAGATTAATCTTTTTAGCGTTTTTGACCGTAAGAATTATTTCTACCCCGATTTGCCGCAAGGGTATCAAATTAGTCAATTCAAGCAGCCGATTGTGGGTGAAGGTTTTTTGGAAATTGAGGTCAGCGACGGTGCTAAAAAAATAGGAATTGAGAGGCTACACTTAGAGCAAGATGCCGGAAAGTCTATACACGATCAACATCCATCAAGGAGCTTTATTGATCTGAACCGGTCAGGTGTTGCTTTAATGGAAATTGTTTCAAAGCCGGATATTAGGTCAGGAGAGGAAGCTGGAGCATACCTGAAAAAATTGAGATCGATAGTCCGCTATTTGGGAACTTGCGATGGAAATATGCAAGAGGGATCTCTTCGCTGTGATGTGAATGTCTCTGTTCGAAAGCCAGGTGAGGAACTTGGAACTCGCTGTGAAATAAAGAATGTTAATTCAATTCGATTTGTCCAACAGGCTATAGAATATGAGGCGCGACGCCAAATTGAAATTATAGAGGATGGTCATTTAATTAATCAGGAAACGAGGCTTTTTGACCCTAATAGAGGGGAGACGCGTTCTATGAGATCAAAAGAGGAGGCCCATGATTATAGATATTTCCCTGATCCGGATCTTCTGCCGTTGAAATTTGATGATGCCCTAGTCCAAGCTATCGCCAGCGATATGCCTGAGTTACCGGACGCCAAAAGAACTCGATTTATAGAGGAATATGAGTTGTCGGAAGCGGATGCAACACTGCTGGTAGAGGAGCGAGAAACGGCAGAATTTTACGAAGAAATGGCAGCCGGTCGTGATAAAAAATTATCAGCGAATTGGTTGGGGACAGAGCTATTTGGGGCGCTAAATAAAGAGGGTTTAAGCCTTGCCGAAAGCCCAATTACAGCTGAATCACTGGGACGTTTAATAGAACTCATTAGTGATGGGACTATCTCAGGCAGGATAGCAAAAGATGTTTTTGTCGATATGTTTGAAAGTGGTGAAGACGCCCTGGATATTGTGGAAAGAAAGGGACTTACCCAGATCTCTGATGCTGGAGCGATATTAGAATTAGTAGAGTCGGTTATTTCTGATAATGCATCCAAGGTGGCTGAATTCAGAAATGGTAAAGATAAATTATTTGGTTTTTTCGTGGGCCAAGTAATGAAAAAGAGTCAAGGTAAAGCTAACCCCAAGCTGGTGAATAACTTATTAAAGGATAAATTGGGGTAACATGTAAGCCAAAACCACTAATGCCCTAGTAGGGAGCGCCAAAATGCAAATTAAAACACTCCTCTCGCTCGAAGTTGCGGATAAGATAGTTGATCAAGCTTTGCAACTTGGTTTGATCGAAGAAATGCATCCCCTCGCAGTGGCGGTATTAGATAATGGAGGACATCCGGTTGTTGTGAAACGGCAAGATGGCGCTGGAATAATGCGTTGTGATATTGCTATTGGCAAAGCTTGGGGGGCATTGGGAATGGGAATGCCTAGTAAACTTATAAGAGATAGATTATCGGATAGGCCCTCCTTTCAGAGTGCACTCGCGGCGGTATCGATGGGAAGGTTTGTACCAGTGCCAGGTGGAGTGCTAATTAATGATGGAAATAATGAAACCATAGGAGCTGTTGGCGTCAGCGGCGATACCTCAGATAAAGATGAATATTGTGCGATCCAGGCAATTTTAGCAGCGAGTTATAAGCCGGATCCACCGCTACCATCGGAAGCTTGGCGCGAGTCAAAATTGTGATCTACTATTAAAAGGATTAGGCCATTCGTTGTTTTTCTGAATATAAAGAAAGTTAAAGTTGCACGTTGATCCAAATTTAACCGCGATTGCTATCGTCTTTTCTGTGGCATTACTTTGCGGTCTGCTATTAATGAGGTTTAAACAGCCCGCAATAGTGGGATATATTCTGGCTGGCATGATCCTTGGGCCTTCAGGTTTTGGGATCATAGAAGAGACCGATGCGGCCAAGACACTGGCAGAACTTGGTGTATTACTCTTGCTGTTTTTGATTGGAATGGAGCTAAGTTTAAGAGCCTTCAAGACGGTTTATAAAATAGCCTTTTTAGTGGTTTTCATTCAGATCGTTCTCTCTGTATTTATAACATCAACCATGGGTTGGGTGATGGCATGGACAACCCAGCAAGGAATTCTTCTTGGGTTCGTCTTAGCCGTTTCAAGCACAGCCGTAACAGTAAAGGTATTAGACGATATTGGAGAATTAAGGACTCAATTTGGCAGAATTACAGTAGGTGTTTTAATAGCTCAGGACCTTGCCGTCGTTGCAATGCTTTTAATAATTGAGGCGCTTAATCCTAATACATCATTTGACTATTCTATAGTATGGCGAACAGCGATTGCCTTAGCAATAGTTGCTGGATTGATCAAATTTTTATCGAGGCGTGAGCGTATGCGCTTACCTCTTCGGTCGGCTTTTGGCGTTGACCGGGAGGTAGTTCCCATCGCTGCTCTGGCATTTTGTGGTGTTTGTGCTACAGCATCGGGTCTTATGGGATTATCGACGGCATTTGGCGGTTTTTTAGCAGGCTTGGTCGTAGGCAACTCTTCGGAGCGACAAATCGTTTTGAGAGGCACCCGTCCGATACAAAGTGTATTACTAGTTGTATTTTTCTTGTCTGTCGGCCTGTTGATTGACATTAAATTTTTCTTTGAGCAACTGGGAACTCTATTGGTTGTCTTTATTTTGGCTACCGTTGCAAAAGGACTTATAAACATAATTGCATTGCGGATCTCGGGGCAGCCATGGGAACAGTCTGTCATTGCAGGGGTTACGCTGGGCCAGATTGGTGAATTCGCATTTGTTATAGCAAGCGTTGGCTTGACTGTGGGGGCTATAGATACTGATGGTTATAAAATTGCGGTTGCAGTCATTGCACTTAGCTTGATGTTAGGACCTATATGGGTAGCTTTGGAAAGACGCTTGAGAGCCGCTGAGGATTTGGGTGAACGGCTTGCTGCAGGTGAGCAAACCGTTAGATCGTGCCTCAACGAAAAATTCATAGAGTTGAGTGACCAGCTACCAAATTTTAGGGCGAGATTTGGAGCTTCTACACTAAACATTTTTAAAAAAGCTAAGTCCTTTTTTAGGCAACTCTATTCAAAACGAAAGCCCTAATTGGTTTATCATGCGTGAGGAATAATTTGATCTTTGGTCGTTAATGGATAATCTTAAGTGATATTTTGAGAGGAGTTGGGCATGGGCATCGAACGTTTCATGGTCCCGGGCGAAATGGATCCAGTCAGCCATTATTGTCATGCCGTCAGGGCCGGCCGTCATATTTGGTTATCTGGCATGGTTGGAGTTGCTGCAGATGGATCAATACCAAATGATACTGTTGCACAATTTGATATAGCACTCAAAACAATCGATAATTGTTTGAGGCACGCGGGTGGCTTGCCGAACCAAATCATTAAAGTGCAAGTTTTTATGACGGATATTAAGGAACGCGAATTAATTAATCCTGCCCGGATCGAATATTTTGGAGACAATAGGCCAGCCTCTACTTTAGTCGAGGTGTCTGCCCTTGTGGACCCAAGAATGAAAGTAGAAATCGAAGCTGTCGCTTATTTAAATGCCTGAAGAATACTGAAGAGGAGAGGAATATGTCTATTAAACGTCATATGGTACCTGGAATGAGAGAACCTGTTAGTCATTTTTGCCATGTTGTGCAAGCTGGTGATACGATTTGGCTTTCGGGGATGACAGGAGTTGCAGATGATAAGTCGATTCCGGAAAGTACAGTTGAACAATTTGATCTCGCGATGGCAGCACTGGACAAAGCCTTGACGGCTGCGGGTGGAAATTCCAGTCAGGTTGTAAAGGTTCAAGTATTCATGACTGATATAAGCGAGAGAGAATTAATAAATCCGGCTAGAATAAAATATTTTGGTGAACACAAACCGGCGTCAACCTTGGTTGAGGTGACTGGGCTCGTAGATCCGAGAATGAAAGTAGAGATTGAGGCCGTCGCCTATATAGGTGCGTAGATAAAGACACGATCAATTAGTGATTCGTCCAATAGGGTGTAGGACCGTATATTTTTACTAAAAAATCAACGAAAGCCCGCACTTTGGGCGATAAGTGTCGGCTAGATGGGTAAACCGCATATATAGGAAGGTCTTCCCGAACAATATCCTCGAGTAGCGGGACAAGTTTTTTCTCTTTTACATAAGGGCCTGCTATAAATTCTTGGGTCATTCCCAAACCGCCTCCAGCGAGGAGTGCTGCCAAGATGCCGTCGCCATCGCTTACTGTTATAGACCCTTTAGCCTTCATAACTTTTTCAGCCCCATCGGCGAGAAAATGCCAATCATTTAATTGATTGCCAGGCGGCCAGGTAATAAGTCTATGGTCTTTTAGATCTTCTATAGACCTGGGGATCCCGTTTTTTTCTAAATACTCGGGTGATGCTGCAATGTATCGGCGGTTTGGTGCTAAGCGGCGTGCTATAAGGCTTGAGTCTTTCAATTGTGATATCCGTATAGCTAGATCGATACCTTCGTCAACTAGATCGACAATTCTATCGACTACCTGCACCTGAACTTCAACCTTTGGGAACTCATCTAGAAATTTTGGCAGATGAGGTGTTATGTGCCGATGGGCAAAAGTGACTGGAGCTGTGATTTTTAAAAGACCTCTTGGCGCTGCATGAGTGCTTGATATAGCGATCTCCGCCTCTGCGACATCTGCGATAATTCTTTTACATCGCTCGTAATATGCAGTGCCTTCTTCTGTAACGCTGACACGCCTGGTTGTTCTGTTAAGAAGGCGCACGCCAAGCTTATCCTCCAAGGCTGAAAGTTGCTTGCTGACTACCGAGGGTGACACGTTTAACATTCGAGCTGCGCCAGCGAGACTATCGTTCTCTACGACTGCACAGTATACTTTCATTGCGGTAAATGTATCCATGCCATCATCCGATATTAATAAGCTAACACGCCACGCATTATTTCCATATTGGAATAAATAATGACGTTTAAATTGCTCGATTAAAAGAAAATAACGTCTATGTTTTAGAACTTAACTCGTGACAGTAGGGAGATAATACTTGTCCAAAGATAAAAATCTAAGTCCGCAGACATTATTGGCGCAGGCACTTGGTTGGGTGGATAAAAAAACTTCTGCTCTAATTCCACCTATTTATAACTCTGTCACCTATGAACGTGATCCTGATAATTCATATAGTAATGGGTTCATTTATTCTAGAAATGCTAACCCAACTTCTAAACAGTTAGAACGGCTATTAGCAGAGTTGGAAACTGGAAAAGATGCGATTGTTCTGGCATCTGGGATGTCTGCTGCAACGGCAACGTTTATGACGCTGAAGAGTGGCGATCATGTGGTAGCGCAGTCAGTGATGTATTGGGCCATAAAAAAATGGCTGATAGGATTTGCCAATCAATGGGGTATATCCGTTGATTTATTCGATCCTGAAGATACAACCAGTTTGAAAAAATTAATACGACCAGGGGAAACAAAACTTGTCTGGATAGAAACGCCAGCTAATCCGACATTCTCTTGTGTTGATATAGCTGAAGTAGCAAAAATAGTAAAAGGATCAGGTGCTCGTTTATGTGTCGACTCAACTATAGCAACCCCCATCTTAACCAGACCAATCGAATTAGGGGCTGACGTGGTTATGCATTCTGCAACAAAATATCTCAATGGTCACGGTGATGTGACAGCAGGAGTACTTATTACGGCCCATGATGATGAATGGTGGAAGCAAGTAAGAGACATTAGGTCATCTCATGGCAAAATACTCAGTCCTTCCGATGCATGGTTATTACTTCGTGGTATCAGAACGTTGGACTTACGTGTCAGGCAATCTAGCAAAAGTGCGATGGCGATAGCCAAACATTTTGACTCAAACAGTAAAATCATAGAGGTATTATATCCGGGCCTCGATAATACTTTAACTCATGATATTGCTAATAAACAAATGGAGGGCGGCTTTGGTGGAATGTTATCTATTCGATTTAAGGGAGGTCAACTAAGGGCAGTTGAAATAGCCGCTAAGTTAAAAATTTTTAAAAGGGCGACATCATTTGGTGGAGTGGAGAGTTTAGTTGAACACCGAGCTTCAATAGAGGGAGAAGGTACTTTGGTGCCTGATGATCTTCTTCGTTTCTCAGTTGGAATCGAAAATGTCGATGATTTAATTGGTGATCTTGAGCAAGCGATTGCGTAATTGTAAATCAATTCTCAAGAGAATATATAAACAACAACAATCAGGAGGTAACATGAAAAAACTCACTTCTTTAGCTGAAAAAGTGGGAGAATTACTTATAGAGAGGAGACAAACACTCGCTGTTTCTGAGTCATCCTCTGGTGGTCTAATTTCTGCGTCTCTTCTGTCTATACCTGGCGCCTCGACTTATTTCATGGGAGGAGGTGTGATATATACGCATCGTGCCCGTGAGACACTTTTGGAGATTGATTTCAAAGATCATCCTGGTGTTCGATCGTCTAGTGAACCCTATGCGTCGCTGGCTGCGAAGACAATTCGCGCACGTTTAGGTACCTATTGGGGTCTTTCAGAAACAGGTGCGGCAGGTCCTAAGGGAAATCGATATGGCGATGCCGCTGGGCATACGTGTATCGCTATATCAGGTCCTGTTGAGCAGGTTATTACGCTGGAGACTGGCCTTTCCGATCGAGAGGAAAATATGTGGTTATTTGCAGCAAAATCGCTTGAGATTCTCGAACAAACTATCTTACAAGACTAGACCTTATGATGGCTTAAGAATTATCTTGCTTAATCATGTCAGATGCCTTCTCGCCAATCATGATACAAGCGGCATTTGTATTTCCTGATACCATCGTAGGCATGATCGACCCATCGGCAATGCGGAGCCCCGATAGACCATGGACACGTAATCGATCGTCGACAACGGCTCCCGGACCTTGGCCCATGCGACATGTGCCAATTGGGTGGTATGCGGTTTCTGCCGTATTTCGTATATAATCCAAAATTTCATCGCCACTCTCGAGTTCCCGACCAGGCAAGAATTCGTCACCCCGAACTTTTTTCATGGCTTCGGTATCCATAATCTGTCTAATCTTTCTTACACCTCCAAGCATTGCATCGCGATCTATCTGGTCGGATAAAAAGTTGAAATTTATCGCTGGTTGTTCACTCGCTAGTGGCGATCGTATATGAATAGATCCCAAGCTTTCTGGTCTTAACTGGTAAACAGCCATAGTAATACCCGGAAAATCGTGCAGTAGACGTTTTTTATAGTTCTTAACCGCGTAAGGAACGATATGCATTTGAACATCAGGTGTTTCCATATCGTCCCGAGTCTTGAGAAATGCCAGCATTGGTGCAGAAGGTAAACTCATAAAACCGCGCTTTTGAAATACATAACGCAGCACTTGCCATGCAGGTCCCAGCCCTTGCATCCGTTTATTATACGAGAGATCTCCCCGCTTCATATGAAATTTGATTGGTGCATTGATATGATCCCTCAAGTGTTCGCCGACACCCGTTAGTTCATGTTTAACCTCAATGCCGTGAGATTTGAGAAGGTCTGGTTGTCCGATCCCCGATAATTCCATTAGCTGGGGTGAAGCAACGCCTCCTGTGCAAATAATAACCTCTCTAGAGGCGTTGGCGCGAACAAGCTTACCATTACTTTTATACTCGATGCCTGTACATTTTGACCCTTCAATTAAAACTCGTTGAGTATGCGCGCCTGTTTCAATGCGGAGGTTCTTTCGCTTCTCTACTGGTTTCAGATAACATCGGGCCGTGCTCATCCTAACCCCGTTGCTGATAGTGGTTTGTGTCCTAACTATACCTTCCTGTGATGCTCCATTGTAATCGGGATTATGGGGTATGCCCAATTCATTAGCTGCTTCTCTAATGGCGTCATAAAGTGGACCTTCGTCTGTCGCCTCGCTTACTCTTAGCGGACCGCCTTGAGACCGGAGTTCATTTGAACC
This sequence comes from SAR116 cluster bacterium AG-447-C21, assembly GCA_003212315.1. Taxonomy (GTDB): domain Bacteria; phylum Pseudomonadota; class Alphaproteobacteria; order Thalassobaculales; family Thalassobaculaceae; genus UBA7326. The sequence goes on along the minus strand of QCQB01000037.1, from coordinate 7,922 downwards.
ATGTTCGTAATGTTCCATTTTTTTGAATGTTGGTAAAACATCATCATAACTCCAGCCTCTATTTCCCAGTTGTCCCCAGGTGTCGTAATCTAATTGCTGCCCTCGAACAAAAACCAGGCCGTTTATTGAGCTTGAACCCCCTAGTAACTTGCCACGTGGAACAGGTATTCGCCTGTTGGCGGTTCCCTCTTCAGGTTGTGAACTATATCTCCAATTAGCTGTAGGATGATCAATCAGAAGACCAAAACTAGCGGGTATTCGCGAATATGGATGACTTTTAGCCCCTGCCTCGACTAGAAGAACACGCCATTGGCTTTTTTCTGTTAACCTATTGGCGAGCACAGACCCGGCTGATCCCGCCCCGACTATTATAAAATCATATGAGTCAGCTTCCATGAGCCTGCCTCCTTTGGCACTTTTATAGGTTCATCATTCCTATAAACCATAGTGATGATCTGATATCAAACTTTGCGTTCAAAAATACAATATATCGGATATCTAGAGAAAATTAACGGTTTTTGATTCCGTCAACATTCGCATCAGTCGTAATTACTATCAAATTTTTTGAAAATAGTTCATTATGGCGTGTAAATTAGATGAAACTGAGAGGACATTTGAAGTCTTAGGAAAGACGGATAATAGCAGCCTGTGATAGTGTCTTGTTGATTTGTTTTATGTTTGGCTAATCTGATGACTTATAAAGATCGTTATGACCTCATTGTGATAGGAAGTGGTCCGGGCGGGCGGCGCGCAGCAATTCAAGCCGCAAAATTTGGCAAAAGCGTTCTTGTTGTGGAAAGGGGAAAACGTGTAGGCGGTGTCTCTGTTCACTCAGGGACTATACCCAGTAAGACATTGCGGGAAACTTCATTAAATTTATCTGGATGGCGCGAGCGTGAATTTTATGGTCGCTCGTATCGAGTGAAGCAGAATATAACCGCGGATGATTTAAAAAAACGTCTTCATATGACACTTGATCATGAAGTCGAGGTTCTCGAACATCAGTTTGCTAGAAACAGTGTTCAGACCCTTCACGGGATGGCGCGCTTTCAAGATCCCTATACTTTAAAGGTTACTTTAGGCGACGATGGAGAATTAGTTCTTTCATCAGACAAATTTATAATAGCAACAGGATCCCAACCATACAGACCAGAGTTTATTCCGTTTGATGGAGTTTCGATTTTTGACAGCGACGAAATCTTAAATATGAAACGAGCACCTAAAAGTATAGCTGTTATTGGAGGAGGCGTAATAGGTGTCGAATATGCGACGATTTTTAGTGCTTTAGACATTCCTGTAACACTAATAGAATCCAGAGAGACTATTCTAGATTTTGTTGATCAAGAGATAATAGCGACACTTTTGCATGAGTTGCGTGATAGAGGGGTCGTCTTACGTTTGGGAACCGCAATAGAGGAAATAACCCGAGTTAAAAATGGACGATGTAAAATTACTTTGAAGAGTGGAAGATTAGTTCGCAGCGATATGGTTCTTTTCGCTGCGGGTCGTTATGGTTCAACTGGGGAACTTGGTCTTGAGGATGTGGGAATAGTTCCCGACGATAGAGGAAGGTTGTCCGTCGATGGTAAAACATTTCAAACAGATGTCGCAAATATTTATGCAGTAGGCGATATAATTGGTTTTCCAAGCTTAGCGTCGACGTCTATGGAACAGGGGCGAATAGCTGCTTGCCATGCATTTAACCAGTTGGGTTATGCACCACCAGAATTTTTTCCGTATGGGATTTATTCGGTTCCTGAAATTTCCACTGTTGGCATGACGGAAGAGGAAGCTCAAACCGCAAGGATCCCCTACGAAGTAGGCATAGCACGGTTTAGAGAGACCTCAAGGGGCCATATCATGGGATTAGACTCAGGTATGATGAAAATGATAGTTTCCCTGGAAACTCGCAAGCTTCTAGGGGTGCATATAATCGGCGAGGGTGCAACAGAGCTAATACATATCGGCCAAGCCGTCTTGAATTTGAATGGCCCTGTTGAATATTTTGTTGAAAATACATTTAACTACCCAACACTCGCGGAGGCATACAAAATAGCCGCACTTGATGTTTGGAATAGAATGCCGCGTGCTAATTAAGCCGAATCACTTTAATTGTTGAAAGACGTGATTGTTTATTTAGTGAACTGGGTTTTTTCGAATGTATTCTGTTGATTTTGGGAGCCAAAAACTATCAATCTTGAAGAATGTTTACGGATTCCAGAGTTTCAGAACTGGTCAGGAGCAAGTTGTAGACAGTTTATTAGCTGGCAAAAATACGCTTGCCGTAATGCCGACGGGTTCGGGAAAATCACTATGTTTTCAGATACCATCCCTTATGCTTGGAGGACTAACAATAGTGGTATCACCGCTTGTTGCACTCATGCAGGATCAAGTAGCCGCGTTGCGACTTAATGGCGTTGCAGCAGAAACGATAAATTCGGGGCGTGATAGGAATGACAACATAGCATCATGGAAAAAAGTTAAGGCGGGTATTACACCGATTTTGTACATGGCTCCTGAGCGCCTCATGAGTGAGAGAATGCTTGTTGCTTTAAGACAACTTCCAGTTAAACTTTTTGCAATAGATGAGGCTCATTGTATTTCCCAATGGGGACCTTCTTTTCGGCCTGAGTATGAGCAGCTTACACGTTTGAACACTTTGTTTCCCGGAACTCCGATAGCCGCATTAACAGCGACAGCTGATAAAGTCACACGTGAGGATATAGTTGATCAACTATTCAATAAAGAAGCGGCGGTTTTTGTAACAGGTTTTGACAGGCCTAATATCAAACTCCAGGTGGCTGGAAAACAGGATTGGCGCGGGCAAATGCTGTCTTTCTTGCGAGCTAAGAAGGGGGAAAGCGGTATAATCTATTGTTTGTCCCGGAAAAAAACTGATGAAACAACGGCTTTTCTGATTGAAAACGGTTATGAAGCGATCTCGTACCATGCTGGAATGGAAAAGTCTGAAAGAGAAAAAAACCAGGACCGGTTTATGACACAAGAGGGCGTGGTAATGGTAGCAACAATAGCCTTTGGCATGGGTATTGATAAACCTGATATTAGGTTCGTTCTACACGCAGACTTACCTTCAAGTATCGAAGCTTACTATCAGGAAATTGGGCGTGCTGGGCGCGATGGTAAACCCGCAGATGTGTTAATGCTATATGGACTAGATGACATTCGCATGAGGCGCGTTTTTATAGAGCAAGAGGATGGTGGGGACGATAGACGGAGACGCGAGCATCAAAGACTGACAGCATTACTTGGGTATTGTGAGGCCCCGAGTTGCAGACGCAGAAGCTTATTATCCTATTTCGGTGAACATACGAACGATTGTAAAAATTGTGACGTCTGTCTAGAGCCGACATTGTTCATTGACGGTACAAATGAAGGAAAGGTACTACTGAATATTATTTTAGAAACCGGTGAAGTATTCGGAGCCGGTCATATCATAGATATTGTAAGGGGTAGTAACTCGGAAAAAATAGGACGTTTAAGGCACGAATTTTTGAGCGGCTATGGTGCGGGCACCGCTAAGAAAAAGGGGGAATGGCAGTCGATCCTTAGACAACTCGTCGCAAGTGGCTTTCTGGAACTAGATGTGCGTGAATATGGTAGTCTGAAGCTTACTGCCTTGGGACATGCTTTGAACTCTGGAGAAGTAGAATTTGCATATAGAGAACTCTCTATAGAGGAAAAAAAGGGGAGGCGACAAGACCCAATCAAACTTGAACAATCGGACCTAAACGGTTTAGACGTAAATCTGTTAAAAGAATTAAAAATGCTTCGCTCAAAACTTGCTAGAGCTCGAAGAGTACCTCCTTACGTAGTTTTCACCGATAGAGCCCTTCAAGATATGACGCTAAAATTACCTCGTACAAAAGATGAATTTGCCACAGTTCATGGAGTAGGGGCAAAGAAATTAGAGGACTTGGCGCAGCCTTTTATTGAGTTGATAAAAAATATAAAGCCGGCTGCATAAAATCATCTTATTTGTTAACTACATCTTGGAAACTTTAAATGGACTTAAAACTTAAAGGCAAATGTGTGATCGTCACAGGTGGAAGCAAAGGAATTGGTTTAGCCATAGCGCAAGAGTTTGCTAAGGAGGGTGCTGCTGTATCAATATGTGCTAGAGGCCAAGAGAACCTAGATAAAGCCCGAGAATTAATAGAAACAGCTGGAGGGACGGTGCATGCTAAAACCTGCGACGTTTCGGACCCTGTCGCATTGCAGGAGTATATTGAGAGTGCGGTTGCCGCTTTAGATGGTTTAAACATTCTGGTTAATAATCCCTCGGGGTTTGGCCGTGCCGATGATGAGCAAGGTTGGCAGGTGGGGTTGGATATTGATTTGATGGCCTTGGTTCGCGGATCATGGGCGGCTGTGCCCCATATCGTAAAAGCAGGTGGTGGCGCGTTAATTCATACTTCTTCCATCTCAGGCCTCACTTCCTCATTGCGAACCCCACCATATGGCGCCGTTAAAGCCGCAGTTATCCAATATACAAAAACCCAGGCTCTCCAATTAGCTAATAAAAATATAAGGGTAAATTGTATAGCCCCGGGATCTATAGAATTCCCTGGAGGCACTTGGGATGATGCTAAAAAAAATAATCCAACTTTGTATGCGAGCATCCAGAACTCAATACCATTTGGCAGGTTGGGAGAGCCAAATGAGGTGGCGAAACTAGCAGTATTTTTAGGATCTGATGCTGCATCATGGATAACTGGCGAAACTATAGCCGTGGACGGTGGCCAGATGTTATAAAGATTCGCTGTTCATTTTCTTTATTTTAAGAGATAGCGTAACGGCAGAACTTTAAAGTTCTTTGAGTGCTTTAGCTGCATGGTTCATTGCCGAAATAGTTAAATCGATGTCATCTTGGGTGTGGGCCAATGAAACATAGAATTTACTGTCACTCTTGAAAATTTTCTGTTTTCGAAGGAGTTGATTAAATGATTTCGACTTTCCCGTATCGGATTGCAATACATCTCGGTAATTTTTAATTTGCTTATCCGAAAAAAAGACATCGAAAAGTGCTGGTTCTCCTGTGATTTGTGCTATGTGCCCATTATCCTGCAGGGCTGCCCGTAGTCCTTCCATCAGTTGCCGTCCGGTCTCAAAAACTTTCTGATAACTTGATGCAGGTTTTAATATATTTAGTGTTGCTAATCCCGCAACCGAAGCTAATGGATTACCACTAAGTGTTCCTATTTGAGGAAGGAAGTTTTCCTCTCCGACTAGTGCTTTATCGAAATGCTTCATGATTTCCTTTTGACCGCAAACAGCTGCCACAGGAAACCCACCGCCAATAATTTTTCCTAATGTACACAAGTCCGGTGTAACCCCGTAATAATCCTGGGCCCCTCCATAGGAAAAACGAAAACCGGTAACAATTTCGTCAAATATTAATGGGATTTCATGTTTTAGCGTTATTTCTCTCAACATTTCAAGAAACCCAGGAGCCGGAGGTATCAGCCGTTGAAATGGTTCTACAATAACGCCACCTAATTCATCGTGATATTCATTTATTAGGCTCTTAACGGTTTCTATATCGTTAAATGGAGCAATAATTACTTCGTTGGAAACCTGTTTGGGAATGCCAGCCGAGTCCGGTAATGCCTGTGGATAATTTGCGAGACGTGTCGGTGCCAGGCTCATTAATGAGTAATCACTCATTCCGTGGTAGCCACCTTCAAACTTCAATATTTTATCGCGTTTTCTATATGCTCTAGCTAAACGCATTGCGTAAAGCGTAGCCTCTGATCCTGAACTTACGAAACGTAGTTGATCCGCACAAGCCATCGCTTCACAAATTTCCTCTGCCAGCTTTATTCCATATTGATTGTTAGCAAAAAAGGTCGTTCCTTGGGGGGCTTGCTCCGTTATTGCCTTAGTCACATCAGGATGTGCATGACCAACAAACATTGGCCCCGATCCAAGAAGAAAATCTACATATTCGGTTCCATTTATATCCCAGACTCTTCCAGCTTTACCTCGTTCGAGCACGATATCACCAGGCATATTCCCAAAACTACCGGCCGGTAGAACTTTGTTAGCGCGCGAAATCAACGACTCTGCAGACTGATCTGGATTTAATACATTCATTTTCAGTACCCTTTTCAAAAATAAATGGAATTTGCAATAGAAGCATGAAACGGTGTGGAGGTTACTTTTATATCGGCAACTTCTATTGAGGATTTAATATCGTAAGACTAACCTAAAAAACTCTCTGTTTGGAATCTATTATTGGATATTTTAGATTAGCCACATGATGAATGTGAAAAAGTGGTTGTGCGTTTCAATTCACAATAACAATGTTGTAAAGCAAAAGCATGGGATTCAATGGTGCTCTGGAATTGCATCGAAAGTTCACTAAAAATCAATATTAACACTCTTGCAAGAATGGTCAAAAAAATGAGCGAGTTGATTACTTATGAATCAAATGAGCGGATAGCTCTGATTACTATAAACAGGCCTGAGAAAATGAACGCATTATCAAATGATTTAGTTGCTGCTTTGAGAGATGCATTTATTCAATATAGAGACTCTGATGACCAATGCGCGATATTAACAAGTTTAGGCGACAAAGCTTTTTCTGTGGGGGCCGATATTAAAGACCCTCCGACTGATCCGGACTTATGGGAATGCATGCCTGGTGTTGGAGTGATCATTGATAAGCCAGTTATAGCAGCTGTCGCTGGATATTGTGTGGGCGGAGCCTACTGCCTCGTTCAATTCTGTGATTTAGCGATTGCGGCAGAAAATGCTGATTTCTTTTATCCGGAAGCCCAAATGGGTTTTTGTGGTGGTCTTATAGCAAGTACTGCGGCCCGTTTGCCTCACAAAATAGCGATGGAATTTATGTTAACAGGAAGACACTTTGATGCCCAAAGAGCGTATGAAGTTGGAATGGTGAATGAGGTTGTTCCTGTGGGACAGCAGGTTGAAGCAGCTATGAGGTATGCTCGTATTTTAGCAAATAGTGCGCCATTGGTTGTGGGGATGATTAAACGATTTGTTAGAGATAACGTCACCCCAAAAGGGCCATCTGAATTACACGCACTAGCTAGGAGAGAATTACTTGCTATTCGAAGCAGTGATGACCAAAAGGAAGGTGGGGCTGCTTTTAGGGAGAAGCGAAAACCAAATTTCACGGGTAATTAATTAATCGAAGAATATGTTTCCAGATTAGTAGTTTTTAACAAGAATAATATTTAGTGTTTCATGGAGAAGATGATGCGGAAGCCAAGCGGATTAGGGGTCTGGGCTAGAACGAACGTGTTAGATAGAAATCAACTTGCTGAATTAGCCGAGACTGTAGAACATTTTGGTTATAAGACCCTTTGGTATCCCGAGTCTTTATCTTACGAAGCATTGGTTGTAGCCGGATATCTTCTTTCTAATACTCAGGATTTAATCGTGGCGAGTGGCATCGCTAATATTTATGCGCGAGATGCGGTCACTGCAGCGCAGGGGTATGATAGTTTAAATCGACTTTATGGTGGGCGATTTGTCCTTGGTCTTGGCGTCAGTCATGTTCCTCTGGTTGAAGGGGCTCGGGGTCACGCTTATGGAAAACCTGTGGCTACCATGCGGCAATATCTGAAAGATATGGCGTCTGCTCAAATAGACCCAACGATTAAATTTGATGATAGAGCGATTATTTTAGCCGCGCTTGGTCCAAAAATGTTGGAGTTGGCATCAGTGAGTGCCAAAGGTGCATTACCCTATTGTGTCACACCCGATCATACTAAAGAAGCCAGAAAGATCATGGGACCCGAAGCCTGGCTGTGCGTTGAACAGAAAATTTGTCTAACAGAGGATGAAGGAATAGCGAGAGCGGTAGCGCAGGAACAGATGGCACCATATATGGCGATGAATAATTATCGTGACAATTGGTTCAGGCTTGGATT
>QCQB01000036.1 GCA_003212315.1 SAR116 cluster bacterium AG-447-C21 | reverse complement strand
CGTTATATAAATAAGAACTGAAAGTAAAAAAGGGGGGGGGAAACGCGTTCTCCCCCCTTTTTTTATCAAAAGACTTAAAAACCGTAGCGCTCACGAACTCCAAAAAATACAGAATTCTTGTCTAACCTTTCTCTTTATAACGGTAAAATAACCAGTTAGTAATCGTGTATGTTTACATTCATCCTCAAACGCTTATTACAATCAATCGTCGTGATGTTGACTGTGGCGTTGATTGCTTTCTCATTGTTTCGATATGTTGGTGACCCAATTAACAATATGGTGGGCCAGGATACTACTCTTGAGGAAAGAGCGGAACTCCGAGAACGTCTCGGCTTAAATGATCCATTTTTCCTTCAATTTTATCGTTTTGTAGCTGATGCGTCAGTAGGTGAGTTTGGCTTTTCTTATCAGCATAGAAGACCAGTGAAAGAACTGATAGCAGAACGACTACCCGCTACTTTAGAATTAGCGTTAGTTTCAGCCATCTTAGCTTTAGTGATAGGTATCCCTATGGGGGTTTATACTGCCCTGCGGCGAAATGGCTTTCTGTCGCGCACCTTTATGACTATTTCATTAATCGGCGTATCGCTACCAACGTTTCTGATAGGGATACTTCTTATTTTGTTATTTGGTGTGATCCTTAGATGGTTACCGACCTTTGGTCGAGGGGACATTATTGAAATTGGCTGGTGGTCTACAGGTTTCTTGACAGCATCCGGACTAAAATCATTGATTATGCCGTCAATCACCCTCGCCTTATTTCAAATGACATTAATAATGCGACTAGTCCGCGCCGAGATGCTCGAAGTGTTAAGAGCAGATTTTGTTAAATTTGCGAGAGCCCGAGGATTACCAACTAGATCTGTTCACTTTAGACATGCATTAAAAAACACACTTGTTCCAGTGATAACAATAACCGGTCTTCAATTAGGGTCAATAATCGCTTTTGCAATAATTACTGAAAGCGTTTTTCAATGGCCCGGGATGGGTTTATTATTCATCCAAGCTATAGGAGAGGTCGACATACCAGTTATGGCTGCTTATCTAGTTTTGATAGCGTTTTTCTTCGTAGTCATTAACATGGTGGTAGATATATTATATTTTGTTGTAGATCCTCGCCTTCGTATAGATAAAGCGCTGGCGAACGGCCAATGAGCATTATTTCTAAAACACAAATTTTAAAGGCTAATTATCAGCGTTTTACTGATAGTGATATTTGGTATAGTTTTAAGAAATCTCCTGTCACAGTGGTGTCAGCGATTGTTACCTTCCTATTCTTTTTTGTGACCATTTTTGCGCCGTTCATTGCGCCACACGACCCTTTTGACCTAGCTTCCATAGACCTTATGGATGCAAGCCTGCCACCAGCCTGGTTTTTTGATGGGGAAACAAGATTTCTTTTAGGAACTGACGATCAAGGCAGAGATATATTATCAACGATAATCTATGGATCTAGGATATCTCTATTTGTCGGTTTTGTCTCAGTGATTTTTTCTCTAATTCTTGGTGTTGGACTGGGATTAATAAGTGGATATGTGGGAGGCCGATTAGACGCATTTATTATGCGAGTAGCAGATGTACAGTTGTCTTTCCCCGCGATTTTAATTGCGCTATTGATCGATGGATTGGCACGAAGCCTATTGCCTCGAGAGCTACATGATGAGGTAGCTTTGTATGTACTCGTATTCGCGATTGGTATCTCAGGTTGGGTGCAGTATGCACGAACGGTGAGAGGACAAACCCTTGTAGAGAAAGGGAAAGAGTATGTGCAGGCGGCAAGGGTCATTGGGATCCGGCAATGGACAATCCTGTTAAGGCATATTCTTCCTAATGTCACTGGGCCTGTGCTCGTTATTGCAACTATTCATTTAGCTATTGCGATTATCACAGAGGCAACATTAAGTTTTCTTGGTGTAGGAGTACCACCAACAACGCCATCTTTAGGAACATTGATTAGAGTTGGAAACGATTTTTTATTTTCTGGTGAGTGGTGGATAACAATATTTCCAGGTATTGCATTAGTATTACTTGTTCTGGCCGTCAATCTCTTGGGTGATTGGCTTCGCGATGCATTGAATCCAAAATTGAGGTAGAATCGTGAAACTATTAGAAATTAAAAACCTCGAAATTCAGTTTCCTAGCCGAAAATCTACGTTAACCGCTGTCAATAATGTTTCCTTATCTGTCGATCGTGGCGACATTTTAGGTATCGTGGGTGAATCTGGGGCAGGTAAATCCACTGTAGGCAATGCACTTATTGGACTATTAGAACCACCAGGAATAATGACTAATGGAGAAATATATTTAGAGGGTCAACGTATCAATGATTTGCCAGAATCTGACAAGCAAAAGATCCGCGGTAAAAAAATTGGAATGATATTCCAAGACCCATTAACAAGCCTTAATCCACTCCAAACAATAGAGACCCAGCTGGTTGAAACAATTGATCTGCACCTGCAGCTTGGGGAAGAAAAAGCTAAACAAAGAGCTATGGAACTATTGGGACAAGTAGGCATCCCCGATCCAGAGATACGTGTAAAACAGTATCCCCATCAGTTTTCTGGGGGAATGAGACAAAGAGTAGTAGTTGCTCTTGCTTTATGCGCCGAACCGACACTGATAATAGCTGATGAACCCACCACAGCGCTTGATGTTTCGATCCAAGCACAAATTCTTGATCTAATGCGCGTTCTCTGCAAGCAAAAAAATGTTGGTATGATTATTATTACACACGATATGGGGGTTATCGCTGATATTACCGACAGGGTCGCCGTCATGTACCATGGAAATTTGGTTGAGCATGGACATACTTCTAAAATTCTAGGTGATCCAGATCATCCATATACACAAAGTTTAATATCAGCTGTCCCAAGACCAGACGTAAAATTAGTCCGATTTCCTCAAGTAACATATATCGAAGATATAGAAACGAAAAAGGAAGATATAGATATTAGTCGTCACTGGCTTGGACAAGGAAAGAACTTTAAGTCGGCCGACGGCCCACTTATAAAATTAAATAATATAACAATGCGGTTTACTACCAAACCAGCTATATTGAAGAAAAATAGGATTTACCTTGATGCAGTAAAAAATGTGTCGCTAGATATCAAGGAAGGTGAGGTTTTTGGTCTTGTGGGGGAGTCCGGGTCGGGAAAGTCGACCTTAGCTCGAATTATCTGTGGCCTATACAGCCCAATATTAGGCGAGGTCATTTTTTCTGGTACCAATTTAACCGCTTTAAAGAGGCAGGAAGAATTGGATCCGTTTCGCCGACAGATGCAAATGATCTTTCAAGACCCTTTCTCAAGCCTTAACCCACGAATGCGAGTTCATGATATAGTTGCAGAACCAATCTGGTTCCACAAACTGGCCAGTTCTAAATTGGAGGCTTCCGATATTATAATAGACCTACTCGAACACGTAGGCCTTGGGTCTCAAGCCGCTACAAAATATCCCCATGAGTTCTCAGGAGGTCAGCGGCAGCGGATTTCCATAGCAAGAGCTCTAGCAACTCGTCCACGATTTTTAATATGCGATGAGCCCACCTCCGCGTTAGATGTATCTATACAAGCTCAAATACTCAATCTTTTAAAAGACTTGCAGGCAGAGCTGGGTTTAACAATACTCTTTATTAGTCATGATCTGCCGGTTATTAGACAGATGTGTGATCGAGTAGGCGTCATGAAAGACGGTGAGCTTTGCGAATTGAATGAAACTGAGCTCCTTTTTGGCGACCCCCAACATAACTATACAAAACATCTACTAGACTTAATGCCACGATTAGACGGGCTATCTCTAGAAGGATTAGAATTGTCGTCAAATAATTAAAATATCACCCGTACTGTGCTATAAATAAATCCAATAATTTTGGCCAGTAAAGGCCAATTTTTTTGGACTTTGTCTTCGCTTTTGCCATTTTTTTTAAAGAAAACTACCTATTTCCTTAGATTTAGTGCGGTTTTTAAACAATTAGTTTCAAATATACAGCGAATCAGCTATTTTATATTTACAATTGGCAAAAAAAAAGGAGAATGCGAATCAATCGTATTCGCAATCACTTAGAGTAGAACTACGCAAGTGGTCAATTTTGTTCACATTTCCAGAGGAGGAAGCAGTAATGGACAAATCATTAATGTTAGACCCAGCTGATTACGTTGGGGTAACTTTTTGGATTATTTCTGCAGCTATGGTAGCTGCAACTTATTTCTTTTACGTTGAACGCGATAGGGCGGTAGGAAAATGGAAAACCTCTTTAACAGTAGCTGCCATGGTTACTGGTATTGCCGCCATTCACTACTTCTATATGCGTGAAGTTTGGGTTGGGACTGGAGAATCACCAATTGTATTTCGATACGTTGATTGGCTGTTAACCGTTCCTCTTCAAATAGTTGAATTTTATCTCATTTTAGCTGCCGTAGCAGCAGTCGCTGCCGGATTATTCTGGAGGCTCATGATTGCATCCCTTGTGATGTTGATAGCGGGTTATCTAGGCGAAGTTGGCGGCGCGGATGGTGATATGTTGTGGATTTGGTTCATCATTGGATTGGCCGGTTGGATTTATATCCTTTATGAAATCTTTGCTGGTGAAGCTAGTAAGATCAATGCAAGTGAAGGAACAAATGCATCAAAAACAGCATTTAATGCCCTCAAATGGATCGTTACCATAGGATGGGCGATCTACCCACTTGGCTATGTCTGGGGCTATGCCGGCGGCGGAGACGCAGCAGCACTTAATATCATCTACAACCTTGCTGATTTTATAAATAAAATTGCATTCGGTGTAGTGATTTGGGTAGCGGCAACATCGCCTGAGTCCAATAAATAGACCAGTAAAGTAAATAAATTATATCTTAGTAAAAAACAGGCAATGCTTCCTTGGAAGTATTGCCTGGAATACTAGGAGAGGCTATTCGTGAATAATATAAAGCTGGAAAATAAAAGTTCAGTAAAATACCTGGCTTCGAATAAATCGAGCGGCCATTTGCATATCCTAAAGACTCTTTTAAAAAATCACTTAATATCTATGTTGCCCGAAAAAGGTCACTCACTTCATAAAGTTGCCAGATTTCACTTTAAAGACTTTGGCAAAATGCTGCGGGGGACTACAAGCCTTGCAATTGCATCAGCCATAGAACTCAACGAGGATGCTGCCATAAACTGGGCTTTGTCCGTTGAATTAATGCATAACGCATCATTAGTGCATGATGACGTTTGTGATGAAGACTCGCAACGAAGACATAACCCAACCATTTTTGCGAACTTCGGAGCACCTCTTGCTATTTGCTTCGGGGATTGGCTCGTAGCAAAAAGTTTCGAACATGCCGCGCTGGCAGCCAAAGAATGTAGAGGCGACGCATCAAGTATCATCACTCTACTTTCAAATGTCATGGCTAAACTTTCTTCTGGGCAAGCCAGGGAATTTTCAGGCGGTCCGATTCTTGACTGGGTTGGTTATGACAATGTTGTCAATGGTAAAACTGTCCCATTACTCGCGGCTGCTGTGGAAGGTCCATTGGTACTGGCTAACCAATATCAATTTTTTGACGATATCAAACGTTGTATCGAATCCCTTGGTATTGGGTATCAAATTTCAAATGATATATTGGATGCACTTGGTAAAGACGGATCAGACGAAGCGTTTAATGATCTATACCGGCGAGCACCAAATGCTGTATCTATAACCTTTAGGGATACACTAAAGAATGGTCATAGACTCCAATTCGATAATTGGATGAATAGTGAACCCCAGAGTGAAAATATAGACTGGGCATCTCAAATAAATGAGAACGGTGCGATTAATAGTTGTGTCAAACAACTCAAACAACATTTAGAGTGCTCACGATTTCATCGTTCAAGATTACCCCATAACCTCCAGCAAGCCCTCCTACCTTTGGTGACATATCTGGAAAGAGAGTCTAAAAAGATGTGTTCCAGCAACATAGGTGACAGTGAGAGCATTTAAGTTTGACTAATCCAAGTGATTTTAAAGTCCTGGTGGTTGGTGGTGGTTTCGGTGGCATCGCGGCAGCTCTAAGGTGCAGAGCTCTTGGGTTTCAGGTTACTTTAATTGATAGGCTAGATAATCTAGGGGGTCGTGCGCAAGTCCTGGAAATAGATGGTTTTAAACATGATATGGGTCCAACGGTAATTACCGCCCCTTTTCTTTTCACCGAACTTTTTGAGTTATTTAACGAAGATATAAACGAACATTTGACATTTTTACCATTAACTCCCTGGTATCGATATGTGTTCCATAACGGGCAAACGTTTGATTATGGTAACGATATGGAGCGAATGAAAACCGAGATTCAAAAATTCTCTCCCGCAGACGTAGAAAACTATCAAAACCTGATAAAAGCTTCCGAGGCAATTTTTAACGTTGGATTTTCAAAATTAGCGCATGTTCCATTTCAGACAATTTGGTCAATGATACGACAAATTCCTAATCTCGTTAGATTGCGAGCAGATAAGACAGTTAATGCTTTCGTAAAAAGTTATATCAGGCACCCGTTGCTGCAACAGGCGTTTTCAATTCATCCTCTACTTGTAGGAGGAAACCCATTTTCAACAACTTCAATATATTCACTAATCCATTTTCTTGAGAAGAAATGGGGAATTCATTTTTGCGAAGGTGGGACAGGAAAACTGGTAATGGAGCTCGAGGCCTTAATGAGAAGGCAAGCGATTAAAGTTATCACGCAAACTGAAGTAAAGCGAATAATATACACAGATGATGAGGCTGAAAGTGTTGTACTAGGAAATGGGAGCACTTTGAGCTTCAACTATTTGATTTGTAATGCTGACCCACCGGTTGTCTATGAAAAACTGCTTGGAAAACGCAGTAATTATTCTATGGGTCTCAAGAAGTGGCTGCCTGATCGATTTGTAAATTACTCCATGGGACTTTATGTATTATTCTTTGGAACAAAAAAACAATATCCCGACGTTGCCCATCACACCATCTGGCTTACGGAGCGTTTTAAGGAATTATTAAAAGATATTTTTGATCGGGGAACCTTAACAAAAGACTTCTCATTATATGTTCATAGACCAACTGCCACCGATAAACGTTTTGCGCCAGAAAACTGCGACAGCTTCTATGTTTTATGCCCCGTCCCAAACCTTAGGACTCAGCTGAATTGGGATAAAGAAGGAAGTCTTTTACGTGATAGAATTGTTCAGGCATTAGGGGAAACAATATTACCCGATCTAGAAAATCAGATCACTGCCGAATATTGGATGACCCCTCAAACTTTTAAAGAAAAATATTTATGTGCTCATGGTGCAGGATTTTCAATTGCACCAAATTTAACCCAGTCTGCTTGGTTTCGTTACCATAATCAGGATCCTAAGATTAAAAATCTTTTTTTTGTTGGTGCAGGTACACATCCGGGCGCCGGCCTTCCCGGTGTTGTAAGCTCGGCAAAAGTTGTTGAGCAATTACTAAAGGATCAATGACGATTGGGCACTAACATCGAAATTCCAATAGAAAATGACCATAACCCAGATAGATTGCTTGAACGGCATGGCAAATCGTTTCACTGGGCCCGCTATTTCTTAGGGAAAGAAGCGGCAAAAAAAGCCACCCGATTATACGCTTTTTGTAGATATTTGGACGATATTGCAGACGATACACAATACGATAATCAAGGTGAACTTCTTGATATTAAAAATAGCCTCAACTCTGCCTCAAACCTCAATGATAAGGATCCACGGATTGAATCGTTCAAAAAATTGCACAAAATAGTGAATTTCAATCTTTCCACGGTTAACGATTTAATAGACGGTTTAATTACTGATCAAAAAGACGTCTGTATAAATAATGAAGAGTTACTTATACAATATGCATATCAAGTCGCAGGAACAGTAGGTTTGATGATGGCATCGATCTTAAATGCAAGGAGTAAGCGAGCCTTTCCATTTGCGATTGACCTAGGGATTGCTATGCAGCTTACAAATATCGCGCGCGATGTCTTAGAGGATGCAGAAAACCATCGGCGATATATACCCGGTGTTTTTTGTAATGATATGCCGTCAAAGGAGATACTGGCTGGCGCATTTGATAATGATTTATTGACCAGAGAGATCATAAAATCATCTATTAATCAAATTTTACACATTGCCGAAAAATACTATGATTCTGGATTATTGGGTTTATCATACCTTCCTGTACGAAATCATTTAGCAATCGGTATAGCCGCAATCATTTATCGGCAAATTGGTAGAAAATTGGTTAAAAAAGGAACTCAATGGTGGACTGGCAGACAGGTGGTCGGGATATTCGAAAAATTAATATATTCATTTTTAGTAATACCAGCGCTATTCAATCGTTTAAAAACACTCCCTGAACATGACCCAACCTTGCATATCCCATTAAAAAGGTTTCTGCATGTCAACAGTAACCACCAGCAATAATTCTTATCAAACCGCGATCATTGGTGCTGGTTGTGCCGGCCTTACCCTAGGTTATCATTTAATAGGGTCGAAATCTGAACCTATTGTTCTCATTGATAAGCAAACTAATCGAAACGATCATCTATGGTCATACTGGGATAACGGTCGTGATAGTCTTAAACTCCCTAGGCCCTTCATCAAAAAGAAGTGGGCCAGTTGGGCTATTCGAACACAGAATAGAGAAGTCATTCGCACTGGCAATAGTTTCCAATATGTTTGTTTGTCATCTGCAGTCTTTGAATCCCATCTACAGAAAGCGATCGAAAACTCGAATGGTACGATTCTTAGAGAGGCTGTAACAGGAACTAATACAAAAAACGGGACAAAGTCACTGCGTCTTTCTAATGGTAGTGAATTGGCAATCAATCATGTCTATGACAGTCGTCCACCGTTAGTTTCTGATGGAGCAATGTATCAGCACTTTGTTGGATTGAATATTCAAGCCGATGATCCAATATTTGATGACTCAACAGCGATTCTGATGGATTTTAGGGTTCCCCAATCCTTCGGCATACATTTTATCTATGTACTACCATTTTCTAAAAAATCTGCACTTATAGAGTCAACGGTATATTCAACAAAAATATTGCCGCATTCATGGTATAAACAACAAATTTCTAACTATGTTCAAAAAAATTTTCCTAAAACAAATTGGGAGGTTGTTAGCCAAGAAACTGGGGCACTTCCATTGACTAACAAATACCCCCAAATTCCTTTTGGCGTTCCAATCGGCTTAAGTGCAAATGCGATGCGTGCCTCGACGGGTTATGCGTTTTCACAAATTATGTCTCAAATATCTGAATTAGTTTTGAAAATTGGATCATCGCCGAGTAAAATGACAGTAAATAAAGGGTCAAGCTTAATCGAAGACTTTATGGATAAAATCTTTTTGGACGTTTTATCAAAATCACCTCAGAGAGCACCCGAAATCTTTTCAAAAGTTTTAGAAAGTCTGACGGGTGATGAGTTTGCTGAATTTATGAGTGGATACTGCCCGGCTTCAACAAAGGCAAAGATTATTGCCGCATTACCCAAAGCCTTGTTCTCAATTGCAGCAATTAGGAGAACCTTTAGTTGACCGCAGAAATTTTAGCACCGCTTTTTTTAATTTTACTTGCTGGGATGCCGCATGGAGCAGGTGATATTCTAATTGCGCATAGAATATTTCGATCTAACTATCTTCAGCTTACTCTATTTTTAATAACCTATATAATCATAGCCGCATTTATTATAGCAACCTGGTTTTTTATACCCTTTTTTAGCTTAATTGCTTTTCTATTAATTTCCATAATCCACTTTGGACTAATGGACACGGAGAAGACCAAAGATCTTCGCTTTCGCTATCTTCGAATCTTAATTTATGGCTCTACACCAATTATAATACCCGCGACCTTTCATACTACTGATGTAACCAACCTATTTTCATTACTTATTTTTGAAGAACACACCTTATTGGCAAACCACATTGCCAGTCTTTTTCCAATCTGGTTTTTGAGTTGCATTATTTTCTTTATCTCAGGAAAAAAGACTTTGAAATACCAATTTCTGGAAATACTTGTATTAGCAATTGTATTGGCATATCTGCCGCCATTATGGGGTTTTGCGATTTATTTTTGTTTAGTTCATTCCTCTCGCCATATACTTCATTTATTAAACTCTCTTGGATCTTTAAAGTATAATGACTATGTGCTTCTCCTAGTTACCGTTTTAGCAAGCATATTAGCGATACTTATAGGGGCTTTTCATTTTACAAATAACTCTTTTGACATAGGCATAATTAGGGCAACATTTATAGGTCTGGCAGCACTCACAATACCACATATGCTGCTAATCGACGGCTACAAAGGTTTGGAACGACTATAGCCTTCTATGTTATTATTCTTTGCTATAAAAGAATGCCAAAGACACACAGTAATAGCTAAACTTTTAATGGATGATGATAAAATTAATGCACAATTTAATTAATGTGTGTTAATTCTTCAACCTGAAATTTGAGAAAAATGCTTAAAATATAGGCGAGGTACTAATTTTTGAACAATTAATGAAGCCTTGGGGCAAACCGAATACCAACAATTGAGGTAAAACTGACAAAGATCCAACGTTTTTTTTGTCCTCTCGGTCTGAATGTTCTGGCCCAGATATTGCTGTATAACGGAGATTATGGGGTCTGTTGATAATAAACATTTAAACTCTGAAGTGTTTGATGAGATGCAAACGGCTTTGGGCCCCCGAGTTCCTTACGAGCAATTTTATGAATGGTTTAAAAGCGAAAATCATTATCAATTAAGAAAAAAACCCAAAGAACTCGATAAATTTTTTAGAAAAACTGGGATAACATTTAATGTTTATGGAGAATCAGATGGCGAAGAGCGTCTAATTCCATTTGATTTCATTCCAAGAATTATTTCGGAACTCCGCTGGCGTAAAATAGAAACTGGTTTAAAACAAAGAGCCAATGCCATTAATGCATTTTTGAGTGATATTTACGGCAATCAAGAAATTATAAGAGCCGGATGGATTCCTGAAGAACTAATAAGCCAAAATGCCGCCTTTTTACCAGAAATGATAGGAGTTAAACCCCCTGGCGGTATATATACACATATTTCTGGTACTGATTTAATCCGTGTAAATGACGAAAAATTTGTCGTTCTTGAAGATAATGTGAGAACGCCATCTGGTGCGTCTTATATGATCGAAAACAGGGAAACCATGCTTCATATGTTTCCCGAACTTTTTACCCGTATTCCAGTTAAATCAGTCAGTAATTATCCAGAGCAGTTGCTCCAGATTTTAATTGCAAGCGCACCTGCATCGGCGACAGCAACGCCTGTGATAGGTGTTTTGACTCCCGGTGTTCTTAATTCTGCATACTTTGAACACGCCTTTTTAGCGGATCAAATGGGTGCAGAGTTGATTGAAGGTACAGACATAAAAATAATAGATAAAAAAATAATGATGAGGACCACCCAAGGATATCGAGCTGTGGATGTTATTTATCGAAGGATAGATGATAATTTTCTAGACCCATTAAATTTTAACCCAAATTCTCTTATTGGTATTCCTGGTCTCTTCGATGTGTATCGGAATGGTGCTATCACACTTGCCAATGCTCCTGGTACCGGAATCGCTGATGATAAAGCTGTTTACTCGTTCATGCCGGAAATAATAAAATTTTATACTGGATCCACTCCCATATTAGAAAATGTTGAGACATGGCGATGCTCAGAAGAGCTATCGCTTAAGTATGTTATCGATAACATAGAAGAATTAGTTATCAAAGAAGTTCACGGTTCTGGTGGGTACGGTTTATTAATTGGACCAACCTCCAGTAAAAAGGAACGAGCCATTTTTCTCAGAAAATTGCGCGCAAATCCCTCTAATTACATAGCACAACCGACGTTATCACTCTCTACTGTTCCAATTATGGAGAAAAAAGGATTAGCGCCCCGCCATGTCGATTTGCGACCTTTTGTCTTAATGTCACCAACCGAAGTCAAAGTGACACCCGGTGGCTTAACCCGAGTAGCTTTGAAAAAAGGCTCTCTAGTTGTTAATTCAAGTCAAGGTGGTGGCACTAAAGACACCTGGGTGCTGGAGGGAGTATAATGTTGGGTAAGACCGCCGCAGGTCTCTATTGGATGTGTCGTTACCTAGAAAGAATAGAATTTACCACTCGTCTGCTTGACGCAGCCTTTCGTATAGCCCTAACCAATTCTAATGATGCAAAAAGTGAGTGGGGCTCAATAATTCTCACAACGGGAAATAAAGCATCTTACCTAGAACTATACGATGAGTATGAATCTACAAGAGTAATTAACTTTTTACTTCGGGAAAAGTCTAATCCATCAAGTGTATTATCAGTAATAGAAACGGCTCGTAATAACGCCCGTATAGTTCGTACAGCACTGACCCGGGAATCCTGGGAAGCTATTAACGAATGTTGGCTTGAATTAAATAGCTCGTTGCGTCGCCCGATAACGGAGAACGCTCTACCTCAAGTATTATCGGGCATTCGTAAACAAAACGCGCTGGTAAGAGCAGCTCTAGATGGCACGATGTTAAGAAATGATATTTATAATTTTCTCCGGCTAGGTACATTCATTGAGAGAGCTGATAGCACAGCCCGAATATTGGACGTAAAGTATTACGTACTCTTGCCATCTCTCAGTCAAGTTGGTTCATCTATAGATTTTGTTCAATGGGAGAGTATATTGCGGTCTGTTTCCGCCTTGCGTGCTTACAGGTGGCTTCACGGGAACCAAATTAGTTCAAAACAAATTGCAAATTTTCTAATATTAGATGAGCGAATGTCCCGATCATTGACTTTCTGCTTGCAAAAAATCAACAATAATCTCTTTTACCTATCCCAAACCTATCAAGGGGAGTTCAGCTGTAGAACTTTAGCTGACACCATGTTCAAACGTTTACAGCATGTTTCAATCGACAAAATACTTCTGGACGGCTTACATGAGTATCTACTTACGTTTTTATCGAATTCAGAAGCGTTGAATAAAGAAATTGAAACAAACTTTGGATTTTACGGTTAAAATGTTATTAAACGTAGAACATAGAACTAATTATTTTTACTCAGAAGAAATTGGATACGGAGTGCAACAAATCCGTATGCGCCCTTTTTTGAATAACCAACAAAGGGCCGTTTCATGGCAAGTTTCCATTAATGGAGCGAATGAGCAATTTAACTTTACAGATAATCTCGGAAACCACGTAGATCTTTACACACTATCCGGCACTAGAGAGTTAGAAATAATTTCCAAAGGTAAAGTGGAAACATCTGAAAATAACGGTGTGGTCGGACCCCATTTGAGTATTATCCCTCTTTGGTATTATAAAAACTCCACACCATTGACACTAGCCGGTCCCAAAATTCGAACTATAGCCCGTAACTGGGAAACACATTCAACTAATAGTATCGAAACCCTTCACTCCTTATCAGCTAAGATTAGAAACTTGGTGAGGTATGAACTAGGACATACCAATTCTACCACCACAGCAGAACAAGCAGTGAATATTGGTTTCGGTGTGTGTCAAGATCACACACATATATTCATTTCCGCTGCCCGCCTATTGGGGTTTCCCGCCCGCTACGTAAGCGGCCACCTATTTTCCTCTGAAGCAAAAAGTATATCGGCAAGTCACGCTTGGGCAGAGGCTTTTGTAGACTCTATTGGTTGGATAGGATTTGATATTTCAAACGGTATTTCACCAGACGAACGCTATATAAAAATTGCCGTGGGACTTGATTATCAAAAAGCCGCACCAGTCCGAGGGATTCGTTATGGAGATAACGATGAAAGGGTAGAAACGCATGTTTTTGTGGAGCAATAATTTTTTTTAGTAAAGGGGCTTATATGACCTATTGCGTCGGTCTTCTTCTTGAAAACGGCCTAGTTTTTATGTCGGACACCAGAACTAATTCGGGTGTTGACAACTTATCTGTATTTCAAAAAATGTTTTCTTGGACTGTGCCAGGTGAACGCCTAATCACAATTATGACAGCAGGTAACCTTGCGACCACTCAATGTTTAGTGAGTCTATTAGATGAACGATCCAAAACACCGGAAGATAGGGATCCATCAATACTGAAAGTCTCATCCATGTTTCAGGCAGCAAAATTAATCGGAGATACTTTGCGGGAGATAATATTGGATACTTCACCAACCGGACTATCTGGAGACTCAAGTTTTAGTGCTAATATCATATTGGGTGGTCAAATAAAGGGCGGTCAACAAAGATTATTTTTAATCTATCCTGAAGGTAACTTCATTGAAGCTTCGGAGGACACCCCATTTTTCCAGTCAGGAGAGACTAAATATGGTAGACCCATACTTGTGCGGGCATTCGACAGAAATATGACTTTTGAGGATGCTGTAAAATTACTAATGGTTTCATTTGACTCAACATTAAAAGCCAATCTGTCTGTTGGACTGCCGCTTGACTTACAGATCTATGAACGAGATAGTCTTACTAAAGGTATGGAAAAACGATTTGAATCTTATGATCCATATTATCTAAAAATCTCCGAGGGTTGGAGCACTGCACTAAAAGAAGCCCAGCGTTCGCTCCCCAATTTTCATTTTGAAGTCTAGTTCTCTTGCATATCTATTACTCAATAAAAGTAACCTGTAAGTGCTAGAATCTGTTTTTGATGTCTACTTTTTAATAGACTCAAGTACCTTTCTAGATCCCCCTTCAATAGAAAATAAATTATTATCATTCTTTTAATAAGATTTCTGCAACTCCTATACCAGCCGCCTCGTAAGCATCATAAATTTCATTAGCACCAGACATTTTGAGCACTTCGGGATCTCCTTGTGATCTTGTTGGCACAATTATTTTGCCTTGGAAGCCATTCTTTCGAGCTCTTTGCGTTGACCAATTTTGAGCATGAAATTCTGGTAAGGCTAATATAATGGTAGTTAATTTCCCAAATCGAAGCTGCGACCAAAAACCAGGATCTTCGGCATCTGCAAAAGTCACTCTTTTGCCATCTCTAAGATGAGAAATAACCAGTTCTGTATCGGCATCAAACCCAACCACTTTGATATTATTCTTGATCAAGTTTTCGAATATTGCAGTCCCTACGCGCCCCATACCAAGAATCATTACCTGTGCTTCCCCGCAAGTATGAGGTTCCTCATCTGGGTGATATGTCGATCGCTCAAACTTTATTAAGAATGGCTCTAATCGTGCATATATCTCGTGAACATATTTATTTAAAATAGATCCCAGAATGAAACTTAAGCAGGTGGTGCAAATGATGACTGCTGAAATTTCGTCTTTTATTAAACCTGCCTTATTCCAGTGCGATACCACAATCAATGCGAACTCTGAAAACGTGGATAAGGATATAGAAATTAAAAATGCCGTGTAGGCCCGTAACTTGAATGCAAGCAGAAGAAAAAATAAAATAATAGATTTAAATATTAAAAGGCTTAAGATTATGAGACTGTTTAACAAAATTTCATAATTCAATTGAACCGTCATACCTAGCCCAAGAAAAAATGCTAGAAGCAAGAATTCTCTCAAGCTCCAAATTCGTTTTGCTAATCTATCTGCCGATTCATAACCGGATAATAGAACCCCCATCACTAGAGCTCCTATTTCAGCGCTTAGGCCCAACGAGCTAAAAAGGGTCATTCCTAAAACCACAGCAATTATTATAGCAGCGAGTAATTCTAACTCTTCATTATTATGAAGCGTTCGTAATAGACTCTTAATCAACGGTATAGAAAAAGGTACCAGTAATAATACTGCAGATCCCACCATTAAATTATTTGGTTGACTATATAGTAACAACGCAAGGGCTAGAATATCCTGAAAGACTAAAATTATTACAGAAATTCTGCCATGAAATGTGCTTAACTCGCGCCTTGTTTCCAGTGCTTTAGAAGCCACGATTGTACTAGAAACACTAAGCGCGACACAGAGGCCTAATTTAATTTCAAGCCCAACATCTAAATGTAACAGGAAGTAAAAAAATAATGTGACGCCGATACTATGAGCAATAAAGACGAGGATAACATGTTTATTATAGAAATAGGATGGCTTAACCTTTAAACCAAGAGAAAAAAGCAATAATCCTACACCGATCTCAGCGGGTAAGGTTAAATAGTCTGTATTCCTAGAGAAATCCAGTAACGCTAAAACATAACCAGCAACAATGAACCCAGCCGAAGTTGGAAGCGATAACAGCTTAAACGCATATCCACCGGCCAAAGCGCCAGTTATCCAGATTAAAACAGTTTCCATTTATACCAAATAAATTTAACTCAGACTCTAGTATTGTGTCCCATGTGTTTTGGGCCGACGCCATAACGCAGAGAAGACTCATTGACTCACAAGTTCAACAAAGTGCCCCCTTGGGTTTCAAACTCAAAAGATTATTTTAACACTATTGCTCTACTAGCAACCCCAGCAAATTTGGGAAATAGCGAACATGAATGGAATGGCAGAGAAAAGGGCAATGATGATTTTATTTAAGATATCCATATTAATTATCCTTTAATAATACGGATGTCGCCACATCCCTATCCAGCCAGTTTCGTATAAGCACATAGAACCTTTCCCTGTTTTTTTAAACGGAGTTATTATTTCTCTAATTTTTCCTGTGATATAAATAATAATGTTGAATTGAAATTGTACTCCTTCTTTTTCAGCAGAACTGAGCGGATTATTTGCGTTTGAACTTTTCATTTATTTTTGACTCTCATAGTAGGCACAAGCTCTGGCCACAAACTTTTTATTTTAACATTCGTTCGCAATTCACATGCCAGATTGATGCACATCAAATCCCAGTAAACACGGAGTTTTTGTTCGATACCTGCAACTATTTGCTTAGAGAACAAGCAATAGGGGTGATATTTGATTATTCATTAATCATGTCAGGTACAAACCAATTGGCAATCACAAACAAGAATTGCTTTACTATTTAAAATAATATTAATCGATGTTTTATTGTAATTAAATCAGCGAGGTGCCATTTTATTCTGGTCACTAGATCCATTTAAAAATGCCTTGCCATGAGGGGCATTGCTCTGATAGACGAGAACAACGAATGGAAGTAAAAGGTACAACAAAAAGCAAGTTGTCGTTAAGTCATTGATATAAAATGATTTTGGGGAATAGTATAACGGTAGTACAGCGGACTCTGACTCCGTCGGTCCTGGTTCAAATCCAGGTTCCCCAGCCATTTTACTAGCTCAAGAAAAATGTAATAAAACCTCAGGTGACTTTTTGGAAAAGAAACTGCCTAGCCCCTAAGTGTTGTTTGGCTTGAGACTGGTTCAGATCCTTATTCTTAAGCCACCTTTGATCTTACTATACATTATATTTGGTTTTATAGGCCCGCTTGGGTAATAAATTTCGTGTGAAAATAGGACTCTATTCCTTCCATTCCACCCTCTTTCCCAAAACCTGAGTCTCCTATACCCCCAAATGGAGTTTCGGGCATTGCTAGTCCATGATGGTTTATCGAAACCATCCCACTGGATAATGCAGCGCCTATGGCTTCCGCTGTTTTTGTTGAACTAGTGTAGGCATATGCCGCCAACCCATAGGGTAACCTATTAGCTTCTTGCACCACGTCATCAAAGTGACTGAAGGGTGTGATGGGCGCTAATGGGCCAAATGGTTCCTCATTCATAATACGAGCGTCTAATGGTACATCTGTCAGAACCGTTGGCTCATAAAAATAGCCTTTATTACCCTTTCTTTCCCCGCCTGTTTTCACTTTCGCTCCTTTACTCACTGCATCGGACACAAACTCTTCGATAGCATCAACGCGCCTGTCATGTGCCAAAGGGCCCATAGTTGTATCGTCGTCGAGTCCATTACCTAATACTTGATTTCGAGATACCTCTGTAAATCCGTCTACGAACTGGCTGTACAATGACTCATGAACTAGAAACCTAGTTGGAGATACGCAAACTTGGCCAGCATTTCTAAACTTATTTGCTGACAAGATATTTAATGCCACATCCACGTCTGCATCTTCAAATACTATAGCTGGGGAGTGACCACCAAGTTCCATGGTGACAAGTTTCATATGTTCACCTGCTTTGGCTGCCAATTGTTTACCAACCGCGGTTGATCCGGTAAAGGTGACCTTTTTGATGATCGGATGCGGAATGAGATAATCGGATATTTCGGCAGGAACACCGAATACAAGATTGAGCACCCCAGCCGGTAAACCTGCATCTTCAAAAACCTTTACAAGTTCAGCACAACAAGCAGGAGCCTCTTCCGGTCCTTTAACAATGATTGAACAACCGGCTGCAATTGCTGCCGGTACCTTTTGCAGGATTTGATTCAATGGAAAATTCCAAGGAGTGAATGCCGCAACCGGTCCAACTGGCTCCTTTACAGTAAACTGATAAACACCGTCTAACCTAGCCGGTATCACGCGCCCATACGCTCTTCGTCCCTCCTCTGCCATCCAATCTATTCGATCTGCTCCCATCAGTGTTTCCCCTTTAGCTTCTGCTAAAGGTTTGCCCTGTTCGGTAGTCATCACCTCGGCTATTAATGACGCCCTCTCGCGCAATAAATCTGCCGCTTTTCGAAGTATTTTATAACGGTCTAATGGTGTAGTTTTTTTCCAACTTTTGAACGCCCTATCTGCTGCTTCAAGCGCCTCATCTAGGTCAGCACGCCGCGCCCTCGCAACTTGTCCAATAACTTCTTCCGTTGCCGGATTTATAACATCTAATGTATCCCTTGATACTGCTGGTCTCCACTTTCCGTCTATATACAAATCTGTGTTAGGGTATTCTATCGCCATAATAATTTATCCTCGGTTATCATTTACAATTATTCGATATTACACATTCTTTATTTTTGAGAGTTGACAAACGCTTTCGCCTAGGGTTGTCCCCTCTACTACAATACGGATCCTATTCAAACGAGATGTTTCTAGACTCAGAAAATTCAATCCCCTTGTCATAAGTTTATAAGTATTCCCCAGCCACCCCACAAAATAAAGATTAACGCCGATACCCCAATAAATTGAAAAACTGCGTTTTGATAGAATTTGTCACTCCCCCAAATTTTTTTCAAAGACAAATAATTTGAGAAACCAACTATCCCAACACACAAAGAAACAACCCCAATCAAAAAAAAATTATGTTCTTTGGAGACTCTCGACAGTGGTTCTGCGATGGCCTGTGGAAGAGCCAATAGTTTTAGCATTATCAGAAAAAAACCAGCAGCAAATAGCTTTCCGTTCATAACTGCACATTCATAAAATTTTAACACTTTTAAACTAATAATATTTGTCAGAAATTAATCTTTAATACGACTTAGTCGCAATTGCAATATATAATTTTTTAGAATAAAGTGAGTTAGATCAATCGTGAAATACGAGCTGGCTTTATTTTTATTTTAAAATGAGGGAAAAATGTCTTTAGAACTTCCAAACCTACCTTATGCTTATGACGCTTTGAAACCATACATGTCCGCAGAAACTCTGGAACTTCACCACGATAAACATCATCAAGCTTACGTAACTAATGGTTCTGCATTACTAGAAGAAAGTGAATTAAAAAGTGAGACGCTTGAAAATATTATTGTAAGTTCTTTTGACGGTGGTAGGGTCGGGCCTCTATTCAATAATGTCGCCCAACATTGGAACCATATTAAATTCTGGGAATGGATGAAACCAAATGGTGGCGGCAATATTCCTGGTAAATTAGAGGCAAAATTAAGCTCAGATTTTGGAAGTGTTGATGAGTTTAAATCAGCGTTTATCCAAGCTGGAATAACGCAGTTCGGTTCTGGGTGGTGTTGGTTGGTTTTGACATCAAATGGAAAACTAACCGTCACGAATACTCCTAACGCAGTTAACCCGATTGCAAATGGAAGTGGGATACCTATTTTAGGCTGTGACGTCTGGGAGCATTCTTATTATGTTGATTATCGCAATGTCCGGCCCGATTATGTGAAAGCTTTTATCGATAATATGGTAAATTGGGATAAAGTAGCAGAGATTTTGGAAGAAAACTCCTGATAATCGTTTTTCCAAAAAAATTTATTCCTGAGCCAATTATCGTCTTGATCTTTATTTTCGGGAAAACTTGGAAGCCACCTTATTTTATTAAGGATCAATAAAAATGTACATTGCAATGAACCGATTTAAAATTACACTCGGCCAAGAGGGGGCCTTCGAGGATATATGGAGAAGTCGAAACTCAAAACTTTCTGATGTACCTGGTTTCAAAACTTTTAATCTCATTCGCGGTGACACCAAAGACAATTTTACCCTTTACGCTTCGCATACAACTTGGAACTCTAAAGATGACTTTATTACGTGGACTAAATCCGATTCATTTCGCGAAGCTCACAAAAACGCTGGTGTGCACAGCACCATTTACAAAGGGCACCCTGTGTTTGAGGGATTTGAGGTTGTTATTTAAAACAGTGTAAATACATTTCATTGCATATAATGTTTGAACAAGGTAAATTTCACATTCAATGTTGCCTTTCTCTGGTTTAACTCTTCTCTATGCAAAAAACGACCGACAATCCAAAAAACATAGAGCGTCTCTCAAATTTTTTGAGCGATAGCAAGCGGCTAGCCATATTTACTGGTGCTGGAATATCTACAGAATCCGGAATCCCCGATTTTCGAAGTCCAGGTGGAATTTGGACTAAAATGGCCCCTATTGAATTTCAGGATTTCTTAGATAGCGAAGAAATGCGCCGTGAATCTTGGCGACGCAAATTTGAGGTGGATAAAACAATAAGACGAGCAAAGCCAAACGAAGGGCATTATGCTGTTGCTAAGCTGGTAAACTCCAAAAAAGCAACTGCCGTCATCACGCAAAATATCGATAATCTTCATCAAGAATCAGGAATAGATCCTGACCAGGTAATAGAACTTCATGGCAATGGAACCTATGCAAAATGCCTAAATTGTGGGGCTCGTGAAGAATTAGAAATAATCAAGCAAGCGTTTCTTGGCAGGGCCGAATTACCCGTCTGCAAATTTTGTGGCGGGCACATTAAGACAGCTACTATCTCATTCGGGCAATCAATGCCTGAAGAACCAGTACGAAGGGCTCATGAAGAGGCACTTGCATGTGACCTGTTGCTCGTTATTGGATCATCACTTGTTGTATATCCCGCAGCCGATATTCCTATGATAGCAAAAAGAAACGGGGCAACGCTGGTTATATTGAACCGGGAGCCAACACCGCTCGACAGCTACGCAGATTTGATTATTAGGGAAGAAATTGGAGAGATATTACCTCCTGCCATTAAAAACAATTGATTTTTTTAGAGAATCATTTGTAATTACTTTGTCATATATTTTTGATGGGGCTGAACAATGAATAACGAAATTCCAATCGAATTGAATTTGTTAATTTGGGCTGCTGCACTTACAATAGTGCAAATGCTTGTATCCGCATTGGGGTCCATTTCCCAAATAGGACTATCCACACTTGCTGGGAATAGAGATAATTTAACTGATACCACTGGTTGGGCATCAAGAGCTCAACGCGCCCATAGAAATATGCTTGAAAGCATCGCTGTTTTTGCAATTCTTGTGCTGTCAGCAAATCTTATGAATATTTCAAATGATATGACCGTTCTTGGTGCACAGTTATTCTTCTGGGGTAGAGTAGCATTCTCTATAATCTACGTTGCAGGAATTCCTTGGGTGCGAACAGCGGCGTGGGGTGTTTCCTTAGTCGGTCTTATTTTGATTTTCTTACAACTTATCTAATAATACTCAGGTTTACCCCTCCCCTTTTTGCCTCAGCCAAATCTAGGATTTTTTTCTTTGTCAGGGAGGGGATATCATCCGATTTTTTTGGTTTTTTTCAGAAATTTTTGACTCTGCTTCTAATTAACCGTTGTGACAGAAAAGCAGAAAGCATAAATACAAAACTGCAAAGTATATATGACCAATAGTACGAGCCTGTAAAGTCGTGAATTAATCCACTTAAAAAAACGCCTACTGCTGCGAAAACACCTATTATAGCAAGAACGCTTCCCATAAGTGCTCCAGCCGCTTCCAGCCCAAATAATTTGATGCTTATAGTTGTCAATTGTGTACCGGAACCACCGAATCCTATTCCCAACATTATAAACAGTAGGAAAATACTTATTAAATCGACAGCAAAAATTAGAGCCAATATCGCTATGCCAGCTGAAATCAATCCAATTTGATATACTTTAAGTTCCCCAACAGCATCTCCAGCAAGCCCCATGACTATACGCCCAATCCCGTTACCAAGCGCAAAAGCAACGACGACTGCTGCGGAAACCCCGTGATTAAAACCTTTTTCAAGTACAAATGGCGCCAACGTCACAGTCGTTATAGCTCCAGCGAACCACCATAATCCAAAAGTATTTATCATTTTCCAAAAAATGGGATCTTTTACGATCTTAGAAAGGTTATTATTAGTAGACGTATTTAAACGTTGTTCAACTGCGCCGAATACAACAGCGGTATTCTCGATTGGGTATTGTTTTCCGAGTAGTCTGTATTTTGAATTAAACCAATGGTAAAAATTTGTTGTAGGGTCCTTAGTGAGAAATAATGCTGCGCTAACTATCAATATACCTGAGATTATTCCAAGCCACTGATACGCCAAACGCCAACCAAATTCTTGAATTAAATACTCTGTTAGGGGCGCATAAAATAACGTACCAATTCCACCACCAATGGAGCCAATTCCAATAGCCAAACCACGTTGTTTTTCGAACCATCGCGAAATGGTGGCTACTAGTGGGGCCCAAGCTCCACCCATCCCTATTGCGGTCATCCCTCCATATAAAGCATAAAGATGCCAAGGTTCAGATATATAGAAACCTAGATAAGTACCCAAACCAATGAAAAGACCAGCCACTATCATGGTTATTCGTGGACCAAAGCGATCAGCACACCATCCCATAGGAAGAGCGAATATACCATACATTATAAGGCCAAGCGATACTGAACCCGAAACTAACGAGTTACTCCAGTCAAATTCATTGACAATATGCGTATAAAATAGT
>QCQB01000035.1 GCA_003212315.1 SAR116 cluster bacterium AG-447-C21 | reverse complement strand
GACCAAGGGCAGCTTCCAAAGCTTTTGTTTTATCCACAGAGTCCCGCTCCACGACGCGTAATGTTGTTACAGACAATTCACCCTCCATATGTCATGTGTTATATGCATCTTGCAAGACATCGTTTTTAGTGAAGCAAAAATCACAGTTAGTTTTAATAAGTTTGCTAAGGCGATGCGTTGAAAAAGCACGTAAATAAATTTAATTTATCCGTTTGTACTCCTTTTGTTCACATTTTGCAAGTATATATTCTTGTTTTGTTCACATCTATATCTAGGATTTGATTTATTTTTTCAGCAAAATATTGGGTTACTTCGCACGTATTGGGGCATGGGCTCCACTATACACAAGAAAAACATCAAAAAAATTGGATGTTATAGCATCTACAGAGAAAAATTATTTCTAATTAATCAAATTCCCAAACCTAATTATTTAATTTTTTATTTTTTAATTGAAATACATAACTAATTATTTCAGCAACCGCCTTGTAATGTTCCGACGGCACTTCATCGTCAAGATCTGCAGCGGCAAAAAGTGCCCTCGCCAGTGGTGGATTTTCTACAATCGGAACGTCATTATCGTTTGCCAAGTCTCTTATTCTGAATGCAACTTCATCCACACCTTTTGCTACAACCTTAGGTGCCGACATAATTTCTGACTCATACTTCAAAGCAACAGCGAAATGTGTGGGGTTAGTTACCACAACATCCGCAGTCGGGACCGCAGCCATCATTCTAGCGCGAGCGCGATCTGCCCGAATTTGCCGTAATCGTCCCCTTACAAGCGGATCGCCATCCGATTGCTTTAATTCATCTTTTACTTCCTGCTTTGTCATTCTCATCTGTTTTAAGAACTCAAAGCGCTGATACATATAATCTAGCCCTGCTATTATCCCCATAACAAATATGGCTACGACAAACATCTGTGTAATTAGAAGCCTGGTCTCGTCAGCTGTTTGCGCCACGTCCATCTGCATTAGAATTTCCACACGATCGAGTTGCGGAACAGCCACCATTCCAACGATCGTCGCAACTATTGTTAATTTAAGTATCCCTTTTAGAAATTCCATTAATGATTTGATACTTATTAAGCGTGTAACACCTTTGATGGGTGAAATTCTTTCCATTTTTGGGGTTAGGGAATCAGAGCTAAAAACGAGCCCACTTACCACCAATTTTCCAACCACCGCTAGTGCCATTAACAAAATAATAGTAGGACCTATTCCTATTGTGAGTTCGATTGCCACTTCACTAAAAACATTACCTATATTGGCAGCATCAACCCTTATTGCATGGAAATTTTGTAGTAAACCACCACTAATACCTAGAATTTTATATGCCAAGAAAGGGCCTAAAAATCCTGCAATTAACGCACCTCCAATCATAACGGCTAAATGAGACACTTCTTGCGAAGTCATCACTTGACCTTTTTCACGAGCTTCCAGTAACCTCCTAGGAGTTGCTTCCTCTGTTTTTTGTGACCGATCGCTACCTTCGGACAAATATTTTCTCTCTTTTAATTAGTTGCAAGAAATTGATTCACGTGTTCAGCGTAATATTCTATAAAGACAGTAAAAAGTCCGCTCAGTACCGCAGAAAAAACAAAAAGCCCTCCGGCTAATTGGACGGGCAAACTGATAAAGAAAATCTGCAGTTGCGGCATCAATCTAGCCAACATTCCTAACCCCATAAAAAATGCCAAGCTAAGCACGATAAAGGGTGCCGAAACTTGAAGAGCTAGACTAAAACTATCAGCAAGAACTCTTGCCAATACAAACGCCATATCACCCGTTGGTAGAAAGACACCTACTGGGAACATAGTATAACTTTCGGATATTCCCATTATCAAAACATGGTGCATATTGGTGGAAAAAAGAATTAATACCCCCATAGTAGTCAATAATAATCCAGGCAAGGACGCTTGAGTTGAAATACTAGGGTTAAAGACCTCGGCATTGGACATTCCTATAGTCAAAGCTATAAAACGACCGACTGAATCGAGGGTCAGTAAAAGCATGCGTGCAACTATCCCTATGTAGATCCCAATAACAATTTCCGTCAATATTAATTTAAATAATAAAAAAATGTTTCCGGGTTCTGGAGGCAAAAAAGCCGAGACTAAGGGGGCTACAATTATAGAAAGAAGCAGCGCAAATAATAGCCTCACTCTCGGCGGAACATAGGCCTCTCCCAAACCCGGCAATAACATTAAAGTACCAGCCAATCTAGAAAAAACCAGCAAAAATGCAAAGACCTGAATTGGCAAAAACTGCTCTAAAGCCACGATGCTTTATGTGCTCCTCTATTTAAGATAACAATTAATACTAATAAGCTGTCCCTATATGTTTTAACTCAGCCCTATTATTCGATCGGCTAGATTGTTCATATAATTTGATAGAGTGCTTAGCATAAACGGAAGAAAAAATATTAAGGCCCCAAAAACCACAACTATTTTTGGAACAAATACTAACGTCATTTCTTGCAACTGCGTTAATGCCTGGAAAAGAGCAATGATTAAACCGACAAACAATGCAACTGCCATAATTGGGACAGACATCGTTAACACTACCATAATGGCTTCTCTGCCAATTTCTATTGCTTCAGTTTGATTCATCTATTTATTTCTGGCAGGTCAAAAAACAGATCACTTAAATAGGCATCCTAATTATCTCTTGATAAGCCTGTATCATTCTATCTCTTAGTGTTGTGACAAGTTGCAATGTCGCCTCGGCACTGTTAACCGCCGCAACTACATCTGTCAAATCAGCCTCCCCTGTTACTCCTTTGATACTCATAAGTTCACCATCCTTAAGCGTTTCTACAGAGTTTTTTGAAGCTTCCTTTATAAAAGACGCAAAATCTGGCCCAGAAGCTTTACCAGCAACATCATTTTCTGTCGCTATCATCTTCGGTAAGACTCCACCAACTTTACCAATCATTTTAAGCCTCCCTACTAAACCTACACGGATAATATCAAAAAATTGAGTAAACGGCTAATATATCTTTTAAATTTTTAACAAATCAATTGTTCTTTGTATCATCTTTTTAGAAGATTCTAAAACTGTGAGATTGGCTTCATACGTTCTTTGTGCTTCACGCATATCCATCATTTCGATAAGTCCGTTCACGTTAGGACGCTTAATGTACCCTTTTTCATCAGCGAGTGGATGATAGGGCTCATATGATATCTTAAAATTACCTTCGTCTCGTCCTATTTTAGCCACCTGAACTAAGTCTATCCCTAACTGCCTATCCATTACATCCTTGAACACAATTGTTTTTCGTCTGTAAGGATCCGCTCCCCCAGTTCTGCCAACAGAGTCCTGATTGGCTATATTCTCGGATATCACCCTCAAACGCGTACCCTGTGCCTTCATGCCAGACGCCGATATTTTTAGCGCATTATTTAGATCGATTCCCACCGTATTGATCTCCTAGCTTTGTTAGATTTTTATCTACCCGTGCCATTTAGGGCCATTTTAAACATTGATAAATTTTTACTATATATGCTACTCGCCAACTTGAAATTCATACTGGACTCACTGATTTTAATCAGTTGCTCTTCCATAATCACAGCATTATCATTGGGACTTACCTCGTACACATCTTTGTCTCGTTCCTTAATTAAACGAGAGTTCATAGTATTCCCGAGACCAATCATATGGCCTTTGGCAGTCTGCACCATTTTTACATTATGGTTACCATTACTCATTGTTTTCGAAAAACTAGGCGCTTTAAGGTCTTTAGCGCGGTAATCTGGAGTATCCGCATTTGCTATATTCTGCGCTAATACACCTTGCCGCTCGGACAACCACCCCATTTTCACAGTAGCCACACGAAATACATTTAAGGTACTTAAATTCATAGTTAATCCTAAATTATAATAATCATTGAAAGATCGACGATACTGACACGATCCCTACCAACCAACATGCAAACTCCATACCATTTTTCTGTTTTTTTTAACTTGCAACTGCAAAGCTTACTTTCGCTAATCTATTATTTGATCTATAATTGGACATTATTTCATATTTAAACATTCTCATCGATGGAGGCATTTTGGTAAAAAGACCTGTTGCTTTCGCTATAAAAGATCAGAAAAAAAGTAACCTTGCCCCAACTATTCTGGCCAAAGGGCACGGTAAAGTTGCTGAAAAAATACTGCGCCTAGCGTTTGATAATGATATTAAAGTTAGGACAGATGAAGATTTAGCAGAGATTTTATCTGTTGTTGAGGTTGACTGTGAAATACCATTGGAGGCCTTTGCTGCAGTAGCAGAGATTTTGACTTATGTTTATAAGGCCAACAGCGAAAAAGAAGGACAAGAAAGAGATAGCGAGGACTATACTTAATGGATAAATCAAAATTTGATTTATTAGAGGTTCAATTGGCCGATGTAAAAAGTTTACTCAGCAAGTCCGAACAAAGTCTTCTAAAAGGAGACTTCCTTGAAGCCCCCACCGGACTAGAAGTTCTTGTAAAAAACTTATGCGATGAATTGCCAAAACTTCCTTCTAAAGATGCCAAAAGACTCGGCGAACAACTTCCAAATTTAATAAAGTCACTGGATACCATTACCAAAATGATCAAAAAATCAATAGATCCCGATAATGCGAATAATAAAGAACTGATAAAAAAAGCTAAAAAAGCTTATAAAACGAACGCAATATACAAAAATAAAGTTTAGCTTTACGATAACTAGGTGCAAACTTTTATCAAGATCAGAATTAAAACCTTTTGGCTTAAAAATGGAACTAAGTGTTTATCTAAGATTTTTCTTCGCGTTAATTTTTACATTATCGCTCATAGGCATTTTGTATTGGGCCATAAAACGGTTTGATCTACTTAAATTTAGCACTAGAAGTTCTATCGCTAAAACGCTCATAATTAAAGAAACTCTGAGGATTGATGTCAGGAATAAACTTATCATTGTTGAGCAAGATTCAAATGAATATTTAATACTAGTAGGGCAGGATAATAACCTTTTGATAAATAGTACTTCAAAAGATTTACCTATGAATAAGAAGTCTCAATTTAAAGAGGAACTCATAGCTCAAAGCATCAAAACTGGGAGTTTATAAGCCTTGTTTGGAGTTAACACTTGAAATATTGGCATGTAAAATTGGAGAGAGCGACTCTGTTTTTGAGAAAAATTAACCATTTATTTATAATGGCCTTATTTTTATTCTTTAATCTTGTGGCCATCGAGCCAAGTTGCGCCCAGACCCTGACGTTAGACATAGGAGAACCTGGCGGATCAACAACTGCTCGAATTCTCCAAATGGTTGCTTTGATAGCGGTTCTATCTCTAGCGCCGGGACTATTAGTAACAATAACCTCATTTACCCGGATAGTAGTTGTTTTATCGCTTTTAAGAACTGCCCTAGGCACACAACAATCGCCCCCTAATGTAGTTATGATAAGCTTAGCACTCTTCTTAAGTGCATTTATAATGGCACCCACGTTCGAACAAGCGTGGAAAACAGGTATATTACCATTAATCGAAGAAAGAATAGATGAAACGGAAGCCTTTGAAAAAACAGCTGCGCCTTTTCGGACGTTCATGTTAAGGCAAGTGCGAGATAAAGACCTCGCCCTATTTGAAGATATTGCTCAGGTTGACTCAAACGCTAAAGGCACCAATGCCCCCTTACAAGTTCTAATACCAGCATTTATGATAAGCGAACTAAGAAGAGCCTTCGAGATAGGGTTTCTGATTTATTTGCCGTTTGTTATAATAGATATGGTCGTAGCTTCAATATTAATGTCAATGGGGATGATGATGGTCCCCCCGATTATAGTCTCACTGCCATTCAAGCTCATATTTTTTGTTTTAGTAGATGGATGGTATTTGATTGCTGGTTCTCTAGTTAAAAGTTTTGGCGCAGGATAAAGATTAATGAGAGCAATATAAAGCTATACCTTTTAATTCATTTCGCTTAGCAACTTAGTCTTTAACTTTTCTCGGTACGTAGTTAAAAACGCCTGAAAACGGCCAATTTCCTTGAATCGCTCGGTCAGGGTTCGAAAATCTTGCATATCTCCCTCTGTTTTATTAGTTATAAGTCGGAAAGCATCTCGATATTCTGTCATGTCCATCTGCGTAGAATAAATTTGCCTCACTTTATTAAGTGCATCGACTTGCTCACTCATAGATAAAGCTACGACCCAATTTAAAATTAAAGCCGCTGACAAATCATTAATTCTTCTTCCATCTCTACCAGCATTCCCAATCAGGCGTTCAAAAACTTTTCCCGCACTAACCCAATCTCTAGTCCTCCAAAAAATATCGGCTCTAATTAGGTCGGCATCGCGATCGTTATCGCTTTTTATTAATTTCAACGCTGTTTCACTATCGCCTAATTCAAAAACACTTCGAGCTCGCAAACGTTTTCTTTGAAGTGCTAATTTTGGATCTAAACCTGGTGCTACGCTCTCATCTAAAGCTTCTAATGCGGTATTTGGTTGCCTATCCAACAGCCTTATCAACGCAAGCCTGCTGCCAACTTGTGCTTTTTGAACCCCTTGCAATCTAAAACGCACCTGTCGATCTAAAAGCACCGATGCCCTATCCAATAAGTCGACCTCTACCAACCTGTCGGCAAGTCTCTGGATAATCTTATCCCCTCGTCTCCCAACCGGTGTAAGCTCGCGAAATTGATCATATAAAGCAAGCGCAGTTAAAGGTGTCATTGCATCCGAGGTGCCGTCAGTGTAAATACCTGAGAAACTTTTTGTCATTTTTTTAGAAACAGAACGCGCAAAAATATTATTTGGAAAAAATGTAACCGCTTGTCGCAATGAAGTAAGACCAGCTGTAAAATCTTTCTCTTCAATATACAGTTCTCCTAATCTTCTCAATAGATCAAATTCCAACTGATCTCCTCTCCAAGCAAAACGCAGACGTTCTAGCCTTTCGATTGCTTGTGGACGTGTTATTGTATTTTCTCGAAGATTGTGTTCAATCAGGGCGCGTTTTGCACGCACACTTGCCCACCGGTCCTTTCCATTGATCAACCTCCGCCAAAAGCTCAACGCCGTGGCAGTATCTGCGGAGGCATATAAGACTCTGCCTCTCAGATAGTTTAGTCTTGCTTGCTCCCCAACCGTAGGTTTTCCCTGTGCAATCGCATCTAAAAATACCCCAGCACCTCGATAGTCCTCTGCCCTGATAGCCGCCTCTGCCGCCAACAACGCAAGTTGGATTGAAAAATTACGCGGATAGTCACCGGGGATTTCACCAGCCCGAGCAAAATGTTCGATCGCTGCCGACCATTTCCCCTGCGCCGCGTTAGATGCTCCTCTCCATAATTCTGCTTCGGAGAATCCATTCAAAACACGATTATCTAATTCTTTTTCTGCGTCTGCAAACCTACCCAGTATAAATTGACTAGCACCGCGTAACGCTATCACATCTGGTCGGCGGGCCATTTCCTCGTCCGAATCTGTAATA
Source organism: SAR116 cluster bacterium AG-447-C21 (assembly GCA_003212315.1). GTDB lineage: Bacteria > Pseudomonadota > Alphaproteobacteria > Thalassobaculales > Thalassobaculaceae > UBA7326. The sequence continues at coordinate 15,835 of QCQB01000035.1, read as the reverse complement.
GTCCGCAATAACCCCATCGTCTCCGCGGCGAGGCCTTTTGCGAAATAAAACTGTGCTAGACTCAGTCTAGGTCCACCACGGGCTATACTAGTTGCTTGTGATATTTGCTGTTGAATAGTCTGCTTCATTTCCAGAAATTCGTTGGGTTTGGTATCTTGAGTCCAAGCCTCTAAATTAAAAATTCGGCCCGGTTCCAACCCCCTAGGAAGTCCATCTAGTTGGGCTCTTCGAGATGCTGTTGGACTAATTTTTGTTTGTCGTTTGGAAACCTCTAACCCTTTAAACTCACTAGCAGTGATGGCAACTCCATCAGGCATAACGCGTATTTCTAATTCATCAATTAAGGGACGAACTATGAGACCTTGCGCTGACTTCAAGATCTCAAATTGCGCAAACCTACGTAGCGTTTCAATTCCTCTACTGAGCGGGGCGAGAGGAACGATAAAAAGCCTATCGCCAACAATGGGATCATAAGTCTCAATAAATTTTCCAATTCCGTCAGCCAATACGAAAACTCTTGGTCCTTGCGGACTTGTTTGTTGCGTTACCAGTTTCAAGTCGACATCGGGACGTTGCAACCGGGGCGATAGATCAACTACCCAGGACACTCCTTTTCTCCAAACAGTTGGAGTGATTCCCGGAGCAATTTTAGCAACAAGAACCGAAGCGTCTCCTATCGGAAGCTGCTTAAAATCACTAATTATACCCATATCGTTACTTTGGATACCAGAAATATCAAATTGTGCCTTTCTTCCAAAAACTGCCCATAATTTTCCAGCTCTAACAAAAACAGCTGCTGGCACCTCTTCCTTCCAGTCAAAATACAATGAATCAACATCGTTCTTTTTTAGTAATCGAACAGAAACTTTTGAACCTGATATAGATATTTTTTCACGACCACTCAATTTTTTTAGGAACCAATCATTTTTGGCGAACACTTCAAGCTTCTGTTCTTTTGGACTACCTTGTAGTCTTGCTTTTAAAGTCTCTTTTTTAGATATATCAATTTTTAAATTTTCCGTTTTTCCTGAATCAGAAATAACTTTCGCACTATTATTTTGAGCTTGGGAAGAGGGTTCTGATTCACTAGCGCTTGCTTTTAACAACATTTGCTGTTCAAAACCACCTTCTGCGGTTTTTGAAGTTTGGCTATTAATTAATGGTCGTGTTGGCGTGTTATTTTTCTCCACCCCCCCTAAACCTAATTGCCTCTCTATAACCCCCCTATTTTCTGCCCGTCCCCCATCTTCAATCTTTTTTTCAGGTCCATTAATCAATCCTTCATTGGTAGATTCTTTTGTTCTAATTTTCCCTCCTTTTAGAAAATCGACAACCACCTTCTGCCCACTTAAAAAATGTCTGAATTCAGTGCCGGCCGTATTTGGTATGGAGACAACTAGGCCGTTATTATTCGATTTTGTATACTTGATATTAGAAAATTGACCTGACCCTTTTCTCTTTAAAGTACTGAGATCCAATTCGGAATATTTATTAAAATTCAGATCAACTTTCTTGGCAGATGACGTGACTGAATACCTTACAGCAGTCGGCCATTCAAAAACGATACGAGTATATTTTTTGTGCTGCCCCGCCCTCACTTTTACTTTTGGAATAGCCATACTTTCCTTTATGGCTTTTTCGTTTTTTGACTTTTGAGAAGAGGATGTGACGGCTTTTGCGGCACCTACATCGAGGTAGATTGAGTTTTCTATTCTATAAATCTTAAATTTGTGATTACCAGTAAAGTCAACTACTACTTCTCTTCCTGAATCTTGCATCTTCGCCTGTTTGATAAATTTTCCCAGTTTTTTTATTGCCGATGTGATGTTCCCCTCAATGGGTTTGCTAAATTCTATTAAAAGTTTTAATCCAAATTTTTGGGAGGAATATTTAACCTTAGTAGGCGAGGTGAACGTCAATCGTTCAAATTCCGATGTTGAGCTTCCATCTATCCTTGCCTGAGATGGAGTTGCCAATATCAGAGAGAGAAGCCCAAGGCTGACACGAAAAAAAAATTGCGCTTTCCCAGTCATTTTTTATCTCGTTCAGAATGAATAACAATATCAACCCTTCTAGCCTGTCGATATTTTCTTTTTTGTCCCAAAACACCATCAATTCTTGAGGTCTCCGTATCACCCAAACTAACGATATTTAGAGGTTTTCTATAACCAGATTTTATTAAGGCATTCGCTACCGCCGAGGCTCTGAAAAGGGATAAAACCCAGTTATTTTTATATTTCTGATTATTTATAATTGGGTTAGGGTCTGAGTAACCAACTAATTCTACCCGATTTTCCAAGTTGGAAAGTTTTTCTGAGAGAGCAAATAAAGCTTGCTTTCCTTTTGGCAATAAGTCAGAAGAACCTGACCTGAAAATCAAACTCGATGGAAAGGATAGAACTAGTTGATTACCTTTTCTAAAAAACTCCACAAACTTCAGCAAATCATTGCTGTCGATCTCCGATTCTAAAAGCGTACGTAAATAGCTAATTTCTAAGCCTTTTGAAGTTTCAGCAGGGCGTATCAATTCTGCATCTTTTCTAGACCCCATTTTTTTCTTCATAAGGACCTCGTGCTTATTTAGGGATGCCAAAAACGCAGCCCAATCATTCTTTTGGATAGAAGACATAGAATAAAGCATTAGAAAAAAAGCTAAAAGTAGCGATATTAAATCAACAAAGGTGATTAACCAGACTGGTTTATTATTTTTATTCTCATCCTGCAGCCTATCAAGCAACCTACCGCCTAAAGCCTTGTGAATATCGAGATTAGGAGAATTACTAATCATTTTCATGAAGCTCCATCGTGATGACCATTTTGGCTTTGTGCTATTGAAAATCTAAAGCGTATCTCTTCCTGATTTTGGGGTTCTAACCCGATTGAAAACAGACCTTTTGGAGCCCCTGCCTGTAATAGTGTATCAACCAAAAAAGTCAGCTTGGATTTTAACCCCTCGTCTAATTTGAGACCGTTTGATAAAAACCGATAACCCATAAATATCTCTAATTTAATAGGCTGTTTGTCCGCTTTAAGTTTTAATACACCACCAATCTCATTAAGAATAACTTTAGCTTTTTTAGTTGGTAACCCAGAAGACAAATCAAAAAGTGATTTTAGTGGTATGTTAAATTCAATATTATCAGATTGATTGTTTGTCTTTACGGCTATAGTTGGAACAACAAAGTTGAATGTATTTTCTAAAGCCTTCACCGTATTGACATTAATTTTGTCGTTTTTCACCTTACCAATTAAATCGACATTATCTCCCTTACCTGCCAAATTCGCAAAGTTTGCACGAACACTTTTAGCGACATCATAACTTTTATTTTTTTCAAATGAAGAAATTGAATTCAAAAACACAAAAAAAGCCAATAACAGCAAAAAGAGACTCAAAAATACTTGAGAAATTGAAGCGCTATTATGCTCTTTTTTTTCAATTTTCTGTGGCATACTTTAAAAATTTTCTAATTTTTTACAAAATGTATAAAATGTATAATGACTTACTTCTTTCTGAACCAAGCATCTAGGTAAAAATGAAAAAATCGCATGGCATAAAATATCTATCCTGCTCAGTGCTAAAAAATGTAGAAAACTGATTTCTCTACTGTTCAACTAATACTATTTTTTTAAACCCAATTCCGGCATTTCTCTTCTCTCGGCTATTCTGGAGGTGATCTCTTTTGCTTTGGCCGCTTTCATTTGAGCCAAGATTGAAGCTGATTTAGACGCTTTCATTCGCTCAAATACCTCCAATAGGATTTCTATGTCGAGTTGGTCAAAAATTCGTGCGGAGTCCTTTGGTTTCATTTTCTCATATATCGATACCAATCCTTTGAATTTTTCCTCCTCCTGCGCATTATACTTGGTAATCAACGTTTCGATGTCTGTTTTTATAAGCTCTAATTCGTTAATTTGTACCTCTAGTCGGCTTTCAGCCGCCATCAACAAGCCTTCTCGTTGAATAATTGCCCTTTCACGACTATCTAATTCTTTTCGTCTCCTAGATAGCTCCTGCAAAAGTTCTATCTCAGAACGGGTAAATAGCACCGGGTCGAGTGGTTTCTCATCTTTATCTTTCTTTTTTAGGTCATTTTTTTTAGCTTTTTCTGCAGTTATCTCTCTGTTTTTTTTAATTTCTGAACCTCTTGTTTCTTGCGCCTCTGCATAAGCTACTACTCTTGTATCCAGAAGAAGACCTTCTACCATTGTGTATATATTGGGGATCTTTATTACTAATACTAGAAGCGCCACCAAAACCACGACAGGCAATACTCTAAAATTAAAATGGAAATTTTGATTAACTTTTTCGTTTTTCTTCGAGGTTTTTTCTTCGCCTTTTGTGCTGTATTTGTCGATAGGCGCAGTCATGCGAATTTTTTCGATCCTTTCTCGGAGCCTCTTATCTAATGGATGATCCACTTGGCTATCCGATATAACACGTCCATTTCGTCCATATGCCATTTAACGTGCTCTTTTCAACGCTGTAATTAGCTCACGTTCAACTTCCGATACTCCCATATTTTGGCCAAATACTTCCTCATTATCCCGTTCGTTAGCCAAGGACTGTATATTCTCAAAATTTTCCTGCGAGTTGATGGCAACCGATTGTTCGTTACCAAGCCCACTATCTTGTGCCAAATTATCCGTCTTAGAACTAGAAAGCTGAGCTAATTTTTCAGCATTTATATCAGCCCTCTCTATTAGAAATGCTAATTCATCCCTCATCGCATGGCTCTTGTTGGTAGCATCATCCAAATCACTTTTTACTTGATCGGCAGTAGCTCTTAATCCGCTCAAACTAGAATGTGCTCGATCCGCCACAAGTTCAAATTGCGTAATTAATTTTTCAAGTTGTTCTTTTTCAACTCGAAGCACAGTCAAACGCTTATTCAAGCGAATAGCAAAATAAATGGTGGCTGTTAAAAGCAGCACCAATAAAACCTCTATCAATAAAGACCAGATCATGAGACCGCCCTAATCCATTCACATTTTCCGCAACTTTTTATCTATTTTTATCGCCATGTTTCCATTTTTCTGTCCCATACCACCCATAAATAATGGTATCTCACCACATCGTAGATTTATAGGCGAGGATGGAACCGCATTCAGCAATATTTGGGATCCAGGTCTCCAATTCATTACGTCATTCAAAGACAGCACTATTTGATCTAAAACTGCATCCAATTCTACATCAGTATTCCAAAGCTCATTAGCCAGATGCGTTTCCCATATAGAATCACGACCAAATTTTTCTCCCATGAACATTTGCAACAAAAGTTCTCGCACGGGTTCTAAAGTAGCATAGGGCAGCAAGAGTTCTACACGCCCTCCCCTATCCTCCATATCAATCCTCAAACGTGCCAACACTGCAGCATTGGCCGGTCTTGCTATGGTAGCAAATCTTGGATTAGTTTCTAATCGATCGAACCGGAATGTTACTGGGCTAATCGGATCAAAAGCTGCAGACAAGTCACTCAAAATCACTGTGACCATTCTTTCGACGAGATTTCTTTCGATAGTTGTATAGGGACGCCCTTCGATACGCATTGCAGCAGTACCTCGTCTACCACCCAATAGCACGTCAACTATCGAATAGATAAGGGCGGAGTCAGTTATCATCAAACCATAGTTGTCCCATTCCTCAGCTTTAAATACACTTATCATTGCAGGCATAGGAATTGTCTCTAAATAATCTCCAAACCTTATCGAAGTGATGCTATCGAGGGAGACCTCTACATTATCTGAGGTCAAATTCCTTAGGCTGGTAGACATCATTCTCAGAAGTCGGTCAAAAACGATCTCCAACATAGGCAACCGTTCGTAGGACACCATTGCAGAATCGACGATAGCCTGTATGCCAGAAATTTCATCTTCCAAATCATCTGTGCCTAGCAAACTGTCTATCTCAGCCTGGTTTAAAACGGGTTCCGAGCTTTGCTCCATAGTTGGCGCACTTTCATCAGCAACAGATTCCCATTCAGCAGCCAAAGCTTCTTCGTCAGTAGCCATTTTTACCTCATTGAACCAACATTTCTTTGAACAATACGTCTTTCACTTTTGCCGGACGCACGGCAAGATTTACTCTTCTCAATAATTCTTCATGAAGCCTATACATCCCGGCTGATCCTTGAAGGTCCTCGATCCTCAATTCTCTGAGATAAACCTGAAAATTATCAACAATCCGTGGTAACATTTGATTGATAGTGTCAATATCCGCAGGGTCAGTAATTTCCAACGAAATTTTTATCTTCAAAAAAGCTGATTTACGACCACTAGTATTCAGATTGACTATTAAATCCGGAATTTCAAAAAACGTTGTTTGAACAACCGGAACCTCAACCTCTTCTTCCTTTAACTGAGTATTTTCGTCGGTTGGAGGAGGATCAGAACTGAAAGCCCCTAACATAACTGCAGCTCCAATTCCAACTCCGAGAAGCAAAAGTATTGGCAAAATTATGAAAAGGACAATTTTTTTCCGTTTTCCACCGCTCTCTTCATCTAGCTCATCTTCAACTAATTCTTCGGCTTCATCGGCCATCAGACTTTTCCTAAACTATCTTAATATCAAACTCAATTGGCATTAAACAAACATACTTTTATTGGTTTTGCTACGCACCATAAGGGATTCCCATGCAATGCGCGTGCCCATTACTTTAGTGTACTATAAAATACAAATATTCGAAAGGGTAACACGACATACAGTATACAAGACTCTTTTAAGAGCTACCTGTAGCTATTTTTATACCTGACTTTATCTTAAACGAGAGTTTTTTATGCGGCAATTTATGCCGTGACTAATAGCTATAAATTCCTACTATCCAAACAATAGCTCCACAATAAATATTAACGCATTGATTTTAATGGATATTTTTTATGGCATGACCTGTGCTTAAACAAAGTTAAGTTTTAACAACGCATTTGGGAACGAATGGGAATCTCTTAATGGAAAATGCTATCTATATAGGCCTTTCACGCCAAACTGCGCTTCGCCGAGAATTAGCATTAGTGGCCAATAACATAGCTAATGCAAACACTACTTCATTTAAACGCGAACTCAGTATTTACGGTGTAGCACCAACAGTTGCTGGTCCAGATGCCAAGTTAGATTTTGTCATCGATCATGGCGCTTCAATAAGTTTTGAGCCTGGCAGCTTCAAAGTCACGGAAAATGACTTCGATGTTGCTATCAGTGGGCCTGGTTTTTTCGCTGTAGACGATGGAACAGGCATTAAATACACACGAAATGGGGCATTCTCACTTAATGCCGAAAACCAATTAATAACCCGCGAAAGTGACGCTGTATTAGATGAAAATGGAGGACCGATAATTATTCCTCAAGATGGACGCAAAGTACAAATATCTCTAGACGGCACAATTTCCGTAGGGAATGAAATAATAGCTAAGGTTCAATTGGTCGAATTTATTAATCCCCAGCTTCTAATAAAACAAGGAAGCAGTAAATATGAAACAGACCAAGAGACATCAGCTGCAGAAAACTCGTCTATACATCAAGGGTCCCTAGAAAGCTCCAACGTCACAGCGATAAAGGAATTGGTTCGTTTAGTCGACATTCAACGGTCATATGAGTCAATAGGAAAATTTCTAGACAAAGAAGCTGAACGACAAAAAAACGTAGTACGACGCCTAGGCCGTGAGGCTCAGGGAGCGTAATAGAAAACTGCAACAATAGAGGAAAATAAAATATGCAAGCTTTAAATATAGCCGCTACTGGAATGCTAGCTCAACAGACCAATGTTGAAGTTATTTCGAATAATATATCTAATATGACGACAACAGGCTTTAAAAGGCATCGGGCTGAATTCCAAGATTTACTTTATCAAGACTTAAGACGAGTTGGGAGTAATTCGTCTGATGCCGGGACAATTGTACCATCAGGAATCCAACTTGGAGTTGGAACTCGAATAGCTTCAACATACCGCATATCCGAACAAGGTTCACTAGTTTTAACTGATAACCCTTTTGATATTGCTATAAATGGTGAAGGTTTTTTTCAAATCCAGCTACCAGATGGTGATACGGGTTATACCCGCGATGGCTCTTTTCAGCTAAACAATGCGGGACAACTTGTGAACTCCGAAGGTTTCCAGTTATTGCCAGGTGTTGTAATAGATCAAGCGGCAACAGGCATAACAATAAACCAAAACGGACAAGTTTTGCTTAAGTTTGACGGCCAAACCACTGAGACAGTAGCTGGCACCATACAAATAGCTACCTTTCAAAATAAAGCGGGTCTAGAACATATTGGACGAAATCTGTTAAAGGTAACGGAAGCATCAGGCGCAGCCATTACCGCCAATCCTGGCGCTAATGGATTTGGAACAATTTCCCAAGGGTTCGTTGAGTCGTCTAATGTCGACGCTGTACACGAAATTACTGACCTCATAACCGCCCAACGCGGTTATGAGTTAAATTCCAAAGTAATAGAGACCGCGGACCAAATGATGGCTGCCGTAAATAATGTTCGATAATTGTATTAGATGAATACGCCCTTTAGGGAGCAAGAAATGCTGAGAAGAATTAGATTTTCACTTTTGTTCGGAATCATCTCTGTTATGACGTCGGTGCTTTTTGAAAGTAATTATAATTTCTCCAATGCTGCGGCTGTTATTTACTTGAAACCAGAACGGGAAATCATAGTGAGAAATAATGAAGTACGTATGAGTGACCTATTTTTTAATATCACCCCTAATGATGATAGAATTGTTGCTTCAGCGCCGCGTGTAGGTTCAAAACTAATGTTTCGGTTTCGAGACCTAGCGACCTTCATAAGACAATCTAAATTATCATGGCAACCCCGATCAAATAGAAGCTCTCGCATTGTAACAAGAGCAAGTCGGCAACTACACCCCGATATCATTCAGGACTTATTAAAAAAAGAGTTGAGCTCTCGTATCTTAAATTATGAAGTTGAGATTGAATTATTCAATGCAAAAAAAAGAATTCTAGTACCAGATGGGGAACAAATCCAACCAACAATCACTGAGCTTCACCATGACGACAGGTCAAGGCTCTTTAAAGCTAATTTACTGATCTTATCCAAAAACACCGAACAAACAAAGATAAGCCTTACAGGACGAACCCATCCATTAATAGCTATGCCAGTTTTAAACACACACCTCAGTTCCGGTGATATCATCAAACCGTCCCACATAAAATGGAAAAATATTAGGGCGAAACGTACCAATTATAACACCATTAGTTCAGTTAAAGAGCTCGTCGACAAAGTAGCTAGAAGACCACTAATAGCAGGCAGAATAATTAGATTATCTGACGTGGAATCTCTAAAATTGGTGAATAAAGGGGATTTCGTTACGGTTCAATTACGAAATGCTACTATGTCTCTTTCTACCAGGGGAATATCGCTCGAATCCGGATCAAAGAACGATATAATCCGGATCAAAAACCCAAGAAGCAAGAAGATTATCGAAGCGAAAGTGATTGCTCCAAACCTGACGATTATTCAAATGCCCCAAAGTATAATTGCAAACTAAGTACTATCCTGAACGATGCTTCAAGAAAAGGATTACCGAATAATGTTTAATACAATTAGAACCTATAATCCAAAAGTGGCTCTTGTCGTTGCGCTTTCTTTACCAGTAATATCGTGCACAACGCTTGATCGGCTTGCAGAAGTTGGAACCTCACCCCAACTGACCAGCATAGCGAACCCCAATCATACGAAGGGTTACAAGCCGGTATCTATGCCAATGCCAATGCCGATGCGTGCAACTCGCCAACCCAATTCATTGTGGCAAGAAGGGTCAAGAGCCTTTTTCAAGGATCAAAGAGCTAGTGAAGTGGGTGACATTATCACAGTCGTCGTAGCAATAGAGGACGAAGCCCAGTTGGATAACCGAACGCGCCAAGATAGAACAGCCTCAGAGGATTTTGGGATTGGGAATTTCTTTGGCCTTGAAAATTTATTTGGTTCTGTTCTGCCAGAACCTGTTACTAATGCAACACTCTTAGATGTGGATGCGACAACAGCAAATGACGGCAGAGGTCGGATCGATAGAGAAGAAACAGTAAATCTGAGAATAGCCGCTGTGGTAACTCAACGGTTACCAAACGGAAATCTGGTTCTTTTTGGTCGCCAAGAAATTAGAGTAAATTTTGAGATCAGGGAAGTTGTAGTAGGCGGGATTATAAGGCCCGAGGACATAGCATCTGCAAACACTGTAAATTATGACCAAATGGCCGAAGCAAGAATAGCTTATGGCGGCAGGGGGCAGCTAAATGACCTTCAACAGATGCGCTATGGAGCAGAGGTTTTACAAATATTGATGCCTTTTTAACAAATTTCGCCGCAAGTCTCGGCAAAGATTTATTAAAATATAATTAAGAGCAGTACTTCAAATCAGTCTTCTCGGTGTGTTCGCTCTTGTCGCTCATGCCGTTCCTGGGCTTCTAAGCTAAGCACAGCAATCGGTCGTGCCATGAGACGTTTCAAACCGATTGGCTCATCTGTAGCTTGGCAAAACCCATAACTACCATTCTCTATTCTCGATAAGGCTTCATCAATTTTTATTATCAACTTTCTCTCTCGATCTCTGGTTCTTAACTCAAGTTGATGATCTGTCTCGAGTGAAGCGCGGTCCGCCATATCTGGTTGTTGCAGATTTCCAGAGTTGAGATTATTCAAAGTCTCACCAGCCTCTTGGATGAGTTCAGAACGCCAGTTTAATAACATTTGGCGAAAGTATTCCATTTGCATCGGATTCATGAACTCCTCATCTTCCGACGGCGTATAGTCAGGCGAAAGTGTCACACTCATAGAGAGGCTCCATAAAACGTATTAAATCATACAATTGATAAAAACTGGCGGATTATAAGAATGTAGAATGGTAACAGCAATAAAAAATTCGCCATTCTTTGCTCTTTACCTAAAGAATTTAGTGGACAGTATGGTTAAAATTAAGTTTTTATTTCTAATTTTGCCAATTCTATTTTGGCTCTTAACTCAATATCCTCTATTATTTCTAATAGGTTAGAGTCAATTGAATTTTCCCGAGCTAATATCAATATTTTTGATAATTCCTCTAAGTTCGACTTGGGTATCTGCCCCATTAACAAACCCATCCGAATATCCTCAAGCTTGTCTAATATTAAGTTAGCCCTGTTCTTTGCACCTCTTTCATTCGTGTTGTCGCCAGTTATCTCTTGTAAAGCGACGACAGTATCTACTGAGGATATCCGATTAGTAGCCGCGACAGCGTCAATTTTTTGCTCGGAGATTAATAGACTATCAAAATCACTACTTGCCACACCTCTGTTACCGCTAGAACGCTTAACGCCAGCTAAACTATTTCTCCTTGTTTGATCCACTTTCATAATAAATCATTTCAATTATTTATTGGTTCGTCAGATTATAGCACGAACTACTATTTACGATAATTTTTTAAGGCTAAAACTAAGACAGTAAGGTTTTACAGGAGTTAGGGTTTCATAAAAAAGAGGAGATTATTTTTTCAAAATGAAGGTTTCTGCACCGGCGTGCACCCAACTATTTGCAAATACTAAAGAGTCTTCTCAAAGGTGGCATGATATTCGCATACGACACTACTGTGAACTGTTTTACTATGAAAAATTTCTCAGAGGCGTCGTAAATTGAATTATTTTAAACCTACCCTACAGTTATCTATTTGTCGGAAAATCCTATCATTTCTGCCAATTATACTGACACTTTGTTTAATTGTTCCAACAATGGCTACTTCACAGACCCGTATTAAAGATATTGTTGATTTCGAAGGCGTGAGAGAGAACATGTTGATCGGGTATGGTCTGGTTGTTGGTTTGAATGGAACCGGCGATACACTAGGCTCTTCTATTTTTACCCGCGAAAGTTTGGTTGGCATGCTGGAACGACTTGGTGTAAATGCCCGGGATGACTCATTAAAAACCGACAATGTGGCTGCCGTAATGGTAACGGCAACTTTACCACCGTTCGCCAAACAGGGAACGCGAATCGACTTATCAATAAGCGCGATTGGAGATTCGAAAAGCCTTCTTGGAGGCACATTATTAGTGACGCCTTTGGTTGGCGCTGACGGCGAAGTATATGCTGTGGCGCAAGGGCCGGTCGCGGTTGGTGGAGCGGCGGCGGCTGGAGATGGCGCGACAGTAAGCAGAGGAGTACCAACTAATGGAAGGATAGCAAGCGGGGCTATTATTGAAAGAGAGATAGCATTCGACCTTCAGGGACTTGAAGTTATAAGAATCTCCCTACGCAATCCAGATTTCACAACAGCAAAACGCATAGCCGGAGCTATTAATGCGTTTGCAGGAGGTCCAATAGCTCAATCTAAGGACTCAGCTACAGTCTCAATTCTTATTCCCGATAATTATAGAGGGAACAACGTAGGCTTAATAACAGATATTGAACAACTTCAGGTGACACCTGATATGTCTGCCAAGGTGGTGATAGACGAACAGACCGGAATAATAGTTATGGGAGAGAACGTTCGAATTAGTACGGTCGCAATTGCACAAGGTAATTTAACCATTAGAATAACTGAAACTCCGCAAGTGGAGCAACCTCAACCATTTTCTGATGCTGGTGAAACCGTAACGGTCCCTAGAACTCAGATCGAAATAGACGAGGACTCCGAAAAAAGACTTAGTGTACTGTCTAAAAGTGTAACATTGCAGGAATTAGTAGACGGTTTAAACTCACTTGGTATCGGACCACGAGACATGATATCGATCTTGCAAGCGATCAAGGCTGCTGGTGCTCTACAAGCAGAAATAGAATTGCTCTAAAAGGACTAAATTATGGATAATATCTCATCAAATTCCGCAATTATTAACCCAATTCAACAATCCTCAATGGAGAGAGTCATTCACTTATCAAAAATGAAAGATCGCAGTCTTAACTCCCCACCTGCATTGAGACAAGTTGCTGAAGAATTGGAAGGTCTATTCATTTCTCAAATGATTAATCATATGTTTAAGGGAATAAAGACGGATGGATTAACAGGTGGTGGAAATGGCGAGGCGATGTTCCGAGATTTACTGGTGCAAGAATATGGAAATGCTATCTCTAAGTCTAGTGGCATAGGCTTGGCAGATTCTATTGAACGCCAATTACTCGAAAGGCAGGAGATTAAATAAAATGGAACAGAGGAAAATTGCGGAGGCCTTTGTTGAAAGTATGAGCCAACTGATGGAAATTTTACAAATGGAAACAGATATCCTCAACACACAGATTTATGAGGGGATAGACACATTACAGGCTCGGAAGGTTCAGCTAACTAAAAGTTATTTAGAAGCCCAAAACAAAATGCAAGCTTCACCAGATGTAATTACCTGCCTTAATGATACCGAAAGAGCTGACTTGAGAGTTTTATATAAAAAATTTAGAAACACCTTATCTGAAAATATGTTAACCCTAAGGGGCTCATATGATGCTACAGATAGAGTTGTGAACCTCGTCATAGAAGCTGTAAAAAAACAAAGGGGGGTAACGAAAAAAAATATTGAAGCATTTGCTGCCCGGCCTCAGGGTTACGCTGCATATTCAGCACCAGAGAGTGCAAACGCAGCACTCAACACACAAACCTAAACCCACAATCTTTAATTAAAACCCTGTTACATTAGGCAAATAAAAGGTTCAAAACCCGCGCATCATCGGGGGCGATATTCTGAATGCTTTCCAAAATCTTGTCTATTTTTTCTTTGTCATCTAGATTTGTGAAAACTTTGTGTGCTGTTAACAATACATCGATACTTTTCACATCCATTTCCATGGCTTTTTGAGCTAATTCGGATGCTAATTTCCCGCTTCCGTTGATAGATTCAAGTAAAGCCAAATTTGATAATGCGCTAGGGTGTTCTTTTCCATCCTTGTCTATAATGTGATCTAATTCTTTTTTTGCATCCTCTAAGCGACCTAGTTCAATCAAAACTCCAGATAATTCCGCCCGACAACGAATATCCTCAATCTCTATCTCTAGACCCGAGCGGAGCGCTTTTTCAGCTAGCCCGAGATCCTCGAGAGCTTTTAAAATCGCACCTAATTGAACATATGCTGTGACGTCTTTTTGGTTAAGTTCCAATGAAGTCTTAGTAAATTCCAATGCTGTAACCAAATCTCCGGTTTCCATAAAGACTAGTCCTAACCATTTATGGTAATTCGCATTTTCTCGATCCAGAGAGCAAGCTCTTTCCAGCATTTCCTTTGCGTCTTCTCTACGATCGGTAGCCCGCATACCGAGCGCAAGATAAAAACGAGCATCTGCATTATCTGGATCTAACTCTAACACTTGGTTTAGAACTTCCTCAGAAGCAGCCAGATCATCCTGGTCCAGAAATAAAATCCCTAAATGAAGTAAAAATCTTGGGTTATCTGGGTCGACTTCTATAGCTGACTTATAAAACTCTTTTGCCGCCTCTGATTCACCACACTGCATACATAGTAAACCTGCCAAATCTAGGGCTTGGGAATTTCGAGGATCGAGTTCTAACACTTTTAAATAGCAATCTCTGGCAGCTTCCACATCACCTGAGTCATGAAAACTAAGCCCACTAGCTATCAATTTATCTATTTCATTATCAGACATTACTGCCCCGCTATCTGCCAGCGCAGTACCAGCGCCGACTTCATGGTAGATCAACTTTACTTGTCACTATACCACATATTGATAGAGCGCGATATTCTTAAATAGATATCGCAACTGACAGTACCACTGTACTGGGTTTAAGACATTTATACTAAACGGAACGTCACGTTGGCTAGAAGATGCCATCATTACTAGCAACAGAACGCTTCTAAGCCCCTCCGAGCCCAGCCGCAATGCCCGCTGTTGTCGAGGCGATTGCCGTGGCACCATTTGATTCAGCTGGAACTGTATTAAGATCGACGCTAGCGCTCTGTAGAGCTGCCTTTTCTTGAGGCACCGCAGATTTATTTGTGTCAACGGGCTGTATATCAGAATCAACGTTTACAGAGGGTGTTTTATCAACATTTGTTGTTTGCTCGCGACCCTTTATTACACTCTCTTGCGGGTATTCCTGCTTCACTTCCCCAGACAAACCATCTCTGACCTGAAAAATAACAGATAATGCCTGACTATCAAATTGCAGTACCGGGGTAATATACAGACCGGCTATACTTCGCTGTTTAGGAGCCTCTACTGGATCTATTTTGCCAACCGAACCTGCTCGCAAATCCTGACTCTGGCTCTCAGAGACCTTCACATTGGAAGGGATATTTACGTTTTGTGTTTCCACTTTACCCTCCATTCTGGAGTGAAATTGTGCCTTTAACATCGAGTTTTTTACTCGAGAATTATATTGGATACCACAAGATGCAACGTATGTCTAGAGAAAAATGATCTTTTTCCTTAAACTAGCTGGTCAAAATAAAATCAAACACCAGATCAAACGCAATTACAAGAAGTTTATCAATGAAAACCCACGTGAAGCGGATGTAATCTGGTATGAGGATTCAAGTTGGGTTCGCAGAGCTTGAAATTTATTGATGGCTTCAAACGAGTCTATATCCTCTACGTTCCCAAGTTGTTTTGTAAGTAAGCTGATATCGTTTTCATGGTTTTTCTCTATAGTAGTCAGGCGCGCCTGGTCTCCACCCAAGTCCGCAATCATTTGATTGATCGAATCAAACGCGGTCTCTACAACTGTTCGGGAATTATCGACTAATGTTCGATATTCTGCCTCCTGTCCTGCATCTATACTGACGTTAGCGAAAATATTCAAAACCTCAAATAAATTTGCAAAAGTTTCTTGATTAGCCATTTCGCCATACGAAATATTCAATCCTACCGCTGCATGCACCGTATTTTCAGATGTCGATGCT
>QCQB01000034.1 GCA_003212315.1 SAR116 cluster bacterium AG-447-C21 | reverse complement strand
TTATTTTTGAATAGCGAGGTTTCGGTTGGGTAATTGGACTGTTGGTTAGTCGTCACTAGCGTGAAGTATGTGTTGGATATTTTCTAATTTTTGAAGATAACACTTGTTTTGATAATCTAATTGAGCCGGATCAATGGCGTTGATGACTTGCAACTTTTTTGGTTTACTATATGAGTAATTATACGGAGATTTATAATATATAGAAATAAAGGTTGAATCGATGCCCGATCAGATACTGTCTAATTCCAAGATAATAGGCTCTTATATAGAAAAAACTCCTGGTTCAGAGAAATTGGCAAGTGAGGCACAGGGTGTTCTCCCTAGTGGTATAGCTCACGACTCTCGCTATTTGAAACCTTACGCTTTGTATATAGATAAGGCCTTTGGGCCGCATAAGTGGGATGTCGATGGAAATCGATACATAGATTATTTTGGAGGTCATGGTGCTTTATTGCTTGGCCATTGCCACCCGGATGTCACTACAGCGGTTCAAAATGCTTTGGCACTGGGAACTCAGTTTGGAGCTAATCATCCCCGTGAAGTAGAGTGGGCAGATCAAGTTATAAAGATGGTCCCTTCAGCGGAACGTGTTCGGTTCACGTCGTCAGGAACTGAAGCGACACTCATGGCCCTAAGGCTTGCTCGCTCTTTCACTGGAAAGAATAAATTCGTTCGATTCAAAACACATTTTCACGGTTGGCATGATCATATGACCGCCGGTTACACGAGCCATTTTGACGGGGGAGCTACGGCGGGAGTAATTGATGGTGTAGCTGATAACGTCGTGCTTGTATCCCCTCAAGATATTTCAGAAATTAAGAGCGTTTTAAAATCAGATAACGATATAGCTGCTGTAATTGTAGAGCCTACGGGGTCTTCATTTGGAATGGTCCCAATGACACAAGAATTTCTCCAATCAGTACGCAAATTTACAGAAGAGCAGGGTGTAATTTTTATTTTTGACGAAGTAGTTACTGGTTTTCGCTGTTCTCCTGGCGGGGCGCAGCAAGCTTTTGATATAAAGCCTGATCTAACAACACTGGCAAAAATACTTGCCGGAGGACTTCCTGGAGGCGCAGTTGCCGGGCGGAAAGATATTTTAGATGATCTAGACTTTGAGCGAGCAGCAGCTCAAGGGCGAGAAAAAATTGGGCATCCGGGTACCTTTAATGCAAACCCCGTTTCAGCTGCTGCTGGCATAGCCGCACTTAAAATTATTGAGCAAACGGATGCTTGTGAAAAAGCTAATACTTCTGCTGCAATATTGCGCGAAAATTTTAATAATATCTTAGACAAACATAATGTCCCTTGGGCGGCATACGGTACATTTTCTGGCGTTCATTTATATATGAATAAAAATGGCCAAGCTATAAATCAATCAACATTTAATGCAAATGAGATAGGGTATGCTGATTTAAAAAACAAAGATAAAGACCTAGTTACTAAACTTCGTTTGGCAATGGCAATTAATGGGGTAGACTTTAATAATTCACCTGGCGCTCAGTTGAGTGCTAGTCACACACAGGAAGACCTAGAATTTACCACAGAAGCATTTAACGAGGCGATAAAAATGCTTAGAAATGATGGTGAAATATAATCAATCAAATTAAAGCTCTAGCACTCCAAAAACACCTAAATGTTTAAATTGGCGCACCCCCGCGCCCTTCTGTATAATTCTCGATAGTTCGTCAGGCTCTTGGACCAAAAATCCGGCGAGTCTATGGAGTCCATATTGTTTTAATATCGGGGAGAACGGGGTTCCCGGACCAATTAAGCTGACATGCGCAGTCTCGGCTAATTTTAGTAAACTGGGTAAGCTTCCATTCACCCAAGTGGATGCGGTTATTATGAGCTGTGTGCAGTTAGGTATTACGTTTGGCGCTTCATGCTCGGGAAGATCCCCTGGGCCAGGGTTTCTCTCTAATACGATAGCAGTTGGGATTTTTTGTTCCAAATTTGGGAAGCGGCCAACAACTACTATTTTTTCGTCTTTATGATTGGGCAAGCTAAGTCCATTATCTTGGGCTAACTTTAATCCATAATGATTAGTGTTGGCATTGATCGCAGCGCATCCAATAGCACGCTCGATTAAATCTTCGGATTTTACATGTAATGCGAGTTGGTACAGTGAGCTACCACTATATTTTTTTTGATATTCTTTGACTGAATTCGCCGATATCTTGGTTTGAGGGTTGGCAACCAACCCAGTCCCGTATTCCGCCTCGACTACTATCCAATATGGACCGATTGTAAGCCTCTTTACTCTGCTGTCGTTGATGCTGGCTAGGAAGCTGTTAAGACCGAGAATTGAGTTGTTTAGCCTCATTTAACAATATCACCGCTGAAATTGTATTATAGTCATGCCGCAGACAACTAGTCCTGCGCCGAATAGTTTGGTCAAAGTGATTGGGTTCTTTTGAAAACCTATCGCGCCAAAATGATCCAGTAATAATGAGGCACTTACTATTCCTAGAATCGTCACGGAGACATAAGCGGCAGCTCCCATTTTAGGAGCATAATTTAGCGCTCCAAAAACAGCAAAAGCACCAATGAAACCTCCAAGCCAAGCCCACCACGGTGCGCTGGAAATTGCCTTTATGGATGGCAAGGGGACGCGGAACGTTATCATCACAATAAAAATAACAAGCGTCGCAATTGTAGTATTTGTAATAGCTCCAAGTAATGGATGCCCCAAGGTTTTGGCCAGCGTGCTGTTAATTCCGGCTTGAACGGGCCCCCCGCAACCAATTATCAAAGCAATAAAAAAATAGCCTAAATAAGTTATAGACATTGTACGTTATCCAAACTTAATTCAATTTTTGCCAAGTTATTTGAATGGAATTCTAATTATCATTCAGCGGCGACATGTTGATCTACTTTTTGAAGAGAGGCCGCGCTAAATTTCAATTCAGGGATTTTCCCAAAGGGATCTAATGCTGGGTTAGTGAGAAAATTTACAGCCGCTTCGCTATAACAAAATGGTATAAAAATTACCCCGTCAGGTACTCCGGTATCACTTCGGGCGGAGAGTTCTATCATTCCACGCTTTGTTGCTACACGAACCTTCTCACCTGGTTTTATGGACCATTTAACAAGATCTGTTGGGCTAACATGGACAAATGGTTCCGGCTCAATAGTATCAAGGACGCTCGCTCTTCTTGTCATAGCTCCAGTATGCCAGTGTTCTAACAATCGTCCAGTTGTAAGGATTAATGGAAAGTCTGTGTCTGGTTGTTCGTCGGGCGGAAGAATATCGCAGGGGACGAGTTTCCCTCGACCAGATTCTGTTGGATAGCCATCAGCAAAAATGATGCTTTCCCCAATGGAATTTTCATCGGCGCAAGGGTATGTTACGGCGCTCTCTTTAAGGAGCCGATTCCATGTAATTCCATTTAATGATGGCATCATTTGTTGCATTTCAGAGAAGACATCACTGGGGTCTGAATAATTCCAATTCAAACCCATTCTGTTTGCAATTTCTTGAATAATCCACCAATCCTGTTTCGCGTGCCCTGGCGGATTAATTGCTTTCCTTCCCATCTGAACTCTGCGATCTGTGTTTGTGAATGTGCCGTCTTTTTCTGGAAATGCTGAGGCGGGCAAAATCACATCGGCGTATGCCGCAGTTTCTGTCATAAATATATCTTGCACCACCAAGTGTTTAAGACGAGATAAAGCTTCTCGCGTGTGGTTTTGATCAGGGTCGCTCATCGCTGGATTTTCACCCATCACATAGGCACCTTTAACTTTTCTTTCATACATAGCCTCGGTGATTTCGACGACAGTGAGACCCTTTTGATGATCGAGCGGAGTTCCCCAAAAGCTCTCCCATCTATTGATCTGGTTATCGTCTCCTACCGGTTTGTAATCGGGATAAAACATCGGGATAAGACCGGCATCTGACGCACCCTGAACGTTGTTTTGTCCGCGTAATGGATGCAACCCCGACCCAGCCCGCCCAACATGACCACAAATCAATGCAAGAGAAATTAGGCACCGTGCATTGTCTGTTCCATGAGTGTGCTGAGACACGCCCATTCCCCAAAAAATTAAAGCGCTTTCTGCTTTCGCATAAATACGAGCCATTTTTCTAATGGTATTAGGTTCAATTCCGCAAATGGCTGACATTCGTTCAGGAGTAAATTCTGTAGTGCTTTTTTTAAGTTCTTCAAATCCTTCAGTAAAGCCATCTACATATTGTTGATCATACAAGCCTTCTCCTATAATTGTATTGATCATACCGTTCAACATGGCTACATCTGAGCTTGGCTTAAATTGTATCATATGTGTAGCGTGACGACTTAAAGCCTGTCCTCTTGGATCCATGACGATCAGTGTAGAACCAGCTTTGGTAGCATTTTTAATAAATGTGGCCGCTACTGGATGATTTATCGTTGGATTTGCTCCAATTACTATGATTACTTCAGAGTTTTCGGCCTCAGCAAATGGTGCTGTCACTGCTCCGGAACCAATCGTTTCCATCAAAGCTGCGACCGATGATGCGTGGCACAAACGTGTGCAATGATCCACATTGTTAGTTCCAAAACCAGTTCTTACCAACTTTTGAACTAGATAAGCCTCCTCGTTAGACCCCTTTGCCGAGCCAAAACCAGCTAAAGCATTGCCACCATTTTGATCCCTTATTTCTGATAGGCCCGATGCAGCTTTATTTAAAGCCTCTTCCCAAGTTGCTTCCCTAAAATTAGAGAGGGGGTCATTGGGTAATTCTGCGGTTTTATGAGAGCCTTCTCTTCGAATAAGGGGAACATTTAATCGTGCCGGATTGTGCACATAATCAAAACCATAACGACCTTTTACACACAAACGACTCCGGTTCGCAGGGCCTGCCCTCCCATCAACTGAGATAATTTCGTCATTTTTAATATTGAAAGTCAGTTGGCAACCTACTCCACAGTATGGGCAAAGACTATCTACTTTACGATCTGGGGTCTTGGCTAATACTCCCTTTTCGTCTAGTACCGTTTTGGGCATTAAAGCACCCGTTGGGCATGCTTGGACACACTCTCCGCAACCTACGCAAGTGCTCTCCCCCATATCATCACCGAGGTCAAAAACAATATGAGCTTTGGGCCCGCGACCGGCCATCCCTATTACATCATTAACTTGAATTTCCCTGCAGGCTCGAACGCACAAACCACATTGAATACAAGCGTCCATATTGACAGCAATAGCTGGATGGCTTGAGTCGGGTTTAGGCGTTGTACGTGCCGGAAATCTGCTAGGAGATGCCGCCCTCTTTTCGTTAAAGTTCCAGAAAGTGGAATCAGGATCGTGTGCTACTTTTCTATCTGGTTGATCTGCAGTTAAAAGTTCTAATATCATTTCCCTAGATTTTTTCGCACGTTCTGAATTTGTTGAGATATTCATGCCTTCTGTTGGCTTTCGAATGCATGACGCTGCTAAAGTCCGTTCGCCTTCAATTTCCACCATACACGCGCGGCAGTTTCCGTCTGGCCTGTAACTATCTGCAGGCTTGTGGCACAAATGGGGGATTTCGATACCTAATCTATGAGATATCTCCCAAATAGTCTCGGTTTCGTCCGCCGATACGGGTTTTTCATTCAAAACAAAGTTAATGACTTTACTCATATTTTATTCATTATTCCCAATAAGCACCAACTACTTGGATACAATATTATAAACCATTAAATCTATTATATAAATAAAATTTCCAATCACCTTGACTTTTCAGGTTTCGTTGGGAAAAAACCGTAATACGGCCGTTAGTGGATTGCTCGCTGCCTGACCCAGGCCGCAAATTGATGCGTCGCGCATCGTGGTTGCCAGTTCCGTTAATAGTGGTTTATCCCACTTCTCACCTTTCATAAGTGCTACAGCTTTCTCGGTGCCCACTCGACATGGGGAGCATTGGCCGCAGCTTTCGTCCTCAAAGAAGCGAAGTAAATTTAGGGCCGCTTCTTTCACAGAATCTTTATCCGATAAAATAACGACGGCATGGCTACCGACAAAGCACCCGAACTTTTCTAATTGGCCAAAGTCTAGGGGTAGGTCTCCCATTTTAGCTGGTAAAATCCCCCCTGATGCACCACCCGGCAAATAGGCATGAAAAACGTGGCCATCCAACATACCGCCGCTGTATTCGTCTATTAACTCCCTAACAGTGGTCCCAGCTGGGGCCATTTTAACTCCTGGTTTCTTAACCCTGCCGGATACAGAATAACTTCTAAATCCGGGGTGCTTCTCTGTACCTTGTTGATTATACCATTCTGCACCCTTTTCAATGATATCTCTTATCCAAAAAAGCGTTTCGATATTATTCACCAACGTAGGCCGATTAAAAATTCCCACTTGAGCGACGTAGGGTGGCCGGTGTCTTGGATACCCTCGTTTGCCTTCGATAGATTCGATCATCGCCGACTCTTCACCGCAAATATAAGCTCCGGCTCCGCGACGGAGATGTATCCTTGTGTGAGCGACTAAACCTTCGGTTTCTATACAAGAAATTTCTTCTTCTAGAATATGACGAATCTCAGGATATTCGTCGCGGAGATAGAAGTAACAATCTTCCGCTCCCACAGCCCAGGCAGCTATTAACATTCCTTCCAATGTTCTATGAGGATCACTCTCCATATAAAGCCGGTCTTTAAAGGTTCCTGGCTCACCTTCATCACCATTTACAGCTAAGGCTTTTTTACCACTATTTGCTCGAACTAAATCCCATTTCTTTGATGTTGGGAAACCTGCCCCGCCCAAGCCTCTTAAAGCGGATTTTCCCAACTCTTCCATTAACCCTTCCTGGGTTCTCTGGCCAGACAGGCATTCTTTTAATAGTTTATATCCACCTGCCTCCATATATTCGTCCAACTTGATTGGAGTTATTTTTCTGTGAGGTAATTCCTCTGATAATGCTGCTTTGGCCTTTGCAATGAGCGTTTCTGAGTTAGCATTTTCTATTAAGTTATGTCCAATAGCGGCTGCGGGAGCTTTATCACAGGCTCCAATACAAGGAGCTCTTACGACACGAAAATTATCATCCAATGTTACATTGAGGTCGGAGAGAATACGTTCTGCCCCGAACATAGAACATGTGAGACTATCGCAAACTCTCAAAGTGATTGTTGGTGGAGGACACTCATTTTCTCTGATAACATCAAAGTGCGCGTAAAAGGTAGCAACTTCATATACTTCTGCCATCGCCATTTTCATTTCATGGGCAAGCGCAGCTAGATGAGCTAAGGACAAATGACCAAACTTATCTTGGAATAGATGTAAGTGTTCTATAAGCAGTTCTCTCTTTCTAGGCCGATGGCCAAGCGTGTTCTTTACTTCAGCAAGCGCTGTAGGATCAATCTGGCGACCCTTTAGGAAAGGGCGCCCCTTGCGTCTACCTTGGCCGCTTCCTCTTTGGAAATTTGTATTTCCTTTGTTTTCGGCAGAACCATTTTTAACTCCCCCAGGAGCTGAAATATCGGACATTCCAGTATTTCCATTCACTATTTGGTATTAGTTTTAAGACTATTAACTTTACTTTTAACTAACTTATTTTTGAATTAAACTTCTTTATTAATCAATTTAGTCGTGGCGAGGGTCATTGTAAAAATTTTTATCGTGATAACAGAAAGACTTTCGACTAAATTCAGCTTAATCCTAAACTTTAATTTTAAATTTTCAGAGATTACATCTTCAAAGAGTGTTTTGAGCGCCTAACTTCCAAATTTTTCAAATATATCAAAAATCATGCTATAATTAGAGTACAAATGTCTAAATTGTTTATACAGCGTGCGTGAAATCTATGAAAACTATATTAAGCGATTTAGCTTCAGAAATTGAGAAACTACCAGATTATTCTGTAATTGGTCGTGTCACTTCGGTTTTAGGTATGATGGTAGAGATTGGAGGAGTAGAGCGCGCTTTATCAATAGGAGACCGTTTACATTTAAGGGGTAAGCGAGGGGATAAAGTTACTTGTGAGGTTGTAGGGTTCCGAGATGAACGAGCGATGGCCATGCCGTTTAGTCCTCTAGATGGTATTGGTATCGGGAGTGAAGCGGAAATTGGAGACTCAGATCCGTTGGTGTATCCGGATGAGAACTGGCTTGGTCGAGTGGTGAACGCGATGGGGGAGCCGATGGATGGTGGGCCGTCGCTCAAAGAAGGACCGAAGGGGTACGAGATTAGAGGTGCTCCGCCTCCAGCCCACAAACGTGAGCGGTTGGGAGGGAAGCTAGATGTTGGAATCAGAGCAATAAATACCTTCGTAACGATGTGTCACGGACAGAGGATGGGCGTTTTCTCAGGCTCCGGTGTTGGGAAATCTATTTTAATGGCGATGATTGCAAGGTTTACATCATCAGAAGTAAACGTCATAGGCCTAGTTGGTGAACGTGGAAGGGAGGTTAAAGAATTCATTGAAGATTATTTGGGAGAAGAGGGTTTATCAAAAAGTATTATCGTAGCCTCAACTTCGGATGAGTCACCATTAATGAGGAGACAAGCCGCATATATGACCCTTGCGATTGCTGAATTTTTCAGAGATTTAGGAAAGAATGTCATGTGTATGATGGATAGTGTAACCCGCTTCGCTATGGCACAAAGAGAAATAGGATTAGCTTCAGGAGAACCTCCTGCAAGTAAGGGCTATACTCCCATGGTATTCTCTGAATTACCAAAGCTTCTCGAGCGCGCCGGCCCTGGTCTTCAAGGTACGGGTACAATAACTGGGTTATTTACCGTGTTAGTAGAGGGAGATGATCTTAATGAACCAATCTCCGACTCAGTACGCGGAATACTCGATGGCCATATTGTATTATCTAGATCAATAGCAGATCGAGGGAGATATCCTGCCATTGATATTTTAAAGAGTGTCTCAAGGATGATGCCTGATTGTAATTCTCTACAAGAGAATGAGATTGTTGGTAAGGCTCGTGGACTGATGGCATCATATGAACAAATGGCTGATATGATTAGATTAGGGGCCTACCGCCGAGGCAGTGATCCACTTTTAGATGAGGCGATTAAGCACTATCCTGAAATAGAAAATTTTTTAGCTCAGGAAAAAAATGAGAGGGTTAACATCCAAGAAGGCTATGCAAATTTATCGTCAATATTGGATTTTAATGATCCTGAAATTGAAACAGAATCAGAGCCACTCGAAGTCAGTGATCAGAGGCCAATTGATGAAAGTGTGGAAGTAGATGATTTACAAACGAGTTAGAACAACGTGAGCCAATTCGAAAAACTTGTTCGGTTGCGGGAGTTTGAGCTTGACGAGAGACGGCGTGAATCAGGCGATATATTAAATGAAGTCAATATGTTGCAGGACGAAATGATTAGATTAAATGAAAGCCTAAAAGTTGAGCAAAAGATAGCTTCAGAGTCTTTGGAGGCTCGATTTCTCTATAACGAGTTCGCAAGTGGCGTCATTCGTCAGAGAGAATGGTTGACCGCTGCCATAAGGGTGAAAGAAGAAGAATATGAAAGTTCGCGGGAGAAGGTTGCGCATGCCTATGGGGAGATGCGAAAAGCAGAAATTGTCCGTGATGAAGCGGTGAAAAACGAAAAACAAAGAGCGCAAACCCTGGAACAAATTGAAATGGACGAAATAGCACAAACTATTCATCGGCGAAAAATTGAATAATTATTTCAATTTCTAACGCAGATATAGCAGGTTTTTTACAGCACTATTAACTTTAGAAATTAAACTGTTATTGATCTAGATTTATCGGATATTTTAAGAACTGTTATGATAGCGATAACGAACATCAGGGCGCAGGAATAAAACACCATATCAGCTTTCCCTCCGTCCATAAGTGCTCCAGCCAAAAGCGGCATTATGGAAGAGCCAAGGTCTAGGCCAGAGTAAACAAATCCGAAAATGCGGCCCGAAGCCCCAGGGGGAGTTATTTTTCGAACCAACATATCTCGTGATGGCGCTGTTATACCGGAGAAAAAACCAGACAAGGCTAATGCAGGTAACACGAAATATGGCGAAATAAAATTACCTCCAATAATCACTAGAACAAGACTGGCCAGGGCAACGCCGAATATTGCAACGATTTGATGTTTTTTAACCTTATCTGCGATCACGCCCCCGGTAAGAATACCAAGGGCAGATCCAATTAAAAATGCCGTGAGGGCTGCTGTCGCGCTTGTAAGAGTCAATGCATATAGAGCCTGTAAAGCGGATACACCAAAAGTTTGTATTCCAATTAATGCCGCTGCCAGAAAAGTAAAGAAAAGAAAGCATGATATCACTGTTGATGAAAGCAAGGCGGTAATTTGGTTAAATAATGGGTTAGTTTTTTTTAAAGATACAGAGTTCTTTGCCTGTTTTTCCGCAGAGTTTTCTATTAATAGTTCGCCACTAAGAAAAAACACTAAAACTATAATTAAGCCTATTAAACCCGCCAATATTGTTGCGGTGCGCCAATCCCAAAAACTGGCTAAGGCAACGATGAATATGGGGGCCAAGGCCCATCCTATGTTACCGCTGAAAGCGTGGATCGCATATGCTTTCCCAAGCCTTTCGGTGCTTATTTTATTTGTCAAAATTGAGAGGTCTGCTGGATGAAAAACACTATTACCAAGTCCAGCTGTGATGGAAAAAAACATAAGACCCCAGAAACTAAAACAAAAGCCATATCCAATAACGCTTAGTGACAGCAATGTCAGCCCCAGTAGAAGAACCCTGCGGGCACCGAACCTATCTACCAAAAAACCGGCTATTGTTTGTGCAATTCCGGAAGCGCCATAAAAGAGGGTAGGTAATAATCCCAATGCTGCAAAGCTGACATCGAAATCCAGCTTTAGTATTGGAAATAAAGGGGGAAGAATCAAATGGAAAAAGTGACTTGAGGCATGAGCCGAACCTACAAGCCCCATAACTCTTAAATCGTGTCTGAGATCAGCTACCCTATCGCTCATAATATTCTATAAGCAGGTAAACACTTAATAGCAATATTCAATCTTATCCGAATTCTGATTTGCTGTTCGCATTTACCGTGTTACTTTGGACCTACTAAATACTTTTTTCAGGTTTCTATCGGATTTAATCATGCCTTATATCACTTCAGCTGTTAGTGCCAAAGCAAGTCGAAAAGCAATAGATGTACATGGCCAAACCTATCACCTTAGTCCATATGTGGGCAGCGCCCCTTTAAGAGGTAGTTATATCCCAGGAAACGAAAAAAATGATGATGGTTTGCCGCAAGGTTTTCTCGTAGAACAGCCATCTAATTCGGTGACCCCCCCTCACTTCCATGATCATGAACAATACCAGGTGTTTGTTGATGGGGGAGCGCGTCTTGGCAAACATTTAGCGAGCCCACTATCACTTCACTACGCCCGAGGGCATACACCGTATGGACCAATAACCGCGGGACCGTCGGGGGTTGTCTATTTTACCTTACGCGCTCGCTGGGATTCTGGCGCGAAATATATGCCTGGAGCACGAGATAAACTTAAAAAAGTGAAGCGTAAGCATCGAATGGCGGCAGATATAGAGCTACCCAATTCCGACTTTGTTTGCCAAGCAGACAGAGTTGCTCGCACAGAAGTGATGTCGTTGGAAGATGATGGGACATGCGCCTATCTCTATACAATTCCACCTGGAAAGGTAACGCTAGTCGACACCGACAAGATAGCTGGGGGGCAATATGCTATTGTTGTGGGTGGGTTCGCAGTTGGTGAAAAAGAGAACCTTACCAGGCTGTCAGGATTTTATCGTTCACCTAGGGAAGAGCCATTAGAAGTAAAAGCAGGCAAAGATGGTTTGGTTTTGTTGCTGATGCAATTCTCTAACACAGACCCAGCGTGAACCAAGATATACCTCAAATTGGCTTTGAACCTTCCGAATTTGCTCTAAGAACTGAACGAGCGCAGCATTTAATGAGAAAGTTAAATGTTGATGGTTTATTGTTAACGACCGAACCGGAGGTTCGTTATTTTTCTGGTTTTCATACGGCCTTTTGGTTGAGCCCTGCGAGACCATGGTTTTTGGTAGTGCCAAGGGAGGGGAAACCGATCGCGGTAATTCCTGAAATTGGTGGGGCTAGGATGAGCGAGACGTGGCTGGATGATATTGTGATGTGGTCGGCACCTCGGCCCAATGATGAAGGCATTACTGAGTTAACAGCAACTATAAAGGGACTGAAGAATATAAGTGGGGTAATTGGGGTGCCTATGGGTACTGAGACCCACATTAGAATGCCTTTTTCTGATTTTAAGAAACTCCAGGAAAATATTCGTGGTATTCAGCTTGTTGATGCCAGTCCTTTGATCCAAGAATTACGAAAAATAAAATCTGAAGCTGAAATTTCAAAAATAAGATATATTTGTCAGCGAGTATCGGAGGGATTTCTAGAGTTACCAAAAATTGCTAATCTTGGTGACGAAGAGAAGGAAATTTTTCGAAAATTCAGAATTGATTTGCTTGCCAGGGGAGCAGACGAAGTTCCATATTTAGTTGGTGGATCTGGACCCAACGGCCCAACAGAAGTAATTGGCATGCCGTCCAAGAGAATTTTAACAAAAGGCGACATGTTGATGATGGATACAGGTGCAGTATTTGATGGATATTTTTCGGATTTTGACCGTAATTTCTGTTTTGGTAGTGTTGATGAGACTGTCGCTGCAGCTTATGACGTTGTTTATCGCGCCACGGATGCTGGATTAGAAGCGGCTAGGCCCGGGATCACTGCGGAGGGATTATGGAGGGTTATGGCCGATGTTTTGAGTGAATCTACTACTTCAAAAAACGCTGTTGGAAGACTTGGCCATGGGTTAGGGATGCAGTTAACAGAATGGCCCTCTAATATGAAAGGCGATAAAACGGTAATGCAGCCTGGTATGGTTATGACGCTAGAACCGTGTATAGAATTTGCAGATGGACGGATTATGGTTCACGAAGAAAATATTGTTATAAGGGATGGTGAACCGGAGTTGCTTTCAATCAGGGCTCCTTCGGAGATTCCTCTTATATATTAATGAACTCAAATCGATAAAAAACGGGAGCTTGGTGCAACACTCTGTTTTAGAGTGTTGTATAAATTGAGGTAATTGAATGAATAAACATGAATTTAGGGTTGGAATTGAAGTTGGGGGGACATTTACCGATTTGGTAGCTACCGACGGGTATCAAATTAAAACAGCAAAGGTCCCGAGCACACCATCAAAGCCAGACGAAGGCGCAATGAATGCTATTAGAGCAGCTGAACTAGATATTTCTCAAATAACAGAATTAGTCCACGGTTCCACCGTTGCCACTAATGCAGTTTTAGAGAGGAAGGGCGGAAGGGTCTGCCTTTTCGTAACTAAGGGAACAAGAGATATTCTTTTACTGCAGCGACATGATCGACGGTCTATTTATGATCTACATTACAAAAAACCGGAACCTGTAGTCGCTCGGCATGATACCTACGAAATAAAAGAAAGAATATCTCCCGACGGCGCTATTGTCTTGGACATTGATGAAGATCATGCCAGAGAGCAGATAAAAACTGCCTTGAGGGATGGACGCTTTGATTCTGCCGCCATTTGCTTTTTGCATTCTTATACTAATTCGCGACATGAAGGGCTTTTAAAAGAGTTAATACAACAAGAGTTTCCCAGTTTACCAATAACATGCTCGTGCGACGTAACAAGAGAGTTTAGAGAATATGAGCGTGCTTCAACAACTACATTAGCCGCATATGTTCAGCCGGTTATTGCGGGTTATATAAAAAGGTTTTCGGCGTCTTTAACAAAGCAGGGTTTTAAGGGACGGTTTAGCATTATGCAGTCAAACGGAGGCAGAATGCCAGCAGAAGCCATGTCTAAGAACGCTATCTCTGCTCTTTTCTCGGGGCCAGCAGCTGGTGTGGTCGGCGCTATCCGAGGTATCTCATCTGCGGGTTATGATAATTTAATTACGCTTGATATGGGAGGTACAAGTACCGATGTTTGCTTAGTTACAGGCGGAGAACCTAAGCTTGCGCCGATGACCATGATAGATGGACTTCCTGTAAAAACTCCAGTTATTGACATAGCTACTGTTGGAGCAGGCGGTGGGTCTATCGCTTGGAAAGATGATGGAGGGCTGATGCGGGTTGGGCCCAGATCTGCTGGGGCTAGCCCGGGTCCCGCTTGCTATAACCGGGGAGGTATTGAGCCAACTGTGACCGATGCTCATTTAATTAGAGGGACTTTGCAAGCTGATAGTTTTCTTGGCGGAAAAATGAACGTCGATGTCAAATTAGCTCAAGATACATTTACAAAGTTGAGCAAGTTTTTTGGCTTACCGGTAGCAGAAATTGCTGATAACACAATAAGGCTAGCTGAAGCTAACATAGTCAGGGCAATACAGCAGATCTCTACGGAACGGGGCAGTGACCCAAGAGACTTCGTCTTAGTGCCATTTGGCGGTGCTGGGCCACTTCATGCAGCCCGTGTTGCCGAAGATTTAAGCATTGAGAGAGTTGTAGTACCGCCGAATGCAGGCGTTTTATCCGCTTCCGGTTTGTTGTTGTCAGACCACATTCACTATCGAACAAGAACTCGGCGCTTGGCCTTAAAGGATGAAAATATCGATGACGTAAAGAAAATAATAGATGATCTTGAGAACGAAACCGCGGATTACTTAACGTCCCTTAATGTAGAGGGAAAGATAGAGTACGATAAAGTATTAGAAATGCGTTACGTAGGGCAGGCTTTTGAGGTGTCTGTTGATATAAAAAATGAGAATATAAATGAACTTACGACTGCAAGATTATCCCAACTATTTGCCAATGTGCACCATCAAATTTTCGAATTTTCTAAAGCAGAGGGGGATCCTGTGGAAATTATATCGTTTCGAATTGGTGCCAAGGTAAGTCCGGAGGCCTTATTTGCAAACGAAACTCGGCTTCCGTCGGTTAACACTCCAGCGTCTAGACAAGTAAAAATGATAGAGCGCGGCAAAGAACTAACAGCTGATTTGAAAGAAAGGTCGGAGCTGACATCTGAAGCTATTAACGGCCCAGTGCTGATTCAAGATACTAATTCCACTATTTTTGTTCCACAAGAATGGAAGGTATCAAGAGATTCCGAAGATAATGTTATACTGGTTAAGGAAAATTAGAATGGGTGTTTCTCCTGTAGATCAAGCTGTTATTACCCGGGCTCTAGTGGCCGCGGCCGACGAAATGGGTGTAAAACTGATCCGTTCTGCACATTCTCCTGTAGTTCGCGAGGCACAAGATTGCTCAGCGGCGATACTGGATCGCGATGGGAGAGTAGTCGCACAGGCAGAGTTAATACCAATACAACTTGGCTCTATCACGCATACCTTCAAGGCGTGTCTCAAGCACCATCCTTTGGATACCCTTAAAGATGGAGATTTTTTAATAAATAATGATCCTTATTCAGGTGGCCAACATTTACCAGACATTTTTCTGTTTACGCCGATTTTTTATGAAAAAGCTCTCATAGGTATTACCGCAACAGTGGTCCATCACATTGACCTTGGTGGTGGGGCTCCAGGGCTAAATCCGAATGCTGCTGACGTGCATGAGGAAGGTATAACAATACCGCCCAGCAGATATTCGATAGAAGATGACTGGAAAGGGGGGCCATTTGAAAGATTAATCAGGGCAAATGTTAGAATGCCTGACGCCACTATAGGGGATTTGAATGCGCAGTTTGCGGCAAATGCAGTAGGTGGAGAGCGATTAAAAGATTTATATCGCAAATTTGGCGAAAAAACGATGGTCTCTGCTATGCAGGAAATGCTGAATTATTCTGAACGAAGGATTCGAGCTGCGATATCAAAAGCCCCAGATGGCACTTTCAGCGGAAAAGCCTGGTTGGATGATGATGGTAACGGAGGAGAGCCAGTTCTGATAAAAGCGGAAGTGGCAATTAATGACGACCAAATACTGATTGATTTCAAGGGATCTTCTGATCAAGTCAGGACAAATTTAAATAGCCCTTTTGCTTCTTCAGTATCTTCAGCAATAGCTTGTATTAAAGCGGTTCTTACGGATCCGGATATTCCCTTTAATGAAGGGGCAGAAAGGGCAATTAACGTTAAAATACCTTACGGATCAATTTTGAATCCCAAACCTCCTGCTCCAGTCAGAGCAAGGCTGATCCCTAGTTATAGAGTTGTTAATGCAGTTATGAGCGCACTAGCGCACGCTGTTCCAGAGCGTGTTATCGCCCCTGGTTTTGATACAACCTCGGTGTCGTGTTTGAGCCACCGAAAGGAAACAGGCTATAATATTTATCTTGAGATATTTGGCGGAGGATTTGGAGCAGGACCAAATAATGATGGGTGTGACGCGGTAGACTCAATGTTATCCAATTGCTCAAATATTCCAATAGAGAGTATGGAGTCCGATTATCCATTTTTTAGGGTTGAGGACTATAGCCTGAGGTCAACGTCGGGTGGGGATGGAAGAAACCGAGGAGGTATGGGCTTTCAAAGAATTTACAAAATTCTTAAAGAGGATGTAACTTTTGCTACGTATGGAGATCGATTTAAAATTGCTCCTGAAGGAATAAAGGGGGGATTTCCTGGCGCAAAAGCTGAGACGTTTGTGGAGAGAGGGGGACAAAAAATACAATTAGAGTCGAAACAACATTTTTCTCTACTTGAAGGAGATCGCCTTGTGGTTAGAACAGGGGGCGGAGGTGGATATGGCGATCCTAAAGAGAGGTCAAGGGATCAGAGAAAACAGGATTTATTAAACAATTTCAAAGGAAATATTAGCTGAACGAGGAGGTGTTGATATCTGTTGTTTGTCAGAGTGTTTCATAACCAAACTCTTCTGCAGCTTCCTGAACCTTTTGCCACAAATCCAGGGCGAATCCACGAGCAATAAAAATGTTGAACCTATTTTCATCAAGACAACAAATAAGCGCAGATAAATTAAAAAAAGTCGTTTGAACACAATGCTTAACTAAAAAAACCTCTGGGTGAAAATCTATTGCTGCGCCTTTTAGAAGAAGTTCTCTTGTCATTACCCCGTCTATCTCTATCGATGACCTCGCGTGACTAAGGTCAACTATTGCCACCGTGGTTTCCTTTACCTGACTTTTTACCAATGATGTAAGGTCCCTAGTCTCGGGTTCTACTATTATCCACCTATTTGGCCCAGTCCAAATGATATGCGTTTTATCCGACACGTTCGATGTGTTTGGGGATAGTGGAACATCAAATTCAAAAAGATTTTTGATGACTTTCAGAAAATCTTTCGTGGGTGGTTTTCTAGTTTCAAGCTGAACGATTGAAAGTGGATGATTTTCTTTTATTAAAATACCCGGCTCAGTTTTTAAATTACCAAAGCGTCCACTTTCTATCTGGCCATCCAAGGCAGACAACCGTTTTATTTGAGGAAGATTGCAATCCTTATCAACCATTTAATCGTTCCCCTTGTTTGTCGTAAAATACAGGGTCTACAATCTTAACTTCATTTGTTTCTCCATGGAGCGGACTGGTAGCCCAAACAGTCTCTCCAATTCTGTCAGTACCTCCTGTAATTAATCCAAGAGATATTGGATGTTTTAATGTTGGGCTGAGATAAGCGCCAGAGGATACGTGTCCTAATTTTGGCATTGGAAGGCTGGCGTTTGGATCCTTTACCAGAATTGATCCCGTCCTTATTCTCGATTTCCCATCTATTGGAATGAGTCCTACAAGTTTTGGTCGTTTTGGGTCTAAAAATCCTTCGCGTTTCAATAGCCTACGGCCGATGAATTCTTTTTTAGAACTTATTAGTTTGTTCAGGCCGAGGTCATCAGGTGTCGTTCTGCCATCGAGCTCACCGCCAGCCACATGACCTTTTTCAATACGCATAATAGCCATTGCCTCGGTTCCATATGGAGTAATGTTATCTGTTTTTCCTTTTTCCATAATGCGCCGCCAAACATATTCCCCGTAATCAGCAGGTACATTTACCTCGTATGCGAGCTCTCCCGAAAAACTAATCCGAAAAATAAGAGCAGGGATGCCATTGATCGATATTTGGTTTACCCCCATGAATGGTAATGCTTCGTCGGATAGATCTTCTTCATCTGTAGACTTTTGAAGAACATCACGGCTTTTAGGTCCTGCGATAGCCATGGCTGCCCACTGCTCGGTTACCGACGATATTTTGACATCTAGATCGGGCCAATGGACCTGCAGGCAGTATTCCATATGACTAAGAACTGATGCGGCGTTAGACGTTGTGGTTGTCATAAAATAATGATCTTCCGAGAGCCTTGATGTTGTGCCATCATCAAAGACAATCCCGTCTTCGCGAAGCATTAGGCCGTATCTGGCTTTGCCAATAGCTAGTTTAGTCCAGCCATTGGTGTAAATACGATTTAAGAACTCGCTTGAATCTGCTCCTTGTATGTCGATTTTTCCTAATGTGGAAACATCAACTATCCCCACGCTTCCTCGAGTTCCTTGGACTTCTCTTGTTATGGCAACATCCATATTTTCTGTTGTGTTGGCTTCACCATTTTTAAGATAGTATTGAGGACGTAACCATTGCCCCGCATCGACAAAAATAGCGCCGTTTTCATGATGCCAGTTATGTATTGCTGATTTTCTTTTTGCTGAATATGATTGACCAATATCTCTACCAGCAAGAGGTCCCATTGCAATAGGTATGTACGGGGGTCTGAACATAGTAGTTCCTACTGTTTCGATATCTTCCCCTCTTTCCTCTGCCATGATAGCATGGCCATTCATATTACTTGTCTTGCCTTGGTCTGTACCCATGCCTAAAGTGGTGTAACGTTTCAAATGCTCGACGGATATGTAACCTTCTTGATGCGCCAGTTTAATGTCGGATTCGGTTACGTCATCTTGAATATCAACGAATTTTTTTCCTTTTCCCGGAATACGCCACAACGCTTTGATCGGCGTTACAGTTGGCTCATCTGTTTGGGGTATCGAAAAGCCTGTCTTTGAAAAACCTAATTCCGTTACAAGTTGATTCCCACAATTTATGCCTTCGGTGACGCAATCTATTAAACTGAAGGCGCCGTTTGATGCTCCGGCTGGATATTCCGACTGGGATCTCACGCCAGGGATAAATGCTGCAACACTCGCCTCATATTGAGGCCTTCCTCCTGCATGGCAATAAAGATGTACATTAGGGCTCCAACCTCCAGAAATAGCGAGTAGGTCGGCAGACATAAAAGTCGATTGAGAACTTGTACTTTTCTGATCAGCACTTAAAGATGCAACATCGATACCAGTTAAGCCAAAATGACCATGAGTGTTTATCACCGCTGATCCCGGGATAATTTCCACGCCAAGTTTCTCAAGTTTTGTTTTCCAGAATTGATTAACGTGGGTTCTGCTATCTACTACTGCGCGAACATTTATGTCTTTTTCAGCCAGATTGACAGCAGTTTTGTATCCATCATCATTGTTAGCAAATATAACAGCTCTATTTCCCGGCTTGACTGCGAATTGATTAACATAGCGGCGAGTGGCAGAGGCCAACATAATTCCAGGTCGATCATTGTTTGAAAACACTAATGGTCGTTCCGTTGCTCCTGTTGCTATGATCACCTTTTGGGCCCTAATTTGCCATAAGCGTTGTCGAACCGTATGGGGTTCTGGTGTTGGTAAGTGATCTGAGACACTTTCTATGGCATTAACAACATTACTATCATAATAACCAAATGCGGTTGTTCGTCGTGCTATGGTTACGTTTTTCATCTCCTTTAGTTCTTCCAGGGTAGATTCAATCCATTGAAGGGCGGGCTTGCTGTCAATTTGATCTAATTCCCAGAGTAATTGGCCGCCTAACAGCTTAGAACTATCGATTATTAAGACTCTAGCGCCCGAACGGCCAGCCGTTAACGCAGCTGATAATCCGGTTGGCCCGCCTCCAATAATTAAAATATCGCAAAATGCATTTTTCTTGTCGTAGGCATCTGGGTCTCTCTCTAGCTCGGTCGACCCCATACCTGCCGCTTTCCGAATAAAATGTTCATAAAAATGCCAGCCTGGCATTCCCATAAAAGTTTTATAATAGAATCCTGCAGTAAATAATGGGCCCGCGAGATTGTTGATTTGCATAAAGTCCAAAAACAAATTGGGCCATCGATTTTGACTTTTAGCTTCCAGTCCGTCAAACAGCTCTATATTTGTTGCTCTTGTGTTTGGTTCAGTTCTCGCATTGCTTCTTAATGCTACTAATGCATTTGGTTCTTCTGTCCCAGCGGTATATATTCCTCGTGGCCTATGATATTTAAAGCTTCTGCCAACAAGTTTTATGTTGTTCGCCAAGAGGGCCGATGCCAGCGTATCTCCATCATAGCCCATTAATGGTTTTCCATCGAATTTGAAAGTAATCGGTTTAGATCTGTCGATTAAGCCCCCCGAAGAAAGCCGCTTTGTTTGCTGATTGTTTTTTGTAGACAACATTATTTTTCTGCCTCGTAACTAAAAAGAAGATCATCCGAGGGTAATCCAGTCTTTAATACTTCATGCGTAACTGTATCACGCAGCACTTTTACGTAGCTTCTGCAGCCAGTAATATGTTGCCAATATTCTTGATGAACTCCTCTGGGATTGTCTCTGATATAGATATAATCGAACCACTCTTCATCGTTAGCAAGCTCGGGACTAACAGGTCTTATCTTCGTCGCATCTCCAATATAATTAAATTCAGAGTGGTCTCGAAGTCCGCAGTAAGGACATTTGATGCGAATCATTTGTAAAACTTTCTAATGTCTATTCGGAACTGGGCCACCGCCATTTTCGTCAACAGAACGGCCAACTCTAAAACGGTCAAAATTTAAACCTGCGTTCAGCTCATGTGGGGCGTCATTTGCAATTGTATGGGCGAATACCCAGCCGGAACCGGGGGTTGCTTTGAAGCCTCCGTAACACCAACCGCAATTCAGATAGAGATTATCAATAGGCGATTTACCGATTATAGGACTGCCATCCATTGACATATCCATAATTCCACCCCAGTGCCTTACAATTCGTAATCGTGAAAGCCCTGGTATCATTGCTAACCCAGCCGTCACAACATCTTCTATCAATGGAAGATTTCCTTTTTGAGCGTAGGAATTGTACATATCTATATCACCGCCAAACACTAGACCACCTTTATCGGATTGACTAATGTAGAAATGACCTGCACCAAAGGTGACAACGTGGTCAATAATTGGCTTGAGTGGTTCTGATACGAAGGCTTGTAATACATGGCTTTCTATAGGGAGCTTCATGCCTAGTTTTGAGGCTAAATGGCCTGTGCTACCAGCGACGGCAAAACCAACTTTACCGCAGCCAATAGGTCCCCTTGATGTTTCAACAATTTCTATATTGTTTCCTTTTGTTTTAAATCCAGTCACTTCGCAATTTTGAATGATATCAACGCCAAGTTGATCTGCTCCCCTTGCAAAGCCCCAAGCCACAGCGTCGTGCCTTGCTGTTCCCCCTCGTCGTTGGAGCAATCCACCTTTAATCTGAAATCTGGCAGTTTTGGAAAAATCTAAGTAAGGGATCATTTTTTTAACTTGTCGTCTGTCTAACAGCTCTGCATCTATTCCATTTAACCTCATCGTGTTACCGCGTCTTGTAATTGCATCCATTTGGCTGTCGGAATTGGCTAAATTCAAAACACCTCGTTGACTAAACATTACGTTGAAGTTCAACTCGTGACTCAATTGCTCCCATAGCTTAAGTGATTTTTCATAAAATAATGCGTTTTCATCAAGCATGTAGTTGGAGCGCACGATAGTAGTATTTCGTCCTGTGTTACCTCCACCAAGGTAACCTTTTTCTAAAACTGCAATATTTTTTATTCCATGATTCTTTGCGAGGTAAAAAGCGCTCGCAAGACCGTGGCCTCCTGCGCCAATAATTATAACATCATAATGTTTTTTGGGTTCTGGATCTCTCCAGGCGCGTTCCCAGTTTTTATTATCGTTGAAAGCATTTTTTATTAAACCCAGAACGGAGTATTTACTCATAAAGCGGCAGCCTATTTTTGATAATTTTAAGTAACCTTATTTTTTAGATATAATATAAGTTGTATCTAATGTTAGCCTTGGGATAAATAGTTGTTTAGCGACAAAGATAGTTTTTTCTTATGAAATTTATGTTCTGTGCAGACGTTATTTTTAGCTTATATATACTGTGAAACCTTGTCTAATACCAAGAACATAGGTACAACGGATCATGGGAGACTATTCCTATGGTAGAGTTAGGTAACTTTAAACGTACTAAAATTACCGAAATGCTTAAGCACGTGTTTCGTGAGCGAGAAATTATTGTTCGTTCCGCTGGGAAAATTACATATTTTTCTCTCAAGAGCTGGGTTCTGATAGTTTTGCTTTTGACTGGAGTGGCGACAACCGGTTGGGTAGCGTATTCTTCGGTAGATTATCTGCGTCTAGCATCTCAGATCTCTGATAAAAATAAAGCAATTTGGAGCGCCCAAAATTCCTACAGTCAACTTTTAGATCAGGTGTCAGAATATAGACTATCAATAGTAGGTATTACTAAAGACCTGAAAGAGACCCAATCAACGTTGCTTTCTCATTTCAAAAAAGAAGAGATCGGAATTACGTCCATTTCTGAGGGTATCAAAAAATCGGCAAATGGCAGGTTGCTACCCAGTGAGGAGAATAAAAAAAGAGAAGTTCTTGGCCAGCAATTTGCACTGATAGGACAGGAACTGCGCAGGATGACAGGCAAAAATAATGCGTTGGAAAGCCATATTGGCAATCTTCGTGGAAACCTTGAAACTGTAGAAGCAGAAAAGGCGGAAATGGTTGCGGAAAGAGAGGCAATGGGTGATCAATTATGGTCATTAAACAACAATCTAGAAAATTCGCATATAAAGACGGAGCAACTTAACAAAAAAGTAAAGGCTCTTAGTGCAAGCCTCCGTGCAGTAATGGTTGAGAAAGATCAAATTCAAAATAAAAATGAGGCTCTTCGTGCGGAAGTCGTGAAGCTTGAATCGACTAGGGAAGAGCAAGCTTTGCAACATGAGGCGAAACTTAAGGATATTTCAAGCCGGGCTTTGAAGAATATTCATCGCCTAGAAGCTGTTTTGAACAGAACAGGGTTAAATTTAAAGGATATAGCCCCGTTGCCAAAGAGTATGATAATGGGAATGGGGGGACCTTTTATTCCATACCATCCAGATATGAAGCATTCAGATGGAAACATGTTGTTAGAATCTGAGTTAGAACTGCGACTAAACAGATTTGAGAAGCTGAGAGATACAGTTTCTGTTCTTCCGTTGGTTGCTCCCGTTCGTAGTGGTTATGTCTCCAGCCATTACGGACGGCGTAAAGATCCTTTCAATGGTCGTTGGGCAAAGCACCGAGGCATAGATTTTGTGGCCCCCTACAAATCTAAAGTTGAGGCAACGGCCCCTGGTATAGTTAGTTATGTCGGCCGTAGGGGAAGATATGGGCGAACAGTAGATATTCGACATAAACATGGACTGATGACACGATTTGCTCATTTGTATCGATATCGTGTGAAAGTAGGGCAGAAAGTTAAAATGGGTGATACAATCGGTTTATTGGGAAATTCAGGAAGAAGCACGGGGCCCCATGTACATTATGAAATTAGGCATAATGGTAAATTTATGAATCCCAGAAGATTTCTAAGGGCGACGCGAAATGTTCAATAATTCAAAAAAAGAAAATGGAGTGAAGATACCGGGACCATCAAAGGGAACCGCACCCTCACTTTTAAGTTCTGATCTCACCATTACAGGAAATTTAGAGAGTGAG
>QCQB01000033.1 GCA_003212315.1 SAR116 cluster bacterium AG-447-C21 | reverse complement strand
GTTATTTTTTGAAGTATTCTAACCGGAAAGTTATTGCAAAACTGATCCAACTGATTTAAGTGATCAATTATTCAAACCTTTTCCCCTTTTCCAGATCTAATATCTTTGGCGTTCCAAGAGAGTCGATTAACGCCGTAAAGTTTATCCCTTTAAGAGGATCGGTACGTTGCTTAAACGTATTTGATACAGTTGGCAGAGAATAAAACCTTTTCTTTTCTTGATCATATTCAAAAGAATAAAATAAAGGCACGTCATCTTCAGGGGGCGATTGATAGTCTTTAGGATAATCTTTCATAAATAGTATCGCTGTTAAAGGTACTGATAAATCACATTTAACAACACAATGTTTTGGAAAGATGTAAAAGACATTACTTTGATAAGCGGGATGGTCTATTGCAATCATGGACCAGCACTGATTGCAATATAAGCGAATAGACCTTCCGTCTTCTCGAAGCTTATAAGCAGTCATAAATTCTTTGCCTTTGATGGAAATTATATCAGCAGGAATATAGTAACCGTGTGGCAATTGATCTGGTGTCACTGTACTCTTAACTGCCCCCCATTCAATCCCTTGTCGACAGTCCTCGCAACCACAACGGAAGTATTGTACCGCACGGTTATCTGCCACAGTTATTTCGCACTTGCCACATTGGCAACCAATAGTTCCAGACTGGGGGTTGGGCATATGTAATTCCCTTTATCAGTTGAGTACCAGGTATTGATTAGGGCCATAATTGTAAACAAAGGAGCGAAGATCGGTAACCTAGCGTTTGTCAATTCTATCACTCTTTCCTTTCTTACAAAACGTTAATAATCCTATATAGATGATTAGCTGCATTCACCGTTGCGATGATAGTTCATAAGTTATTGAATAATGGTATTTTTTTCATCCAGTGACTCAGGATGTTCAATGAGAATCCTTCACCATAACTCTCGCCAACATCGCTGGATGACCATCCTCCAATTTGATCGATGATCTCTTTAGGGCATTCAACTGCTCTTAGCCGATCTCTTATGGAGTGTCTGAATGAATGCACAACACATCCTTCTGGGGCATGAGATCGAAGCCTTTATGGTTAATTAAGCCATTTTATGAACGTACGTCTCATCATATCTTGCGGATAAATAATCCCCGGCTAAAATTTTTGGTTCATTTGATATGACTGTATCGTATTGTGGATTAAAGAAAAATGGGATTGAAAATCTCTCGCGGTTACCTCTAATGACCCTATGTCGTGTCGCTTTGACTTGTTTTTTCGTCCAAATTTCTAACATCTCTCCAAAATTTACTATCATTTCATTTTTTTTAATGTTAACCCGCTCCCATTTTTTTGAGGGCAGTTCCACCTCTAGTCCAGGTGTTCCTTCTGTAAATAACAGTGTTAAACATCCATAATCAGTGTGGGGAGCGATGCCAAAATCGTTTTTGGCAAACCTATTAGATCTCCTAGGGTAATAATTGCACCTTAATAAGGCCATTGGAAGATTGAACTTATCAGCAAAGTAATTATTTGAATAACCAAGCGCATCTTCTATTTGTTTTAAAATCGCCATGGAGAGTTCAGCACACGTGTTGTAAAAACTCTCGATTGTTTCTCTAAAAAAAGGAATATTTTCTGGCCAGATATTTTTAGCGTAATAGGGAGAACATTCAAAATTATGTTTGATTCGAATATCTGGGCCACAATCAAAAACCTCCTTATTATCAGGTTGGAAATCCGGGTTAACGCGTTCCGATTTCGAGGAAGCCCAGCCTCTGTTAGATGAGGTTTGCGACATATCAACTTTATATTTATCGCCAATAGATTGGTTGAAAAACGACCTATAAAGAGCAAAAACATTTTTTATCTCTTCATAGGCTATGGGGTGATTTTGAATGATTAAAAAACCATATCTATGCAAAGCTAATTTTAACTTATCAAACTCTCCTTTTTCTTCTCTCGAGGCGCGACCTCCGTTACATAACAACCTATAATCTATTTTTGGTATTTGACTTAACATTATTCAGTCCATGTTGTAATTCTTGTCTGCGATTTATTGCGATATCAGTTGTGCTTAATTAGTTCTTTTAACACCGTTGACTCGTCGGCATAACCCACTCGGTAATCTCAACTACCTTCTACCAAGTAAATAATAAATTTGGTTTAAATATCAATTCACGGCTAGGATATAAAAACAGGAGAGTTGTTTTGTATTTTGCCTTCTCTTAAACCGAATAACAGATGACCGTGATCCTCTGTGCGATGGCAAAACAAAATCCATGCATTATAGAAGTTCAGTGAAAATCTACTATTTTATTGAACCAGTCACTCACGTTACTTAATTGAAATCCTTCACCATAACTCTCGCCAACATCGCTGGATGACCATCCTCCAATTTGATCGATGATCTCTTTAGGGCATTCAACTGCTCTTAGCCGATCTCTTATGGAGTGTCTGAATGAATGCACAACACATCCTTCTGGGGCATGAGATCGAAGCCATTTGTTTAAAGCAGCACTTGCTGAATTAGAATTATGAGATTGCTCATTACAGTATCTTGGGAAAGCAAATTGATTAGCTGTATCTGATAGTTTGATCCTTCTAGCTGACCATAAGGACGCTCCAACTAAGGGTATCTTTCTCTCGCTTCCACTTGTCTTTAATCTACGCCATGGATGTGGGATCAAATTGAGGTGAGGGGTGTCTGTATCAAGAACAATATCAGACTTTAATAATCCTACTGCTTCACCCAATCGCATTCCAGTATCACTAAGAAGGGCGATTAACCATCTCAGGTCATCATCCATTTCTTTACAGGTTTGTTGGATATCTTTGATTACATTTACTGGTATGGGTTTACGAGTTGTCTGTCTTAATCCATCTGGAATGAATGTACCTAGAAAACCATTATTACCTTCTAATCCATGTTCTTTAATTGCTAGATTGATGATAGATCGAATACTGGAGAATACACGTTTAACAGTACTCTTACCCATTCCCTTATTAATTAACCAATCACGGAATTGAGCTGCTTCAGATGATGAATAAGCAGTAACTGACTTATTACCCAACACCTGTATTACATATTCCGTATTGCGATTGGCAGTTCTGATGAAGGTCTTATCCTTATCGATACCTTTGAGCTTTAAATACAGATCCAGAGCATCGGATAATCTAAACTCATTATCAGTATCAATAACATCCATACGAATCAGGTTCATGGCTGGTATATCAAGCTTTTGAAGCCTTAAACCCAACCAATAATCATCTAATCTCTGTGTGATTGATCTGGCGCATCGATTAGCTTTAGCAGGATTTCGTGTTCTCAAGCTGATTTTGATCTTACTCGACTTGTATTGATCACTTAAATCAGTCGGAACTCGTCTGATAAAATAATAGATACCGTTTGAACAAGTCACATATTTATTTGAATTATTGTACCCCAATTTGTACCCCATCAAAATCCATGCAGACAATAATTGCATATATTTCAATGAGTTAAGTGCTATTAGTACTAGTTAATGGTGCGGACGGCGGGACTCGAACCCGCAACCTCTAAGAGGGACAGATTTTCTTCCCAACTACAGTTTTCACTGCCGCCATTTGGCGTTTGTGGGCTGGACTTTCTCTTCAACGTAGTCAGTTAATGACCTTAGTTGCTGCCCGTAAAGTCTCTACACCTTCCTTAGTTTGAAAAACAAAGGCTTGGCACGGGATTGCCATTTTACAGGTTTCCCCGTTTTTGAGCAGTTCTACTCCCGTATTTTCACACGGGGCACTCAAATTCTTATTTTAAGTCTGTTGTGTATACCAATTCCACCACGTCCGCTACTTCTGACCTATAAAGCGCATTTCGTTGGGTTTTGCAATCTCTCAGTCATTTATTTTATGAAAAAATAAAGGTCCTAAAACTACTTATTGATATTTTGCCCCGCTAGAGGAATTATTTTTTAGCTATAAACGGGATGGCACCAACTCATATACTCCTTTTTACGCCCTTCTGAGGTAGCAAAAAATATATCTTGAAGTTCCTTGGTGGTTTTTCCAATTTGACCCGTGCCTATATTTATTCGATCGATCGACAGTATGGGCGTTATTTCCCAAGCCGTTCCGCAGAAGAATGCTTCGTCGGCAGCTACTAACTCTGAACGGTCGATGTCTCTTTCTATGGGCTTTATTCCATATGTATCTTCTATTAATTTAAGAACGCTATCACGGGTTACACTTTCAAGAATATCATTAGAGATAGACGGGGTTATTGGTATCCCGTCACGGATAATGAATAGGCACATGCCCGGACCCTCTGATACTTTGCCTCGTGAGTTTAAGAAGATGGCAGTATCATAACCATCAGTTTCTGCCTGAACGGTTGCTAAGCGACCATTATTGTA
The DNA here is from genome assembly GCA_003212315.1 of SAR116 cluster bacterium AG-447-C21. Classification (GTDB taxonomy): domain Bacteria; phylum Pseudomonadota; class Alphaproteobacteria; order Thalassobaculales; family Thalassobaculaceae; genus UBA7326. Next base: position 19,479 of record QCQB01000033.1, on the reverse strand, counting down.
GTTGGCATTGCACTTTACCCTCATTGGCATTGCGTTGTCTGGAACGCGCATCCAGGAACTGACTTGCGCAGTTACACCTCCAAGCACGCGGTCACTTCGCGGACGCTCTTGCGCAGTGATTGAGAGCCCAATTGGACCACATACACCTGGTCCTCCCATACCTGATACATAGGATGTGGTCATAATATGAAGGTTTTCACCTTTAAATTTATTAGCTTGGATAAGCTCAATAGTTTTTTGAGTTACTGTTTCTGCTTCGTAAATTTCGTTGAAACGCATAAAACGTTGGGAGAATTCAAATCGTTGCATATGCTCTTCCATACGAAACAGATACATCTGTTCTTCGTCGGAGTTCCAATAACCGCGTAAGCCTTCAAATACGGCGGTTCCAAATTTAAATGCAGCTGATGCGACATGTACCTTAGCGTTTTCCCATTCAACGATTTCACCATCGATGGAGGCATATTTGGGTAGACTCATAAAATTTTTTCCTCAGTTCTAATTGAATATTACTGTCATTCTATAATCAACAGTTGCGTCTGCTTCATCAAAGTGAGATAAACTTCGCGATTCCCATGACGAAGAATGATACGGTCTCTAGTGAACCGTATAATGCAAAAAAACGCAAAAGTTTAGCCTTCTATGAAAATAAAATTAGGTTTTTGAAATATGGCTCAAGATCCAGAATACTTTTTTCTTCAAACGAAATTGAGCGGAGAGTGGAATACGCTCAAAGAATCACAATCAATAACCGATGTGACACAAAATATTTCAGAAAAGCTTAATGATTTAGCAGACACAAAAATTCGAATTGTTGGTGCGATTTGGAACGAAGACAAAAAAGAATGGGATTATGATCAATTATTTTACTCAGAATCACCATCTGAAATCGCGAGACTTAATCGAACTTTGCAAGTGAGCTCAAGTGATACTGGTTACGTAGAACAAAAAACTCGTAAGCAGGATATCAAATCGGATGTTAATAAAGAGCAAGGCATTTCCCAGTCGCCCGTATCAAACTATGCATATTTAGTACTCATTATTGCAGGACTAATAGGTGCTATTGGATTTGGTATTCGCGGAGGATTTGGTATTTTCCTGACCCCAATAAGCACTGAATTTGGTTTTGGCAGAGAGGTTATCTCGCTATCTATCGCCATTCAAAACCTAATTTGGGGTATAAGCCAACCTTTTATGGGAGCGTTCGCAGACCGGTTTGGTGCTTTCAAAGCTATTTTAGTTGGGTCGCTTTTTTATTTTTCGGGAATGATCTTGATGTCGTTTTCCACAAGCGCTGGCATGTTCCATCTAAGTTTAGGTTTGTTGGCAGGAATTGGACTAGCAGGGACGGCTACTGGTATAATTATGCCTGCTGTAGCAAAAGTATTTCCAGCTGAAAAAAGGTCATGGGTACTTGGTGTAATAGGCGCTACGAGTTCATTAGGGAGTTTCGCAATCTTGCCGATTGGACAGTACTTTATTGAAAGGATTGGTTGGAGCAACACAGTCACGTTAATCGCCATTGTGGTGATTTTAATGATACCGCTAGCTTTGGTTTTCGTTAGAGGAAGGCAAGACAATGCCGCTTTAGCCGAGGCAAAAGTTCCTCTCAAAGACGCTCTAAAAGCGGCATTCCAGCATCCAGGTTTTTGGTTTCTTTGTGCCGGATTTTTCGTGTGTGGTTTTCATGTCGTTTATATAGCAACTCATTTACCAAGCTATGTTGTGGACCTTGGGTTTTCTGCTAGTACCGGGGCTTGGGCATTAGGAATAGTTGGTTTAGCTAATGTTGTCGGTGGATATCTTGCTGGGGTATTAGGTGGTAAATACTCAAAAAAGTATCTCTTGAGTTTCCTTTATTTTGGGCGTGCGTTGGTAATGGCTGGGTTTGTTCTTCTGCCGCCTAGCGAAGTTCTAATATTTATCTTTGCTGTTATAATGGGCCTTTTCTGGTTGAGTACGGTTCCATTGACAACGGGTTTAGTCGCGGATCTTTATGGATTACAGCACATGAGCGCCTTATTTGGATTGGTGTTTCTATCCCATCAACTCGGCGCTTTTCTGGGTGGTTGGTTAGGGGGATATTTTTATGACACGACTGGATCCTATAACATAGTCTGGTGGATATCTGTTGCTCTTGGGATCATCTCCGCCGTAGCCCATTGGCCCATACGCCCAATAGATAAAAGTAAGTTAGCGTTGGCTACCTAATCGAAGATTTGGTTTGTTAAGAGATTGTAAGTTGCTTGAACCGTTTCAAATAGTTTTTCTTAGCGTGTTCTGGTGACAATGGGCTCAGTTGTATTTTCTCACCTTTACTGGATTTTCCAAATAATTTTTGCGCTTCCATGATGGAAAACCCAGCTAGTTGGGTCGCCTCAATAAAAGCTGCAAGACGGTCGGCGCGCTTTATTAACCGTTTTACCTGTTCTGGCAATATGGCAGGAAGTCCAAAGCGAATATGAATGGCTGATTCGAGGTTTGCCTCAACATCTTTGTAATTAATTCCAATTGCAGCCTTAAATGGACTGATCATATCACCAATCACATATTCTGGCGCATCATGCAGGAGGGCAGCAAGGCGCCATTTTGTTGGTGTATTTTCCTTTAGTTCAATGATTAATCGTTCAACCAAAAGCGAATGCTCCGCTACCGAGTAAGACTCAGCACCCTGTGTTTGTCCGTTCCATCGCGCTACTCTTGAAAGGCCATGGGCAATATCCTCAATTTCAACGTCTAGCGGTGACGGGTTTAATAAATCTAGTCTTCGACCGCTCAGCATCCGTTGCCAGGCTCTGGATGGTTTGGTATCTGATGATTTTACTATTTTTATCATAATTTTCGGAGCCAAAATTTTCTTATTAAATAACTTACGGCAAGTAATCCTATTAAAGGTAAGCCGAATATTAATAAAAGGTTATTAAAAACAGAGATACTGCGTTGTTGGAACTTCTCCAAACTCATAATCGTCAGACATCGTTCTCGTGCTTCTATTTTCACATAATGAACCCTGCAATGGGTTGCTCTTTTTTTATAAAAAGAGGTGATATCAGTTTGCGTATTTTCCCAAGAAGAGATTACAAAAATTGATGTGCTAATAATCCAAAAAGTAGATAATAGCAGGTATATCAAAAAGGGAACTGTTTTGATGAGCCGCAAAAAATACCGTCCATGCAAATGAAATAACTGATTAATATATGATAGTATGGATTGTATTGATAGATTATAACTAACTTTATAAATATTAAGATGATCGCTCGGATCGTATGTTTCCTTGCCAGATGAAAATGAAATAATGACGTCCACTTTAAATCCAATAAATGACCAATCTCAACCGTTGGAGAAAGGAACTGATTTTAAGGTGATTGGCTTAATTGGTGTGGCGCATTTCTTTAGTCATTTTTATATCTATTTATTACCGCCACTTTTCCCATTTTTGAAGACTGTTTTTGATGTTTCATACACTGAATTGGGTTTCCTATTAGCAGTCTTTAGTGGAACTACTGGTCTTACTCAAATACCGTTTGGATTTTTAGTTGATAAGTTTGGAGCTAAATTTATTTTAATATTCGGATTAGCTATTGAGGGGATTGCATTTACTTTAATGGGGATTGCTCCTGGTTATACTATGGTTTTGGTGCTCATGATTGTCGCGGGAGCAGCAAATGGTGTCTACCACCCGGCAGATTATGCGATACTATCTGCCTCGGTATCGAAAGATAGAATGGGCAGAGCCTTTAGCCTCCATACATTTGCTGGGTATGCTGGATTTGCTGTTGCAGGGCCAATCATTGTTTTTCTTAATATGTATTTCGGTTGGAGATTAGGGTTAGCATTTTGTGGTATAGCTGGCTTAGGAACAGCGATATTACTGATGTTTTACTCCCGTCACCTCAGACATAATTCCAAAAGTGTAAGTACTAATGCTGCACCTGTTGAGGGAGATAAAATACCGGAGGAACATGGATTGAAGCTCCTTTTTTCATTTCCAATCCTTATGTGCTTAGGTTTTTTTGCTCTCCTATCACTTGGGTCTACAGGTATTGCGAGTTTCCTTATCGTGGCTTTGGGACAACAACATGGAACTGACGTAGAGATAGCTACGTTGATTTTGTCAACATATCTTGTTGCAAGTGCGGTAGGGGTTCTGATTGGTGGTTTTGTAGCTGACCGAACTCAAAAACATAACTTAGTAGCAGCAGTCTGTTTTCTGTCCACTGCAATAATTATAGCGTCCATCGGAGCCTTTTCTTTCAATGTATTCCTTATATTTGTTCTTATGGGGCTGATGGGCGTGATGCATGGTGCCATAATGCCATCGAGGGATATGATAGTTCGGTCTGTTACACCAGATGGAGCGTTTGGAAAAGTTTTTGGGTTTGTTACATCAGGCTTTAGTATTGGTGGGATTATAGCACCACCATTTTTTGGCTGGATACTAGATCAATCAGAGCCGTCCTATCTTTTCTTTGGAATTGCAGCGATAATGTTGTGTTCAATGACTACAGTGTTCACCTCGCCGCGCCGCCGCGCCAACTAGTGCTTCGGCGGGTCATACCCAATTGTCTTTCTCGCATCCACACATACAGACCGCTGGCTATAATTATAACGGTCCCTAATAATGTCCAACTATCTGGAAAGTTATTAAAAACTAAAAGGCCATAGATGGTTGCCCACAGTATCTGAACGTATTGAAAAGGAGCCAAAAGAGACGCGGCAGCTCTATTATACGCTTTTATTACGATATAGTGAGATCCCCCTCCAATCGCACCTATAACGAGTAGCTGAAGCCACTGTAACGGAGTGGGGGTTTCCCAGTAAAACCAAACTACAGAGGAAGAGCCAATTGTGCCCACCAATGCGGTATAAAACCACATTGATGTCGCTGTTTCAGTAAAACTTAAGGTTCTTGTAATGATTGTAAAAAGAGCAAAGAAAAATGCACATCCAATTATGAGCAAGTAAGCCCAATGGATTTCTTGGAATCCAGGTCTAAGAACGATTAAAATTCCGATGAATCCTACTAGAACGGCTAACCAACGTCGGATGCCTACTTTTTCCCCTAACAGAGGTATGGATAGAGCCACTACAAAAAATGGAGAAATAAACATTATTGAGTTTGCTTCGGCTAAACCAATATAACCGATTGCCGTGAAGAAAAGACATGTGCAGGTGAGTAAAAGCAATCCCCGGCCAATTATTAGTTTTGGATTGTTTACCTTGAGTAAAGGAATAATTTTTCTTCCAGGGAATAGAACAAGCATCAATAATAGGTGCATTATAAATCTACCCCAAACCACCATAGCTACGGGAAGATCTTCTCTTACTAATTTTACCACGGTATCAGAAGTGACAAAAAGAAAACCAGCCAGCACGGCCAAACCAATTCCGGTTAGAACCTGACTTTCTTTATCATTAAAGATGCCTATCAAACGGGTTAATGCTCTTCGTGGGTTCAACTCTATCTCCAATACTTTTACACGAAGTGTATGGCACAAAGAGAATCAATAACCTCATTGTTATTTTTACTGATCAGTTATCACTTTTAGGAATACCTAGCCACCTAATTGAGTATCAAGGCATTTCGACTAATGCCTCTTGATATGAATATTGAACCTAAGGCCGAGCCCGTTCGCCTTTGCAATATTGTCTTTTCTTTTTGAGTCGCGTGCAGAATTTATTAGCTGCTTTTTTTGTCTTAAAGCCAACCCCCATCAACCTAATGAAAGTGCCTTTACCCTTACTTGCGTCAAACTCTGTCGTTGCAAACCTTAGGTCTCTGAGTTCTTTTTTGAATTTCTTCTTGAGTACTTTCCAACCTCTTTTGGCTCCTTTTACAGTTCTGTATGAAGCTAGATGGACGCCATATTTGCCAGTACTAATTGTTTTGTCGGAACTAACTTTTTTAGCGTCTTTCGATAATGGTTTGGAAACGGATAATGCCTCAAAACGTTTTATCATCGCTTCCAATTTAACGATCAAAGCATCGACGTCAGGATTACCCGAGCTGGGAATTCCTGTTTTAGAATATTTAACTGATGGTATTTTTATCTTTTTTGGTAAGCTCGTTCTTTCTTTGGTCGAACGATCGACTTTTGCCGATATATTTTTTGTTCTGTCATTTCCAAGATTCACCGAAACTAGCTGTTTCTGTGATTTTGTGTTGGCAAATTCTCTAACTCTAAGGACATAATTTTGTGCGGCTGGTGAATAGTATAAGTCTTCTTTGTGATCCTTGCGTTTGCAGGAAATGTGAAAAGTTGTGAAATCCCCCGCAGTAACAGTTATATCTTTTTGACCCAAAACTTCACAGATTTGCTCGTGGCGCCAACCCGTTGGAACATTTTCGCTGTTGCCTCGTATTCCAAATGCAACTTTGTTGCCTTTGGCAAGGGGAAAGATTGTACTGGGGTTTCCAATAATAGTCTGCCGGCCCCGTCCAAGTTCAGGATGTGATGACCAGGACATCGGAGGGGTTATCAAATCACTGGTTGTTGTCCAAATCATGCCTTGGTCATTTGTCCAAGTGACCCTGTCCTCATTTGCGCTTACCACTTGTTCTTGAACTAACGTTCCGCCCGATGAATAAACAAAAGTATCACCAACAGCATAAACGGGAAGAGGGGCTGGCGATAATTTCACTAATGGTCCGCTTTGAATGCCTATTTGTTCGCCTATACCGGAAAGACTTAAATTACCAAACTTCTCGCCAAAGCCTGAAATTGTTGTTGATGCTATTTTTGAAAAATCGAAATCGTCGCGGGAGCAACCTGATAAGATTAAAACCATAACCATCAGAAGTGTAGAGATTTTAAGAGATTTCATGGTTCGAATTCAAGCTCCACTGATTACCCGAAAGACAAAATTCCCACGACTCTAAGATCGGACATAGAGACAATTTTGTCAATTGCGATACATTAAGAGATTTTTAGTTTACGATAAGTCAGTTACGGCGGTGTTTTCCTGCGGTTTTAATGTGTATTCACAGTATGATCCAATTCACAAAAGAAATTTTCTAATGTATTCTGCATCCGACTCGGAGTTAATTTTGGAGAATACCATGGCATTGCTGGAAACCTATTCAGACCCATCAGTCAGAGATTCTGTTTCTGATGAAGAATGGAAAGTTAGAGTGGATTTGGCTGCTTGTTACAGATTAGTAGCGTATTATGGGTGGACTGACCTGATTTTTACCCATATTTCGGCTCGGGTTCCTGGTACTGACCACCATTTTCTTCTCAATCCGTACGGACTTATGTTCGAGGAGATTACAGCTTCCAGTCTAGTGAAGCTGGATACAGATGGCGAGATCGTGATGGAAACAGATTATGAGGTTAATGCGGCTGGGTTTACTATCCATAGCGCGGTTCATCAGGCGAGGCATGATTTAGCATGTGTCATGCATACTCATACAGTTGCCGGTATGGCTGTTTCAGCACAGAAAGCGGGGCTTTTACCACTGGCACAGACATCTTTAGAATTTTACGAGAATCTAGCTTACCATGATTACGAAGGGATTGCACTTGATCTTGATGAAAGAGAAAGGTTGGTCGCAGACCTTGGGGATAAAATGGCAATGATGCTTCGTAACCACGGATTATTAACTTGTGGCAAAAGCGTAGCGCAGGCTTTCACAAAGATGCATTCCCTTGAAAAATCATGTCAGCTTCAGGTTGCTGCGCAGGCTGGCGGGGAGCTTATTCTTCCAAGTAAAGAGGTATGTGAGCACACAGCAAAACAGTTTAGGCAGTCTGAAAATACAGAGGCAGAAGGTCATTTGGACCAGCTAGCTTGGACAGCGCTTTTACGGAAATTAGATCGTATAAACCCAGGGTATGACTCTTAGAAAGAAAAAAAGAGAAGAAAAATAATATTTTTTTCTTCTCTTTAACAATCGATTAGTACGATTTTGGGAGCCCTAGAACTCTTTCCGCGAGGAAGCTCAAAACAAGTTGAGGGCTTATTGGAGCGATTCTAGTAACCATTACCTCCCGCATGTAACGTTCTACCTGGTACTCTTTGGCATACCCTAAACCACCGTGTGTCATAACAGCAGTTTGGCAAGCTTCAAAACCTGCCTCGCCAGCTAAATATTTTGCGGCATTTGCCTCCGCTCCACAGGGCTTTCCTTCATCAAAAAGCGCGGCCGCTTTCATTGTCATTAGGTTCGCTGCCTCCAATTCAGCCCAGCATTTAGCTAACGGATGTTGTATGGCTTGATTTTGTCCAATTTGCCTCCCAAACACTATCCTGTCTTTTGCATACTGTGTTGCTCGCGCTAAAGCAGCCCTGCCAATTCCAATAGCTTCTGCCGCAATCAGTATTCGTTCGGGATTCATCCCCTCTAATATATATCTGAATCCCATACCCTCTTCACCAATACGATCTTCGATTGGTACCTTTAGGCCGTCAATAAATAACATGTTGCTATCAACTGCTTTACGGCCCATTTTATCAATCTCACGAACTTCTATTCGATCCCGGTCAAGGTCGGTATAGAATAGTGTTAAACCTTCTGTCGGTTTTCTTACATCTTCTATGTCGGTAGTCCGGGTTAAAAGAAGCACTTTATCTGCAACCTGTGCCGTCGAGATCCAGATCTTTGATCCATTAACTACATAGCCATTGCCGTCTGGCGTGGCTTTGGTCTTCAATTTTGTTGTGTCTAAACCAGTATTTGGTTCTGTCACGGCAAAGCAAGCTTTTTCCTTGCCCTTTATAAGCGGAGGCAGAAACCTTTGTCTCTGCTCCTCATTGCCGAATATTTCAACAGGTTTTAAACCAAAAATATTCATATGCAAGGCTGAAGCACCGCTCATTCCTGCCCCGGACTCTGCGACTGCTTGCATCATTAGTGAGGCTTCTGTTATGCCCAAGCCAGCACCACCATATTTTTCGGGCATTGCTATACCAAGCCAACCATCTTCGGCAAACTTACTATAGAAATCTTCTGGGAACCCCCCTACTTTATCCTTTTCAAGCCAATAATCGTCATTAAATTCACTAGCCAATTTTAATGTGGTATCGCGGATAGTTTGCTCATTTTCATTAAGATTAAAGTCCATGATTTACTGCTCCTTTTTAATTTAATTATCTTTGGATGGTGGGGGCTGATCAGATGCTGCGTAATCTACGTTAATTTCTGAAATTCCGTAGCCCGCCTCTATCGGTATTTTTAAGTGCCTGCCGCCATTTATATCGCGAACCTCTGGGAGAACGGTTACAATGGGTGTTTCTCTTGCTCGTTCTATAGCCGCCTTTGCAGTTTTTGATTCGCTTACTTTTTTAAGATTCATACGAGTAGGAAAAACCACTCGACGTTTGCCTTCCTCTGCTTCCTTAATTGCCGACAAAGGATCTATCCAAATTGTATCGAGCGTTTCGGAACCGTCATGAGATGCAATATGCCCATTTGGAGTTTTTGCAACCAAGAAGTGCGTATCAAATCTTTTCCGTCCTGTTATTGGGGTGATCCAATGGGCAAAAGGGACTAAGAGGTCGCTTGCTACAATTAGACTTTCAGTGGTAACGATGTCATGAAAAGTAATTTTTTGCGACAATAAATCTGTTCGATATTTATTATTGATTTGTTCTGCTCTATCTTCATTTATAACCTTGTCTTCTCCAAGCGCTCGTGCAAAGAGAAGTCCAGCCTCTTCAAACATTTCTCTAACACCAGCAATTCTTATGGCCCTGAGATTATCAGGTATTGCGTCGGTTAGACTACAACAATCTGACTTGATTATTTCATAATCGCTATCGTCGACCTTACCCCCAGGAAACAGAAGAGCCCCTCCTGCAAAGTCAGCTTTTTTGGTCCGCTGGACCATTAATACTTCTATGCCTGTTGGGGAGTCTCGAAGCGAGATAACGGTAGCTGCGGGTATAGGCTTGACAGGAACTTTTGGGGTCTCATTTTCGAGATCTGTTATCATTGGGTACTCTCCTTATAGTGGGCTATCACTTGGAAAATTGGGTTTTCTTTTCTCCAGGTGGGCGGCCAGCCCTTCTCTTGCCTCGGGACCCGTGAAACCTAACATCTCCAGGGCAGTGGAGGTATCAAATGTGGGCCCTGCCATTCTGTACCAGTTATTTAAAGCATATTTTGTCCACCTAATAGCACTTTGAGCACCAGTTGCGAGTTTATTTGCTATTTCTAATGCTTTTTCCTGCAGTTCTTCATCATCCACGCAGAGTGAGACTAGGCCAATTTTTTCAGCGTCTTCTCCATTGATAGCTTCACATGTCAGAAGCAGATATTTTGCTTTTGCCATGCCGCATAATAGTGGCCAGTTGATGACTGCCGAGTCACCAGCTGCAACCCCCAGTCTGGTGTGCCCGTCTACAATCTTTGCTTTTTTCCCAGCGATGGATATGTCCGCGAGTAAACCGGCCACCAAGCCTGCGCCCACTGCCGGGCCATTAATTGCCGAGATAATAGGTTTTGAGCAATTGATCACGTTATAAACAAGATCACGAGCCTCTTTCCAGGTGTTCGCTCTATAATCGAAATCATCTATGACCTTCTCAATCATTGAAAAATCGCCACCCGACGAAAATGCTTTTCCCGCTCCGGTCAGAATCACGGAATTTATAGAAGGATCGTCATCTATATCTCGCCAGATATAGGCAAGCTCTCTGTGTCCTACTTCATCAAGGGAATTATAGGTATCTGGTCTATCAAATGTTATTCTTAAAACTTTATCTGATGGATAATCTAGTTTCAGCTGTTTGTATTTTGATTCATCGATTGGCATCACGTATCCTGTGGTTCGTTGTCACGTCTCAGTCATTTATAATTTATTCTCTTTTTCGCCAAATGGTAGAGATTATCGTCTTATTTTTACCAAATTATTTTTTGGTAAACGAGCTACAGCTATGCCAAGAATAGAGAGTTCGCCGTCTTGATTTCTTGCTTCATGAGTTACTTCTACAAAGCCGTCGCCATCTTTTTCAAATTTATCTGTAATCGTTCCATCAATGAAAATTGTATCCCCTTCAGGATTATGTCGTCTTATTTTTGTATTTGAGGATACTAGAAAACCATCATCACCAATCCAGTTGGTTATATGATGTGTCATCCAAGAACACCGCTCTGGACCATAGTCATAGGCTCCGGGAGCGCCTACTTTTGTAGCAAATTCATTTTCCCAATGAACCCTTTCAGGGCAATCTGGAATATTAAATCGATTTGGAATGCCCAATCCCTTATGTTTACTAACCTGTTTCCAAGCGAGCTTATTTGCCCGAATATACAGTCCTCCCCACCCTTGGGCATAGGCAATAAATCCCGTCACGGTCATTGGCCCTTTTACCATTCGTGGAAGTTCTTCGCCAATTTTTGTATCCTCATAGTACCGTGGTGTAGAGCCTCGGATTTCTTCATTGGCATAGTGTTGAAAAATCTCATCTAATTCTTCTTGGGTATATTTTTTTTCCTCTGCTTCATCAGGGTTCCCGTATTTGGTACCTTCCTCGCGAGCTGTGTCTCTTTCTGTTCGAAAACACCAACTATCACATTCTGCGACGAGTGCACCCGCCTGGTTGAAAAAGTCGACGTGGTAGATCTGTTGGATAGCCCTGCCTGCAAATTGTGTTTGATGTTCAACTAGATCTTTTAAATATGATTCTGTGGAGATTTCGTCATTTCTAAACACAGGCAAGTGCCATTTCCAATTTGCGCCAGCCCACATTGCGTGAATCCCAGGAAGCCCACCCACATATCCTGAGGCTATTCGGCTTGTTGAAAAAAGAAAGGAGGGCAAAGCAATAATCGAATTGTACTTTGTTTTTGCTGCATAATCCGGCTCACACCAAAGTGGATTATCATCACCAATACCATGTGCATAATGCCGGATGTTGTCTCGCGTGGCTTCGAAACACCAAGGCTCTGGGTCGCGAGATATTTTTACACCGAGTCTGGATTTCAAATTATTGAGTTCTTCTTCAGTAATTCTTGGGAAGCTGTCAGTCTTTTTGTTCACAATAACTCCTTGGTACTATTACTGCTGGTCCCGTAAAGTTTTTCTATTAACTTTTCCAGCTGGTGTTTTGGGAAGTTCATCAACTATTACTATTATCCTTGGATATTCATGTCTACTGAGACGATTACGGACAAAACTCTGAACTTCGCTAATGAATTCTTTACTTTCGGAACGTTTGGAAACGATGAATGCTTTAACTATTTGCCCTCTCTCCGTATCGGGCACTCCTATGACTGCTGCTTCCGCGATATCGGGATGTTTTAATAAAACATCTTCGATCTCGACCGCGCTCATGGTCCAGCCGGCTGAAATAATAACATCATCAGCTCGGCCGTGATGAAAATAGTAGCCATCCTCATCTATACTTCCCAGATCTTTGACGCGGAAAAAACTATTCTTTCTCCATAGCAAAATTTCCCCAATTTCTCCGACTGAGCATGCCTTTCCTTGTGGATTTTGGATAGAAACATCGCAGCCAGGAAGCGGTTTGCCAAGAGATCCAACTTTGACAGGTAAATCGTCTGCCCCCGGGTAGTTCGCGATTATTACACCAACCTCTGTCGAACCATATATACTACAAACATCATGACCAAAGATTTTACGGGCCCAAAGAGCAGTTTCGGTATCCAAAGGTTCCCCTGTAAAAGAGAGTTTTTTTAGCCTTAAAGCACGCTTTTTTGGATTACTAATATTCCTCATCAGTCGGTAGTGCGTTGCTGCTGCTGAAAGATTAGTAATTTTAAATTTTTCAATGGCAGCTAAAAGTTTCTCGGGGTCGAATTTACCAGCATAAGTCGAAATCTCAACCCCGAGCGCCAGTGGTGCCAATGTTCCATGCCAGAGACCGTGCCCCCACGCTGGCGAGGATGGACACATGTATTTATCACCAGGCCGAACGCCAGTGGCATAGAGTGCCGCGATCATAACTGTTACGACAGCGCGATGCCGATGCTTAACTGCCTCAGGAAGCTCGCGAGAAGTCCCGGATGTATATTGGTACATGGCCATGTCAGCCGATGTTGTGCTGGTTACATAGGTATTGTTATATGCTTCTAAATCAGAAAGAAAGTCATCATCAGCTATTAGAGTTTCAGTATCAGTATCTGACGCTAATTCAGATTTTTTAGGATCTAAAATAACTAAAACTGGTTCACAGTCTTTCAGTCGGGCATTCAACCCATCCGGACCAAAAGCGGTGAATAAAGGCACAGCGACGCAGCCTGCTTTCATTATACCAAAAAGAGCCGCATAGAACTCCAAAGATGGTTCCAGCATAATGGCAACGCGATCTCCAGCCCGATACTCTTTTGTTTGGAGCCAGTTTGCTACACGGTTCGACCAGGTAGATAGATCACCGAAGGTAATTGTCTGATCTTCTCCGGTATCGGTAGCGATATTTATCGCTATACGATTAGGTTCGTGTCGATCTATGCACTCATAAGCGATGTTTAAGTTATCTTTATCGCCATCAAAAAGATCCCATAATGCTTCTTTTGTGAAAAATTTATGGGCATCTTTATAACTAGTATAATCAGTCAAGCGTGGCATGAATGAAATATTATCCCGTACTTCTATTTTTTGATATTTGATCGATCTCTTCATGAGAGAAACCAACCTCTAATAATAATTCAGCCGTATGTTCGCCGAGGGGTGGTGCAGTACTTCTCAAGGTACCCGGTGTTTCTGAAAACTCAACGGGGATTGCCGTCGTGTGTAACGGTCCTTCATTTTGGTCATCTATTACGGGAAAGAAATTTGTATCTCCGAGGTACGGATCATCCATCATTTCCTCTAAGGTAATAACCGGACCATTTGGTAAATCAGCATCGTCAAGTAACTGGAATGCTTCGGTGGTAGTAAACTGGGCTAGGCCCTCAGCTAAGTAGGATTGAAGCGTCTCTATATTTTCCGCTCTTTGCGCCAGGTAAGTGAAGCGCGGGTCTTGGATAAGGTCACCTCGTCCGATGGCTGTTAATAAGCGATGCCACTGCTCGTCTGTATGGGCTAGAACACACACCATCCCATCTTTGGTTTTATAAGGGACTCGGTATGGGGATAGTGCACGTGGATATCCTAATTCGTTGTTCTTTCCTTTGGAGCCATTCCATAGATGAGTTGTTAAATTAAAAGAGAGCATCGTCTCCAACATGGGTACGTGGATTTCTTGACCATGACCTGTCTTCTCTCGATGATACAGCGCCATGCCAATCGCGGATGCTAAAGTGTGTCCACAAAACTTATCTGAAATGGGCATTGGGATGAAGCGTGCTTCTCCATTTGTTCTCTCAATTAAATTCACTATGCCGCTTTCGCCTTGTATAACGTCATCATATGCAGGGCGTCCATCTTTGGCTCCACCTCTCCGGTAGCCAGTCGCCGATGCATATATAATTTTGTTATTGACCGCTTTAAGCACTTCATAATCAATTCCTAACCGTTCAGTTGCAGCCTGGCGCATGTTATGAACAAACACATCAGCGGTTTTCGATAATTCTAATAAAGCTCGTTTACATTCAGGCTTTTTTAAATTTAGGATAATACTTTTTTTGTTGCGATTGGTTGTTTGGAAAAAGGGGCCTAGAGTACCAGTATTGCTCACTCCAATCTGGCGCATTGGGTCTCCTGATGGGGTTTCCACTTTTATTACTTCCGCTCCCATATCACCGAGAATTTGGGTTGCAACAGGTCCAAGTACATTAATAGTAAGATCAATTACTCGAATGCCGGTGAGAGGGCCAAGGTTTTGGGAAGGATCACTCATAAAAAATACTAATCTTCTGTCCTTTGAAGTTTTGGATCTTTGCATTTCAGCATTCGAAGTGGCGTATAGGTAATTACTTTTTCCCCTTTTTGATTAATAATTTCATTGCGAGTTCTTACCAAACCTCGCCCTGGTCGCCGCGTCAATCGGGCTTCTATCACCTCACATTCTACATGGATGGTATCTCCAGCAAATGTTGGTGCATGGACATTTAGTTCCATGTTAAGAAACGCAAAACCCGTATGTTGCATGGTAGATTGCACTAATAAACCCTCTGCAAAACTATACACTAATGCACCAGGTGAGACGCGGCCTTTTATATCACTTTCAGTTTTAAGATATTCAAGGTCGGTAAACATCGTCTCAACCATGCCGGTTGCATTAATAAAATTTGTAATATCTGCATCAGTAATAGTTCGTCCAATAGTTTGGAATTTACGTCCAATTGGTACTTCTTCAAAGTGAAAACCAAGACCAACAATTTCCATATCAACAAACTCCAACTAAGCAAAAAATTGATAGCTTAGTTATGCACTATTGGGTGAGTTGTTACATCCCATTTAGCTTAAAATCGTATTGATGATAAAAGTTTTAGTTCGTTATCGCAGAAATTTGGTCATCCCAAACATTCTCTGTGAGCTTTTCTTTTTAATTGATCGCTTTTTGAAAGGACTTTATCTGATCAATTAGCCCTGATGTCGATCTGTCCAGTTCACTAGGCGCAGGTTCCGTTTTTACTGCCGCGAGTACTTGGTTCGCGAGTTCCTTGCCCAGCTCTACACCCCATTGATCGAAGCTATTGATGTTCCAAACAACGCCTTCGACAAACGTTTTATGTTCATATGTTGCTATAAGCATGCCCAAAGTTTTTGGATCAAGTTTTTTGTATAGTATTGTTGTCGATGGTCTGTTCCCTGGGAATGTTGCGTGGGGTGCTATTCTCTCAATATCTGCCTGTAATAGGCCTTTTTTGCGAAGATGGGTCTTTGTTTCTTCTAGATTACGGCCTTTCATAAGCGCTTGAGATTGGGCAAAACAGTTAGCAATAAGAGTTTCATGATGGTGTTGCAGATCGTGATGC
Organism: SAR116 cluster bacterium AG-447-C21; assembly: GCA_003212315.1. Classification (GTDB taxonomy): domain Bacteria; phylum Pseudomonadota; class Alphaproteobacteria; order Thalassobaculales; family Thalassobaculaceae; genus UBA7326. The sequence goes on along the minus strand of QCQB01000033.1, from coordinate 3,653 downwards.
GCGTTAGCCGCTATCAAGAAATCACAGGGAATAATATCTGAGCCTTGATGTAAGAGTTGAAAAAAGGAATGTTGAGCATTTGTTCCCACTTCCCCCCATATTACCCCTGAGCTGTCTGTTGGTATTTTTGACCCGTCACGATTTATTGATTTTCCATTGGACTCCATTTGAAGTTGCTGGATATGCGCTATCAGTAATTCCAATCGTTGATCGTAAGGTATAATTGCATGTGATTTGTAACCCAATATTGATCGATGCCAAATACTTATTAACCCTAGGATAACTGGGATATTTTTCTCTAGGGAGCAATTGCGGAAATGGTTGTCTAATTGATGTGCACCACTCAAAAGCTGCCTGAAGTTTTCGGATCCAATAGAAATCAAGATTGGTAGTCCTATCGCAGACCACAGCGAATAGCGACCGCCAACCCAGTCCCAAAGCTCAAAATGCCTTTCGGGCAGAATACCAAATTCTTCTGTCTGTTTTAAGTTACTTGATAGAGCTGCAAAATGATTACCGACAGATTTAGTGCCTAGAGCCTTCGTAATCCAAGTTCGTGCCGAACGTGCATTTAACATAGTTTCCTGTGTCAAAAAAGTTTTTGAGGCAATCAATATTAAAGTTGTTTCGGGATCCAGGTTCGACATCTTGTCGTGCAAGTCTGCGCCATCTACATTTGTTACAAATTGAATGGCAATTGCGTTCTTTGAATACGGCGCTAGTGCTTTCACGGCCATACTTGGGCCGAGAACGGACCCGCCTACGCCAATGTGTAGAATATTTTTAAAGGGCTTTCCGGTTGAACCAGTCAATTTACCAGATTGTATTCCCTCGGCAAAAGTGGTCATTTTGCTCAAACTTTCTTGAACTTGTTTTAGTCGCTCAATATTCATCCCGGACGGTGATGTTGGTTTTGATGCTCTTAACAAGGTGTGCAAAGCTGCACGGTTCTCTGAAATGTTTATTGCAGAACCTGAAAACATTTCATTTATTCGTTCGACTAAGTTACTTTTAATCGCTAGTTGAGCTAATAGGGCCATCGTTTCGTCTGTCAGGAGATTTTTTGAATAGTCTACAAGGAAGTCATCAAGGCAAACTGAAAATCTATTGAAGCGATCTGCATCGCACTCAAATAATTGGTTAAGTGTTGTGTTTTTCATATCCCGGCTATGTTGTTTTAGGTTTTGCCAGGCATTACTTGCTGTATTCATTATCACCCAATCGTAATCCGATTAATATATAGTTTATATAATCGGTGATTTTTTTGATATAGCTCGGCCGGTTAAATATGCCTCTAAGATTGAAAATTGTTCGTCGTTGAGCGTTTGAAATTGAAAGGCTGTTTCATTTGTTTCGCTATTTATTCTTTTAACAATCATAGGGAGAGTTATCTTATTCATATCTATTAAATTATCACGATGTTTTATGGTCGCCTCGATTTCCTGAAGTTCAGAAAATGCTGCCGCCTCTGCAGATATAGATAGACCACCAAGACTTATGTCGTTGATATCAAATTCATTTTTTTGGTACTCTAGCAGAAGATTTTTTTCTTGTCGTCGGTCGCGTCTATTTTCCTTTTCTCGTTTTCTAATAGTTGTCATATTAATCCCCTTCTGTGCATGTTCTGTTATGTTGCCATTCGGAAGGTCGAACGCTTACAAAATCTAGCAGAATTATGGGTAAAATAGAAATTAAGCTATTTGGATTTAAAAATTTCTTCGCACTCGCTTGAGTTTTTCTAAAAAATAGAAGACAGTTTAACCATCTTATACTGGGGAGATGGAACGTGTTGACCAATAAAAATATAATTCCTATATCGAAGTACATAGGGGCGATGGTGCTTGATGTTGACCTAGCAAAGATAGACGAGAAAACATTTACGGTGATATCTGACGCGTTCGACAAATATAACGGTCTTTTGTTCCGAGAACAGTCTCTATCACCAGAACAGTTGGTGAAATTCAGCCGTTTATTTGGCGACTTAGATCATGCACCTCAAATGGAGAATGGCCAAACTGCTGTTGCGGGTTTTCCAGAGATCTATATCGTATCCAATATTTTGAATAAAAATAAGGAGCCTATTGGATCGCTTGGGGCTGGCGAGGCTGTATGGCATACAGACATGTCTTATCTCCCAAATCCCCCCGATATATCAATGTTATATGCATTAGAAATTCCTCCAGTGGGAGGCGATACATCTCTTTGTAGTATGGTGGCCGCCTTTAATACGTTACCCGATAAGATAAAAACCAAGGTGGCACACCTATCAATAAAACACGACGGCACATATAATTCAGGCGGTCTCCTCAGAAAAGGATTGCGGGAGGATAATGATCCAATGACGTGCGCGGGACAACCTCATCCAATAGTGTGCGCTCATCCCCGCACCAACCAACCAGTCCTGTATTTAGGAAGAAGACGAAACGCTTATATTGTTGGGTTAGAACGAGAGGAATCGGAAGGTTTACTGGATAGCTTGTGGGACTATGCTACTTTGCCTGAAAATTCGTATACGCATCAGTGGCAAGTTGGTGATTTACTAATGTGGGATAATAGGGCAACCATGCATAGAAGAGATCCATTTGATTCTAGCGCCCGACGACTAATGCAACGAACTCAAATAAAAGGACAAATAGCTCCATCGGCGTTTGGAGCCTAAGTCTTAAGTATTTTTAATACCTCGCCGCAAAATTTATCAAAGGCGCTACCTTCGATCCATCTTACAACGGCGACTAGATTGTAATCAGGTTCCACCCAAATCATATTCGAACCAAACCCAACGGCGCAGAAACCAGTCTTTGTGGCGCTGGGAAGCCGTGTTTGAGAATTATTCAACCACCAAAATAATCCGTAATCTTGGTTGATATTGCAGGGGGCAAATGCCTGATCAACATAGTGTTCTGAAAGTAGACGTTCGCCATTCCAGATGCCTTTGTTGAGCATTAAATACCCTACACGCGCTTGATCTTCGCTACTGATAAACATCCCACCTCCCCAGTGGGATCCACCAGAAACGGATTGAATATTTTGGTTATTAATCTCAACCCAAGAATTCTTATAGCCATGCCATTCCCAATCGTTACTTGCTCCAATAGGGTCCATTATGCGTTCGCGCAGCAAATCAGGAAGTGGACGTTCAGCTACCCTCAAGAGGGCAAGGGCAAGCCTATTAACCCGGACGTCATTATATTCCCAATGGGCCCCTGGAGATTTGAGCGCTCTTTCATTACCTTTATCAGCATTATCTTTTGGAGCGACATTGAGGTCACGATTATGATCTACTTGATCTGGTTTACCCCACATGCTGCCTTGCCACTCGCTGGTCATTTGCATCATTTGGCGCCAAGTAATGGATTTATTATGCGGACTATCAAATCCACCATCATTTACTAAGTCTGAAATAGGGGCATCAAAATCCGGAATTAGCCCATCGTCCTGAAGTAAACCAGCGCATATAGAAAGAAAGCTTTTTGCAACAGAGAAGGTTATATCAGGTCTTTGAGTATCACCCCATTTTGCAGCGACTTTACCATTCAAAATGATCAAGCCGTGAGGGTCTTCACCGATCTAATCAAATATATTTCCCTCCGCCAAGAGGCAATTGGGAACGATTTGACGCACTTCCGACCAAGGGTTTCCAGTCTGCTATTGAT
>QCQB01000032.1 GCA_003212315.1 SAR116 cluster bacterium AG-447-C21 | reverse complement strand
TCGGTGATCTCACCAAATAATGGTTGGCCTTGGTAGATTTGAGTAAAGGAAACTTCAGTTGCGATTGCTACAACAGTATTTCGAATAGCAAACTCACCCCCTTTTAAAATTTCTAATTCACTCCCTTGTGTGTCGAGAGATAGAAAATCTGGAGACGGAATATTTTCACTTTTCTCGCGTTTGACGACTTCGTCCAATGTCACCGTGTCTAAGGTCAATGTTTCGACGATTGATAACGCCTTGGGGTCTGTATCCCATCCAAACTGGGAATCAAAAGAATATGCGCCAGTCTGTTCAGGTTTTAATGGATAAAGTGAACTGAAATATCGATTATTATAAATGTAAAATTTTCTTTTTCCTGCACTTCCACTCAAGCAGTCAGGTAATATCATCGTTTTTGATGGCAGATAGTCGGTCTCCTTCTTTATTCCGGAGATTGAAGATTCGTCTGCCTCATATAGAACATTCACAAGATCTTTTTCAAAATATTTCATTGAAGGAAAGGTTCTAGTTCCTGCTCTTCCACCAACATGATGCGTGGTTAATAAGGTAGTTACCATAATGTTGGATCCGTTAAATCAAAAATAATTACATTAAGAAAAAATTTAAAATAGTCCAAAGAACGCGTTTAGAAACATGTTTTAAAGAATTTAACCAATTTGAGCTTCATCAAATTACCCCAATATTTTTTAATCCTTTAAGATCTTCCTCCGAGAAACCAAGCTCTTGATTATATATTGAATAATTATCTTGACCAAGATCTGGGCCTAGAGAGTCTATGGCTCCCGGACTATCTGAAAGTCCTGGAATAACGTTTGGTACGGTTATTTCTCCCAAATTGGGAACGGTTATGTTCGCCATGACCTGTCGCTCTTTAAAATGAGGATCATGGAAAATATCTGAGATCGAGTTGATAGCTCCGGCAGGCACATCACTGTCCGTACAAATCCGTATTAAATCTTCCCTTGAAAAAGAACGGGTCCATTTTTCAACTTCCGATAGCACAATTTCCCTGTTTGCAAGACGGGTACCTTGAGATCCAAACTTCTTGAGCAGGTCGGGGCGTTTCATAGCCGAAGTAAGCCGTTCAAACATTTTATCGGTAGTGCACGCAATAGCTATAAACTTATCATCTTTGCATGGGAAATGACCATGGGGGCAAGCATTTAGGGTTCCGGTGCCTTCAGGCTCCCTTACAAACCCATCGAATGAATACCTGGGCGCAATTTCGTCTAGAATTCTAAATACACTTTCGAAGAGAGCACAATCAATTACTTGTCCCTTGCCGGTTTTTTCACGATGGCGTAAAGCCATCATTATCCCAATACAACCATTCATTCCGGTCATATAATCCCCCAGAGATGTTGACCCTGGTGTGACTGGTATTTCTCCAGGTGTTCCAGACAGATACGTCAGGCCACCAAAAGCATGCGCGATTCTTGCAAAACCAGGTCTATCTTTATATGGACCAGTTTGCCCGTACCCTGAAATTCTTAATAGAATTAACCCTGGGTTTATTTTAGAGAGTTCTTCATAACCAAGTCCCCATTTTTCCAACGTGCCAGGTCTAAAGTTCTCGCAGATGACATCGCAGTTTTGCGCTAATTTTTTCAGTATTTCAGCGCCTTCAGGCTTGCTTAAATTTAATGTAATGGATCGTTTGTTGCGCGCTTCATTTAGCCAAGCTAGGGATTGATTAGGTAGTTCAGTTTTTGTTCCAAACTGTCGCAGTGGATCCCCACCATTGGGGTGTTCTATTTTTATAACATCTGCTCCAAATTCTCCCATTAGCGTTGCAGCGTAGGGAGCTGCTATAAAGCATGCTATATCTAGAACTCTGACGCCTGTAAGAGGTTTTTCATTTTCACTCATTTTATCTTTCCCCCCTTTTATTGAATTATTGTTATTAAAATACGCCATGTTCACTTGACTTACTTTATATGCATTTACAAAGATCTGAAAGGGATGCTTATTCTGATGAGGAGGATTTGTTCTGGATACCTAGCTGTGTTTGGCTAAATTGCAGTTTTTTATAAAACACCTGCCTGTTTAGCCTTTCCTCGTAATTTTTCTGCTGATTTAATAGCGTCGGTAATAAATCGATCATGTGTACCCGATCCCACTATATCTAACTCATCTTTCACTAATATTTCAAAAACAACGCGTCTTCTATCTATAGTCTTAACGGTAGCAGTAATTTCCACTGACATATTTAATAAGGTTGCACCTACGTGAGAAATATTTACTTGAGTGCCAACAGAGTCTTCGTTTTCATCAGCAAATTGCAATATATAATCCTTGCAGGTTCGCTCAATGTCTCTAATCATCTCAGGTGTAGCGTATACGTTGAACTCGCCGCCGGCGACTGAAATAGTCCTTGATTTATCAATTGTTACACTTCGGGATATTTCGTTACCTTCTTTAAATGACTTTTTCATTTTTATGCCTTAAATCCAAATGATTTATAAATTACGTGATAAACTATTTATGATTACTATTAACTTTCGATGGTAGTAAATTTATTGGACTGAAAAAGCCTCCAAAATCGAACTATCACCAGCAGTTATTCTCCCGAATATAGAAGGCTACTTAAATATTATGATTCTCTTCATTGTAAAAATTAATAAAATAGTTTCAAAGCCTCATCTTTTGCTGGCAAGTTCACGCAGCATTGGACCTCCTTCTGTTAAGGCATGCATCCCAAGGACGCTAACACACTGAAAAATTTCCATAATTTCTTCTTTGCTGGCCCCATGCTTGAGTGCATTCCTTATATGGATTCTGGCTCCTTCCTTATGGAGATGTGTTGTGGCAGTATCGATCGCTATGTAAATAAATTCTTTAACTTTCGGCTCTAATGTTCCGGAGACCCATGGAACCGAGGAAAAATCGAGATAACACTCAAAAAATTCTGGACTTAACTTTAGCATATCATCCCAAAATGGGCTCCAATAACCCCGGTTTTTTTTGAAAGTTTCCTTCAGCCTCTTTTCGTATTCCCCATATTCGATGTCGTCTATTTCATCACCACGCCCTAACTCGCGCAGTTCTTCGATTAAAATGGGAACTCCAAGCGTGCAGGTATGTATTCCGAGCACACTTGTTAATTCTAGGACCTCCATTATTTCATCGCGGGTGGCACCCAAGGCAAGGGCATTTTCCATATGTAATTTGAGACCGGGTAAATAAAGATGTGTGGTGGAAGCATCAATGGCTATATAGATAAATTCACGTATTTTTGGCGATAGAGCGTTATTTTTAGATGGTATTGATGAAAATTTTGAATAGACAGAAAAAAATGTTTCATCAAGCTCTAGAACATCTTCCCAAAACGAGCTCCAATAACCTCGGTTTTTTATAAATTCTGCTTTTAAATTTTCTTTAGTTTCATCCATTATTAAAGATTTTCCTTTTTTTTAAAAATGTAGATCCAAAAGTCGGAGTGGAAATATTAACTATTGAAAAAAGTTTTCACGGGGGCGTGCTATGCCGAAAATTCGAGACTAGTTTTATTCGATCTTGCTAAATTCTATATCATAATAGAGGTTCTATTTCAGTTTGTCCTGAGAATGTTATCTGCAATTTTTTCTGCCGTCATAATGGTTGGTAAGTTGGTATTGGCACACGGGACAATTGGGAAAATTGACGCGTCTACTACCCGTAACCCGGCAATGCCACGAACACGACCTTGGTTATCTGTGACAGCCATGGGATCGTTTTCTGCACCCATGCGACAGGTACAGGATGCATGCCAAACGCCAACCGCGGCTCTGCGAATAAATGCTTCGGCAGTGTCATCATCATTGCAGATTTCTTCTAAGCTACAACCCTCCATGAGAAAATTTTCAATAAGGTAATCGCGCAGAAATTTTGGCCCATCAAGAAGACGGGCTGCGATCCCTGTTAGGATTTTATTTTTTGTTGTAATGGCGCCGACTTGTCGAACTTTATCTGAATAAGCCGCTGGAAAGGGATTACTTGTTACCGCTTGCATCGCAGGGTCTGAATACAACGGCGCTAACCGCCGGATAGCATCCATTAAACGGTCAAGATCTCTCTTGTCTGAAAGAAGATTAAAGTCAACTGAAGGCTCATCAGTCCAATGCGGTGAATTTAACTTGACCTCTCCGGTTTCAGAAAATGTCTTATTCACAAAAACTAGAAAAGCGCCAATCTGTTCACCCACTTTATGCCATGAGTTTTTGGACGTTCCCACCACAAACATGTCGCCTGCTGGAGCTTCTCCTATTCCTGATGAATAACGTATTGCGAGGTTCATATGACGGCGTGTTAATTCGTTTCTTACACGGGCGGATGGTTTTAGAAACGAAGCTAAAGCTATTGAAGGATGGTCCATCAATCGCTGACCAACACCAGGAAGTGATTGGCGGATTGCAATTCCCATTTCACGCAGATGGCCCTCCGGTCCTATTCCGGCTCTCATCAAATGTGCGGGAGAATGTATTGCTCCTGATGATAGAATAATTTCGTGCCCTTTAAATTCTTCTGATTTTCCGTTTACAAGAGCTTTAACCCCAATACAGACATTTTCTTCAAAAAGTAGTTCTGTTACGGATGTTCGAGTAGAAATATGAAGGTTGTCTCGGCTTCGAATATCTGCTGTAAGATATCCGATTGATGCGGAAACACGTTGCTCGTCCATATTCGATATTGTTATTGGAAAAAAACCATCTTCAAAAAAGCCATTTTGATCTGGAAGGTAATTATAGTTCGCGCGTTTTAACGTTTCATAGAGGGCTTTAGAGTGACCTGTCCAATGCTTTTCAGGAACGCGACGCACTGGGATCGGACCTTCGTTTCCGTGCCACTCGTCATTAAAATCAAGATCTGTTTCTAGCTTCTTAAAATATGGAAGCACATCATCCCAATTCCAGCCATGGGCGCCTCGTTTTTCCCATTCGTGATAATCGGTGGGCGCTCCTCTATTGGCCATCTGTCCGTTAATTGAAGAACCGCCACCTAAGACACGCGCCTGTTCATATTTTCGTAAAGGTGGTTTCGGTGCGTCTTTATCATTATGCGGAATCACTTCTGTCGTGACTTTTAAATCGCTCCATATGAACCGATCATTTAAATACGCGGTGCCCGGATAGGAATCAAGGATCTCGGAAGGCACCTTGCCTGGCGGCGTATCTTCTCCAGCTTCACAGACCAAAACTTTATTTCTAGGATTTTTTGAAAGTCGATTTGCTAAAACACTACCAGCGGATCCTCCGCCAACAATTATATAATCGAATTCCATGTCAATCTCCCATCAAACTGCAAACTTAGTGCGTTTTTTATATATTTATTAATCCTCAATATTATCAGTTAGGCACATAGAATAGAGATCTTCTTAGCACCATGACCTAGGAAATGATCCTGACGATCGTATTATTGCCAGACAAGTTATTCAAAAGTAGAAAAAAATTCATCACTATCTTGATTAATCTGAACGGGTCCACTTAGTCGTTAGTTTTAGTCGCAGGGGCAATTGAGTGAACTCTTTCAAATCAAACCCAAATTAAATACCGTAACAGTTTCACTAGAGAGAATATTGGAGAACCGACTTGGCTAAGATCTTAATAATTGGTGGAGGCATTATCGGGTCTAGTCTGGCGTGGCAACTAGCCAAGGCTGGAGTGTCTAATGATTTGATCGTTGTAGAGCCCGATCCGTCTTATGAATATGCGGCGACACCTCGAGCCGTAGGAGGCATACGGTTTGTTCAGGGACTGCTGGAAAATCTCGAGATGTCGTTATATGGAAGAACAGTTTTTGAAAATTTTTCAGAAACCCTTGGTATAGAGGATGACACAATAGATATAAACTTTCGGGAATGTGGTTATTTATTCCTAGGGGCGGCTGGTTCTGGAAGTGGATTTGAGAAAAATCATAAGATGCTGAAGGGGGCAGGTGCGGATATTGAACTACTTGATCAATCTGAGTTGAAAAACCTTCTTCCTCATTTTGATTTTAACGATGCAGAGATCTCATTGTACTCGCCCCGAGATGCTAGAATAGACCCTCATTCAGCACTGCACGGGTATAGAAAATCGGCTTTAGAACTCGGGGTTCAATACAAAAAGGATAAAGTAACGGGGATTAATCATAATAAATCAAAGATTGAGAGTATTAATCTTGAGTCTGGTGAAACAATCTCAGTCGAATTAGTCGTTAATGCTGCAAATTGCTGGGCTCCTGGAATTTGTGAGTTGGTTGGTATGAAGATCCCTGTAATGCCAGTCCGACGACAAACATTCTTTTTTGATATGCAACAAGAAATTGGTTTTTGCCCGGCTATAAGAGACCATAATGGGCTAAGTTTTCGACCTGATGGTTCTGGCTTTATCGCTGGTAAAACAGCAGCCGGAGGGGAAACAGGTTTTAATTGGAATTTAGATCACCTGGAGTTTGAGCAGGAGCTTTGGCCATTAATGGCCTCTCGCAGCAAAGCCTTTGAGGCCATAAAGTATAAAGGAGGGTGGGTCGGTCATTATGACCAGAATTTAATGGATGGTAATCCGTTACTTGGATATTGGTCCGGAGGCCTTTCTAACTTTATTGTAGCCGCCGGTTTCTCAGGGCATGGATTGCAACATGCCCCTGCAGTGTCCCTGGGACTATCTGAATTAATTTTACAGGGAGGATTTCGTACTTTTGATCTGTCATTATTTTCTTACGATAGGGTCATCAATAATGCCCCCATCAGCGATTCTGGCCCAACACCGTAATTTAATTATGAAAATAAGGTCAGCAAATAGTAGCGGTTTAGTTAGCGTTTAAATGTAACCGTATCTTCCAGAAGCGCCCGCTCGGTGTGTGCGTTATTAACCTTCATAGAGGTATCCTCATAACCAAAGCTCAGGCCAAAAAGTACTTTCACCTCCGGACCTAGGCCAAATGCTTCTCGAACGAGATCGGGATGATGTCCCATGGTGCCTTGTGCGCAAGACGCAAGGCCATTAGCTGTCATTGCAAGCATCAGCGTTTGAGCGTACATACCTACGTCCCACGCTCTACTCAATCCAAAAGCTTCATCCATGCATAAAAAGGCTACATGGGGCGCATCAAAAAGTTCAAAGTTTCTGAAGGCAGCTGCATTTCGAGCTTCTTTATCATCCCAAGCTATATCCATCGCGCGGTAAAGCACTGCCGCACATTCTCTCCGGCGATCTTTCCAGACTTGCCCGATAGATTTAGGCGGCTCTTTATGGTCTTGGTTCGGCTTTGATCCATTTTTTACCGCTGCCATCATCTGTTCACGCAACGCGTCTCTTATAGCTCCAGAGGCGACATAAGTTTGCCACGGCTGCATATTGGTTCCTGAGGGTGACCAGCGAGCAAGGTCAAAGACTTTATTGAGTACTTCTTGAGGGACTTCTCTATTTTGAAACCCACGAACCGACCGACGGGACTTGACCGCCGTTTCAAAAGACATTTCTGACATTTTCTACCTATGAAATTGGGAGTTAAGATGCTGTTAGTCGAAGTTTATCAGATGATTAATACACTTCTGTTTTTGTTACAATATATCGACTTTATATTTTTTACTGCAATCAAGGTTATGTAGGTTTATTGGATTTGATTTCCTCTAGACTCAATTCGGCTATTGGCTTATAGATCTTAATTTTCTCTGGCTCGGCCCCATCACGCATAAGAGCGATTACAGTTTCCACATCAGGGCAACCCTCCTCATGGCACCTTAGTTCCGATACCATAATAATTACGTTTTCAGGTACTGACCAGGCTCTGCGAACCATATCCTTTACGCGTTTAGTGTGCCCTCCCTTGGGCTTAGTGGATAGGCCTAGTATATCATTTAACATTTAGTAGTGTCCCTTTTCGACTTAGCTCAAGCTTGTGATAAAAAACATTTTCAATGCGATTAGCGTTCAAACCACATTTTTTTGAATGTTATTTAAACTGTTATGTTATAACATAACAGTTTAAATAACCGATATAAACAATGTAAAAAAGCCATTTGGTGGTCACATTAGTGTATCGAAAGGATAAAAAATGTCTGGTACTGAACAGGTCCCTGTCACCGTATTAACTGGGTTTTTAGGGGCTGGAAAAACTACACTGCTTAATCGTATTCTTACGGAACAACATGGTCGCCGCTATGCTGTGATTGTAAATGAATTTGGAGAAGAGGGGATCGACAATGATTTAGTCGTTGATGCCGATGAAGAAGTATTCGAGATGAATAATGGTTGCATTTGTTGCACTGTTCGCGGTGATCTAATACGTATTCTCGGGGGTCTAATGAAACGCGCAGACCAGCTGGATGCGATCATTGTTGAAACGACTGGCCTAGCTGACCCAGCACCTGTAGCCCAAACTTTCTTTGTCGATGAGGATGTTGCGGATCGGACAAAACTAGATGCGATTGTGACCGTAGCCGATGCGGTTCATCTTGATAATCAACTGGGTGAACATCATGAGGCTGAGGAACAAATTGCTTTTGCGGATATTGTTTTACTCAATAAAACGGATCTGGTTGATGGTAAGGGTCTCGAGCGAGTTGAAGCGCGGATTAAGAAAATAAATCCTTATGCAAAAATCATTAGAACCGCTCATTGTGTAGCACCGCTTGATGAAATTCTTGGTCTAGATGCTTTCAGTCTGGATCGTGTTTTGGAATTTGAGCCTGACTTTCTTGAATCGGACCATGACCATGACCACGATGATGATGTGACCAGCATGTCAATCACTTCGAATACTCCGCTTGACTTTGAAAAATTCCAAGCTTGGTTTAGTGAGCTTTTGCAAACGAAGGGACAAGATATTCTGCGCTCTAAAGGGATCCTTGATTTTGATGGGATAGATGAGCGTTATGTTTTTCAGGGCGTCCATATGCTAATGGATGGATCTACTATGGGGGCATGGCCCGGAGGGAAAAGTCGAAGTTCACGGCTGGTGTTCATTGGTAGAAACCTGGATACGATGGGGCTTGAAGAGGGGTTTAACGCGTGCAAGGTAGATACCCTTTAGATTACACTTTTACAGAACCTCTGAGGCAGAAGTATAAAACCTCTGAATTGGAACGTAGAGGAGCGTATGCAGATACTGGCGCGCCTGTAACGGGTGCGGTAGCAGTTGGAGGTGCTGTTGCTGCGAGTTTTGGAGATGGTACGGTTAGATTTTTTTGGCCTGACAGCGATCCTACTGTTGTGAATGCGCATCGTGGCGTTGTGCTCTGCTTAGCATCTGATAGTGACTATGTTCTGACGGGTGGGGATGATGGTCGATTTCTCAGGATATCGCTGGACGGAGATATTGAAGAACTTGCTAATTTTGATACTAAATGGGTTGATTGTGTGGCTGCAACTCGTGGTTTATATGCCTGTTCCTCGGGTCAAAAGGTTCTTGTTTGGTCAATGGGCCAAAGCCAGCCGACAGAGCTCGAACATTCCGGCACGGTTGGAGGTCTAGCGTTTAATTCGAAAGGTGAAAGGCTGGCGGTTACGCATTACGGCGGAGCGACCGTATGGCAGGAGAATAAACGGCGCTGGAAGCGGTCAAGGTTTGTGTGGAAAGGATCGCATGGTGCCACAACATTTAGCCCGGATGGAAAGTATCTTGTAACAGCAATGCAAGAGAATGCACTTCACGGGTGGCGTATTCGCGACAAGGCAAATCTGTCTATGTCAGGATATCCAGCTAAGATCAAAAGTTTTGCGTGGGTTGGAGAAACTCCATATCTCGTTACGTCGGGAGCTTCTGAAGCTATTTGCTGGCCATTCGATGGTAAGGATGGTCCAATGAACCGATCTCCAGTTTGTGTAGCTGATGGAGGTAAAAAAATAGCAAGTTGCGTACAGGCATTACCTTCGGAAAAGGCGGTCTTTGCGGGATTTAAGGATGGCACTGTACTTTTAGCGGAGCTCGACGAAAAAAAGAAAGCTATAGTTTTGAGGGAGGGCACTGGAGCAGCAGTCACAGCTATAGCTGTGACAAATTCTGGTTCTCACTTGCTGATTGGAGACGACAAAGGAAAAATTTTGTGGACACCACTTTGGGCTTAAGTTCCTCTAATATTCTAAAGACTTCGATCGTCAAAATTTAAATGCAGTGAGTTTATTTAATCTGGTTCTGCGAACCAACGAGGGAATGGGTCCTCAAGTTTTTGAAAAAACTCTGGGTCGGAAAGATAGTCCTTCACCAAACAGCTATCCAGTTTCTCTCTTAATACATTCTCATTTATTTGATCTTTAAGACCAATGAATACGATTTCCTGTCTGCGGTCACCATATTCTTTAGTCCAATATTGCTTCACAACTTCTTCAACTGCTACTTTATCTGGCCAACGATTTTTGGGTATTGATACCCACCAGCGGCCAATGCCCTTGTGCCTTGCAAAGGCTCCTGCTTGAGAAATTTCTCCAACAAAATCTGGTCGGGAAGATATCCAAAAAAAACCTTTTGCGCGAACTATGCCTGGTCATTCTTGATTGAAAAATGAATAAATTTGTTGTGGATTGAAGGGTTCATTTGCACGATAAACAAAACTTGTTATTCCGTATTCCTCAGTCTCTGGAGTATGATCGTTTGGGTTATAGAGTTCTTGTGCCCAAAGGGGATGTTCTTGCGCCTCTTCTAAATCATATAAGCCAGTATCGATTACTTCTCTCAAATTAACTTTAGAAAGGGTCGTTTCGATAATTTTTGCCTTAGCGTTCAATCCACGTATTAGGGCTCTGACAATTTTTAATTCTACCTTTGATATTAAATCAATTTTATTTAGTAAAATTACATTAGCAAATTCTATTTGCTCAACGAGTAGGTCAACCAGAGTACGTTCATCGTCTTCGCCTAGGCTTTCTCCTTTATCTTTTAAGAAGTCAGTTGAACTATAATTCCTAATGAGATTGGCTGCATCAACAACTGTCACCATGGTATCTAGTTCTGAAACATCAGATAGACTGTTTCCATTTTCGTCGCGAAAGTCAAAGGTGGTCGTTACGGGCAAGGGTTCAGAAATACCGGTGCTTTCAATCAGAAGATAGTCAAATTTTGGTTCCGCAGCTAATTCACGCACTTGGTCTAGAAGGTCTTCACGTAACGTGCAACATATGCATCCATTGGTCATTTCCACTAATTTTTCTTCCGTGCGCGAGAGATCAGCTCCGCCTTTTTCAATCAAAGAAGCATCGATATTGACTTCGCTCATATCATTGACGATCACAGCGACCTTTCTTCCTTCTCGATTATTAAGCACGTGATTTAATAATGTCGTTTTGCCAGCGCCGAGAAAGCCGGATAGCACAGTTACCGGTAGTTTTTTACTAGATGATTGTAGCATCATTAATTTTCCCCTGTTGACAATGTTATGTTATAACATCACATTGTCGATCTGAAACGTTTTATTATGCTAGATGAGTAAAAAATGGATGCTTATAAACCTTCATATTTAGAAAATTTGCCCAAATTTAATATGGAGCAGAGCCAATTAGCTTTGGTTGAGCGAAAAGCTCTAAGCGGATCTAGCGAATTCTTTCGGAAACTGATGCAAACGAAGTTTAATATTATAGGCCAGGTTTCTAGAGCAACCAGCGCAGCGGATATAAGGTTCTTACTTGAAGAGGATATTCCACCCAAATTACAACTTGATCCCTTCTTTGAACTCTGGGTTGATGATATGGCGAACGTTTGTAATGTTTTTTGTGATGTGGTGGGCGAAGATGCTATTGGGTTTTGTTTGAGTACAGAGCGTGGTTGCCGTCGCTATCATATAGATAATGTTCCGATGCGGTTATTGGTAACCTATGCTGGGGAAGGTACTGAATGGCTTCCTGAATCGGCCAGTGATCGTGAGGCTTTTGAAGGCGGCATGGCAAATGAGTTTATTTTAAAAGATCCGTCTGCACGTCAGTTTGTGGGGTTGTGGGATATAGCAGTTTTTCGGGGAGGACCAAAGGGAGTTTTGCACCGGACACCAGACTCTGCCTTGAATGGTCCATCGATCTTGATGCGTCTTGATAGAGAAGATTTCTGGAATAATGTCTTGGGGCAATCGCAAGATAATACTGCTCTAAAGGCATTGAACGAGGGGACTTGACCCATCAAAACCTTAACAGAAATATAATTGTAAAAATCTAAGGGTGAAGTGAATTGTGATAATTTCAGTCTGTTCTAGGTGTACCTTAGAAAATGAGGACAGTTGCCGACAGCAATTAGTTATAGACGAATTAAAGTCTGGTTTGACAGTCGGTGTCCAATTACAAGAAGTTAGATGCATGGCAGCATGTGATAAACCCATCTCGGTTGGGATATCGGATCGTGGTAAAGCGAGCTATTTATTTGGAGGGATTAAGTCTAAAGAGCATGTATTGGCTCTATTAGAGTTTATTGGTCAATACCAAAAAAACAAAAATGGCTGGACCAACTCAAAAGAACGCCCAAAGGCTCTTCGATCGAAAACGGTCGCCAGAATTCCGGCAAGTTTTTTACAAATTGCCAAAGACAGTACCTCAAAGTGAAGCCCCCAGAAATCCTATTAGATTGTAAGAATCTTTTTTTTATGGGGCCTAAAGGTCAGTGGTTGCTGGACAATGTTTCCCTTGAAGTTAAAGCTGGCGAAAAGATCGCCGTCGTTGGACCAAACGGGGCAGGAAAGACAATTTTGCAAAGACACTTGTCTGGGCGACTTAAAGCTAAATGCGGTAGTGTAAACCTTTTAGGAAGGCCTATTGAGGAGGTTTCTCCTGTCAATCGAGCACAAACGATGGCTGTAATGTCGCAATCGGAACACATTGAACCACTACTGTCGGTTGAAGAGTACATATCGCTAGGACGTATCCCTTATAAACAGCAGTTGGCAGCTACTGAAAATTTATCGGAAATAGAACGCGCAATATCTGTTTGTGGCCTGAATAATTTCAAATATCAAACGATCCAGACATTGTCTGGTGGAGAACGGCAGAGAGCATCCTTGGCAAGAGCGATCGCTCAATCGCCGAACCTATTATTTTTGGATGAACCCACCAATCATTTAGACTTAAGAGCAAAAATAGATATATTAAAGTTGATTCGAGAATTACCAATAACTGCTGTGGCAGTTATTCATGAATTGGCATTGCTTGCGGATTTTGCCGACAGAGTAATCGTTCTGCAAAATGGTAAAATTGTAGCCGACGGTCCACCTCGGCAAAGTTTATCTAAGAAAATTGTTTGGGATGTTTTTGGGGTGAATTTAGTCGACGTCTCACATCCTACTTCCAGAAAACAATTCCAAGTTTTTGACGTCCTAGAACAAGATATAAACTTATAAAAAGGTTTTTTTATTATGCGAAAAAGTATAATTCTCTCAGTGCTTGTGGCAACATCATTATTGATTAATACAAACTTTGGAGTGGCGAACAGCATCACTGTCAACAGCTGTGATCGTAAAGTAACTTTCAATGCTCCTCCTAATAAGATCATTGTTCACGATTTGAATATGAATGAAATGGCGATAGCGTTGAACTTGCAGGACAAAATGGTTGGCGTTACAGGCGTCACTGGATGGTACAAAAAAGAAGGTCCGGCATTATTAAAGAAGTTAGGTAATATTCCTGAATTGGCGCCAAAATACCCAACACTTGAGAACCTACTTGCAGTAGGGCCTGATTTGTTCATAGCCGGTTGGTATTACGGAATGAAACCGGGAGGTGAAGTCACTCCTGATAGTTTGGCACAACATGGTATCAAAACCCTTGAGCTAACGGAAAGTTGTATTCATCTAGATCAAGCTAAAAAGCGTGCTTCTATGGATTTATTATTTCATGATATCAGTAGGTTGGGGGTAATTTTCAAGAAAGAAAATGAAGCGTACGCACTTATAAAGAAATGGAAAGCAGAGCTTGCAAGCATTAAGAAAACAATCGGTACAAAAGCAGGAAAGCGCGTATTTTTATATGATAGTGGTAAAGAGAAACCATTCACCGCAGGTAAATTTGCAATCCCGACGGCGATGATCGAAGCGGCTGGCGGAAAGAATATTGTTGATGATATGAGCACGAGTTGGGGCCGTACATCGTGGGAAACGGTGGCGTCTAGAAATCCAGAATTCCTAGTACTTCTGGATTATAGCGAAGATGGAAGTGGTGCAAAAGGTTTATTGGATTTTTTGAAGTCGCATCCAGCTATGGGTGAAACAGATGCAGTTAAAAATAGTCGGTATGTTGCACTTAGATATGCGGAATTGACACCAGGTCCTGCAAATATTAACGCTATTCGCAAAATTGCCGTGGGGATGAACCCAGAGCTTTTCTAAGTGATAATCCGCAGATTTCCATTATCTGTAGTGTGCGTTGCGGCTGCAATCATACTAGGGCTAACATTGCCACTTGGTGTTGCCTCTGGTGGCCTTGATATTCCTGCTAAAACAATTTTTTCAGTGCTGCTTGGAAGTGATTTGGGAGCGTTCTTCTCGTTAGAGCCGGCGAGTAAACCTATGACCAAAATCATTATTGACTTGCGGTTGCCGCGTATGATTCTTGCTTCGATAGTTGGCGGTGGGTTGGCAATTGTTGGAGTTCTTTTGCAGACTGCAACGCGAAATGACTTGGCGGACCCCTTTTTATTTGGACTATCTTCGGGCGCCGCCGCAGGCGCAGTACTCGTGATTACCTTCACGGGAGATTTTCTTGGCATTTGGACGCTTCCAATAGCCGCTTTTGTGGGTGGCTTAGTGTCAGCAGTCACAGTTCTAGCATTGGTGACACGTACAATACACACAGGACCAGAACGTTTGGTGCTTGCTGGCCTAGCGGTATCTTTTTTGTTCACTGCTATCGCCAATTATTTTGTTTTTGCGGGAGACCAAAGGGCTGCCCATTCGGTTGTATTTTGGTCCTTAGGCGGATTGGGTTTGGCTCGATGGGAAACTATTGGTTTTGCTGTTCTGGGGCTATCCATGCTTATTTCGTTCTGTTCTTTAAAAAGGCACCAATTAGATGCTCTTCTTTCAGGAGATGATACGGCGCATAGTCTCGGCATTAATCCAAAAAAAATGCGTATCGAGATTTTTATTGTTTGCGCATTTGCTACAGGGTTGTTTGTATCGCTCGTAGGAGTCATTGGATTTGTAGGACTGATGGTCCCGCATTTAGCAAGAGCGTTTGTTGGTCCTCTTCATGGTGCATTGCTGATTGTCTGCGGCTTATTTGGCGCTGTTTTAGTGGTGTCTAGCGACATTGTTAGTCGTCTAATATTAGCCCCCCAGGAATTACCTATAGGTATTATTACTGCCGCAATTGGGGCTTTGTTCGTAATTTTTTTAGTCATACGAAAGCGATCAGTATGAATTAGTAAATAACTAGTCCAACCCAAGTATGTTAACTTGCCTCGTCGCATAGCAGAAACAAAAGAATATTAATATCTTGTATTATTATTTAGCTTATAAATCCTAAAATAATGTGAATAGTTCGATCTAAAGAATAAAAGGATAATCGCAATGATCCCGGGAGATATAAGTCTAATCGCTAATGAGATGGATTTGCGGGAACGCTATCCAAAGCCGATGAGCCGGGCGAGTGATAAGGTTCTTAACCACCTTGACTTTCATTGCCAATCAATTTTGGCGTTATCACCTTTCTGCATTCTTTCTAGTCAAGGCCCGGAGGGCGCTGATATATCGCCCCGTGGTGATCCACCAGGATTTCTTCGAGTGCTTGATGATCGTCATATTCTGTTACCCGACCGTATTGGTAATAATAGGTTGGATAACTTGGTTAACATCTTGAATCATCCTGAGGTTGGGCTTTTGGTTTTGGTACCGGGTATGAATGAGACGCTGCGGGTTAATGGTTGTGCAAAAATAACCGATGATAAGCGCCTTCTGGAAGACAGTTCAGTGCGAGGAAAAGCGCCAAACATTGGCCTTCTAATTGCGGTAAAGGAAGCCTTTCTTCATTGTCCTAAAGCATTCGTTCGGTCCGGTCTGTGGGACCCCAGCAGGTTCATCGACCGTTCTAGTTTGCCGAGCTATACCGCCATGCTCACAGACCATGTTGAGGGGTTAAGCGCCGAAGAGTCTGAAAGACAAGGTGAAATTATGACTAAGCGTGGTTTGTATTAGTCGGTTACCAATACTGAATGGATTATCTATATCCCAGAGATTATTGAAAATATTTTTACCCACAAAAAATTTACCTAAAACTTATTTCGCTAGGCATAATTAGAGGGGTTTGGAAAATACATTGCCTGAGGGTCATACAATTCACAGAGCAGCGCGCGACCATCGCCGTATATTGGCGAAATGCAAGCTAGAGGTACAATCTCCGCAAGGCCGGTTCTCCCGAGGTGCCTCTATTCTATCGGGTCAACTTTGTTTAACTGTCGAGGCATTTGGTAAGCATCTCGTCTACCGCTTTGGCAACAAGCTGGCACTCCATATTCATCTTGGTCTTTTTGGACGCATTAGGAAACATAAATTGCCACTGCAGGAACCACGGGGTGCTGTACGCGTCCGTTTAATTGGGGAGACACATGCCGTTGACATAAATGGTCCAACTATTTGCCAGGTTTTGGATGTCAAAGGGATAACAACGTTGATTAATAAAATAGGTCCCGATGTTCTACGTTCCGATTCTAATCCGGAACTCGCTTTCGAGAAAATAACCAAAAGTAACGCACCAATCGGTCACCTGATTATGGACCAGTCTGTAATGGCGGGCATTGGAAATATCTATAGGTCCGAAGTTCTGTGGCGGCAATCAGTCCACCCCGAAACACCAGGGAGGGAAATTAGCCGGCAGACATTCAACCAAATTTGGAATGACGCTAAAGCGCTCCTGACAATTGGAGTGAAACAAAATGCTATTATTACTGTAGACGACGCACAGCCATCAAAAACACGATACAAAGAGCGGGTGAATATTTTTGCAAAAAAACAGTGTCCAAGCTGCAAGAGTGAGATACGTCGCTTCGATATTAGGGGGCGCCGAGCGTTTGTCTGCGATATTTGCCAGCGCATCTGACATAGTTACAGCAATATCAATGATTTATCGTCATTTCCGCCCTTTTTGATAACACATCAATCCTACATAAGGGTACGTCTTAGCAGCAAACAACGATATAACTCTAATCTACAGACAACCTAATTTAGTCTAATTTAAATTAATAGAGGCGCTGGTTATTATCCAAATTCCAATTGCAGATAACGATACGAAGAATAATCTTCTGAATAAACCTTCATCAATTTTCGAACGAACCTTAGTGCCAAGCGCCATTCCTATCAAAGCTGGAATTGTCATAGCGCAGGATATGATGATTAAATCGTGATTTAGGACCCCTCTTTCACCAAGAGAAACTCCTAGGGAGATCGTTGCTATACTGCCAGATAGCCCCATTGATTGCACTAGTGTATGTTGGTTTAATTGCATGCTCTGAAGGTAAAGGGTTCCGGGAACTACAAAGGTCCCTGTTAACCCTGTGCTAACCCCAGTCAACGCTCCCATTAATGGGCTTAGCCATTTTTCCTTTTTACCAGGTACCGGGATTTTTATTTTAAAGAAGTAACTGGCGCAGTACAGCAGTAAAACTACCCCTAGGCCAATTGTTAAAAGATTACTATCGGCTATTATGAGTACACCAGCAGAAAACCAAGTCAAAAGGCATAGCGACAATAAAAATATCCAAAGACGTTTTGTGAGTTCGTATAATCTACCGCCTGTCAAAGCCTGAACTAAATTAGTGATAAGGCTCGGAACAAGAAGAATGAGTATTGCTTCTTTCAGTCCCAAGACAATTGCTAAGAGTGCTAAAGAAATAGTGGGTAAGCCTACCCCAACCACTCCTTTTACAAACCCAGCTAGTATATAAACGAAGGCAACGTAGATGATTAGTTCAACGGGAAGCATAATCAAATTTTCCATAGTTTATACAACATCTGATATACTTATTTAAAAATCAATGTTCAGATAAATGCAGTATGAACTTTTGGCAGCGCGTTTCTGATCAAAATAGTTGTTTTTCGCTATTTTACAGCTTTAAAAACTTCGCGCGCCTATTCTAAAGTTACAAAATAATCTTATCCGCCAGAAGCTCAATTAGAAAAAAAATGAACTCCCGTGTTCAGGGCAAAATAAAGTACAGTACCACTTGGTTATTGAATTATCTAATGGAGGTTCCGCATGTATGATCCGTCTGAACTAGGCGTTTTTGCATCGACTCATAATCTAGATCGCAAGGAACTCGTGAGATTAGTCCAAAACACGGAGGACCTAGGTTATAGATCTTTATGGTTTCCTGAGGCTCTTTCATATGAGTCCTTTTCTCTGGCATCGTATCTATTATCCAATTCAAATAAACTGAAGATTGGAACCGGGATTGCAAATATCTATGCTCGTGATGCGGTCACCTCGGCTCAAGGATATGACAGTTTAAATAGGCTTTTTGACGATAGATTTGTCCTTGGGTTGGGAGTGAGCCATATATCATTTGTAGAAGGAGCTCGCGGGCACGAGTATGGAAAACCGCTTTCTACAATGACACGGTATTTGGAGACAATTAGTAATGCCGTAATTGATAAAACTCTTAGAATCAAAAACAGGAATATAATATTAGCTGCATTGGGACCCAAAATGTTGAAGTTGGCAGCAACAAAGAGTAGAGGTGCAATCCCCTATAGTGTAACGCCTGAACACACGGCGCAAGCCAGAGAAGTCTTGGGGCCAAGAGCCTGGCTATTTGTTGAACAGAAGGTGTGCTTAACTAGCAACAAGTCGGAAGCGCGAGCCGTTGCTCAAGAACAGATGGGGCGTTACATAAAATGGCAGAATTATAGAAATAATTGGCTCAGAATGGGATTTGATGAGGATGATTTGAAGGGAGAAGGGTCTTCCCGATTTTTAGATGCGATGGTTTGTTGGGGTAATGAAAAAAAAATACAGGATTGTTTGGAAGCTCATTTTCGAGCCGGTGCAAGTCAGGTTCTTATACAAGCCTTTAATCCAGAAGGTAGTCATGGAACGGATCTTCGGGCTCTGAGAGCTTTTGCTCCAAATAACTAGGCAATTGATAGAAAACTTTAATCCAAATTTCGATCAAACGAGGAACTCACTTCGTAAAATCTTATTCCATAAATCATTCCAAATATTTCTCTCCACAAAAATACCTAACTTGATTTATGAAAAAGCCTTAAAGAGGCATCTTTTTTTCTTAGAAAAACTGCTGGGCTACCAAAACGGCTAGGGGAGGACCCAGCTCTTAGCTTCGCCGGCATATTCCGCACCGGGATTACCGCTAACCGTGGTGCGCCACATGAGACGTTGATGCTGTGCCGCGTCGAACCAGGTGGCAGCGTGGATCAAAGTCCGGTTGTCGTAGATTACGAGATCGCCCTTGTCCCAATCGTGTGCATAGACGAATTCCGACTTCGTATAATGCGCCATCAACTTATAAAGTAATTTCGCACCTTCGCCGTCGGGCCCAGGCTCCATGCCGACGAAGGGACCGTCAATCCAATCCATTTGCCCAGCTTCGCAAAGATAGAGCGAATTTGCCCCCGTTTCCGGATGGATGCGGACGACGGGCTGGCGCTGCGGCTGGTCCCCGGGGCCGAGTTCCATTGGGGTTTCGCCGGCACGAACCGCAACTTCGCCGCGCCCGACGCCGGGTTTTGCATGAATTCCGACCAGCGAATTAACCTGGGTTTTCATCTCCGACGAAAGAGCTTCGTAGGCCGCAATCCCATTCGCGTAGAGCGTCTGCGCCTGGCCTTTCGGCGCCGCCACCACACAGAAAAAGAGCGAAGCGTCCGGTGGTGGACGGCGGTAGCTTTGATCCGTATGCCAACCGCGGCGTTGCGGGAATTGGGTTGGTAAACTGCCGTCTGCATTGCGCGGCGGATCCGGCTGAGGCGGTGGCATGCGGTCGGCTGGAGGGATGTTAGAGACCATTAAGATTTCCGGAATTTCCGGATGCACGTTCTGCTGCGCCATTCGCGTCTCATGATAGCTCTCCACCTCGGCCCCGAAAACTTGGCTCAGGCGAAGCAAGAGTTCTGGTTCGTCCTCGAACCCGTCCATCCCTTTGATCAGCAGGAAACCGTTGAATTGATTTAGGAAGCCGGGAAGGGACGCTGGGCTGGCTTCCGCCGCAGCAACAATATCTGCGGAGTTTGTTGGTTCGGTCACGAGACCGCCGAAAGTAGCGCCCGATAAGGCGGTGACATTGAAGCTCATTTTTAGCCTACTGTTTTGTATCTAATTAATGAAAAGTTAATCGACTTAAGCGGAAATTTGAGACGTTATATCCTTGTCTAATTCGTTATTACATAGATAGTGGATCTATTTTTTTGATTTAACTATTGTATTGATTCTTACTGGATTCGGATAGCACGTTTTTTTTGTCTAAAAATAAATATGTTCTTTAAATAACAGCGGTAAATACTATAGAAATCCTCTGCGTATACTTTAATCTCAAATAGGGAAGAAATCATGGTGTAACTTCGGAAAAAATCACTTGTGTTCCATTTGATTTAGGATCTCAACGCGCCTCTCATATCCAGTAATACTTACTGGATTGTTTTTTTCATCAGCGGCTTGTTCAAACCACAGATAATCATACTCATTTTTTTTTGTTACAATAATCTCACCATCTACTAGATAGGAGTAACCTTTAAAGGTCCAATCATTTTCAGACATTGACTTAAACAAATTCAAAGTGTTTTCTATCTCGGTATTATAGTTAGTTTCAAACCAACTTAAGTTTGCCATATCCTTAAGTGTAGTTTCATCAGGCCCTTTGCATGCATCCTTAACATCGTTGACTTTGCAAAAATCTGTTTCAAAAAAACGTTTTTGGTTAGCAAATAATCTTCTTTCGCAAACCTTTATATCAAAACGAGAAGGGGCATTATATTGCGTATCATACGTGTTTTCGTCGTAACTCATCTCGTCTATCAACTCGTACTGATCCGGCGTTAACTCCAAAGCTCCCCAACTGTACCCCGCGGAAAACTGAATACTGATATTAAGGTCCTCGTTAATCCAGAGAGACTTTTCATAAAAGGTATCTTTTATCTTATTTTCTAATACGACATTTATTATCTGATTAATCCACATTCGATTTCCCACGGTTGTGCTTAAATTAAACCCTCACGTCTAATCAATATGGTAACAAAAATTAAAAATCTATTACTCCTTTTAACGACTTCAGAAAAACTTGCCGTGCCGCGACTTCGTCAAATTTTATTGGATTTGATGATGCGGTTGGATCTGCTGCAGAAAGAGTTTCGATACGGTCCAGACTAGAATCATCTATATCCATCTCCGATACAGTGTGGGGTATGGCAAAAAAGTCACGTGTCTCTAATATCCACTCACGTACTGCTAGATATCCTGAACGCTTTAGACCTAAATACGCCGACGCTCTAATCATTTTTTCTTCAATTGCGGAACGATTAAAATCCATAACATATGGAAAAAATACAGCATTAGTTAGACCATGATGTGTATTATAAAGCGCACCAATAGAGTGACTAAGCGAGTGGATACCGCCTAATCCTTTTTGAAAAGCGGTCGACCCCATTGATGCTGCTGCTAGCATATAACCTCGCGCTTCCAAATCATTCCCATCTGCATAAGCACGAGGAAGATATTCCTTAACTAACCTCATACCCTCTAGTGCTATGCCATCAGCCATTGGGTGTGTCCCTGGCGCGCACAGGGCCTCGAAACTGTGAGCAAGTGCATCAATGCCGGTCCATGCTGTTAAATTTGGAGGTAATCCAACACTAAGCTGGGGGTCTTCTATTACAATTGTTGGCATCATTTTAGGGTGGGCAAAGATTCGCTTTGTATTGACAGCTTCATCTGTAATCAAGCCCGCACGCCCGGTTTCAGAACCAGTTCCGGCAGTAGTAGGGACGGCGATAATTGGCGCAATATGCTCAATATCGATATTCGGTCCGCCTTCTACCTTCACATGTAGATCAAAGAGTTTTTTTTCCTGCCCTTGATACATCGCAATTACTTTTCCCGCATCCATCGCCGAACCGCCACCGATTGCAATTATGCCATCATGTGAACCAGAGCGGAACGCCGCGGTACCGTCTTCAATATTTGCCCCCACCGGATTGCCTTGCACTTTTGAGAAAAGGCCTACCTCAGGGATACTCGCTTTAATCAAGTCCATAATCTCTTTAATCATCTCAGAGCCGGCTAGACCAACATCGGTTACTATGAGGGGACGCTCTACATTTAATGCTGAGCATGCCTCGCAAATTTCAGAAATTCGCCCAACTCCGAAACGAACTTCTGTAGGGTAAAACCACGTTGAAAAAAGTTCAGGTTTAACTATCATTTATTTTCCTATTTAGATATATGTCACGAATATCTCATTTTACCGGCTTGCCAACAAGTGCTTGTAGCGCCTAGATGGACAAGGATGCAACTTCAGTGTCCAGCCAGTTGGCCAAATTCGTGAGTTCCCAGTCACGGTTTGGCGCACCGATTACTTGTACGCCAAGTGGCATACCGTTAAGGGCCATTTTTGGTAGAGTTATGGCAGGTGCACCTAGTGCAGAGGTGGCTGCGTTGAAAGCGGGATCGCCGGTCAAGTAGGCGTACTCAGCTTCACCGGAATCGGCCTGGTAGTCAATTTGGGGAGCAGAGCCTACACTGGCCAGAGTAATGAAAGCATCAGTAGTTGGGGTGACTTCAGCTAGCGCCTGCCTCATGTGGGCACGGGTGGCTAGAGCCATACGGTAATCCTCAAGCGTCAATTTCTCAGCCATTTCGACCCATATAGTAAGCTCATCGCTCAATTTGCCAGTCTCACGATATTGCCGCAGTACCCAACGCAATTCGAATGAGCAAATTTCACGACAAAGGCGAACGGCGTCGCTGATTTTTACCTCAAAATCGTTCGTTAGCTTGCTGTCATTGCGAGTTACAATATCCACGCCCATATCCCGCAATTGCTCTAAATAATTTGTAAATGCGGCGCGGGTGATATCGTCACATTTTGCCCAACCTTCAGTCTCAAGAAAGGTGAGGCGCTTTGGCTGCGCTTTTGGCCCAAGGGTTTTAGGACCGTAAAGCCCTGGAAAACCAGGGTCGCCGCCAGCGCGCTCAGCGATTTCGCTGGCTACGGTCCACATGTCGTGTAAACTCGCTGCATGTACCCCTAGATGTAATTGGCTCAGACCTAATCCTTCGCCCATATGCAGAGCACCTAACGTGGGCTTAATAGCGTAGTTACCACAAAACGCGGCCGGTCTAATGATGGAACCTACCACTTGATTTCCCAGCGCGGCGGGCACCATGCCGGCGCCGACAGCCGCCGAGCTTCCACTAGAGGAACCACCAGGTGTTTTGGTGGTGTCAAATGGATTGCGTGTTGGACCGGGCTTAACAAAAGCAAACTCTGTGGTCACAGTTTTTCCAACAATGAGTGCGCCCGCACGGCGCAACGCATCAACCGATGCTGAGTCAAATCCGGTCTCATTGTTATCAAAAATTGGACTTCCAAATTTGGTGGGCATGTCGCGCGTTTGGATCACATCCTTTATCCCTATCGGTATCCCATCGACGGGTGAAAGCGGTGTGCCAGAGGCGTAGCGTCGATCGGCCGCTTTTGCTTCAGTGCGAACGGCGTCTAGACGCGTTGTCACCCAGGCCTTAATCTCGGGTTCTTGGGCATTGATGGAGTCTAGGCATCGGTTCAGGTAATTTGAAGGTGTATCCTCGCCGTAAAGGAACTCATCAGTTTTACCGGCGAAACTGTTTAAGCCTGAACCAGGCGTATATTGAACGGGCAAATTCATTAAAGCACCTCACAAATCAGACAGAAAGTATCCTTTTTATTCAGCTACTACAACTTGTGTGTGCCCAACCAGCATAGCGCTGGTTGCAAAGATTATTGTGGTCAGTTTCTTCATAGAATAAAACTGACTAAAAATAGTTTTTATAGCAAACTCTTAATTCCTTTTAAATAATGACACACCAGAAAAAATGGAAACAGCGGGCGTAGCGTAACCCCTTGTAACT
>QCQB01000031.1 GCA_003212315.1 SAR116 cluster bacterium AG-447-C21 | reverse complement strand
TGTTATTAATGTCAACGGTATAAATTCGCTTTGATTCATTTTTAATTCGCAAACACTACCCGACCAACCTTTCGGTTTGGACACAAAATTAATGCTAGAGATTTTAACGCAGCGCCGACCGAAGGATGAACGCTTTCCTTTTGGTCCCCCTCACGTAATCTCCATATACTTCCAAAGGGCTGCTCTTCATAAACGATTTCCACAAACACATTTGAATTTAGAGTAATTAAACAGGAAAAACCCTCCGTCTCCAAAACACACTGATCCTCTACGCCCCAAGCTTTCAACGCACCCGATATGATTGTTGCAAAACGCTCTGGTATCATAATTTATTACTCAACCACCACGTCAAAAGTTTTGTGGCTTCCATGAAATCACTTATTCTCATTGCCTCGTCTGGGTTATGACTGCCATTTGCATTTCTGATAAATAACATTTGTGTAGGCACCCCCGCGGCGGCAAAAGCAGCAGCATCGTGACTGGCCCCGCTCGCTAACTGCATGTGAGGAATCTGTAAAGTCTCCGCTCCCTTCAACATTGCTTCTTTGATGAGAGGGTCCATCACTCCTGGGTCTGCCCTCGTAAATTCTCCAAGATCGAAGGTTACACCTCTACGCCGTGCTATTCTCTCTGCTTCCTCTTTAACTCTACCAACCATAGCATCAATGAAGTTCCCATCGAGGCTGCGCATATCGAGGCTAAACTCTACATCTCCCGATATTTTTGTCATAGCGTGCCAATCAGGGTCTGTAAAAAATTTGCCTACCGTAAATGCAAAGTCTTTATTCTCTTTTTCACATTCCTCCCAGACCTTATCGAGATAACTCACAAGTTCTGCGGTCGCAATAACGGAATCTCGTCTATGACTTCTAGGCACGCCCCCACAGTGGGAATATTCTCCGGTACACCGTGCCTTTGGCAACCGACGGTTACCTCTAATACCAGTGACAATTGCGACTGGTACTTCAGCCTCCTCTAGAACTGGCCCCTGCTCAATGTGCACTTCGAGATACGCTTTTAGTGAATTAGGTGGAAGAAAAACATTACCTTCTTTTAAATCATCCGGATTACAACCAGCTGAGCGCATATGATCGTATAATGATCGTCCAGTATCCACTCTTTTAGCTTTCTCCAATGCCTCAGGAGGAAGTGTCCCTAGAGCCGACCTACTTCCAATGTAAGAAACACCAAACCACGCACTTTCTTCAGCTCTTATTCCCATGACTTTGACATCACAAGAAGGGGTAACACCCGTTTCAATTAAACTAGCACAGGCTATTAAGCCTGAAACAACTCCTGCCGCACCATCGAAATTGCCGCCTTGCGCGACGGAGTCAATATGAGATCCTATAATAACAGGTTTTGTACCTGTTTTTTTCCCTTTCAAGGTCATATAAACATTTCCTGCAGCATCATCCTCTACAACCAAACCTATTTCGGTTGCAACTTTTGCCATAATATTCCTAGCGACCTGTTCCCCATCCCCATATGACGCCCTAGTGACTCCTATTCCATCGAACGTTTTATTGCGTAATTCATCAAATATCTGGCAAGTTAAGTTCTCTTGTTGAGCTACAGCATCAGATGGATTTAAATATGTCATTCTAATGACTCCAAAACATTGATCTTGATTTTACACACGGTACAAAAAGAACCTTTTGATTATATCAAATTCATTCTACAGATTAACATGGGAAATTCTAATGATAGTTGATATCCGAACATACAACATTATACCTCGAAAAATGAAAACATATCTTTCGCTATTTGAAAAATTTGCGCTCCCGATCCAACGAAAGTATTTTGGAAACCCTCTTGGTTATTTTTTAGTAGAGCACGGACCTTTGCACCAAGTTGTGCATTTATGGGGGTTTGAAAATCTTGCCGATTTAGAGAGAAAAAGGGCAAACCGCGATGCTGATCCGGCATGGGCGGATTACCAAGAGAGAACCGAAGGCCTAGTAGCCAGCCAAGAGAACAAACTTTGTAAACCAATGGAGTGGTCTGAAATCAAGTGAAAATCGAGGGGACAGAAATAT
The DNA here is from genome assembly GCA_003212315.1 of SAR116 cluster bacterium AG-447-C21. Lineage (GTDB taxonomy): Bacteria > Pseudomonadota > Alphaproteobacteria > Thalassobaculales > Thalassobaculaceae > UBA7326. Next base: position 22,250 of record QCQB01000031.1, on the reverse strand, counting down.
GGCTGATTATAAAAATACTTCTGCGGATCATTTAAGTTTGAACGAAGCCGAATTAGCAAGATATAAAACCGATGGTTATATCATTCCAGAGTGGCGGTTTTCAGAGGAAGACGTCGCAATCATGAGAGAGTTAGTTGAGGAGATAATTCAGGTTAACCCGGAACATCAACAAGAACAATTTGTCTGCCCTCATCTGCCCCGAGGAGCGACCAAGCCAATGATAAGTAATCGCCATAGAGATTTCCTTAAACTTTCAATGGCAGATGGTCTTTGCACTATCTTAGGTCAGATTGTTGGCCAGGATATTTTGCTATGGGGAAGTCAATTGTTTTGCAAGCCGGCCAGGACAGGCATGGAAATACCCTGGCATCAAGATGGTGCCTATTGGCCGATACGGCCGCTTGCCAATGTGTCTGCCTGGATTGCGATTGATGAGGTTAAAATAGAGAACTCCTGTCTCCGAGTTATCCCAGGATCGCATTTGAATGGTTTGCATCCCCATGAGACCGATATGCGAGAAAAAATAGCCCTCGATCAGACTGTTAAGCAAGATCATCTCGAGGATCACAAAGCTGTCAATATTGAACTAGAGCCCGGTCAAGTAGTCTTGTTTGATGTTTATCTCATACATGGATCAACAGCCAACACGTCAGGTAAGCGCAGAGCCGGCCTTGTCTATCGATACATGCCGAGCACTAGCCTTTTTGATAGAACGGTACCCGATAAAATTAATCAGGCTGGCCATCTCGTAAGTTACAAAGACAGACCTCTGTTTCAAGTAAACGGCGAAGAAGTTGGCAAAAATACAATGGTAGAAAAATATACTCACCAGTAAATGTATAAACTATGCCCAAAAAGGGAGATAATATTGGATGAACTAAAAGGTAAAACGGCTATTGTCACTGGCGCAAGCAAAGGAATTGGTGAAGCGACCGTTTGTGAGCTTATATCTAGAGGCGTAGACGTAATTGCGGGATCCAGGACTTTAACTAATATAGAATCTTTTGCGTCTAGGTTATCGGGGGACGCTGATAAGGTGCATCCGATGAAATGTGACGTAAGTAACTATGAAGATGTAAAGAGAATAACTCGATTTGCTTTAGATCGCTTTGGAAAAGTTGATATTTTGGTCAATAATGCCGGGTTGATTGATCCAATTTCCAAATTAGCAGAGTCGAACCCTGACGAGTGGTGCAATGTTGCTGATGTTAATTATAAAGGCGTTTATTATTGTATCCGATCCGTTCTTCCTGAGATGCTCTCAGCTGGAAGAGGAGTAATAGTAAACGTCAGTACCGGTGCTGCAACAAGTCCTCGGGAAGGCTGGAGTCACTACTGTTCCAGTAAGGCTGCTGCTCTGATGCTTACAAAAACAGTACATCATGAATATGCGACAAAAGGTATCCGAGCGATCGGTTTGAGCCCTGGTACAGTTAAGACAGAAATGCAGACATCAATTCGCGCATCTGGATTAAACCCAATTAGTAAAATGGCACCAAGTGATCATTCGCCACCTGAAAAACCAGCCAAGGTTATTGCCTGGCTGTGCACTAGTGATGCAAAAGAATTTGATGGAGACGATGTATCAATAAAAGATCTTGTTATACAGAAAAGAGCCGGCTTATTGTGAATATTTGTCCATAGACTTTGGCTTGACACCAACATCCCTACGCCGCTAAAACGGGCCCCTCACCGACTATGGTCGTTCTGTGCATAACTCGCCGTTCACTTGGATCATGAGGGGTCACGATGTGCATAGTACATCGGTTATCCCACATTAAAACATCATCGGTCTCCCATTTGTGTCGATAAACAAATTTATCCTGGCCTGCGAAAACGGCCAATTCTTCAATTAATTCTATAGATTCTGTTTCTCCCATACCCTCAATTTTATCATTGTAGATGGGGCTAATATAAAGCGATTTTCGTTTCGTTTTTGGATGCAAACGAACCATCGGTTGCCATATCGGTGGCATTGAGGCGCGTTCCTCGTCTGTTGGCTTTATAGCTCCAGTTATTCGACTTAAGTGTTCAAAATCATGACGGCATTTTTTTCCTTCTACACGGGTGCGTAAACGCTCTGGGAGCGCGTCATAAACTTCATACATATTAGTAAAACAGGTTAGTCCACCGGTGCGGCTAACTTCCACACCATGAAGAAGGGATCCCATTGCTGGAATTGAGCGATAACTCGAGTCTGTGTGCCATTTTTTTGCGCTGGATAATTGCTTCTGAATAGGATCGGACTGGGGCATAAGCCTTCCATTCTCATCGGTGTTTGAAACGCGGAAAATTTCCTTTACGAATTTTGACTTAATTATACTCTGATGAAATATCTCGGGCTCACCAAAGTTACGAGTAACTGCAACGTGCTGTTCATCTGAAATCTTCTGATTAGGAAACACTAATATTTGATGTTCCATCCAAGCCTTATGTATTTGCTCGACAATCGATGATTGCAAGGGTTCCTTAAAATCAACGTTAGTTACTTCCGCCCCTATTAAAGGATGAAGGCTCCGTATTTTAAGTTCATGCTTATCATTACTATTTAACATTTATTTCCCCCCGGGGAGATCAATTAATCGTCAATAAATTCAAACCCCATTGCCCTAGCGTGATAATAAATTCCTCCGTCTTGCACAATCAGGAATTTTGCCTGCTCATTTCCAGCATTATGATGAGAGTGAACGGATACAGGTGGCGTGATAGTGGTTGCCCATGGCGCCCAATCTTTTCGCTCGCCATCAATCATTGAAAAGCAATTCTCGCCTTGGATAACTAGCGATATAGCGACTGAATTATGTCGATGTGGCCTCTGCGTGATGCCAGCTGGTAGCGAATTCATGGCTACGGTTAACGTAGGTAAAACATTCCGGCTCTCCTCCTGTTTACTGGATGAAAATATCAGAGCAGAACCCGCTATATCATCACCTCGGCCTATTTTATAAATAAGATCAATTTGTCTATCAATTTCGTCAGAGGGATAATGAACGACCTCGGTTGGAGCACCACCTGCCCTAGGCACTTGTAAGTGTTCAAACGCTAACTGAGGCTCATTAGTGACAATCCAAAGAACCGCCGGCTCATCAATCGCTTTATGAATTTGACATGTGTCACCGGGCGTTACAAATACGTCACCCGCATTCCATTCAATACGTTCATCACCTGATACTGTTACACCCTTCCCTTTTATAACGTAATATACTGCTCCGCTGGCTACAAAGTCTGTTTTTAATTCTGCATCACCAAGTATTCTTCCATAATAAGCTAGGACTAACGGGGAAGTCGCGGGAAACGGACATTGCATCAGGTGCGAGACATCACATGGGATCAGACCCGTAGGAGAGGCATCAGATAGAGCTTTTCGCGGCTCGTCCATGAAGACCATATTTGGCACCGGGGGCAACTGCACGTTGAAGGCATTTCCCGTATTGAAATACCGGGCTCTCGACTCGGCTGGGCTTTTTGGACTAGCCGACACCTGCGCTGGTAGATCCGCGATTGATTTAACAGAAATATTATCTGGCAATTTCTCCTCCCTCTTTCTCCTACATTGACTTTAGTACAATTGATTTTTTATTTCTATTTTTACGAGTATTCTATCGACTATCTGTTCAAAAAACTCTAGTAAGTAGCCTCTCTATCAAAACTTAATCAGGCGAGTTATATGAAAAAACTCTCGGACTATAGAGCTTTTACTTTTGACTGTTACGGAACGCTTATTGATTGGGAAACCGGAATTTGGAATGCTGGTCAACCTTTGATAACGGCAAATAATCGTAGTGATATTACACGCGAAAAATTCTTACGCGCATTTGCCACCGCAGAAACATATCAGGAAGCCAAAACTCCAAAAATGATTTACACTGAGTTATTGAGTAAGGTACATCAATCCATTGCTAACGCATTTACACTGACGACCAACGACACTCTTGACACCAAGTTTGGCAGATCTGTCAAATATTGGCCTGAATTTGATGACAGCACAGCATCGTTGAATATCCTAAAACAGCATCTAAAGCTTGTAATATTATCCAATGTTGACCGTAATAGTTTTTCTTCCTCAAATACGAAGTTAGGGGTTGATTTTGATGCCGTATATACGGCTGAAGATATTGGAAGCTACAAACCAAACCCAAATAATTTTCAATATATGATTAATAGTCTCAGACAAACGCTCGGTATCGAAATTGATGATATTTTGCATGTTGCTCAATCAATGCATCACGATCTCGTTGAAGCAAAAAACCAAGGTTTGGATATAGCGTGGATAGACCGTCAAAGGCTCTCTGAAGGGGGAAAGTGGGGAGCTACAGCAAAAGTAGCACAGCTAGTTAAGCCACATTTTTTATTTTTCAGCATATCCGAGATGGTGGAAGCTTTTCAGCGCGCCTAATACAAAACTATCTTGATGAAAATACAATAGAGATTAACAATTAAAATTCTTCTTTTTTGTTAACTCTTTTCGTTAGGATATTAAAATGCGAGGTGTTGTATTCACTGGAGATAGAAACCTCGAGATACGGGATTTCCCAGACCCAACTCCTGGCCCCCGTGATGTAATCCTTGAAATCAAAGCCTCTGGGATGTGTGGGAGTGACCTTCATCGTTATCGAGCTCCCTTCAATCCAGGCGACACCTCTTCCGGTTTTAAATTAGCTGATGAGCCCATGATAGCGGGACATGAACCCTGCGGCGTAGTCGCTGAACTCGGTTCCGCTGTCTCAGACCAAGAAGCAAAAATAGGACAGCGGGTTATGGATCACCACTATGAAGGTTGCGGATCATGCAAGCACTGCAAAGGCGGATGGCAGCAAATGTGCTTAGATGGAACGACTGTATTTGGATCCAGTGGTCATGGGGCTCACGCCAGATATATGCGAGTACCAGTTTCCACATTGGTTCCTTTACCTGAGAAGTTATCGTTTACGACCGGGGCTGCTATTTCTTGCGGTACCGGAACAGCCTATGGAGCATTGAGACGTCTCCAACTTCGAGGGGGTGAGACAATTGCTATTTTTGGACAGGGCCCTGTGGGGTTATCAGCCACGCAACTGGCGACGGCAATGGGAGCAAGGGTTATTGCTCTCGATATTTCCCAGGAACGCCTGGAAATGGCTGCGGCGTTTGGGGCAGCCGAAATTATAAATGCAAGTTCAAATGATCCTGTCTCGGCAATTAGAGAACTTACGCATGGCGAAGGGGCGCATAAGACGTTAGAAGCTTCGTCAGCTCCCTCAGCTAGGCAAGCAGCTGTTCAAGCCGTTCGTTCATGGGGTATAGCATGTTTTGTTGGCGAGCGTGGTAACGTAGCTTTGGACGTCAGTCCAGACCTTTTGAGAAGGCAAGTCACCTTGGTGGGCTCGTGGACTTTTTCAACCCAAGGCCAATCGGATTGCGCAGAGTTTGTGGCAGATAACGATATAGATGTTGAAGCACTCTTCACCGATACGTGGTCGTTAGACCAAGCGCAAGAAGCGTACGAAAAATTTGACACACAAACCACAGGCAAAGGAGTTATTATTCCCTAGTGCTAATTCGATTGATATAGTCATGCATGACATAATGATATCAATTGTCCAGAAAGTTTGCGATTTCCCACATAGTATCAAATACCTTAGTGCATCCGACATTCTTCAATGCGGAGTTGTCTTCACCACCAGTATAACCAAAAACACTCATACCCGCTGCAACTCCAGCCGACGCGCCTCTTGGGCTATCTTCGATGACTAAACAGTCCTGAGGCAGAACACCCATTTGTTCCGCACAATACAAATAAAGATCCGGCGCGGGCTTAGGCCTCTCTACTTGATCCGCTGAAAAAATACGTCCCAAAAACCGATCCTTTAATCTAGTAACCCCTAGTGAAACTTCCATCTTATTCAATGGTCCATTAGATCCTACGCATACGGGTATATTAATCCGCTCAAGTACGTCTAAGACGTCCTCAATACCGCTTATAGACTTCAAGTTTTTTCTGAATTCTGAAAATTGTTTTTTATAAATTTCGTCCACCCAATTAGCAGGAAGTGAAAAACCAAGTTGTTTTTCCGCGTCTTCTTTTATTTGCGTCAACTTACCGCCTAGAAATTTAGATAAAGCACCCTCAGCCGATATGGGTATACCGGCCAGAGTTAACGCTTCTGAAATGAAACGATTACCAATAGCCTCACTATCAACGAGAACACCATCACAATCAAATATAACCAGTTTGTAATTCACAACATTCGGACCTTATTAAAGATTATACTGCCTATTTATTAGGCAAATTAAATACTTTGCTTGCAAAATAATCACTGATGTATATTCTAGCATGAATTTCGTATACAGCCCAGAAATCTAGATGAGGGAATACATCAATGGTTCTAGCAAGCTTTGGCAAGCGTCTTATAGCGACTATGGCTTTGATTTTTGCTTTTTTAATAAACAAATCAGCATATGCTGCCGATAAATTAAGCAGTGGTGACACCGCCTGGATAATAACGGCTACCGCTTTAGTTTTGTTTATGACTCTTCCCGGTCTGGCACTTTTCTATGGAGGACTTGTTAGGGCTCGAAATGTATTATCGGTGCTAATGCATTGCTTTGCAGTTGCCTGTCTTGCATCAGTCGCTTGGTTAATCCTCGTCTACAGCCTAGCTTTTGGAGATGGTGGAACCTTAAATCAATATATCGGAGGTTTGGAAAAGGTTTTTCTAAACGAAGTTACCACCGATACTTTATCTGGAACCATTCCAGAAACCGTTTTTTTCATATTTCAAATGACATTCGCGATTATAACACCAGCATTAATTGTTGGCGCTTTTCCTGAACGTATTAAATTCTCAGCAGTTTTATTATTCTCCTTTTTTTGGCTAATTTTTGTTTACGCACCCGCATGTCATTGGGTTTGGGGCGGCGGTTGGTTGGCCGATATGGGGGTTATGGACTTTGCCGGTGGAATAGTTGTTCACGTCACAGCCGGGGTCTCTGCCCTTGTACTCGCTGTTGTTTTAGGTCCTAGACGCGGGTTTCCAAGAGATATACGTCCCCCGCATAATCCAGGAATGACCGTTGCTGGCGCCTGCATGTTGTGGGTGGGCTGGTTTGGCTTTAATGCCGGTAGTGCGTTAGCAGCCGATGGTGGCGCTGGTATGGCCATGGTTGTAACTCATATCTCTGCAGCCGTTGCATCTTTAGTTTGGGCTTTAATTGAATGGATTAAATTTGGAAAACCAAGCGTTGTTGGTATCGTGACAGGAACCATTGCGGGCCTTGCGTCTATCACACCCGCCTCTGGTTTTGTTGGCCCAATTGGCGCTGTTGTGATTGGAGTTGCGGCCGGAGTAATATGTCAATGGTTTACCACCTGGATAAGAGCTACATGCAAAATCGATGATTCTTTGGACGTTTTCGCTGTTCACGGAGTAGGCGGCATCATAGGAACATTACTTGTGGCGATATTTGCAGCCACCGAGTTTGGCGGTGTCGGCTTGCCTGAAGGCGCTTCGACTGGTGGTCAATTTTATGTTCAGATTGTCGGTGTGATATCAGTTGCTATACTGTCAGGGGTTGTTACTTGGATAATAGCAAAAGTCATTTCTGCCACGGTGGGTCTCCGTGTCTCAGAGGAGGAAGAGATTGATGGATTAGATATAAGTGCCCACGGAGAAAGGGGCTATGACTTAACATAACAGCGGTATTCGACTAACCTGCAATACAACTTGAAAATAAATCAAATTTCAGGAGAGTTTTTATGAAAATGATAGCTGCGGTTGTACAACCGCACCGATTAGATGAGATACGGGAAGCACTTAATTCCATTGGGATCCATGGCATGACAGCTTCGGAGGTTCAAGGCTATGGCAGACAAGGAGGCCATAAGGAAATTTACCGGGGCGCCGAGTATGATATACACTTTGTACCAAAAATAAAAATAGAAGTAGTAGTTTCCGATGACCAAGAGGACGACGTTGTTGAAGCAATTTGTACCGCAGCAAAAACTGGGAAAATAGGCGACGGTAAAATTTTTGTGTACGATACCGTTAAAGCAATCCGAATTCGAACTGGAGAAGAAGGAAACGAAGCGCTCTAAAAAACCTTTAAACTGTTAAAATATAACTACCTCCACAAAGACAAACTTCCCTAATTAAATAATATGGGCTCAACACATAAAATCTTTATTTTTTTCTATTAAGATGAGAATCGTATTTTTTAACAACCCATTCGTTAGGAAACATTAGCGTTATCCTCCGTTTAAAGTGCCAGTAATCATGTAAATATTTTGAGTTGCCTGAAAGGTAAATGCTAAGCGCACGACTTCCATATGAAATGATGCTATTGTATTCATTAGGATTACTGTTGAAATCCAATCGAGCAAATTTAAGGTTGAAAAAATGAATAATGAAATTGGACGGGACCTAGATCCGTTGGTTATAAGGACTGACAATAACGGAACTTCGACTTTAACGTTAAACAGACCCAAGAGTTATAACGCGCTCTCTCAATCTTTAATGTTGGAATTACAAACACATCTGGATAATCTTCGCATTGATCGATCAATAATGGTCGTGGTGATAAAGGGAGCCGGGCCAGGTTTTTCTGCAGGGCATGATCTCAAAGAAATGCAGAATCATAAAAACGAAGTTTTTTTTCGAAACTTTTTTGAGCAATGCTCTACCCTTATGCAAAGTATTATAAAATTGCCACAACCAGTTATTGCACAAATTCATGGAACCGCCGCCGCAGCTGGTTGTCAACTTGTCGCAACATGTGATCTTGCCATAGCATCTACCACTGCAAAATTCGCAACACCTGGCGTGAATATAGGTTTATTTTGCTCCACACCAATGGTCGCTGTATCAAGAAAACTCCCACGGAAAAAGATGATGGAAATGCTGTTGATCGGTGACCTTGTGGACGCAGAGACTGCCCTTGAATTTGGGCTAATAAATCGCGTTGTTCCTTATAAGCAATTAGAAGAAACTGTATCAAATTATGTAAATAAAATTAGAGAAAAGTCTCCTTTGGTTCTTAAAATAGGTAAGGAAGCCTTCTATAATCAAATCGATATGACCTTAGCAGATGCATATAAATATACGGCAGAAGTGATGACACAAAACATGCTAGTTCAGGACGCTAACGAAGGAATAAATGCTTTCATTGAAAAGAGAGCTCCTACCTGGACCGGTAAATGATAAAGAACGACTTGAAAATGGAAAAAATAGATTCCGATCTCTTTTACTCTGACGATTATCTTAAAACCATATTATCGGATGTAAAAACTATCGCCATGGTAGGTGCAAGCTCTAATTGGAATAGGCCAAGCTTTTTCGCAATGAAGTATTTATTGGCCAAAGGTTTTAAGGTTTTTCCAATTAATCCAGGGGCAGCAGGAGAAAAAATTTTAGGAGAGCTCGTTTATAGTAGTTTGAATGAACTGCCCGTAACAGTTGACATGGTCGATATTTTTAGAAAACCCGAAGATGCAAGTGGAGTGACTGATGACGCCATAAAACATGGCGCAAAAGTTGTTTGGATGCAACTTGGTATCGTAAATCAAGCGGCTGCCGATAGAGCAGAAGCAGCCGGTCTTCGTGTTGTAATGAATAGATGTCCTAAAATTGAATTTTCAAGGTTGTTTGGAGAGCTATCATGGCATGGATTCAACTCCAAAACTATAACGTCTAAACGACGCTCTGTGGGTAAAGCAACAGTCCCTACTTCATCAGACGTTTCTGACACGAACCCAAAGATGACACCAACAGGATTTGAGACGCGCGCGATACACTCGGGAGCAGCGCCTGATCCAACTACGGGAGCAAGATCTACACCAATCTTCCAAACGACAGCGTATGTGTTTGATGATGCAGATCATGCTGCTTCTCTTTTCAACTTACAAACCTTTGGCAACATTTATTCTCGACTATCGAATCCTACCACCTCCGTGTTAGAGGAACGAGTCGCGGCCTTAGAAAATGGCAGGGGGACCACATGCACAGCATCTGGCCATTCTGCTCAACTTTTAGCATTATTACCAATTATGGGACCAGGAAAACGAATAATAGCATCAAATAAACTTTATGGAGGCTCGATAACGCAATTTAGCAAGACATTTAAGAAGTTTAACTGGAACTGCACTTTTGTAGATATGGACAATATAGATGAAGTCCGGGGTGCCGCCAACGGTCAGGACGTTAGAGCAGTATTTGCAGAGTCACTAGCAAATCCCGGCGGAGTAATTACTGATATTTCAACTATAAAAGAAATCGCCAATGAAGCAGGCATACCACTAATAATCGACAACACAATGGCAACCCCTTTTCTTTGCCAACCTATTGAATACGGCGCTGATATCGTTATCCACTCGACAACAAAGTTTTTATCTGGTCATGGTAATGCGATGGGTGGTGCAATAGTTGATGCCGGAACATTTGATTGGGCTCAAAACAAAAACTTCCCATCTTTATCTGAACCTGAAGATGCCTACCATGGTATAAATTTTTACGAGTCATTTGGGGATTTAGCTTACACAACTTATGGCCACGCTGTCGGGTTAAGGGACCTCGGGCCAACTATGGCGCCAATGAATGCTTACCTCACTATTATGGGAATAGAGACTTTAGCTATTAGAATGGAACGTCACGTTCAAAATGCGACCAGCGTTGCAAAATTTTTGGAAACTCATCCGAAAGTATCTTGGGTATCCTATGCCGGCCTAGAAAGTTCGAAATATCATGAATTGGCAAAAAAATATTTACCCAAAGGAGCCGGTTCAGTGTTCACTTTTGGTTTAAAAGGTGGGTATGAAGCAGGAGTAAAATGTGTCGAGCGCTGCAAACTATTCAGTCACTTAGCAAATATAGGGGATACCCGCTCTTTAATATTGCATCCAGCGTCGACAACCCATCGTCAGCTCACAGATGAGCAAAGAATTGCAGCCGGAGCTGGTGATGATGTTATAAGGATCTCAATCGGACTCGAAACAGAAGCTGATATCATCGCGGACCTAGATCAAGCTTTAGTATGAACCTAAACTCAAATTATCTAAACTATGAATAATTCCCCAAAGATAGTTCGATGCCGACCGCAGCGATAATCGGTGGGGGACCCTCCGGTTTGATGGCTGCTGAGATGCTTTTAAACCAAGGTTTATCTGTCGATCTATATGAAGCAAAACCAAGTGTTGGTAGAAAATTTCTAATGGCAGGGAAAAGTGGATTAAATCTGACCCACGCCGAGAGTTTTGATGATTTTCTAAAGAAATTCGAAAAGGATCAATTGAAATTAGCACCGTTTATAAGACACTTGCCACCTGCAGCAATCCGAAAATGGGTGGAAGATCTGGGAATAGAAACATTTGAAGGCACATCCCAACGCATTTTTCCTAAAGTAATGAAAGCCTCGCCATTACTTAGAAATTGGTTAAGACGTTTAGAAGAATTGGGATTAAAAATCCATCTCAAACATAAATGGATAGGCTTAAGTAAAGACCTTCAATTACATTTTTCTACCCCAGAGAAAAATTTCATCTCTAATCATGACATCAAAATTTTTGCACTCGGGGGCGCCAGCTGGCCCAAACTTGGCAGTGATGCAAACTGGGTTAATATATTTCAGCAACAAAATATTCCGATAACTCCATTTCGGCCATCTAACTGCGGATTCAATGTGAACTGGAGTAACATCTTTCTTTCTAAATATAGCGGGGCACCTGTAAAATCGTGCAGAGTCTCCGTTAACGGGTGTGATAAAATTGGTGACTTTATTATAACTGATTATGGTCTAGAGGGCGGTGTGATATATTCTCATTCAAGAAAAATATTGAATGAAATACGCGAAAAACGATGCGCTATTATATCAATTGATTTTATCCCACAAAAAAATTATGACGAAATTTTTTCCCTAGTATCAAAAGAAAAAGGAAAAAATACGCTTACTAATCATCTTCGCAAAAATCTAAATTTATCTGGTGTAAGAGCTAGTTTATTAAGGGAATTCACTTCACCTGAGAAGCTCAAATCAGCAGCCGCTTTAACGAAATCTATTAAGGCATTAGAAATACCAATTTATCAAAGCCAATCTATAGACCGAGCCATTAGTAGCGCGGGCGGCATCTGTTTTGACGCTATTGACTCAAATTTAATGATTAAAAAAATGCCTGGTTTTTTCGTTGCGGGAGAAATGTTAGATTGGGACGCTCCAACAGGAGGATATTTATTAACTGCCTGTTTTGCTCTTGGACGTGGCGTAGCAACTGGTGCCTTACAATGGTTGAAGGACTAGATTACTTTACTAACTCGTTATACTTTGCGTACCGGTCCAAAACCGGGATTAGTCTTCCACCATCCTCTGAAGGTAAAGCGAACACAACTCGTTTCACACCAGCATCACGGTACCGAAGCAAAAGATTAGGATCGTCAGCAACCCCATAAACCGTAATAGGAACTGTATCTGGGTCACGGCCGGCTTCACTACACATTTTTTTAAACTCAGGCAATTTGTTTATCAAATCGCCATATTCTGGACGAGTAGCATGCGGTAACCAACCATCACAATATTCTATAGCCCGCCGCCCACCGTGGGGAAATGCTCCCCCCATAAGTATCGGAGGATATGGTTTTTGGACGGGTTTAGGGTTTGTAATCATTTCTGGGAAGTTGACAAAATTTCCATTAAATGAGGCCTTGTCTTCCGTCCATATGACCTTCATGGCTTCAATTCTCTCTCTCATAAGGCCCATTCTTGTTTTAAAGTTAGTCCCATGGTCTGCCATTTCTTCTGCATTCCATCCTGCTCCAACCCCAAACAGAAATCGTCCAGAAGAAATTTGATCCAAGGAGGCAACAGATTTGGAAGTTTGGATCGGATCCCTCTGAATAACAAGGCATATACCAGTAGCAATCTTAAGTTCAGAAGTTACAGAAGCAGCCGCTGTTAAAGAAACAAAAGGGTCCATCACATCGTAATACTTACTAGGAAGGTCTCCCCCTTGTGGAAATGGAGAGTTTCTCGATGTAGGGATATGGGAATGCTCAGGCGCCCACAACGAGTCGAAACCTCTTTGTTCCAGCGCCTTGGCAAATTCGACCGGCTTCATGGAGTATTCAGTAAAAAATAAGGAAATCCCAATTTTCAATTTATATATCCAAGCCAGTAGTCATTTTATATTGGTAGAGCGGTGGTTTGTTTAATCGACTCCATAGAAAAGCTGGATGTAACATCTCTTAGCGCTACTTTTTCAATCATATTTTTATAAAATTTATCAAAATGATCCATGTCTGGTACCACTATCTTTAATAAATAATCAACTTCCCCCGCCATTCTATGAAATTCCTGTACCTCTGGCATATCTTTGATGAATTTAGCAAATTCTTCAAGCCATTTGCCCGAATGTTCACCCGTCCGAATTGACATAAAAACGGTTAAACTCACTCCTAATTTTTGTCCATCGAGAACAGCGGCTTGGTATTTTATTACACCTTCGCTCTCCAGACGATTAATTCGTTTCCAACAAGGTGACGCAGATAGGCCTACCTGCTTAGCAATCTCGGTAACTGTAAGGCTACTGTCCGCCTGAAGAAGTCGAAGAATATTAAGATCCATTTCGTCCATTTGGGCACCAAACATATTTTCTGTGTAAACGGCATTTCAGGAAGTTTCTTCCAAATTATATACCAAAACCGTATCTGAAAGAAAGAATTATTGCTCTCAAACAGAAAGCAAGCCTATCTTGAACAAACGCGGAGTATATTGCACAGTTGAAAAACAGATTAATCAGGTAAGGTAGAACTACCCATTAAATAGTTATCGACAGATCTCGCCGCTTTTCTTCCTTCGCTGATAGCCCATACCACCAGTGACTGCCCCCTCCGCATATCACCTGCAGCAAAGATATTTTTACGAGATGTCTTGTAATCCTCTATACCCGCTTTAACATTACCCCGATCGTCTAAGTCAACACCAGACTCTTCTATCATGCCGGTATGCCTGGGATGAACGAACCCCATAGCCAAAAGAACAAGGTCGGCATCTAGTTTGAATTTGGAGTTTGGGATCTCAACCATCGATATTTTTCCATCAGCGCCGGCTTCCCATTCATTGCGAACGAGTTCAAGGCCTTTAACGGAACCACCATCTCCATAAAACGCTTTTGTAGCTACCGACCAATCTCGGTCTGCGCCTTCAAGGTGAGATGTGGAGGTTCTCAACTTCAGTGGCCAGTTTGGCCAAGTCAATGTTTTGTCCTCCATCTTGGGTGGCTTCGGCATAACCTCTAGTTGTGTTACGGATTTGGCACCTTGCCTTATCGATGTCCCAACGCAGTCGGAGCCCGTGTCGCCTCCACCGATCACTACGACATTTTTTCCATTGGCCGAAATTGATTGGTTAGCCAAAATTTGTTCATCTGCCAATCGGCGATTTTGTTGCGTTAGAAATTGCATAGCAAAGTGGATTCCGTCTAAATCTCGGCCAGGAACGTCCATATCGCGGGGAAATTCTGAACCTCCAGTCATGACAATCGCATCGTAATCGTTTAACATATCCTCTACGGAAATCGTAATACCAACCTCAGTATTTGATTTAAAAGTAACCCCTTCCGCCAGCATTTGGGATAACCGCCGATCAATTAAATGTTTTTCCATCTTGAAATCAGGTATGCCATATCGAAGCAACCCACCCAGACGTGCATTCCGCTCGTATAATGTTACACTATGCCCAACTCTTGCTAATTGTTGCGAACAAGCCAACCCCGCAGGTCCAGAACCAACAACAGCTACTTTTTTCCCAGTTTTTCGAAGCGATATTTTAGGTTCTATCCAGCCCTCTTCCCAACCGCGATCTATAATAGCACATTCAATGCTTTTAATTGTTACAGGACTATCTGTTATATTTAAAGTGCAGGCAGCCTCACATGGTGCGGGGCATATTCGTCCCGTGAATTCGGGGAAGTTATTGGTCGAATGCAATGTATCAAGAGCGGAACGCCAGTTTCCCTCATAGACCAGATCATTCCAATCAGGAATTAAATTGTTTACTGGGCAACCATTATGGCAATACGGTATTCCACAGTCCATACACCTGGAACTTTGACTTCTAATCTCTGGTTCAGGTAGTGGTATCACAAATTCTTTATAGTGTTTAACGCGCTCACCCACCGGTGCATATGAACGATCTTGGCGCTCTAGTTCTTTAAATCCAGTCACCTTACCCATGTTACTCACCTGCCATCATAGTCTCAGACGTCCCTGATTGATCCGACTGTACTCTTTTTAAATCCATCAATGCCCTTCGATAATCTACTGGAAATATCTTTACAAACATGGGTAAATATTGCTCCCAAAGTTCTAAAATCTGCTTCGCCCTGTCACTGCCTGTTTTATCAAAGTGCGCCTGAATGAGACCTTTAAGCCTTTGCGCATCATGCTTCATTAAGTCTGATTTGACATCCTCTCGATCCACATCCTCTGTGGACTGTTCGATCCTTTCTAAATCAACCATTGACTTGTTGCATAAGCTATCGAACTCTTTATTTTCGTCTAAAACATATGCGATACCGCCACTCATCCCGGCAGCAAAATTTCTCCCAGTTCTTCCTAACACGACGACTATTCCACCCGTCATATACTCACACCCGTGATCGCCAACGCCTTCCACTACCGCGGTCACGCCAGAGTTTCTAACCGCAAAACGTTCACCCGCAACACCACGGAAATAACATTCACCTTCAACAGCCCCATACAGTACAGTATTCCCAACAATTATATTTTGCTCTGGAGCAAAGTTGCCAGATTTTGCTGGATAAATAATTATTTGACCACCGGAAAGACCTTTTCCAACGTAATCATTACCACCACCTTCTAACTCTATCGTTATTCCTCGAGCCAAAAATGCTCCAAGGCTTTGTCCAGCACTTCCCTTCAACTTTAGTTGTATTGTATCCGTTTCCAACCCAGCATGCCCATATTTTCTAGCCACTTCTCCAGAGAGCATTGTTCCAATGGTTCTATTGGTGTTCTTTACCGCACTCTTAATAATGACTGCTTTTCTATCCTCAATCGCGCCCCTCGCCTTTTCAATCAATACGTTATCTAATGCTTTTTCTAGACCATGGTTTTGTTGTTCACAATGTCGAGTGGCTACACCGGGTCCCGCATAAACCGAGTGCAAAACCCTTGATAGATCGAGATTTTTGGCCTTCCAGTGTTCAATTACCGATTGCACTCCTAGATGGTCTCTCCGGCCAATCATCTCTTCGAAGTTCCGGAAACCCATTTGCGACATTAACTCTCGAACTTCTTCAGCGAGGAACATAAAAAAGTTGATAACGTGATCCGGTTGCCCCGTGAATAGTTTCCGCAGTTCGGGGTCCTGGGTAGCGACACCGACTGGGCACGTGTTTAAATGGCATTTGCGCATCATAATACAACCTGCAGCCACCAACGCCGCGGTAGCAATACCGAACTCATCGGCGCCAAGCAGAGCACCGATAACAACGTCGCGACCAGTTCTAAAACCACCATCGACCTGCACTGAAATACGCCCTCTGAGCTGATTGCGCACCAGCGTTTCGTGTGTTTCGGCGAGGCCTATCTCCCAAGGACTGCCAGCATGCTGAATAGACGTAATGGGACTAGCGCCGGTTCCACCCTCGAACCCAGAAATTGTAACATGGTCGGCATAAGCTTTTGCCACGCCAGCAGCAACGGTACCAACCCCTAATTCAGAGACAAGTTTTACACTTACCCGAGCATCTGCGTTAATATTTTTTAAATCATGAATTAGCTGAGCCAAGTCTTCAATCGAATAAATGTCGTGATGCGGAGGTGGGGAAATCAACGCAACTCCTGGTGTCGAGTTTCTAACTCTCCCAATCCACTCGTCGACCTTATGACCAGGCAATTGCCCTCCTTCCCCAGGCTTAGCCCCTTGAGCCATTTTTATCTGCAGATCCGTTGCGTTCACGAGGTATTCAGCCGTCACCCCGAATCTACCGGAAGCTACCTGCTTAATACGGGACACCATGGAGTCCCCATTAGCCAACGGCTTAAACCTTACTGGGTCCTCACCTCCTTCGCCACTATTCGAACGTCCTCCGATTCTATTCATTGCGACAGCAAGTGTTGTGTGAGCCTCCCAAGATATTGAGCCAAAAGACATCGCTCCAGTTGCAAAACGCTTCACTATTTCCTTGGCTGGTTCCACTTCGTCTAAAGGGACGGGGGTATCAACGAATTTCAAATCAAATAAAGCACGTATATTACGGAGCTTCTTTGATTGATCATTCATTTTTTTTGCGTAAGCACGATATCTTTTTTCATCACCCGAGCGGGCGGCATGTTGCAAGAGACCAATAGTTTCTGGCGTCCAGGCGTGAGTTTCGCCTCTGAGACGGAATGCCAAGTCACCGCCAACATCTAATGCACCACTAAATTGAAGTATTCCCTGGTATGCTATAGCATGACGCCGGACGGACTCGCTGGCTATTCCATCTATACCCACACCACCAATGGCACATTTTGTACCCGTAAAATACTTTGAAAGGAAGGACTCCGAGAGACCAACTGCGTCAAAAATCTGCGCTCCGCAATAAGATTGGTAAGTAGAGATACCCATCTTCGACATCACCTTGAGGATACCTTTAGTAATTGCCTTTATATACTTTTGATGAAGCTCACCGACACTGACTTTTTGTGTTAGCTTTGGCGCTAAATCTGTCAATGCATCAAAGGCTAAATATGGGTTTATCGCTTCTGCACCATACCCCGCTAACAAGCAAAAATCATGAACACGACGGGCTTCGCCAGTTTCTACGACTAGGCCTGCGCTAGTTCGCAAACCAGCTCGTATTAAATGATGGTGAACTCCTGCTGTAGCTAACAACGAGGGTATAGGAATATGATCCGAGTCTACATCACGGTCCGACAGTACTAATATATTAAAACCACTTTGGACCGCCTCTTCAGCCTCCAAACACAGTCTCTCTATTGCTTTCTCCATCCCAGATGCACCATCAGTCGCTGGGTAAGTGGCGCTCAAGGTAGATGTTTTAAATGCCTGATCGACATGATTTTCTATTTGACGGACCCTCTCCAAGTCCAAATTACTGATGATCGGCTGGCGAACCTCAAGTCGATGTCGTGACCCCGCCCCTTCCGGCTCCAGCAAGTTCGGCCTCGGCCCAATTAAAGAAACCAAGGACATTACTAGCTCTTCACGAATGGGGTCTATTGGTGGATTAGTCACTTGAGCAAAACATTGTTTGAAATAATCAAAGAGTAACTTAGGCCTATCTGACAACACCGCGATAGGCGTATCCCTACCCATAGACCCGATCGGGTCATCCCCATTCAACCCCATCGGAGTTAAGAACTGCTTAATGTCCTCTTGCGTGTAACCGAAGGCCTGCTGCCTCTGAATCAATGTTTCTGGGTCGGGCGTCATAGCTCCGATTTCATTTGGTAAATCTTCGAGCTGAATCTGGGTCCTATCGAGCCATTCTTGATAGGGATGTTCAGCCGCCAACGAAGTTTTTAACTCTTCATCGCCGATTATGCGGCCCTCCTCCAGATCTATTAATAGCATCTTACCGGGTTGCAAACGCCATTTTTGAACAACGTTATCATCGGGGACAGGAAGAACCCCATCTTCCGATCCCATAATAACCAGATCATCGGTAGTGACCATGTAGCGCGCAGGCCTCAGGCCATTTCGATCAAGAGTGGCGCCCACTTGTCGCCCATCTGTAAATGCGATTGCCGCGGGTCCGTCCCACGGCTCCATGAGAGCGGCGTTATATTCATAAAACGCACGGCGAGCTGGATCCATTAAGTCATTATTATTCCAGGCTTCTGGAATCATCATCATCATTGCATGAGCTAGAGAATAACCTCCAGCGACTAATAGCTCGAGAGCATTATCAAATGTAGCTGAGTCAGACGCGCCGTCTCCTATTAAAGGCCATAATTTATCAAGGTCTTCGCCCAGAACTTTAGACGACATTGTAGCTCTTCGAGCAGCCATCCAATTGATGTTACCTCTTACAGTATTTATCTCTCCATTATGACAAAGCAAACGGAATGGCTGAGCTAATTTCCAAGAAGGAAACGTATTGGTCGAAAATCGCTGATGAACAAGGGCTACAGCAGAAACCATCCTTTCGTCGGAAAGGTCTAAATAATAACTATCCAGATTAGTACACAAAACCATACCCTTGTAACATACAAGGCGAGACGAGAATGAGGTGATGTAAAATACGCCGGTACTATCCCCATCATCGCCTTCCCTCGGATACCAAATTTTTTTATGAGCCTGCTTTCTGATAACAAAAAGTTTTCTCTCAAACTCCTCCTGGTCGACAACCCCGCTGGGTCGTGAAATAACAACCTGCTTAATGATAGGTTCATTCGGCTTAACACTCTCTCCCAGGCATGCATTATCCGTTGGAACATCCCTCCAACCAAGTACAGTCGCACCCTCGCTTGTAGCCGATCTAATGATGCTATCAATACACCTATTGCGGGCGTCTTCATCTCTCGGCAAGAACACCATTCCAACGCCATAGTGACCGGGTTCAGGCAGAACAACGTCATCCCTCGCTAACTCTTCCCGCATCAGTTGGTCTGGTATGTGGACCAAGATCCCGGCCCCGTCTCCAGCAAGCGGGTCAGCACCGACTGCCCCACGATGATCGAGATTCGCTAAAATTTGAAGACCGTCACGAACAAGCTTGTGTGTCTTCTTCCCTTTTATGTGCGCAATGAACCCAAAACCACAATTATCCCTCTCATGGTCAGGATCATACAGCCCGCTTCTCTCTTTCATACTAGCACGTTGGTCCACTTCGAGTTCCGACAATCTCTTCCCCAATTAAACAGCTATTCACAAGACCAAGTGAAGCCGAGCCTTGTCAGCTAAATTCAAAGCTTCATCGTCTTCGATCTCCTCCCCCAGGAGCACATCACGAACCTGCTAATATAGTAAAATTGTGCCGAGAAGGCAAATATCTGAAGGCAAAACCAATAAAAAAACTTTACCATTCGAGAATAACAAAAAAAAATAGCGTTTTATTCATAAGGGGGCTCTTGCTATCCACTCTTGTGATGAGTTTGTTAATTGAAGATTAATTCAATCTGACATCATCGCTTTTATGGTTAAGCAATAATTTATGGCATTGAAATGATCGGGAAATCTATGACCAAATATAAATATATTGAAGTTACACCAATTGCCACTGCGATTGGCGCAGAAATATCTGGAGTGGATATATCAATGGATATTCCAGAACCAGTTATTTCGGAAATAAGACAGGCTTTGCTGGAATATTTGGTTATTTTTTTTCGCGATCAGGACCTTTCCGACCCCGAACGCCACCGTTCGTTTTCCAAACGGTTTGGTCACCTATTTGTGCATCCAAACTTTAATATGGGACAAAAGGATCCCGAGATGGTCTTTATAATCCGAAAACCAGGTGATACGGCCATAGTGGGAGAAACTTGGCATGCCGATACGACTATGATGAAGGCGCCACCGATGGCCGCTATACTGTATGCTCTGGAAGCGCCAGGTTGTGGAGGAGATACCCTATTCGCCAACCAATACTTGGCATACGAAAGTCTTTCTGAGGGTATGAAAAAAATGTTAAATGGACTTAAAGCAGTACATAACGACTCCAAAGTTGCGGGGCCCAAAGTTGGCTTCAATTCAAAACGATCGACAATCGTGAGAGAGGATGATGCTTGGCAATTGACTGAAAATGCGCACCCTGTCGTTCGCACTCATCCAGAGACAAAAAGGAAAGGGCTCTTTATAAACAGCACCTACGTTCAACATTTGGAAGGCATGACAGTTGAAGAAAGTGAGCCTATTCTAACATATCTATATGAACATGCTACACGACCTGAATTTAGTTGCAGATTTAGATGGCGCTCCGGATCCGTCGCGTTTTGGGATAATCGCTGCGTCCAACACCTTGCAATAAACGATGTTCAGAATTCTGTTAGAAGAATGCAAAGAACACAACTTGTCGGCGATCTCGTGCAATAATGGGTCCTATCATGCTTCAAGTAAAAATGATTTTATCTTATCTATTTCCATGTCCGTTGTTAATCCAGGACAATGTCCAACGCCATCGATAGCAAGCAATTCCGTTCTAGGACCTGTTGTTTTCATTTTTGATACGGTATTCTCAGATAATAAAGTTGACTCTTTCCCCCAGATAGTTAGCACCGGCGATGATATTTTTTCCCAACTTTGCCAGATACTTGTCGCCCCTGGTTCTCTGCCCATTACAATTTTTGGATCATAATGTAATCGCCATTTGCCAGTGTCAGTTCTGGTCAAGCTGTCTCCAGCAAATTTTTGGGCTGCTTCAGGAGTAAAAGGCCCAAAAGCTTTTTTACTGTCAAGGACGAACTGGACGCCCTCTTCTTTCGAATCGTAAGTTCCCGCTGCGGATGCTAACGCAGCATTTGCCGCCCTTCCCTCAGCGCTCACAAACGGGCCAATATCATTTAAAACCAATTTATTGATGGGGCTATTTGCTTTAGACGCCAATTCTATACCGAGCAAACCGCCCATAGAGGTACCGATCCAATCGACACGGTCCGCCTCTGAACGAGCAATCAAAGCAGTAAGCACATTATGAAAAATTGGAAATCGATTATCTTTCGAAATAAGGTACCTATAGTCTTCAGGTTGATCTAACCAATCACTATTTCCTCTTCCCGGCATATCAACCGCTAAAATTCTATAATGAGACGATAGCGCAGCAGCTATTACATCAAAATCTAATCTGTTCCTCGATAGACCATGAACACATATAAGAACATTTTTAATATTAGGCGTGCCCCATTCCCTGTAACAAACTTTTTTAAAGCCTCCTCCCGCTAAAACTGTTAAATATTTATCCTGAAAAAGTTCGTTTCCCATTAATAATTCCAAAAACGGTTAGAAAGATAAAAGTATAAAGTATTATTTAGGCTAGGGCCCAGTTCAAGATAATTTTTTGGAGTAGATAAATGTCTGTTGAAGTACATCCTGAAGAGATGAAATATGCGATTGGACAATCTGTCTCTCGGACCGAAGACCCAAAGTTATTGCGTGGCTATGGCGAATACACTGATGATCTAAAACTCCCCAATCAAGCTTACGCCGCAATTGTTCGCAGCCCAGTCGCCCATGGAGTTATTAAAAGTATTGATGTTTCTGACGCCAAACAGCTACCGGGAGTATTGCTTATTCTTACCGGCCATGACTTAACTACTTATGGA
>QCQB01000030.1 GCA_003212315.1 SAR116 cluster bacterium AG-447-C21 | reverse complement strand
AAAGCTCCACTTTTTATTACCCCAAGTTGATCAGACATATTGAGAATTTCGGCGTTTATTTCTGTAGCTTGTCTAATGGCTTCATAGTTACCAACAACTTCAGCCTTTAGAATAAATTCGTCCGATTGATAGGTTTGACATTTGCCTAACAAGTCAGAGCCGTGGCCAATCTTAACACCATTATTTTTTGCTATTTCTACCGCTCTTAAACCCACCTCCAGAACATCTTCAAGCTTCTCCATCGATGTTTCAGGAAATCCAAATTCTTTTCCGTGTTTATAAAGCGCTTGGTAAGTGACGTTAGTTGGAACTAAATAGGCAGCATTTTTTGCCATGACTTTAGCAGAATTATCATCCAACAGATTGCCATGTTCAATTGTTCTTACACCATTATTTATGGCGCGAATAATGGCTTTTGGAATGTATGCGTGCGCACATACATAGGTATTCCATGCTTCTGCTTCCTCACAAATAGCACGTATCTCATCCACCGAGTATTGAGTGTTTTGTATTGGGTCGGTCGGAGATGCTACACCTCCGCCAGCCATTATTTTTATTTGGTGAGCTCCTTTTCTAAGTTCGTCTCTGGCGGCGCGACGACACTCATCCACACCATCAGCTACGCGACCCAGAGGCTGAGTGGAGAGTTGGCAGGCACAGGTTATTGGATGCGCTGATACTGTCAAAGGGCGGAAGTCACCATGCCCACCCGTCTGCGTTAATGATAAACCAGAGACAAAAAGCCGGGGGCCAATTAAAAGTCCATCTTCCACTGCATTGGCCAATCCCCTGTCAGCACCGCCTGTATCTCTCACTGTTGTGAAGCCGCGCATTAACATTTCTTTCATAAGCTTTCCTGCGCCGGCGGTAAGATAAGTGATTGGATATTCGCTTAGTTTGCCTACGTTGACTTCAGTAGCCTTCACATGCACGTGTGCATCTATCAATCCTGGAATAAGTGTTTTCCCGGCTAAGTTGATCGTTTCCCCTGTCGATATTTTTATCCGCTTATCAGAGACTTCTTTGATTTTATTATTTTCAACAAGGACATCATAACCCTCCTGAATCTCTGTTGAT
Source organism: SAR116 cluster bacterium AG-447-C21 (assembly GCA_003212315.1). Classification (GTDB taxonomy): domain Bacteria; phylum Pseudomonadota; class Alphaproteobacteria; order Thalassobaculales; family Thalassobaculaceae; genus UBA7326. The sequence continues at coordinate 24,318 of QCQB01000030.1, read as the reverse complement.
TGTCCATCGATTATAGAAGCATTCTGAAAAAGTACGGATCCCATTTGCCCTCTCACCACAATTCTAAGAATTTATGAAGATATTTTTTCGAATTATCGACGTTCAGAAAGAAGAGACAGTTGCTGTATCTTTTCGTCGTTTTTTTGGTCCTGTAATTGTGTAGGGTAATCGCCAGTGAAACAGTGGTCTGTGTAGGCAGGATTGTCATTATCTCTTCCGTTCTTATGACCCATCGCCTTATATAATCCATCGACGGTTAAAAATGCCAGGCTATCTGCTCCAATAAAATCACACATTTCCTCAAGAGAGCTATTAGCAGCTAATAATTGGTCTTGTACTGGCGTATCGATCCCATAAAAATCTGGATGTCTTATTGGGGGCGCAGCAATCCTCATATGAACTTCGGTTGCTCCTGCTTCTCGCATCATCTGCACGATTTTAATGGAAGTGGTTCCCCGTACTATCGAGTCATCTATTAAGATTACCCGTTTCTTATCAACTAGAATCCTATTGGCATTGTGTTTTAGCTTCACTGAAAATGCACGAATGGTTTGTGTGGGTTCTATAAATGTTCGTCCTACGTAATGATTCCTAATAATGCCGAGTTCGAACGGTGTATCGGATGCCTCTGCATAACCAATGGCAGCGGGCACACCGCTGTCGGGCACAGGGATAACTAGATCTGCCTCAATATGCGACTCATTTGCCAATTGGCGACCAAAGGATTTACGACATTCATATACGCTGAGCCCACCCGCTACACTATCTGGTCTTGCAAAATAGATATATTCAAAAATACACGGACGCGCCTTAACAGGGGGGAATGGTTTGATGCTCTCAATACCATCCTGTGTGATGACAACAATCTCTCCATTTTCCACTTCTCTAACAAATTCGGCGTCGATTATATCAAGTGCGCAGGTTTCTGAGGCTAGTATATATTTCCCATTTAATTGGCCTATAACAAGCGGTCTGATCCCCAAGGGATCTCTGACGCCAATGAGCTTTTTGTTAGTCAATATAACCAATGAATAAGCACCCTCTATTTGGAATAGGGCATCTATCAGTCTGGATAAGGTGTTGCCACGTTTTGAGCGAGCGACCAGTTGCAGAATGGTTTCAGTGTCTCCGGTTGATTGAAAAATAGCCCCTTGCTTAACCAAATCGTTTCGCAGTGTTAAAGCGTTTGTTAAGTTTCCATTATGCGCAACAGCAAACCCACCTCCGGTGAGATCTGCGAAAAGTGGCTGGACATTTCGCAAAATAGTGCCACCTGTCGTTGAATAACGTACATGGCCCACAGCTGCATCGCCTGGAAGATTATCAATAACGTTTGATTTTGTGAAGTGTTCGCTGACTAACCCCATGCGCCTTTCCGCGTGGAATTGTTTCTGGTCGTAACTAACAATTCCTGCCGCTTCTTGCCCACGATGTTGTAAAGCGTGTAGACCCAGCGCCACAAGTGCTGAGGCGTCTGGGTGTCCGTACACACCAAAAATACCACATTCTTCTCGGAGTGTATCACCATCCCATATATCAGCGCTCATTTACGTCTTCTCTATTTCTTTCTTGAGACCAAAGCTACGCGGTACTACCACCTTATATAACGAGTATGGTTGACTGTCTTGTTTTTTGTTTTTTTATGCGACTTTCCCTTGTTTTCGTTGATTTCCGATATTCAGAGCACTGCTTATCAATCATTGTAAATAAAATTTGTCGAAAGAATCGGGCAGGGTGATTATTTGATCAGATGAAATCTGTCGCATCAGGTTTCAAACGCCTACCCTTTTTCAACCAGGTTCTGTGATGACTTTTGCCTTCATAAGTTGATGTATCTCTTTTTCCGAATAACCAGCCTCAACTAAAATTTCGCGGCTATGTTGCCCCAGTTGGGGTTGCATTTTGCGTATGGTCGACGGGTTTTGTTTGAAGCGAATTGGAGGATCTGTCATTCTAATTTGTCCTTCGCTTGGATGTTCCTCTAATCGCCAAAAGCCTGTTGCCTCTAGTTGTTCGTCGTCTAATAAGTCCTCTAAAGAATTAACCGCAGTCACCGGGATGGCTGCTTCATTCAGCGCTAACTGCCACTCTGCTGTAGTCCGTGTAGCAATAATTTCGCCTAACCAATCATAGACCTCCTGCGCATTATCTACCCGAGCGGACTGATTAGAGAACCTTGGGTCATCCTTTAATTCGGGTTGCCCTGCAATTTCAAACATCCGTCGCCAATTCTCATCGCTGTATGGAAGTACTGCTAGAAAACCATCCTTAGTTGCGTATGGACGTCTTCCAGTATTGAGTAGTCGAGCATATCCCATTTGGCCTTCACGCGGTTCAAACGCAGCGCCATATAAATGTTCTATCATTACATTATCTACAAGGCTTTCGAACATTGGAACCTCGATAGATTGCCCTTTTCCATTTCGCTCTCTACACACAAGTGCGGCTAAGACTGCCGCTAGCAGGTTGTATGATGTCGTCTTATCTGCAACGATTGTCGGTACAAAACGAGGTTGATCGGAAACCACTTGTTGAAGAGAGGCAATGCCTGATGCAGCTTGGATTATATCATCGTAGGCTGGGTCGTCGGCTCTTGGCCCATCCGCCCTGAACCCGTAGGCTGCACAATAAATTAATTTAGGGTTATTTGCAGTAAACCGTTCAAAACTCAGTTCTAGTTTTTTAGCAACCTTTGGTCGCATGTTGTGCATAAAAACATCCGCGGTATCAACTATCTTTAAAAGCGCATCTTTCCCCTCTCGGGTGCGGAGATCGAGCACAATACTTCTCTTATTTCGATTGGTCGATAAAAAAACAGCTCCCATTCCTGGGTTTTTTCTGGGGCCCATATTACGTGTAACATCCCCTTGAGGTGTTTCAATTTTTATAACATCGGCCCCCATATCTCCAAGTGTTTGAGAGGCCCAGGGACCTAGTATCACAGTCGTTAAGTCGACAATTCTTATACCGTCTAATGTGCCGGGCATAGCATGTTCCGTTACTTTTAAATGATTGAGCTCGTCAACGTTAGTTGTTATTTAATAGGGGAATTCTAAAAAGTTTATTTCTTGAGTTCTAGTAAGAAATGTATGTTAGCTCATTTATGATGTACAGAGTGTTATGTAATTGGGCGATTAATGGGATTGATGAAGCGACTTAAATAGTTTTGGGATCTGATATTTTTTTTGCTTTATATTATAGGTTTTTTATGCAGACGAGAAAGAGCGTCGTTCCTAATCACCTGAATAAGTTTCACGATTAATTTTATCGTGTCTATTGGAAGCAGTTTGACTTTGAAACGATCTAAAACGGTACAATTAAAAACCGCCCGAGGGAGAACAGCTTCTTCGCAAAGATGGTTGCGCCGTCAACTAAATGACCCTTATGTGCAAGAAGCACAGCGTCTTGGCTACAGATCTCGGTCTGCCTTTAAGCTTTTACAGTTAGATGAAAAATTTGGGCTCTTACATAAAGGACAATGCGTTGTTGATTTGGGAGCCGCCCCTGGCGGTTGGTCGCAGGTGGCCGCAAATCGAGTGGTTCAAAAAACTTCCGGAAAAATTATTGGTCTAGACCTCCTGCCGATGGAACCAATCCCCGGCGTAACCTTTATGCAGGCTGATTTCATGTCTCAAGATGGATTAGATAGTCTGATGGAGATTTGTCCCGATGGAATTGATCTGGTCATCAGCGATATGGCGGCGCCCACTACGGGTCATGCACCGACTGATCATATTAGGACGTCAGCATTGTGCGAAGCCGCATACGACTTCGCCATTGATGTACTAGTGTTGGATGGCGTGTTTCTTGCCAAAGTATTTAAGGGAGGTAGTGAACATATGTTATTGGAGAGGATGAAAAAAAACTTTAAATCTGTTAGGCATGCAAAGCCAGCGGCCAGCCGAGCAGAATCCCCCGAGACATATGTTGTCGCAAAGGGTTTTCGTGGAATTTGACATATTAGGTTTTTTTATTCGATACGGACTGAAAACTTACTTGGCTATTTCTGTAGAAGATGTATATTGCGGCGTCACTGCTGTTGCTGGAGGCCTACATGCAAATACGTGACGCGTTAACATTCGACGATGTGCTTTTGGAGCCAGCTCACTCTACTGTTATCCCGGCTAGGGTTGATACGAATACAAAATTAACGAAAGAAATAGGGCTAGGTATACCATTAGTTTCTGCAGCTATGGATACTGTCACTGAAAGTCGACTTGCCATCGGAATGGCACAGTTAGGAGGGCTTGGTGTAATTCACAAAAACATGACAATCGATAGACAGTCCTCAGAGGTTCGTGCAGTTAAGAAGTTTGAAGCGGGGATGGTAGTTAATCCGGTTACGATTCATCCCGATCAAACCTTAGCTGATGCTTTGAATCTTATGGAGCACCATAAAATTAGTGGTATCCCTGTAGTTAGAAGACGCACCGATAAATTGGCGGGGATAATAACAAACAGAGACGTGCGATTTGCAACAGAGTTAGCTCAGCCAGTGAGCGAACTAATGACTAAACGTGTGGTCACTGTTCAGGAAACAGTCACAAGCGATGAAGCCCGTCAGTTATTGCACAGGCACCGAATTGAAAAATTAGTCGTTATCAATAAGGATCAAAAATGTGTTGGTTTGATAACTGTTAAAGACATCGAAAAAGCACAAAACTTTCCACACGCCTCCAAAGATGAGCAAGGGCGGTTAAGAACAGCAGCTGCAACAGGGATTGGAGATGAAGGCCTGGAGCGGGCTGCCGCTTTATTCGACTCTGAGGTAGACATTCTAGTAATTGATACAGCGCATGGGCATTCACAAAATGTATTAGATAGCATCAAGCAAATCCGTAAATTGTCGAACTATACACAAATTATAGCAGGCAATGTCGCAACAGCAGAGGGGGCAAAAGCGTTACTTGATGCAGGTGCTGACGCGATTAAAGTCGGGATTGGGCCTGGTTCTATTTGTACAACGAGGATGGTAGCGGGGGTCGGGGTGCCGCAATTAACAGCAGTGATGGATGCCGTCGAGGTCTGTAAGAAGGCGAATATACCGGTTATATCGGATGGTGGCATCAAGTATTCTGGAGATTTAGCGAAAGCCATAGCCGCGGGAGCAGATTGTGCCATGTTAGGGTCACTTTTCGCTGGCACAGACGAAAGCCCGGGAGAAGTTTTCCTTCATCAGGGACGCTCCTATAAATCCTACCGCGGTATGGGTTCTATGGGCGCTATGGCTAGAGGATCGGCGGATCGCTATTTCCAAGAGGAAGTATCTGACCAACAGAAATTTGTTCCAGAAGGGATAGAAGGTCAGGTGCCTTACAAAGGTCCTATATCGGCGGTTGTCCATCAACTAGTAGGTGGGCTGAAAGCGGCCATGGGGTATACAGGAAATGCCAGCATTATTGACATGCAAACTAAGAGTAAGTTTTTACGCATTACCAACGCAGGTCTTAGAGAGAGCCACGTTCACGATGTTACAATAACGCGGGAAGCTCCCAACTATAGGCCAAATCTGTGATCCCATCTGCGCGTATAAATGCGACTATTGAGATTCTTGAAAAAGTAGGTAGTAGTTCGTTAAATGTCGATAGAGTTACCTTATCATACTTTCGGCAAAGACGCTTTGCAGGAGCAAAAGACAGATCTTTTATAATACAGCTAGTTTATCGTATAGTGAGAAACCGAATAAAGATTAATTGGTGGCTTGATAGCCTTAATTTAGCATTTAGTCCCCGTTTCCAGGTAATAGCTGGATTGGCTTTGTTTAATGACGGCCCTATAGAGGATATAGAAGATTTATTCAAAGAGGGAGAACATTCGACTGGCTTGTTAGATAATGAGGAAGGAAATCTAATCAAAGAATTGGTACCCCAATCAATTTTTAATGAAAAAATGCCAGATAATGTCAAGTATGAATGCCCTGACTGGATCGCTGACAGACTTCGGCCAATTTATGGGAATGACCTTAATTCTCACCTGGAGGCTTTGAATTCAGAAGCTTCTTTTGATTTGAGATTGAACACGTTAACAAATCCCGATCGAGAGGGTATTCGACAGGCTTTGAAAAGGCAGGGACTTAAGACAGAGTTAACGACTTATTCACCCTTTGGTTTAAGGAGCAATCGAAGGCAACGACTTGACGGAACCAAGTACTTCAAATCTGGCCTAATAGAGGTCCAAGACGAGGGCTCACAATTAGCCGCTTTGTTAGTCGGCGCGGCTCCCGGCATGCAGATCATCGATTTCTGTACCGGAAGTGGCGGAAAAGCACTGGTCATGGGTGGGCTGATGCAAAATACTGGTCGAATAGTCGCTATGGAAGTATCGCAAAATAGACTGAAACAAGCGGGTGTTCGGATAAGTAGAGCCGGTTTACACAATATTGAGCGGAAATTGATAAGCGATGAGAACGATAAAAAAATTAAAAGATTAGCTAAAAAATTTGATCGAGTGCTAGTCGATGCGCCATGTACGGGGACTGGTACATGGAGAAGAGACCCTGATACAAGAGCAAAATATAGTGATCTAGACTTAGAAAATATGATGTCGTTGCAGGATCGAATACTTGCCAGTGCAGCTCGCCTTACAAAACCTGGGGGTTGTCTCGTATATGTGACGTGCTCTCTGCTCCGAGAAGAAAATGAAGACCGAATTATCGCACTTCTTTCGCGCCGCAAAGATTATAAGATCGTGCCAATCCCAAAAATATGGGATGAGCAAGTGACAGTTAAGGGGGGAGGTAAGTGTCCAACAAATTCGGAAATGCTGCGCCTAACTCCCAAAGAGCATAACACAGACGGGTTTTTTACCGCAGTTTTGAGACGAGATTTAGATTAGTATTCTTACTGTTGGCTCTTTAAGTTTAATAATCCGTAAAATTCCCCAAATTCAACAAATGTGGTAGTATCAAAGGAGGGGGGAAGAATATGTCGACTGAGTCAAAAAGTTTTTTGAACTCCTTAGATGGTAGGGTAGCTGAGATAATTGAAAATTGCGTCAGCTGTGGGGCTTGTGCCGACGTCTGCCCAACACCCAAATTAGCAAATATTCAAACGATTGGATCGGTTGACCTCGTTAAAGGTGTACTGGATATTTTGCGGAATGTTGAGGTTAAAGAAGAGTCCAAAGTTTGGTCGACAAAATGTTGCGGAAGCGGCTTTTGCCAGTCTGCTTGTGAGTATGGTATCAACCCAAGGTTTATGCTGGCGATGGCGCGAAAAACATTAAATGGCAAAAAATCAGAAGAAATACGCCGTGACGCGGGGAAAAATGCTTTTAAAAAAATGAGTAGGGGGGTCCGTGTATTATCGCGCCTTCAACTTCATCCGAAAATTTTAGAAAAAATTAGCCCTCGATCCCACCCAAAATTGGAAACTCCTCCAGATGTAGTTTTTTATACTGGATGCAATATGCTTAAAACGCCCCATATCGGGCTTTTATGTTTGGATGTGTTAGATCGGTTGAATTTAACCTATGAAGTACATGGAGGACCGTCTAACTGTTGTGGTATTTTGCAATTCAGGCCGGGGGATACTGAAAATGCCGGTCGTCAGGCTTTAAAGACAATAGACAGATTAACGCAGACCAATTCGTCGAAAGTTTTATCCTGGTGCCCAACCTGTCAGATTCAATTTACTGAGGTGGCTAAGCCAAGCTTGAAGCTGGCGTCTGAGAATACTTTCGATATGACCATGTTCCCTGTTTTTCTGGCAAACAATTTAGATAAGTTACAACCCCTCCTTGTGAACACAGTAAATAAACGAGTAGCAATTCATGAATATGCTGGAGAGCTTGGGGTTATGGACTCTGTGCGTACATTGCTGAAATTAGTGCCAGGAATAGAGCTAGTAGAACTTGGGCACAAGAGTGCAGGCTATACGGGTACAGCTCTCGCGGAGATGAAAGATTATCAAAAGCAAACTATTGCTAAAACACTGCAAAAAGCGGAGGACATGGAAGTCGATATACTAGTTGGTGTATATCATAATGACCATCGCGAATTCAGTGGTCATGAAGCAGCGTGGAATTTTAAGGTGGCTAATTATATGGAAATTTTAGGGGAAAGTATAGGTGTTGACAGACCCGATATATTTAAACAACTGAAATTAATGGGAGATGTTGATGCCATTATCTCCAGTGCAAGTGATTTGATTAAAGAACACAGGCTGTCACTTTCTGAAGTACGGGAAGTTGTTATATCGGATATGCTTAATGACCAACAACTCCCTGTAGATAGAAGCTTGCATCCGTAAATTAAATTTTACTAGAAGCTGAAATCGGACTATTTTTTCGCGATCTCTTCTTCTGTGAAATTGTATTGTACCTTGGCTGTTTTTAGGTCAATTAAACCCATTTTTAAATCCTCTATAATTTTTTTGGGATCTCTTTCTTTAGGGTCTCCGAAGCCACCACCGCCCGGCATATTAATGACCAGCCGATCTCCAATTGGAATGATTTGCCGTCCCATTCCTTTAAGTTTTATTCCAGACTCGAGCCCGACTGATCCATTGGCCCCTGACCCGCCGCCTTTTCGACCGCGCGCTGGATTTTTAACGCGATCAAACGTCGCGAAGATTGCAAATTCAGCATCCTGACGATTACCTACAATCATAGTTTGTCCTAGACCCCCTCTATATTTCCCCGGACCTCCTGAGTTTTGTCTTAATTCTTTCTTCCAGATGACTATTGGGGTGATCGCCTCCAACACCTCGCATGGTACATTTCTTACACCACTGGGAAATGGCGTTGCTGATAAGCCGTCTTTATTGGGACGAGCTCCCGCACCACCGCTATGAAAACTCATTGCCATAAAAGTACTTTTACTTAATTCGACATCTGGAGCTCTTGCAGTTATTCCGTGTCCCGCACCTAACCTCAAATTCCAAAGACATGAAGTACCTTCTGCGGGGACTTTTTCTGGGAGGAGTTGATGCAAACAGCCGAAAACCACATCGGGTAGCATATGTCCTACAGACGATCGAGCAACTACTGCGCATGGGTGGGGTGCATTCACGATACAACCTTCTGGAGCTCTAACTAAAATATGCTCTAGGGATCCGGCATTATTTGGTACATCTGGTGCTATTACACATTTGACGCCAAAGCTTGTATAAGCGTCGGTATAGCATTTAGGGACATTTATTCCAAAGTCGGACACAGGTGATGTGCCTTCAAAATCAACTACTACCTTATCTCCAGATACCTCAAATGAGGCATTTAACACTATTTCTTCGTCGTAACCATCCATGGTCATTTGATTAAAAACTTTTTTGGTAGGTAGTTTGGCAATAGCCATACACATTGCTGATTTTGTGCTGTTTATTATAGTCTTGGCTAGTTCATCTAAGTCGTTTAGCTCATATTGTGCCATCATTGAAATAAGACGCCTACTACCGACATCATTACAATTTGCGAGTGCGTAAATATCTCCTTCTACTTGTTTTGACTCACGACAGTTATGATGAACAAAGTCTAACAATGTTTCGTTAAGCTGGCCGGCTTTCATAAAATACATTAAAGGAATGAATAAACCTTCATGATAAATCTGCTTGCTATCAGGTGCCATTCCCATCCCACCGATATCTACAACATGCGTTGTGCAGGCAAATAGAGCTACCAGTTTTTTATTTTTAAAAGTCGGTGTCACAACAACAATATCATGCAGGTGACCCGTCCCCTTCCAGGGGTCATTCGTAATGTAGATATCGCCCTCTGCCATCGTGCTCAAAGGAAATTTGTCAATGAAGTGTTTCACGGATAACGCCATAGAATTAATGTGACCAGGCGTTCCTGTCACCGCCTGAGCTAACATTCGACCTTTTAAGTCAAACACTCCAGCAGATACATCGCCAGCTTCTCGTGTGGAAACACTGAATCCTGTCCGAATAAGTGTCTGCGCTTGTTCTTCTACGATAGTGATCAACCGATCCCACATGACCTGATGTCGAATGGTTTCATCCGTCATGTATCCGCTCCCCTTGCGATTAATTCGATGTAGTTCAAATTATTTATATAACCGATGAAAAGATCCGAAAGGTAAGTCGACGTTTCATCTTCAATTATGAGAGCAGGCCCTTCAATCTTATGACCAGCCGTCAGGTCCTCTCGATTGAAGACAGGGATATTTTCAAACTTATTCTTTTTTGTATTGAATACTTTCTGGAGTTTTTTAGATTCTATTTTGGAGTATGTTTTTATCGCAGATTGAAATTGAGGTAGAGCACGATCAGTTCCTAGAGTGAGTGACCATGTCATCGCCTCAACACTCAAATTAGGGATCGTTCTCCCAAATAGCTTTTTATATTCAGCTTCAAAAGCATTGAAGAGTGTCTTTGAATCATTATGAGCTAATTCATCGTTGGCTATAGGCACGGCAATTTCATGACCTTGACCTTTATACCTCATGAAAACGGTTCTTTTTTGCTTGAGGCTGGACGTCTCGGCCGCAAGAATGACTACCGATTTGGATTCTTCAAACATGCTTTCAAAGAGTTTATTGATTGGTTCTGCATCAAAATGATCAAGTTCCATATAAAAACTTCTGGCAACTTCATAGGCGATGTTAGCTCTTAAAAAACCAACAGCTGAACCTACACCGGCTGATGTTGGAATTATTATCCTCTCAATTCCTAGAGCTTCTGCCAATTGACAAGCATGTAATGGGGCAGCGCCTCCGAAGGCAATGATTGAGCGATTTTTTTGGTCTTTACCGAGTTCTATCGCGTGCACACCGGCTACGTTTGACATGTTTTCGTCTACAATCTGAGATATCCCTGATGCCGCTGTTTCAGTTGGAATATTCAGTTTGGAACTTATAATTTGATCGACAGCATTGGTTGAAAGTGTCTCGTTAAGTTTTACTTCCCCTCCAGCAAAACGTCTTGGGTCAATCCGGCCCAATACTATATCCGCATCTGTGACGGTTGGTTTGTCTCCGCCCTTATCATAGGCGGCTGGACCTGGCGATGACCCTGCACTTGAAGGCCCAACTCGTATTCTTCCAAGGTCATCCACCGTTGCTATTGAGCCTCCGCCGGCTCCGATTTCCACCATATCGATTACCGGGATGCGCAAAGGAAGCCCACTTCCTTTTAAAAAGCGATATTCTCTAGCTACCTCAAAACTTCGAGAAAAATGCGGTTCGTAATTATCAATATAACAGATCTTTGCTGTAGTGCCGCCCATATCGAATGAAAGAACCTGCTCCAAGGCACATTCTGCAGCTATTTCCTTTGCTAAAATCGCTCCACCTGCAGGACCTGACTCGACTAGACGAATTGGTAGGTCTCTCGCCGTCTTGACAGTTGTCATACTGCCACTCGACATCATTAGTAAAAGTGGAACATTATATCCAGAAGAGTTTAAAAGTGCTTCTAGGCTTTCAAGATAGCCTCGCATAAGTGGTAAAACATATGCGTTTGCAACAGTTGTAGAGATACGGTCATACTCACGTATCTCTGGAGACACTCTAGACGACAAACTAAGAGGGGTGTCAGGCATCATACTTTTCACAATATCGGCAACACGGTCCTCATGAGAAGGATTCGCATAGCAATGGAGCAGCCCAATTGCTACTGCATCTACCTTTTCATCTTTTAACCTAGTTATTGCACTAGTTACTGAGGCTTCATCAAGGGGTAATAATATTGACCCGTCGGCAGCGATACGTTCAATTATCCCTGCACGTAAGTGTCGCTCAACTAGAGGTTTGGGTCTCTCCATAAAGAGATCCGATTGCTCAAAACGATGCTCATATGCTATCTCAAGACTATCTGAAAATCCGTCTGTTGTTATGAGGCCAACTTTTGCTCCTTTTCGTTCTATCAAAGCATTAGTTGCCAGTGTTGTGCCGTGGATAATTATATCAATATCAGATGGTGATAGTCTGGCTAGATCTAAGACTTTTGAGGCCGCTGCTATGAAACCATTCGCAGGATTGTCTCGAGTGGTCAAAACTTTACTTGTGTAACGTTTTGAATCATTTTCTAAAACGGCATCTGTGAATGTCCCGCCTATATCAATCGAAAGGCTAACTGGCATGATTTGTTAATCCAAAAGTCAGATAAAAATAGATGCGATAATCATTTATTATCCTTCATCCATTATTATCTGTGCCAAAGCGCCAGGTTCACTGAGCATAGGATAGTGACCCGTTTGTATCTCATGCCATTTAGCCCCCAAAGTATTGGCTGCTCTCTCTTGGTGGCTTTTAGGAGGATTGATACTTTGGCTACAATATACCACTGACGCCTTCCAAGGAAGCGACCAAAATTCTTTCAATTCAACTGGGTTTTCCATGCATGCTATTGGTTGCATGGTATATCTTTCAATAGCCCAACTCTTTGTCGGTTCTTCGAGATCTTTAAATAACCTGTTGACTACATCATGCCTTGGCGGACCTGAAGTGAGATCAGTATTAATGGCGGTTTCCCGGTTCACGAAATCGGCAATTTTCTCACCATCCATTAAAGCTAGAGCGTCTGCGAATACAAGTCGTTTTACTCGATGACGGGCTAATTCAGCAGCTTTAGCCATCACCATTCCCCCGCAACTTGTTCCAACCAGAACCGCATCTTTGATATCCTCGTAAAATAATAGATTTGCTATTTCATCACCGTGGGTTTCTGTTGTGATGCCATTACGGACTTGGTGTGATCTTTCTGCGCATCCGTCTAACGTTGGAGCAAAGACGTTGTTTCCCGCACCCCTTAGAATTTTTGCAACGGGTTGCCATATCCACCCACCCTGATAGGCGCCATGTATCAAGACGATATTTGCCATGAATCATTTCCTTCCAATGATATCTACATCTGCTAGATTTTCATAAATTTTCACCACTGCGCTCGAATCCTCTTTATTGAGTCCCGCCGTCCGAGCCATCTGATAAACCTGTTGACTAACATTTGCCATTAGGGTTGGAACGCCGATTTGCTTCGCATATGCGGTGACTAATTCTTGATCCTTATACACGATATCCATTGTTCCGCCCGGTTCAAAGTTATCCTCTATTATACGGGGTACTCTTAAATCAACGGCCGCACTTGCACCCGAGCTGGTCTTTAGAACACTAAGCATTGTCTCGAGGCCGATACCTGATTTTACGCCAATCGTTAAACCCTCAATAAGCGTTATTGTATTGGTAATGCCCAGCATATTATTAATCAGTTTCATTATAAGCCCTTTGCCGAGCTCTCCGATGTGAAAAACATTGTTTCCCACTGCATCAAAGATATCCTGGCATTCATTAAATACTTGTTTTTCGCCGCCAACTATTACTGAAAGAGTTGCCTCGGTAGCTCTTCCAGTTCCACCACTAACTGGCGCATCAAGCATTCTTATATTTTTTTTATCTAAATCTGCCCCAATACGTTTAGCGACGAGTGGGTCGATCGTTGACATACAGATAACAATACTTCCATTGCTGGCTCCGTGTATTATGCCTTCAGGCCCACATATTACATCATTTGCTTGATCCGTAGTTTCTACCAAGCAAACAATTCGGTCTGCCATTTTTGCAACTTCCATTGGTGAGGAGGCTACTATGGCGCCAGATTCCGACAGAATTTTTGTTTTACCAGCGTCAATATCATGGATTACCAGAGGAATGCCTGCCTTGAGTATATTTTGGGCCATTGGATGACCCATTGCTCCTAAACCAATAAATCCGGTTTTTTTAGTCACACTGAACCCCGCTATATTTTTGAAATAATATTTTATAATACCATAAACATATCAGCGGTCGTTTTGGGTAGAAAAGGCCGAATTTTGTGTTTTGCTAGCTAATTATCGTATGGAAGTTTAATGCATGATTATACCAAGTTTTGATTGAAATAGTTTCATACATTAAAAATTCTCTTCCTGCCGCTATTTTAAAGTCAACCTGAAATCCTGTCTTCTAGTTCTTTTCTCATATTTATAGTCTGCCCCCAAACCCAAAGTAAAAGCAGAGCCAGCAGACCTTCAAAGCAAATTATAATAAGCGCATTTGCTACACCAAAGCTTTCGGCCATCCATCCAACATTAAAGAAACCGATAGGTCCGGTTCCAATACACAGTGTTAATACACCCAAAACACGACTTCTGTATTGAGGTGGAGCTGCAAGATACGTTAATGTGCCTTGCATTGCAGCAAAGCAAGCACCCGCAATTCCAATTATGGTCAGTGCTACTGTGCTTGCATAAAAAGAATGGATTGGCCCGCCGGCAACAAAAGTTAAAATTGATAAATATCCCACTCCCGAGAGGTAGACGATTGTTCCCCCAAGATAAATTTGGAAAAAGTTGTCTTTATCGGCAAAGCGCGTGATGAAGAGGGCTCCAATGAGTGCGCCAAAGCCTTCCATACTAGAGAGAATGCCTACAAAGAATGGTGATAGCCCTAATTCTTCTCGACCGATTATTGGGATCATAGACGTAAATGGAAAACCCCAAATATTAAAAATAATAGTGATAATTAATATTCTCTTGAGAACCTTATCTCTCATTACAAACTGTATGCCACTTGAAAAATCGCGAAAAAATGAAGGAGCTGCTGGTTCAATGGCTCTGCCGGGTAACGTGGCTAATATTACTAAGATTAAGCAGACGGCATACAGGACCCCACTAAGCCAAAAAATTCCAAACATTCCTACAATCTGCAGCATGCCTCCGCCTAAGAGCGGGCCAAGCATGCGTGTCGCATTTCCAGTAGCAGAGTCTAGTCCCATTGCCTTTGAGACATTTTGACCTGCCAGATCTCCAAGAAGACGACGCCTGATTGGCATATCCGTTGCCCAAAAAATTCCACTCACAAAAGAAGCAAGAGCCAATAAAAAATAGGATAAATCGCCAGAAAACGCAGCTAAACTCATTACAATTTGAAGAGCTGTAATTAAAAAAATTGAACCACTTAATAATAGCTTCCGACTAATTTGGTCAGCGAAAACTCCTATAAAAGGACCAAATAAAATTAATGGGAGCATCCAAAGGATAGGAATAGCGGAAACTAGAAGAGGAGAGCCCGTTATTTCAAAAGAATAGACACCAAAGGCGAGGAGTTGAAACCAACGAATAACGCCTGTGACGCCACCGACTAACCATATACAGAGAAAGTTTTTGTCACTCAGTAAAGTCCTAACCGGTCTGTCCTCATCTGCCCGTGTTGGATTGACGGCCACTATTGCTCCTATGAATAACTTAAAGGATGTTAAAGTTGGGTGATTGATAGTTTAATACATAACTGTTAGCTTCATTCTTAATGATTTGTACACAATTTATTTGTTGTAAGATAACACCTTTTTTGTCTTAAGTTGTTAGTCTAGCAAATAATTATTCAAAAAAGTTTTATTAACCTAGAGACGAGTTTACGTTTTGAAACTAAAGCAAACGTTGAAGTTTTTGATTTGTATTGGCTTGCTTGGTTCGGTCTTACTGGCGGCGTATGAGATATTTTTCTGGTTTACGCACGTCTATGAGAATGATGCGCGCATTCAAACGGATTTGACAAAAATATCAGCTCAAGTGAATGGCAAAATAGAACGTGTTTTGGTGGAAGAGGGCAACTCAGTTCGCGAAGGTCAAGCTCTTGTAAAACTAGCCGATGATGATATTCGGATTCGGGTGAAGGCTTTGCAATCCGACTTAGGATTAAAAAAGGCTGAAAAAAAGAAACTATTAGCAGAGAAATATGTTTTCGAATCAGAACTCCAGTCCCAGCTTGCGACACAGAAAGAGGTCATAAAACTTAGAAGCCTTGAGTATTCCTCCGTTAAAAATAGATTGGCGCTGGCCGAAAAAAACCTAGGGCGCGTAAATTTTCTTTACCAAAAAGAGTTAATATCAGAAGACAAATTCATGGCCGAAAAGGATAAAGTCCTCATTTTACGGGGAGAAAAAGAGCTAAAACAAGCAAGAATTGATGTAGCTAGACAAGAGTATGAACAATTAAAAACCACTAATAAAAAAGTGGAAGTAATTTTAGAAAGAATTAAAATAATTGAACTGGAGCGGGGTCGCATAGAAGATAACATCCGGCTGGAAGAAGTTGAATTAACGTACCGTCATATTCTGTCGCCGATAAATGGAATGATTGGAAGAATCCATCGCTTCAAAGGTGAATATGTTGAAGATGGCAATACAATACTCTCCTTACATAATCCCAAAGTATTCTGGATTGAAGCCTATGTTGACGAAAGTCAAATTCGACATGTTGCGCGCGGAAAAAGTGTATTAATCGACTTTGAATCGTATCCGTTTGAGGACTTTTATGGCAGGGTGGAGCATGTTGGTAATTTAACCACAGCCCAAACAGGCGTGAAAACAAGCAGTTCAAAAAGCAGTTTCAGCAGTGGAGTTGAGCGCGTTCCAGTTAGGATATCTATATCAAACCCGCCCCCAAACCTCACTCCGGGAATGCGAGCGAGTGTCAACATTCGTATTTATGAGAATATCAAGCTCTGGTAATAATGACTGGAGAACACTCAAAGCCTTATGTCATGTCTTTCAAAGCACCATCGATCGGCCAGTTGCATAACCCGCGGTAAATCTTCCTCAAGTATCAATTTTTCTCTAACGAGCTGTTTTGCAGCGCTCTCGATAGCTTTTAAATACCCGAACTCGTCACCATAGCGATCTAAAACGGATTTTCTTGGGTCACCGGTTGATTCTGCTATTTCTTTAGTTTCCGGGAACTCGATAGTGCTGCCAGAGAATTCATGCATGGCGCCTTCTCCAAAAAAACGAGCGCGTAAATTCCAACCCGTATATGTTGCGAGAGGAGCAGATACCATTGGTGCTCTGAAGCCTGCAATGTCATTCCCGTCTATATCAACCGCTGGTACCAAAACTGTGTAGCCTTTTTCACTCTGAATAATTGGAGGTAGCTGGTTGATAATACCTTGAGAAGTCATTGGTCCATAATCATATAAAGGTAAAAAATTCGGATTTTTTGGAGTATTAATTCCCGGAATATTGGGGAATTGTTCCCGCCATTTATCGATAGTAACTAATGTACCGTCTATCCTCCGGGGTACTTTATTTTCTGGCGGTGCTATGCCCCTTGTCGCCCAGTCGTCCAATGCGTCCAGCATTCCCCTGAAAAACATAGATGTTTGAACAACGTTTCCAGGGTTTTGACAAATTCCCCGAGAACTGCGCCCTTGAAGTGGATCTCCAACATGTTGTGCACTTGCCCAAAAATATAGCCGAACGTTTTCTGGCATGGCTAAATCGTTGCCTTGTGTGTCTGTATGAACTAAAGAACCGCGGCGTTGCCAATACTCCGTGCTGGTTTGACTGTGAAAGATTAGCGGGTCGGTTTCGGGTCGCTTGCAAATGGCATCGGACTTTCCCGTTAGATGATCCTGTGACATGGCGTACGAAAAGGGAAATTGATCGGCAATATTATTATGATCCTCGTATTGCTGTCCTGCTGGCACAACAGCATTACAGAAACGGTGATTTAACCACATTTTACCTGCACCTGCCACATGGCTCAAGACACCGTCAAAAACCTTTCGACCTTCGAGGTCCTCATTGAAACCGAGGTATATGGAGTCTCTGATGCAGCGTCCAGTCTGAGATCTCCCAAAACAATATGCGGAGGTTATCTTTATTTTGGCTAACGGATTTTCATCATTCTTTTCGTATCTTAAAAAACTGATGAAATCTCTAACTGCTACATGCCCTAGTCCCATTATAAGCGGGTCACTTGCCGTATAAATTAATTCATATATCCAGCCTGTCTCAAAACTATCTGGTAAATGTATATGGCGATGAGATGGCACTAATGCTGTTTCTAGACCTTGGAAGTCTTTCCCTATCCCTCCCTCTTCACGAGCAAAAAGCCATTTGTCATCCGGGATTAACTGCCTTTGATCATGTGGGTATCTTCGGCGAGTAAAGGTAGCATCGCTAGTTTTTAGAGAAATAGTTGGATGACTTCTCGTCGATACTTGTCCGCTTAGCGGAAATGTTTTCTTTCCAGGAGTTGATGCGATGAATTCTGCAAGAATGGTTCCTTTTATTTTTTCTTCACCATCTCGGGCAACAGGTAGATCCATAATCAATCGATTATTTCCGGGTAATAAGTCACCTTGCCACCCAGCCCACACGATGGTGTAGCCTCTGCGAAAAAGGAAACCATTGCCGCAGTGATCCAATGTTTTAGGATCATTGGATGCAACAGCATCGTTGAAATACTGTAAAGCTCTTTTATTACCGCGGTTTCCATAATCAAAAAAGAGTTTTCCATTCCCGCGATTTTTATCAGCCGGGCACAAAATAAAAATTTCGGTTGAAAAGCTTATAGTTCCCTCTTTATTAGTTGGGGCATATTCTATATCCACGACTTTTGCGTTGTGTGCTGATTTCGGATCAACTTTAATATATGCCCAACCTTTTAGGATTTCGTATGAGCCAACTTCATCAAATTTGTAACCGTCCGCAAGTAATCCGTAATTCTTGAGATCTAAAGAGATATTTTGGGTCATAATTATACCTATGAGCTGAGTTCCATCTGCTTATGATAACGACAATCAAAATTAGTGCGCCACATATTCTTTAATTTAAGCATGCTGGTGACGTTTATTTCAAATTTGTGCTAAAAATTTTGATATGATGAAAAATTATAACCATTGGTATTTCTATGGAGACTAAAAAAGAAGACCTGACTCTGCTTGGCGTTAAAGACGCGGTAACAGCCCTTAAAAAAGGAGTTTGTTCGTCAGAAAGATTAATTGAAACCTGCCTCGCCAAAATAAAAAGTAACAATGGCAAGATGAATGGTTTCATACACGTTGAGATTGAACAAGCTACCCGTGACGCATTACAGAGTGATAATCGGCGAAAAAATGGAACTCTATTGTCACCTCTAGATGGGGTGCCATTAGCTGTCAAAGATAATATTGACATTTTGGGACAACCGACGACTAACGGTTTGGGTATGCATTGGATTCCGTCTAAGGATGCCGCCATCGTCAAGTTACTTCGAAATAAAGGAATAGTTTTTCTAGGCAAAACCAATATGCATGAAGCTGCACTTGGCGCTACAACAGATAATCCTCACCATGGAAAATGCTTCAATCCCTTGCTGGAGGGGCATACCCCCGGAGGGAGCAGTGGTGGATCCGGCGCTGTAGTGTCGGGTTATTTATGCCCCGCTGCTTTAGGTACAGATACAATGGGATCGGTGAGAGTGCCTGCAGCTTATTGTGGTATTGTTGGTTTTAAGCCAACAAAAAATTTCTGGAGTACTGCAGGTGTAACGCCACTTTCTGTGACCCTTGATACAATCGGGCCATTGGCGCGGTCTGTGTCTGATATCGCTTTCTTGTCGGGTTTAACTTTGAAAAATATAGATATAAAGAGCTGTAATGTGGCGAGCCTAGAAAATTTTGATTATGCCGAAATGGAAGATGAAATAAAATTGGGTTATGAAGAAACAAAAAAACTATTGTTAGATTCAGGTGTCAGTATTGGACAGGTGCGGCTCTCAGATTATGATCCATCAAGCGCAAGACGAGCAGGGTTACTCGTCTCCGAGGTGGAAGCATGCGTTTTATTGGAGGATTTTCGTTTAAAGTCGCAGGAGGCATTTTCACCTGAATTACAAACAATGTTAGATTTTGGAAGACGAGCTCCAGCTTCTCGTTATTTCAATGCTATTCAGAAGATACAAACCCTAAAAAGAGAATTATGTAGTATTTTTCAAAAACAGAAATTTGTAATTACCCCTACAACACCGCAGACACCCTTTCCATTTTCAAAAGATACCCCAACAAACCAGGCTGATTTTACAGCTCTAGCTAATTTCTGCGGTTGCCCTGCGATCTCTTTACCATTGAAGCGAAGTGGGGAAGAAAAACCGGTGGGTCTGCAGATAATGGCAAGACCAGGTTCTGATATAGATCTTCTTTCATTTGCCCTGGGCATAGAAAAATTAATTTCAAATAATTAAAGAGCTTACTTTAGGCAATTTGTTTTGATAAAAGTTGTATCTTAATATTTTGGTGTCATGAATTATTTATACTAAAAGTTTTTTAATTAAGCATTTTTGAGGAGTTGGCAGTGGCATTAATGCAATCAGAAGCGATAGAGAACACCCCTTTTCCTTTTGACATAGGAAAGGCTTCGCCAAAAAAATTGAGAAATATATTTCGAACAGGTTCCTATCAGGGCACCACAGCTGGGATGTCTGATGGCTATACTCAAGGAAATCTTGCGATAATACCTGAACGATTTGCGCTGGATTTTTCGAGATTTTGCCAACGAAACCCAAAATCTTGCCCAATAGTTGGGGTCTCCGATACGGGTAACCCATCGATGTTTACGCTCGGGGAGGAGATTGACATTCGAAGCGATATTCCAAGCTATAATGTTTACCGCGAAGGGCAGCTAGAAACTACGCAGCCAAGTGTCGAGCATTTGTGGCGAGATGACTCAGTCGCTTTTGTGATTGGGTGTTCTTTTTCATTTGAGGAGGCATTAACTCAAGCTGGGGTGCCCTTGAGACACCAGGAGCTTGGCCGAACTTGTCCCATGTATAGGACTAATATAGAAAATATAAAGTCCGGGCCGTTTGGCGGGACTATGGTCGTCTCGATGCGTCCTATGTCTGCTGCCGATTCAATTCGTGCGTCTGCCATAACAGCGCGCTTCCCTCACACCCATGGAATGCCTGTTCACATTGGCTCCCCGGAGGAAATAGGAATAAGAAACATTGAAAAACCGGATTGGGGCGATCCCACAGAGTTTAAGAATAATGAAGTGCCCGTATTTTGGGCGTGCGGCGTAACGCCTCAGAACGCTATTCAGGAAGCGGGGATACCTTTGGTTATAACCCATACGCCAGGTTCTATGCTTATAACGGATTGTCGAAGTACCGAAAATTAACGTTAACCCTCAACAAAAAACCGACAGAAGAACTTTCTGTCGGTTTTTTGTTTGAGTCTTTAATCATTTATCAATGATAAACTAGAGTCGGTAGCCATGTTGCTAAATTTGGATAGGCGACCAACATCAATATCATTACAAGCATTGCGATTAAAAATGGTATCGCTCCAATAGCAACATCATTGAAATGTCCCCCCCGCATTCGAATGCCGTGAACAACGTATAAGTTCACGCCAATAGGGGGCGTAATGAGTGCAGCTTCCATTAACAGCGTAATAAGAATACCAAACCAAACATCGGAAAACTCAGGGACGCCCAGCGCCATAACAATTGGGAAAACAATTGGAACAGTTGTTAGCATCATCGATAAAGTTTCCATGAACATACCGAGAAACAGGTAAAAAACTATGATGAGTAAAACCGTTTGAACTGGTGTTAAACCTAAATCGCGAATGAAGTTAAGCATGGCTTGGGTTATACCCATCATACCTAAAACAAAGTTTAAGAAAATCGCAGCAAAGACGATAAGCATGATCATAGCAGTCGTTCGCATTGTGCCTTCGAACGCTTCCTTTAACATCTTGATATTCAGCGATTTAAAGAGCGCGGCTATCACGAGTGCCATACATACCCCGATTGATGCCGCTTCGGTCGGCGTTGCTACTCCGCCATAAATTGAGCCCACCACAGCCGTAAATAGTACAATAGGAGGTAATAAATCAGGCAGGCATCGTATTCGATCGCCCCAAGTTGTCTTGACTTTTTGTCCACCCCACGAAGGTCGATAAATGCACGCGACTACTATGGTCAACATAAAAAGACTTGATAAAATTATCCCTGGTATTATCCCCGCTAGATAAAGCTCAGGAACTGACGTGTCAGTCAAAAGACCGTATATTATCAGGTTAATAGACGGGGGAACCAAAATTCCTAATGTTCCTCCCGCAGCTAATGACCCTAGAAACAATCGCTCGTTGTATCCCCGCGCTTCAATTTCCGGATACGCAACGGTTCCAACCGTGGCCGCAGTCGCAACACTAGAGCCAGAACTGGCTGCAAAAATGGTACAGGAGCCGATATTAGCATGCATTAGCCCACCTGGTAACCAGGACAGCCATTGGATCACCGCCGCGTACATACGACCTGCGATGCCAGCCCTCAGCATAATTTCGCCAAGCAGAATAAACATTGGAACGGCAACAAGAATAAATTCTTTACTTTTATCCCAATAAATTTCCGCCAAAGCAGGGGTTAACACCCCGCCCATATTCAAATTATCCAGAACAAAACTTAGAATACCTAGAACAGCCGCAACAGGTACCGCTGATAAAACAAGGATTAATAAACCAATAACGATTAAAAACGGTGTCATGCGCCTAGTTTCCCGTACCTAATTTTTTATCACTAACCATAGCAACGTCGATGCCTTGTGTTTCCTCCTCCATGATTTCTGATATAGAGGGTACTCCTGCGATTTTTGCTACTAAATCCCAGTTTCGTTGCAGCAGTGCTGTAAGTGAATAAATAAACACAAATATTAGAGTTATAAAAAACAAAGCAAGACCGAAAAGCCAGAATAATTGGGGTATCCATTGTGGAGTGCCTAGTGTCGTTATTGATACCGAGTTATTTACCCAGGAATCAACAAACGAAATTACAGCATAGTAACTCATGATGGACATGTAATAGAGTAATAGAGAGAGACCGATAACATCTAAAAACGCAGTCACTTTCCTTGGTAATAGATTATACAGGGCATCTATTCTAACGTTCGAGCGGTGCAGTAAACAGTATGAGTAGGCCATCGTAGTTGTCGCTGAGAAAACATAACCGGAATACTCGTCAGAACCACTCATGGTTATGGAAAAGAACTTGCGGGCAAACACGTCGAGTGTCACCATAACGGCTGCTGCGAGAAGAGCCGCTCCACCCACCCAAACGGCGTATTGTGAGATTCTCTCGAGGCGAGAATGGATTGCCTCAAACATTATCTACTGCTCCCTAATTGTTTATAATAAAGGCGCCGCAGTTCGACTGCGGCGCCAATTTATTTGTTTATTAGATAAAGCTTACAGCGATGCTTTCATACCTGAAACTTTACCAATCGTTGCATTCCACTCATCAACACATTTTTGTGTGCCGCAACGCTTTGCCCATCGTTTTAGAACAAAGTTTTCTACAACATCCTTGAGTTTTGCTTTGTCAGCAGCGGATGGTTCAATTACGGTCATTCCGCCGACTGGTCCACGAGGACAAGGTCCGTTTGCGTTACAAGCCATGCCGTCGTCGTCATTTGCTTGCGTGGACGCCCACATTTGTTCTTCTAACTCACCAATGTTTTTCTTGAAAAACGCTTTTGTCTCGGCATTTAAACCATTCCAAACTTTCAGGTTCATTGCCAAAACTGATGATGCATATCCCAATCGGATACGAACATTGTGCGTTACAACTTGCCACCATTTTGCATTGTAGGCAGGCAGAGTTCCCGTTAGACCACAGTCGGCCACACCTTTTTGAAGAGCAGGTACAACTTCAGCAAATGCTATTGTTACAGCAGCTCCGCCGACACCTTCAACGAAATCACCGAGTGTTTTACTGTAGGTACGTATCTTCTTACCTTTTAAATCATCAAAGGTTACGTTTTTGATGCTTTTGTCACCTAAGTTACAGAATAACTGCTGGCTTGGCCATGCATAGATCATGAGTAATTTAGCGCCATACTTTGTCTCAAACTCTCGCTCAAGAATACTTCTATACGCTTCATTTGCTTTTCTGTAGCTTGCAAGATCCTGGATCACGCCAGCTAAGTCAGCGCCTTCAATTGTTGGACTATCAGAAGCTATATAACCGGTTACAACGTGTGCTGCATCGAACACACCCAATTTCATCAGACGCATAATTTCGAAGCCAGAAAGCCCCAATTCTGTCTGTGACTTTGCATTCGCGGTCAACTTCCCACCAGAAAGCTTGGACAGTTTCTCATTCCAGAATGGGCCCTCTCTCTCTTTCCAGTGATCAAGGAAACTCCATGTTCCAACAACTTTGAATTCTTTTGTATCAAGCCCGGCGGATGCTGAGCCTGCTGTGGCAGTCAGAGCAAGAGCGCCAATAGCGGCGCCTACAACTGCTTTTCGTAGTGAAGTAAAATTCATAAACCCCTCCCAGGTTAGTTTGTGTCTGGATTGTAATGAACTCATTCTGACTGAGCAATAGTAATCACAGTATTAATTCGAAGTTTTGAATAGATTCTTTCTGATAAACAAAATATTTCGTTAAATAGTCACAAAAAAGAAACTGTTTTAACCATTTGATTATTTAAGTGGTGCGTGTGAACTGCTGTTCTTCAAATTCCCTTGTATCCAGAAATGATATTTCATAACCGAATGTTTTAGGTATGGAGTTTAGTCTATTCCATTTGGAGCCCTTGTTGATTAATATAGCGTTGCAGATGAT
>QCQB01000029.1 GCA_003212315.1 SAR116 cluster bacterium AG-447-C21 | reverse complement strand
GTTATTGGGTGCGGAGCCGGGAAAAACAACTGAGGCAATTTGGGAAATAAAAAGCGCCGACTTAAATCTACCAAGTATAAGGAATGCACTACTTAGCGTATGATAAAATTTGGACGAATTCGGCTCTAAAATAGCAGATCGCATAGCGCTTTTGAGTGATTTAGTGCGAAAGTCATGTCGTTGATATTCTAGAGCCAACAAATACCAGCAGTTACTGTCAGTCGACCTTACAACCACGGTTTGCTCCGTCCACCTCAATACATTGAACTTCTGTGGTTGGTCCTTAATGAGCCAAATACCATGAAGTTGGGGGTAGAACTCAAATCGGTCCGGTGCAAGGACAAGTCCCTTTTTGGCGACCTTCAGACCGTCCTTACTATTCTGACTTTTGTTATATATTTGACAGAGTTGGAAATAAGGTTCGAGTGCGTGGGGATTTTTTTCAGAGGCCACGTTCAATTCCTGAATAGCCTGCTCATATTTTTCCATAGATTGATATATTGACCCAAGCCTGAACCGTGCTATCCAGGAATCTGGATTGAGTTGAACAGCGTGCTTTGCTGGGATATAAGCTTCTATTTCACGCCCCATTTTTAATAGGGCGCTTCCTAAATTAAGCTGAGCTTCAAACAGAGTATTGTTGATAAACGTGGAACGACTATAAGCAACGACAGCCTTATTGTTTTCGTCCATTCCATTCAAAGCTGCACCTAGTCTATTATAATATATTTCATTATCCGGGGTTGTTACGATTGCTTTTTTCAACATTGCAACAGCTAGACCGTGAAAACCCTGTTGAAGAAGCAACGTGCCATACAAGTTTAATACAGGTGGCTGAAAATGGTTTTCCTTAATGATCTCTTGATAAATCAACCGAGCTTCATCGAGCCGACCGCATTCATGTAATAGAAGGGCTTGCTCTATTTTTTCCGAAGACTGCTCATGACCCACTTTATTTTTAGACCTTATTTTATGATAATTTTATATTCACTATCTAGCATTCTTCTAATCATTTAGATCTTAATAGTGCCGGTGTTGGGTCTAGTTACTGGTTCTTGATTGCCCCCAGGTATTGAGCGGTTTGAGGCTTCAGGGTTTCCAGAACCGCTTAAGCCCTTCATTATATCACGGTTTACGGCTATGAGCATATCGAGATCACTATCACCATTCATTGCTGATTTTGTTTCTTTTCCGACCCAAATCGCCAAACTCAATATACCCCCTCGTAATTTCTCAGGAAGTCTATTATCTGAACTTCGACAATCATCCATAAAGGCCGCCCAGACTTCGTTATTCCAATTTAAAGCCTCAGCAACCATTCTCATTTTTTTTGGATTAACTCTCATGTCTCCATCGGCATCTTTAGCCTCAATCAACGATGCGGTGACTTGAGCCAAAAGACGATATTCTGTATCTCGATCGGAAGATGTTTTATTTAAAGCCTTTTTATACGCGTCAACTCCGGCCATCTACTTATTCGTCCGATACATTGGTATTATTAATTTTGAGCATCTCATCTTCATATTTAATCAGGGCTTTACAGGTTTTCATTGCTCTGTAATAAACCTTACTATTTACATCCTCGACAATGTGAAGAAGTGTTCGTCGCACCTCCGCAAAAGTAGTCGCATCCATAAAGGCCTCAACCAATGACATGAAAGTGTCTCTATATTTTGCGGCATTTTCCTGATCGAGATACATTACAAGTATAGCAAAGTAGATCCGCCGCGAGGGGGTGTTCGCCTCACTTTCCTGCATCACATCTTTGCCGAGAAGGATCGTAGCCTCATTCTGAAGAACCAAAGAGGCTCCTTTATTGCCAGCTACCATCACAGCGCCGTTGACAATAAATTTCTCTCCCGATTTAACGTTTATTTTAAGCGGCATTCAAATTCACTTTCATAAACTGTTGGCCTATATTCGCGTACTTGGAGAATCGTTGTCAAATAAAAGGTTATTTATGAAGCTTTAAGGCAGGGTCAATCTGGTTTCTTAATAACTGGAGCATTATAGAAATTATCCTCATTCGGCTACATATGAATAATCCCTAGATATATTATGTTTAATTTCAGAAAAATTTCACACGCAATATTATATTTTTTTTCAATCATTTATATTAATGTATTAATCTTTTGATTTATCTTAAAAATCGCACCCTCAATTCGGGATTGCTATTTCAAAAGAGTTAACTTTGCTTACAAAAAATACAAATTTCACTAAAAAAAATATATATGTTGCTTACGTATATCTCTTCTGAACCCAATACGGTCTTCCAAAAAACCTGCGAATCAAACAGTTAATTATTTTGTCAATACACCGACCATAACTTAAAAAAGGCTCTTCGCGTCTGGAATATAAAAAAAAATAGGCGGATAAATTTAATTATCCGCCTATTTGAAAGCAATTTATCTAAATAGACCAAGTAATGATTGTGGTCTTTGGTTAGCTATGCCAACGGCCTGGACAGCTAATTGCTGCTGTACTTGCAATGCTGTCAGTTTTGCTGACTCTGCTGCCAGATCCGCATCTACGTACGAACCTAGTAGTTCCTGGCGGCTACCCTTTACTGCTTCAAGGAACTGAGCACGGGCAGCTAATTGCTCAGATTTACCTCCAAGATGCCCCAATGCCGCAGCAACTTCACCCTCGAAAGTCACAAAGTCAGTCGTAATCGTGCTCGTTGCGTTTGCAGCTGTGGCTGTGCGCGCAGCTGTTTGCAAAGAACTTAATCGATTAAAAACTGCAACAGTGATATCATGGGAAACAGTTATGGAAGCTGCAGCGGCAGTGACGATACCTGAAATCCCAGGGTTAATATCGACCGTGAGATCGGCAACTGCCGCTGTCCCCCCAGCCGAGAATAAATCGACAAGAGTGCCACCCACCTGATCCAAATTAGCCGCTCCTCTTGCGAAATCTTTGGCCTGCGATAACAAGTTATTGAAATCAGATACTGTTTGAGTACGCTGAGAACTTGATAAAGTAGTATCCTGCAATTCAGTCAGCTTAGCTTTCAGTTCTCCAACTAAGTTAGAAATACCCTCAGCCGCTGCCAGATTGTAATCGACAATACCTTTCACTTTAGTCACTGTTTTATTTGTGGCTTCAATAGCCGCTATTTCACCCCTGATCCCTTGCGCAATAGCAAAAGATGAAGTGTTATCCGTAGCAGACGCAACTTTCAAACCAGACGATATCGCATTTTGAGAAATCTCAAGCTTACGATTTACCACCGATAAATTTTGAAGAGCCGTATAGGCAGACGGATTTGTGTAGATAGAATTGTTTACCATCTCGATTCCCTTATTCTAAGGTTTACGGGCTTTTTGCCCAAAATACGATCGTGGTTTATTACCATACCGCACCCTTAGATAATTCAGATGATTCTCGGATGTCAAGATATTTTTTATAAAGAGTGGATAGATTAAATAGTAACCATGATTTCATTTCTTAAGAAAACCGAGAAGGGATAAGCTAAAATCTTATGAATAATCTTTGTTTTATTTGTATTGCGTTTATGCAAAAAGAGAGAAAACCGGAAAAGCGATTATCAACTTTTCCGGTTTTTTAATTTATCGACGGAATAGACCTAGTATCGTGCTAGGACGGTCGTTAGCTATAGACAGCGTTTGGACTGACAATTCCTGTTGAATTTGTTGTGACGTTAATTTTGCAGACTCTCTGGCCAAATCAGCATCCACAATATTACCTAAACCCTCATCACTTGTATCTCGCAGTTCCTGGAGGAAAATTGTTTGCTGTTCAAGGGATCGAACTTCTGCACCAAGGGTACCCAATGCCGATGCAACCGTCGATTCTAATTGTGTGAATTGGTAAGCAATCACACTCTGAGCATTTGCTGCGGTAGCTACAGTAGCTTTTGCAAGACTTCCAGCCCATCTATCAACGTTAATCTGTGCCGATAACTGCAAAGAACCACCGGCTAAATTAGCCAGTGTTGGAACGTTATTAGCCGTCGATCGCAATAACGCGAACCCGTTGTAGCTTGCGTTGGCGATAAAGCTGCCTGCTTGCGACATCAATTCATTAAAATCGGCGGTTATGATCGTTCGCTGGGAAGTCGAAATACTAGTATTCGCTAACTCTGTAAGTTTTTGTCGAATGTCGATCATTAAGTTTGATACTGCGGTGGCGCCGGTAACAGCGACTTTTCCAACAGCTTTTGAGTTATTTAAGCCCTGTGAAATTGACTCCAGTGCACGGAGCTCGCCTCGTATACCTTGGGCAACAGCGAAAGCAGAAGCATCATCCAATGACGAGGAAACACGGAGCCCAGTTGAGACCCTATTCTGCGTGACGTCTAATCGACGGTTGACTGAGTTGAGAGCCCGAAGCGCGGTGAACGCGGACGGGTTAGTAAAGACTGAGTTTTGAATTGCCATTTTTCTATTCCTTTTTCTAAGGTTCGGCCCGACTTCTGTCAGGGTCTGATTTACTCAATAGATAAGTTATAGCATTATGAAATATATTTGTAAAGTATTTTATTTAAATTTTTATATATTTTTTTTAAATAACTTTATTTTTACATATTTCTATTTAATTACAGTTATTTATAGATGTATATATATAATATGTATTTTATCGTTAATTTTATCTATTTTTAATTTATTTTAGTTATATTGGGAATTTTTTACCTGCCAACCAAGCAAATAATGCCCAGTATTTCCTTATTTCAATCAAGAACCCTTTTCCAAATCCCTAACCCTCTGAAAACACAGAACTTTCTTTTTCAAATAAGGTGGCCTCAATCTTGCTGTACCATTGTTAAGTTTAACCAAAGAGGCAAATCAGATGTCAGCCATAGAAAATATTGAGATCACCACTTCTCCAAAACTAAGGAAGCCTCAACAATTAACCAGTGGGATGGATTTCAGTCAGTTTTTTAATTCGGAAATGCTGATGACAGCTAATTTAAGCCAACTGTCTGACTTAGCGCCTCCAAGGGAAGCACCTTCCAAACAGACCGACCTTATGAGACAACCAGACAAACAGATAACGAAACACGAGACTGAGAGAAGCGGCCCATCCGCTTATCCTGAAGAAGATAATACTGTTGAGGCATACAAACCTTCAGATAACGGAAGTTCTCCGGTTGAAGACATCAAGAGTAATGTAGATTACGAGCGAGAAAAACTATCACACGATAATAATAGCAATACCTCGATGAATGCTGATGATCACGCGAATACCGGCATCTCAACAGAAGCTGACGCCGATGAATTAACCGATGCATCTTCTAACCGAGCCATCTATAATAATAAGGATGTGCCACAGGCAGGTGTAGAAGAGCACAAGTATGGCGCAACACCTGATATACAGAAGATAGCTTCTGTTATACAAAAACCAGCTAACGTCGTTACGTCTGATAATGCGAAAACATTAAGTCACCCTGCATCTTTAAGCTCTAAGATCGAATCCGATAAAACTTCGACTAATGAATCTAAAATATCAGAGGTGCTCAAAAGCGTAATTAAACCGACCCTGCCGGCGACAGATAACGACACAGCTGCAGTTTCTGCGGCCAACAAAGTTGAGGTATCGATTCCCCAAAAGGTAGGCAACAGTGCAACTTTTGAGTCAGAGTTGGTTCCAACGTCTCCAAAACCAGAAGAAACGAAATCCTCTAATGTTGTTGGTCAATCCAATGTTAATACCACAATAACCAGAGAAAAATCTGATATTATAACGGGGTCCAACAGTAACGCACTGCTTGAGCCGCAATTTTTAGATATTACAAAACCCGTTATTACGGATACGAAAATCGCACAAAAATCGATACTTAATAATCACTCAGATAAACTTGCCTCTACCTTAAATCAAGCCGGGTTGACGACGAACCATCAAACCAACGTAGCTAATGTTATCCATCAAACCCAAAATTCAAGCCTCAACGATAAGGGTATATTATTGTCATCAACCCCTAAATCTCAGGAAGCTAATAACCCACAGACAGACGTAGATCGAGCTATGGGTCGTGAAAATATTAACCCTACACTCAAAAACGAAAGCAAAGTCCCAGGCTTAAAACTTAGCTCGTTAGAGGGAGATGTCTCTATCCGCGTTGTTGATAATAATACGGCACCTCGCGTTTCTAACGCGGCTGGCAGCAACATCTTACAAGCTCAAAATGGAGCACAGGCGGGAGATAATAACGCAGCGCTTGCAAATAGGGGTGTATCAGCACAATCGTTGAACTTACCCCAACATCAAGTTGAAACAGGTCAGAGCAATCAACAAATATCTAACGCGAAACCACTTCATGTAGGCGCAAATACTGGGGAAAACAATTCCGGTTTTACTCAAAATAGCTCTCAAGGCAACGCTTCCAGCGTAGCATCAAACACTGCTAACCAACCTAGCGTAACATCTATAAATGGACTGGAAACCTTCAAGCAACACGCACTCAAATCGGATGGCTCAACCAATCAGCATGCAGTAACCAGGAAAATCGGATCAGCTTCATTAGGCACACAAACCAATCAACCCGCGGCACCAAATGCTTTGGCTGGGGTCAACGCCAGCAGCCCACAGACAGCAAGCAGTGTTCTTGCGGCTCAGCAACCCGTGACTAACTTGCGGCCAGGCGGAGCGCCTGCAGCAACAAATCAAGTTTCCGTGCAGCTATCAAAAGCTATTCAAAATGGCGACAATAAGATCAAAATTCAATTAAGACCCCAAGAATTAGGTCGGGTGGAAGTCAAGCTTGAAATCGCAAATGATGGTCGTGCTAAAGCCATGATTATAGCCGAACGATCAGAAACACTCGACATTCTTCAGAGAGATGTTCGGGTATTGGAGCGGGCTCTGCAGGATGCCGGATTAAAAACTGACCAAAACTCCTTATCGTTTGATCTTCATGGTCGAAAGGATAATTCTGATACTCGTCAAGCTAATTTACAGAACTCCAATGACGGCACTGATCCGGATACTTCAAACGGCTCAAATATTCTTGAAAATGAATCAAACCCCATATCGGCAACAGCGATCGGGATCACTCCTGATGGTTCGATAAACTTGTTAACGTAGGAGCGGGATAATGGATCTAACAGCGATAAGCAGCAGTAATGCCGCTAGTGGTGCAGCAAAAACCGCTCGAACAGGGTTGGGTGAAGACTTGAATACGTTTTTGACAATGTTGACTACGCAATTAAAAAACCAGGACCCTACCAACCCAATGGATACGCATCAAATGACGGCACAACTGGTAGATTTTGCTAATGTTGAACAGCAGATAGCACAAAATCAAAATCTGGAAGATTTAGTTCGATTACAATCCAACAATGCAGAATTTGGCGCGCTTAATTATATTGGACGCTCAATTCAAATAGAAGGTAATGAAACATATGTAACACCGACAGGTACAACCTGGGGTTATCAGATTGACAGGGCTGCCGCGTCTGTAGACTTGCACGTTATGAACGCGAAAGGCAGGAGCGTTTACTCTGAAACCGGTAACTTGACTAATAGCATCAGACACCAGTTTTCTTGGGATGCCAAAGATGGAAAAGGAAATATCTTAGAACCCGGTAATTACTCACTCATGGTTATCGCAAAAGATGCATCTGGTAAAGCTATAGACAGCACTGTGGACAGCATTGGTTTGGTAAGTGGCATTAAATCCAACACTACAGGGCCAAGTCTTCTACTAGGTAAAGACATAGAGGTCGCGTTGTCCGAAATAATGAAGATTAAGTAATAAAAATTTTAATTTAACTAAACGGCAAAACGCCAGTCACTGCAAGAAAGCAAAACTATATTAGGAAAAGAAAAAACAAGGCGAGCCCTTGTTAAAATAACGGAGAAAAAAATGAGCATTAACTCAGGACTATTTGCAGGAGTGGCAGCGGTTGCCGCACAATCAACAGCATTTGCTGTTATTTCCGATAATATTGCTAACGTAAACACGGTTGGATTCAAAGATACAACCACACAATTCCAGGCTTTGGTCACACAAAGTCTTAGCACCTCTGCAAGCGCAGGCGGCGTGAAGTCGATCACTCAAACAGACCCTATCAAGCAAGGCTTGCTGCAGGGAACAGCAAACTCCACCGACGTTGCTATCGATGGAAATGGTTTCTTTGTAACAAACGAGGCGCCTGTGCCTGGTCTGGGTGATGAATATCTACTAACAAGGGCAGGAAATTTCATAAAAGACGAGAATGACAAACTTGTTAACAGTGCGGGGTTTTACCTGCAGGGTTATGCAACGGATGGAACGGGCGCTATTGAAAACCAACCGACTAAGGACTTGCTTTCTAGTTTAGAAACAGTCGATTTATCAAAATTTCAGAGGGTTGCAAAAGTAACAGAAAATGTGGAATTGAATATTAATTTAAACGCAGCTGCCGCTGATGCCGACCCCGTTGACGTTACAAACCTTACCGTTTATGACTCGCAAGGTAACGATTATCTTTTGCGACTTGAGTGGGACAAGACAGCCACCGCGAATATTTGGGATTGCGTCGCCACCTTGCGGGATCCGTCAGGAGGCGCTCAAAACATAGCTGAAACAGGTACTGCCAGTAAAGCTACAGGTTTCCGCATAGAATTCAACACAGATGGGACACCCAAAACAGTAACAGCTGTTGCGGCTGGGGGTGCAGCCACCACCGGTGCGACTGGAACCGCTGCGACTACAACCATTACATTTACGGCTGCTGCTATTACTGGACAATATGCTGGTAGAGCGGTGGACACTCTTTCCTTCAATGTTAATTTTGGAAATTACGGTACATCATCTGGCATGACGCAATATGATGCACCATACCAAACATCACTCTTAAACCAAGATGGTAATGGTCCAACGGATTTAGAAAGAGTATCATTTGATGATAAAGGACTTTTAACTGCTGTTTTTTCGGATGGCTCTTCTCGTCCAATTTACAAACTCCCCATCGCAACTGTCCCCGCCCCAGCAGAGCTTGAAGCCCTGTCTGGCAATGCATATCGTATTACTGCCGACTCCGGTGAAGCCGTATTAAACTTTGCCACAGAAGGTGGCGCAGGTCGGGTATCGGCAAGTGCATTAGAAAACTCGACAGTTGATATTGCGGGTCAATTCACCGATTTGATAATAGCGCAAAGGGCCTATTCGGCTGCAACTAAAATCATCACAACTGGAGACGAATTACTTGAGGAAATTACACGAGTTAAACGATAATTTCTCTTTTCTAATTTTCTTTTCCAAAAGGCTCTGCGCATATGCTCAGAGCCTTTTTTTTAATATTTTTCTGTAATACCGAGGAAATCCAGCTTTAATTTATCAACAACTAAGCTCTGATACGAATTGATGGAAAACCCTATGATACCAACAACCGTGGCGATCGTGAAATCCAACATGCCCTCCTCCCTCCGGCAGGATAATTTTAACATTTTTCAATTTAAACTGAGCAATGGGTGAATACATAACAGATGGCACCCAAGGGTCATTTTTAGCACTTACTATTAATGTTGGTACTTGTATCTTGTGGATAAAAAACTTAGAGGAACAGGTTTTATAATAATCAACCGCGCCCGAGAAACCATTTTCCGGCGCAGTAACACGGTCATCAAATTCAAATACCGTGTTCGTGCGCAGAATTGTTTTCCTCTGTCTGTCACTTAAGTCCTTCAAACCAAGTATGCCATTCTTCATATGGTGTAAGAGCCATTTGTGGTAAAAGCAATTTCGGGGTTGCAAAACTCGTTCAGAGGTCATTGCTAAATCTATCGGCGCAGAGACAGATAAAGCAGCCCGGATGGGATATTCAGTTTCAGATCTACCAAGCAACTTTAAGAGTATATTTCCACCTAATGAGAACCCTATAATTATGACCCCATTGGGAATAAATTGCATCGAGTTAAGCTCTTTAAAGACGCTCTCCAAGTCTTGGTCACGTCCAGCATGATAATAATGTCGGGAGGGAGCTTGTGCCGGTTTAACTCCTCTCAAATTAAGTCTTAAAACACTGTAACCATGTCCAAGGAAGTAATCTGACGTTTGCAACATATAGGTACTGTCTTCACAACCACCAAGTCCATGGATTAAAACAATTAATGGCAATTGAGATGTCGTGCCGTAAGGAAAACTTATCGTACCAGTCAGTTGATCACCCGATCCATCGGTCATTTGGAACGTGAGTTTATCTGATGATTTACAATTCGCAATTTTTAGTTTTGGCATTAAGAAACTTCTCAAAGTCTGCAAGTCGGCACCCAACCAAGGAAAACTCTCTTGATAGTTTGAATAGCTCTCACTCGACTTTAAACTTGAGACGTTAGTCAACTTTATCTTTACCCAGCTCTTTATCTTGTGGGGGAAGGTCCTCGACTTCTATCAGGTGATTGGTCTCACTCAACCACTTGGAAACTATGCTCAAACATTTTGGATTAACAAGTACCGGAGCATTTCCACAATCTTCGAGTTCAATTATTTTCGCTTTCGGTCCTACCTGCGCCATTCTATCTGCTACTTCTCTGCTCAGAACATCTGACTCTTTACCTCGTAATACAAGCACAGGGCATTGTATTTTTTCGTAAACTTCCCAAACGTCAAGATTACTCCAAATGGTTCCCAACTCATTTATAATCGCGGGATCATAATGCAGACTGTAGGTCCCATCGACTTCTCTATTGATACTTCGAATAATGAAATCTGACCAGTCAACATCATCGACAATACCACAGCCTGAGTATGCTCTTCTGAAGTATACGTTGGCATCCTCTAAGTCTTTGAATACGGTATTTGATGTAAAACGATCTAGTAAAAGCTTTATTGATCCCAACGTTAAAAGCGGGCCAACGTCATTTAGTATCAGACGCCGTATGGGACTATCGTCCCGGGCGGCAAAAATCATTCCCAAAATGCCACCCGTAAATGTACCAAGCCAATCGACTTTCGAGATCCCCCTATAATCCATAAGGCCATCGATATGGCGGACAGAGCTCTCCAGGGAATAGTCTTCCTTATTTGAAAGCCAACCACTTTTTCCGTGCCCTGCTAAATCAAAGCTAATGGTGTGCAAATCTTTCGAAAAATATTCCCCAAGTTTTGCGAAATCCCTACCTTGCCTAGTATGACCGTGCACACAAAGTAATAAATTTTCACGCGTCGATATACCCCAGTCTGTATATGCAAGCCAGACCGTTCCATTAATATCTCTAAAGGGAAATGTTCCTGACGATGATCGCATTATTATTTCTCGATTGAAGTTTATTCTTGAGTATATCTATCTAAAGTAGGGTTATCTTCATTCCTTTTAAGCTGCAACGGTGCTAGTACTTTTTATATTAATTTCTTGTTTTAAATACCTTCAACAATTTTTTTAAATATTTTTATTTAAGGTGGTTGTGAAAATGGCCTCTAGATTTGAGGATTCTCTTTTTATTAAATCAATTGAAAAAGGCTTTGCTATACTTGAATTATTTGAAAGCGTCGAAAATGAACTCAGCTTAAGTGAGATATCGAAGCTTACAGGATATGGAATAAGTGGAACCCAGAGGGTCTTATATACGTTGGGAAAACTTGGTTATATCGAAAAAAACCAACAGACAAAAAAATATACACCTGGGATAAAAACATTAAAACTTGGCTTCACATACAATAGACTTGGTACAATTCAAAAAGCCTCTTTGGAAATAATTACTGAGATGGTTTCAGATGTTAGAAACAGTGTTTTTTTGCTAGCCTTTAATAACACAAATCTCATTAATATAATGCATAGCCCTAGTGAAAAACCTTGCCCAAAATTTACAGCACCGGGCACTCCTTTTGATTTAATATACAGTGCGGCAGGCCGTTCCGTTTTATCCCACCTGCCGGCCATGGAAGCGGTAGCGTTAGTATTTTCTTCACATAAAAATGCTTACACTAAGAAAACCATAACAGACCCAAAGTTAATATTAAAAC
The DNA here is from genome assembly GCA_003212315.1 of SAR116 cluster bacterium AG-447-C21. Classification (GTDB taxonomy): domain Bacteria; phylum Pseudomonadota; class Alphaproteobacteria; order Thalassobaculales; family Thalassobaculaceae; genus UBA7326. The sequence goes on along the minus strand of QCQB01000029.1, from coordinate 13,906 downwards.
AGATTGAAACAGCGTATACGAAAGGTTTTTCAATAATCGACGGAGAGACTGATTTGGGTACAATTTCCATTGGTTCTGCAATACTGGATAAAAACGGTTCACCAATAGCAGCTCTTGAAATGAACGCATCTCGAAAAGAATGGAAAGGGATGAAACAAAGAGAGCAACTTGGAGCCAAACTGGAGCAAGCTACAAAGCAAATAGGTACAAATTTAGGTTGATAATACTGCAAATATTTTTATCGTAAGCTCTTATTGATACTTTCCAGCTTATTGTTATCTGGTCGAAGTTCCGCAACCCCAAGCGAATTCAATGGAACGTTAACCATATCCATTTTTTCTTTCAACTCAGTATCTTCAACATTAAGGTATAACAACCCAGTGGCCACCTCACCTAATTCCTCATGCTTCATTATATGCTGCAGAGCTGCTGCCGAATCAGATGGATCATAGTTAGCATCAAGTTTTCTCAAACGCACTCTGCTACTGTCGTGCAGGGTTACATCAATTACTGATCCTTCCTCATACTCAGCGGTTATAGCTTCTCTTGGAGCGATGTAATCAGTGGCGGTGATTGATCGCTCATTATCCCTAAAAAATTCAAAACTCTTGGTAGAACCATTATGATTATTGAACGTCACACAAGGAGATATGACATCTATAAACGCAAAACCTTTATGCGAAAGTGCTGCTTTTATCATCGGGACCAACTGCTCTTTATCTCCGGAAAAACCTCGACCAACGAAACTCGCTCCGAGCTGTATAGCCATGGCCGCTAAATCAATGGAATCAAAGGCATTTTTCTGCCCTTTTCTTCCAAGAGACACTCGGTCATTGGTTGCTGAAAATTGGCCTTTGGTCAGCCCATATGTGCCATTATTTTCGACAATATAAAGCATATCAACCTGCCGTCGTACTGCATGAGCAAATTGACCAAATCCTATAGAAGCTGTATCTCCATCGCCCGAAACACCAATATACTTTAATTCATTATTCGCTAAATTTGCACCTGTTGCTACCGAGGGCATTCGGCCATGTACTGAGTTGAAACCATGACTTTTTGACAAGAAATAAGTAGGTGTTTTAGATGAACAACCAATTCCAGACATTTTAGCCAATTTATGAGCAGGTAAATTCAGTTCAAAACATGCCTCTACAATAGCAGCGCTGACTGAGTCATGACCACAACCAGCGCACAACGTAGACATCGCTCCTTCATAATCGCGACGGGTCAACCCTAGGCTATTACGAGGCAAATTTGGATGATGGAACTTTGGCTTAGCAATGTAGCTCATAGGTGGTTATCCAATAAAAATATTTTAACTAGTTATTCTGCAGCAACTGTATTTGATCCAACTTGCTCAGTATTTTTCCCTAAAGCTTCCGATATTAAGTCGACGATGCATTTTGCGGTAATAGGGGAACCATCATAATTAAGCACTGGAACTATTTTAGCGGGCTCTATCTCACATTCGTTCACTAACAACGCCCTTAATTGTGCGTCTCTATTTTGTTCTACCAAAAAAACTTTTTCATGGCTGTCAATAAAATCTTCAACCTCTTTTGAAAAAGGAAAAGCTCTAATACGCATAGTATCAATCTTTATGTCGCGTTCATCAAGCATCTCCATGGCTTCCGGAACCGAAATTGCTGTCGTGCCAAAATATAGCAGTCCCATGGTAGACCCCTGCGTATCTTGACCAAATACAGGTCCTGGCACTAGTTCTTTAGCAGTATTGAATTTATGAACCAAGCGCTCCATTACACGGACATTTACGCTGCCGTCTTCGGTATAACCTGCATACTCGTTATGCGATGTTCCTCGAGTAAAAAAAGCGCCTTTTTCGGGATGGGTGCCGGGGTACGTGCGGTATGGTATACCATCACCATCAACATCCAGGTAACGACCAAATTGTTCTACCTCATCAAGCTGCTCTGCATTTAATACTTTCCCCCTATCGAAACCTCTAGTTTCATCGAGCTTAAATGGCTTTGTGGTCCATTCATTCATGCCAAGATCAAGATCACTCATTATTATCACGGGAGTTTGTAATCTCTCAGCAAGGTCGAACGCTTCTATTGCAAAGTCAAAACATTCCGTAGGATCAGAAGGAAATATTAAAATATGTTTTGTATCACCATGACTAGCATAGGCGCACGCAGTTATATCTGACTGTTGGGTTCTTGTCGGCATGCCTGTTGATGGCCCGCCACGTTGAATATTAAACAACACAGCAGGCACTTCTGCAAAATAAGCTAAACCGAGAAATTCACTCATTAATGAAATACCTGGACCACTCGTAGCTGTGAATGCACGAGCGCCGTTCCAATTTGCACCAATCACCATACCAATAGCCGCTAACTCATCTTCCGCTTGTACAATTGCAAATTTCTTTTTTCCGGTTTCTTCATCAATTCTAAGTTTGTGGCAGTAGTTTTCAAAAGCCTCTGCGACGGATGTAGAAGGCGTTATGGGATACCACGCGGCTACAGTCGCCCCCGCAAAAACACAGCCAAGTCCCGCCGCTGCATTTCCATCTATAAGTATCTGGTCTCCTACTGCATCAGAACTTTCAACGCGGATATCTAACGGGCAATCGAAATATTTTAGGGCATAATTTCGACCTAGTTCAAGCGCATCTATATTCGGCGCTATCAACTTATCTTTTCCGCGAAATTGCTCGGATATCATGCCCTTAATTATATCAAAATCCATATCTAAAAGGCCCGTTAATGCGCCTACATAAGCAACATTTTTAAAAAGTTGCCGCTCCCTTGGAATAGTAAATCTTTCGTTACAGAGCTGCGTTAGAGGAACACCAATCGTTTTAATGTCATCACGCTCAATTTCTCGGATAAAAGTACTATCATAGAGTAAATACCCGCCGGGCAAAATTGCCTTAATATCCTCGTCCCAACTTTGAGGATTCATGGCAACCATAATATCAATACCATCCCTTCTACCTAGATACCCGTTCCCATTGACACGACATTCAAACCAAGTTGGTAACCCCTGAATGTTAGATGGGAAGATATTTTTAGGAGCGACTGGAACCCCCATCCTGAATATTGCTTTCGCGAATAGTGCGTTTGCACTGGCAGAGCCCGAACCATTGACGTTAGCGAATTTTATTACGAAGTCATTTACAATCATGCAACTTGCCTTTGGTTTTTCGCCTGCCCTTCCTTGAGAAGAAATTGGCTCATATCCCAAGCTGCTGTTGGACAGCGTTCTGCGCATAGCCCACAATGCAAACAAACATCTTCATCCTTGACCATAATGCGGCCAGTTGGCAACGTATCAGAAACATAAAGGCTTTGATCATCGTCAAGAGCCGGCACTCGAAGGCGCGAACGAACGTCAGTTTCTTCTCCATTTTTTATAAAATTGATACAATCGACAGGACAGATATCAACACATGCGTCACACTCGATACATTTAACATCTTCAAAAACAGTTTGGACATCACAATTGAGACAGCGCATTGCCTCTTCAAATGCCATCCTTTCATCAAAGCCGAGTTCCACCTCCAGTTTGATATCTTTTAGAGCTGATACTTTCTCTGCGTGCGGTACCGCATATCTTTCTTCATTAGAGATATCGTTGTGATACGACCACTCGTGCATTCCCATTTTTTGGCTAATCAGAGTTACGTCAGGTGCTGGCCTCTCATTAACATCCTTTGACTGACAAAATTGATCAATTGAAATAGCCGCTTGATGCCCATGGGCTACGGCCCAAATAATATTTTCAGGGCCAAACGCAGCATCACCGCCAAAAAACACCCGCGGATTTGTCGATTGGAAAGTCGTTCGATCTACAACAGGCATATCCCACTCGTCAAACTCAAGGCCAATATCCCGTTCGATCCACGGAAAGTGATTTTCTTGGCCAATAGCACAAAGCACATCGTCGCAGGCCACAACAACTGGATCATCGCCCGTCGGAACTAACTTCCTTCGGCCTGTTTCGTCATATTCGGGCTTAACTTTTTGAAACACTATGCCGGTTAATTTTCCATTCTCAACAAGAAATCTTTCCGGGACATGGTTATTTAATATTTCAATATCCTCATTCTGTGCATCTTCTATTTCCCACGGAGATGCCTTCATTTCATCGAAGGGGCTGCGAACAATAACCTTAACGTCCTCACCGCCAAGCCTTTTTGCGGTCCGGCAACAGTCCATTGCGGTATTACCACCACCCAGAACTATTACTTTCTTTCCGATCTTAGATGTGTGCTCAAAAGCCACACTCATGAGCCAATCTATGCCAATGTGAAAGTTATCTTGAACTTCCAATCGGCCAGGTATATCAATGTCCCGGCCTTTTGGCGCACCTGTTCCGACAAACACTGCATCAAAATCTTCATCTAGAACCTTTTTCAAACTTTTAACATCATGGTTGAAATGTGTTTTAGCTCCAAAATTCAGTATCCTATCAACCTCTTCATTCAAAACTGACTCTGGTAAACGAAATGCTGGAATCTGGCTTCTCATCATTCCACCACCGCGAGAGTCCCGATCAAAAACTACAACCTCGTAACCAAGTGGGATTAAATCCCTCGCAACCGTTAACGAAGCAGGCCCACCACCGATGCAAGCTACACGCCGCCCATTTTTTTGCGCAATATCCGGCATTAAATGTTCTATGTCGCCCCTATGATCCGCTGCCACCCTTTTTAATCTGCAGATAGCAACGGGTTTTTCTTCAATACGCCCTCTACGGCAGGCGGGTTCACAAGGTCTATCACAGGTTCGCCCCAGCACACCCGGGAATACATTTGACTCCCAATTGATCATATATGCTTCTGTATATTTCTGCTGAGCGATCATACGAATATACTCAGGCACGGGCGTATGAGCTGGGCAAGCCCACTGACAGTCCACCACTTTATGGAAGTAATTGGGATCGCTTATATCCGTAGGCTTCATATATGGAGCCCGAGGTCGCTGTTCCTTTTTTTCCGTTTGTTCTTCTAAACTCATGTACCCGTTTCTCCGAACTCGCGCTAATGCTTTACCTATACCCACCTAGCCTCGAGGCAGGAACACCAACTCTATCTTTATTTAGGAAATAAAATTAACCCGTAATTTTGAACTCACTTCTAAAAAACCAACCTTTTGATAAAGGATGCCAAGCCGCCTTAACAACAGTTTAACTAAACGGGAAATGAAAAGATTTTTAACCCAGCGATTTCCCCCTACCGGAAGAATAACATGAACCATGGGATAAACAAAAGTAATATTTGACCGATATAATGTTATATTTTGTTAATTTTTTGAGTCTTTTTAGTTAACATTTAATTCGCAGCTTTAATTGTTAGTCTGTTGATGTTTTGCTTATTTGTTCTTAATTTCGATCAAGTACGATTGTAATAATATCTTTAATAGGTTTTAACCATATGACAGAAACAAAATTATCCCAAGGATATCAAAATGAACGCCCCTAAAAGTTATAAAAAAACTACCCCAAAAGGCCCACTCTCAGGAATAACGGTAATTGATTTATCTAGAATTTTGGCTGGCCCATATTGCACATTAATGCTGGCGGAATTGGGGGCTAGAGTTATTAAGATAGAAGCTCCAGAGACCGGCGATGATGCGCGACAATATGGTCCCTTCGTCAATGGAAAATCGGCCTATTTTCAATCTGTAAATAGAGGGAAAGAAAGCCTCGTGCTTAATCTAAAAGCAGAAACCGACAAGATTATTTTCAAAAAACTTTTAGCAAAAGCAGATATAATTGTCGAAAATTTTAGGCCAGGGACCATGGAAAAATTGGGGTTTGGATGGGATACTCTGAAGCAAGAGTATCCAAAGTTAATCTACGCATCTGCTTCAGGCTTTGGACACTCGGGTCCAGACATGTACCGCCCCGCTTATGATATGGTTGTTCAGGGAATGGGGGGTATAATGAGTGTAACTGGCCACCCCGGAAGCCCACCAACAAGAATAGGTATGTCCATCGGCGACATCGGATCGGGTCTATACGCAACCATAGGAATTCAGGCAGCGCTATATCATCGTCAACTTACAGGTGAGGCGACGAAAGTTGATATTGGAATGCTGGACTGTCAATTAGCATTACTGGAAAATGCGGTTATGCGTTATCATGTCAGCGGAACAGCTCCAGGACCACTTGGAGCAAGGCATCCTTCGATCACACCGTTTGAAGCCTATCAAACCAAAGATGGTTACATAATCATCTCTGCTGGAAACGATGCTTTGTTTGCAAAACTATGCGACGCGCTAGGAAAGCCAGAATGGGTGACTGACGCAAGATATACTACCAACGATCTTCGAAACCAAAATGTAGAGGCATTGAAAACCGAAATGGAAGCCGTGCTTGGGACAAAAATGACCTCGCACTGGGTGAATAGCTTAGGAGACTTCGGTATACCAGCAAGTCCTATAAATGATATAGGACAAGCGTCGTCGCACCCCCAAACGATCGCCCGTAATATGATTGTTTCAATCGATGATCCTATTACTGGTCCTATGAAGGTTTCTGGAAATCCCATAAAAATATCAGGTTTTGAAGACCCAAAAACGAGATCGCCTGCACCAAATTTGGATGAAAACAGAGATCAAATTCTAGATGAGATTCAGGCTTAAAAAACCGAATATTAAACTCAATTTTAGAGACTTTCAATCAATCCTTGGGACTCCCTGATGAAGTTTCAAGCGTCTCATAACCGCCCTTAAAGTAAAGCAGTGGTGAGGATTGATTTTGAACCTCGGCGCGCACGACCAATCCAACCATAATGACGTGGTCCCCAGCATCGTGCGTTGCCTCCCGGCGGCAATCAATTGCTGAAATAACATTTTGTAAAATCGGTGCTCCTGTCTCCCATGTGCTCCAATTCAAACCATCGAATCTATCTCCTTCAAATGTGGCAAAATGAGTGGAAAGTGCATCCTGTTTCGCAGTTAAAATATTTACGGCAAAGCAATCAGAGTTCATAAACGCGTCGAAATTTGTAGATGACTTTCCCAGACAGAACATCACTAATGGCGGAGATAGAGATACGGAAGTAAATGAGTTCGCTGTTATACCGTGAGGAATTTTATTTTCCAGAGTTGTTATGATTGTAACCCCCGTCGTGAAAGTCCCCATAACATCTCTAAATCGTCTGGTATCAAGCGGCATTTCTCACCTCTAATTTCTCAACGCGATGAACTTACATCATTGGGCGATAACTAACAATCAACTTAAAGCATTAGAGTTAGCTTCAACTCAACAGAACATAAGTGGCCTCATTATTGCATCAACAATTGAAAATTTATCGCTGACACTTCTCTATCAAAAAGCAAAAGCTTTGCAAAATAGGGGGAATTAAGCGATAATAAAGTGAAATGAAATATATGGATGCTGTATCCTGAAACGATCGGGAGATCGATTATGTTCGTTATAATTGGCTGGGTGATAGTGTTTGTTTCCGTTTTCGGCGGTTACATGGCCATGGGTGGGAAGCTAGGTCCATTATGGCAGCCTTTTGAACTTGTTATAATTGGAGGTGCTGGCGTTGGCGCCTATATAGTTGCAAACCCCAAATTTGTGCTTGGTCAATCTGGACGAGCATTCAAGGCAGCCATGAAAGGTCCCAAATATTCCAAGGAGGACTATTTAGAGTTACTTGGGCTGATGTATGCGGTATTTAAACTAGCAAAAACCAAAGGTATGCTGGCTATTGAGTCGCATATAGAGCGCCCGGAAGAGAGCGCATTATTTCAGGCATTTCCTAAATTCTCGGCAGATCACCACGCCCTCGAGTTCTTTTGTGACTATTTGAGAATGATGACACTAGGAACTGAAAATGCACATGAATTAGCGGATCTGCTAGACGAAGAATTAGAGACGCATCACGAGGAAGACGCGCAGATTGTCACAGCATATCAGACTATGGGCGATGGTTTCCCTGCATTGGGAATTGTTGCAGCTGTCTTAGGTGTTATCAAAACTATGAGTTCTATAACGGAGCCGCCGGAAGTTTTAGGTAAATTGATTGGCGGGGCACTGGTCGGCACATTTCTGGGCATTTTCCTGGCGTATGGTGTCGTTTCGCCATTAGCCGTGAATATGAACAATGTATTTACGGCGGATGGCAAGTATTTAGCGTGTATAAAAGCGGGCTTATTGGCTCACGTAGCCGGATACGCCCCCGCCGTGTCCATTGAATTTGCAAGAAAAACCCTTTTATCAAAAGACAGGCCTTCATTTTTTGAGGTGGAAGAAGCTGTAGCGGCGCTACCTCCGGTATAATAAATGCATAAGTATAGATTTAATCGCTGCCTATCGCATTTTGTTTGCGAATTGACGGCTAACGTAACAACCGTTCATCCATGTTGGGAGCATGACTTCTTTGGATAACCATGCTGAGATAATTATTAAAAAAGTCAAGAAGGGTGGCCATGGTGGTCACCACGGCGGGGCTTGGAAAGTTGCTTATGCTGATTTTGTAACAGCGATGATGGCGTTTTTCTTGCTTCTTTGGTTGCTTAACGCCACTACAGAAGAACAGAAAATGGGTATATCAAACTATTTTGATCCCACCGCTATTTCTCGGTCAACACGAAGTGGTTCTGGTGGTTTGTTGGGAGGCACATCGATAACCCAACCTGGCGCCTTAAAATCGGCAGGATCTCCGCCGATGGTTAGTACTCCTACCGTTGCAAGACCTCAAGCAGAAGAGACCGAGTCTGTTGAGCCTGACTCTGATGACCCAGAAAACATTGAATCTCGCACCGGGAGCGATGAAGACGAAGAAGGTACAATTACCTCAGAGCAGCTTGAGCAGCTGCTTCAACAGCAAGAGGTAGCTAACGAAGCAGCTCAGTTTGCTGAAGCGGAAAAGTTGATACGGAAAGCCATAGATGACTCTGAGGATGAGGAACTAAAAGAGGCTGCAGAAGGGATGCAAATAGAGTCATCCAAAGAAGGCCTTCGGATTCAGTTGTTGGACCAGGAAAAAGTTGCTTTGTTTCCGCTAGGAAGCGACGAAATGAATGAAAGAACAAGGAAATTACTCGAAAAAGTAGCAGAGATCATAAAAAAATTACCAAATAAAATAAAAATTTCGGGGCACACAGACGCTACTCCCTTTGCTCCTGGATCACTTCGAACAAATTGGGATTTGTCAACAGAAAGAGCCAATGCCAGTCGAAGAGTGCTTGGCGAATTCGGTGTTGGAGAGGAACGAATAGCACAAATAGTGGGAATGGCTGATAAAGACCCTATCGAGCCAGATAATCCGCTGGCACCTGCAAACCGACGAATAAGCATTGTGTTGCTCAGTGAAACAAAAAAAACTGGGGATGAAACTCCTACAGACGAAACAGCAACAGCCACGGAAACAAGTCTTCCCGCATTAAAGAAGCAAAAAGAAACTCCCTTAATCGACCCCCCCGCGAAAACAGACAGCTAACACATTTCCAGGATTTATTTTCTCTTTTTAAGTCTTAGAAACCTAGGTTATTGTGTTTTCCAGAGACAATGGACCTGGTCTTTTGAGAAGTAATCGTATCGAGAGTAAATAAATATGTTTGATGGAACTACGGCACCACCACTGATCTTTGTGCGGACCATGCCGATGTCGTGCCCCTACATAAACGGTCAAGTAGAGCGAAGACTCGTAACTGATCTTTCAACCGTAAGAGGCAGAAAGAGCCATGACCTCCTAGCAAATGCTGGTTTTCGAAGAACACAACATATAAGTTATAAGCCCGCTTGCCCAAACTGCAATGCGTGTAAACCAATTCGCGTGAGAGTAAGAGACTTTACTTGGAAAACTGGTTTCAGACGAATAAAAAATCGTAATAGGGACCTTATTGGTGAGTGGAAAGAAGCCAAGGTTACCAAAGAGCAGTTTACGCTTTTCCAAACATACCAAAACTCAAGACACAATGGTGGTGACATGGGGCTTATGGATTTTGTCGATTTTGGGGAAATGGTAGAGCGTTCTCCTATAGAGACTAAACTATTAGAATATAGAAAAGCGAGTTCTGCGGAACTTGTGGCCGTTATGTTAGTCGACATTCAGAATAACGGCTTCTCCGCGGTATATAGTTTCTTTGATGACAGAGAACCTAATCGAAGCCTCGGCACATTCTTAGTCCTTAGTTTGATATCAGAAGCATCGGTCGATGGATTGGACTATATTTACCTGGGATACTGGATAGAAAATTCACCCAAAATGTCCTATAAAACAAGATTTAGTCCTGCGGAAATTTTGACCTCCGGTGGCTGGATAACCCATATAAAAACATAGTAACCAACTCAAATTAAATCTCTTGTTTTTTACCACCAGATTGGCTCATTAGATCCAAGTGGTACTGACCCAGAACTCCAGTAGGGTTGTGTTTCTGAGAAAGTTTCGGGCGGCCTAACATGCTCAATAAGACCAAATGGTGAGTCATGTTTTTGTAACAAACCAGATATTTCAGTTCTAGTGGGTTTTTTAGTCTCTAGGCCTTCTACCCGACCGAGGTCATTAAACCATTTCCCAGTCTGCGCTAGCGATACTCTCACCATCCAACTTCCACCCTCTTCTACCCTCCTTTTTAAAGCGATCATGGCACCAAATGCTGCTAAATATCCTGTCGCATGGTCTAAAGCCTGACAGGGCAGAGGAAGAGGCCTTTCAGTTCCAGCGTCAATCATTCCCTCGTGCACAATCCCAGTAGCACTTTGAACGAGACTATCAAACCCCCGCCACGAACTCCACGGTCCAGCATGTCCATAAGCAGATAGGTTTACATAAACAATGCCTGGTCGTTTGGCTGCAACTTCCTCTGGTCCAAATCCATGTTTCGCAATAGCACCCGGCCGATACCCTTGAACAAATATATCGGCGTCGCGGAGTAGCAGTTTTAATTTATCATTATCTGTTGGATCTCTTAAATCTAAAAAAGTAGACTTTTTGCCTAATCCTGTGTCTATCACCAACGGCTCTATGAATGGCAAATGTTTAGCGCCGACCCGCAATACGTTTGCGCCATAAGAAGCCAAAGTTCTTCCACAAACCGGGCCGGCTATAACTTTTGTTAGATCAAGAACGTTTACATTGGACAGTGGCTGCTGTCCGTCCGACGGTAAAGGTTCAGGAGGAGCATCGCCAAGTTTTATAATTTCTATGACTGGCAAAGTGCTTATCGCTTTTGCATGTGCGTGCTCGGTCCACTCTTGAGCCGACCTTACCAATGCAACGCACAAACCTTTTTCTCGGCAGATAAACTCAAGCTCAGCACCATCCCAACTTGCTACCGCATTTGCTACAGAGCTCTCTTCGTTTTCACATCCCAGTATTTCTAATATACCATCTCTTAAATGGGGATATTGGCAATGTAATTGTATCCAATTCCCATCTTTATCCTTGAAATGACCGGAAGCTGGTGACCAGAAACTTTGCATAACGGCCTTGTTATCGACTTCCGTATAATGTTCACTGCAAAAAGCAATAGCGGCATCCCGCATGGTAAGGGTTATACTCTGCTCTCGGCCCGTCCGAGCCCTCCAAACTTCCAATGCCGCCAGAGATGCTGCACCGATAGTAACCGAAGCTGCAGTGCCAACTTTGAAGTTTGATGGAAGGATTGGGTCAGCACCACGAAGGGTGATAAAATCCAGAGCATCTTTCCCACCGGCCACTAAATTCCAAAGTTCTGCAAGGATAGACATTGGATCTTGTTCTGCGCTTAGCGAAGCCATTTTATAGATATTTCCTCTTTTTGTTGCAAAAAATAATCACAGATCGTCGAATAGTTGTAGAGGGTGTACTTATTCAAACATCCTATTTATTGTTGTTGCGAAGCGATGCTGTTGCGGATTTATCTACGTCCTGTCCAGTTCTATCTAACACTACTAAATAGACTTCACGAGCGCGTTCCACACTTATGAATCCATTACGAACATCTGCCATAACGGCCAAGGGATCTCGTTCACAAGGTGCTCCCCAACCACCAGCACCTGCAACCTGTATCCTAAGTCGGTCCCCAGTTCCAAGCGGCATAGTAGTTTTTCCAACATCGAGCTCTTTGTCGGTGCCCGGGTTTATTGTTGCCGACAATGGCGTCCCTGATTGCCCACCATCAATCCCATAAGGCCCGCTGGTCCGACGATCTACACGAAGTTGTAAAATACCATCCCCAGCACCTAAATACATATATTCCCTAACCACGGCAGTAGCACCTCGATACTTCCCTGCTCCCTCTGTGTCCATCACAAAGCCATGACTATTATAAATAATAGCGGGATATATTTGCTCACTCACTTCTATTGGCGTATTCGAATTATTATGACTTGGCGGCGTTATGAACTCTATACCGTCGCTGGTTTTTCTGCCGCCCCAACCGCCCCAACAACACTCGGTTAAGATGAACCTTTCACCATTAGAGTCATTCCCGGCAATATTCAATAAAGTATCAACGCCAGAGGAACACGCTAGCATGCGATCAGGACATATTTGGCACTGGCATCCTAGAAGTACATCACTTAGCCTTTGAGCCGTTCCACCCCGGCTAGCAACGGGCCCCGGGAATTTTGGATTGAGAAGCGAACCGAGGGGCACCTTCAGCGTAACCGGCCGCCATGCTCCCCCATTTCGAGGAACGTCACTTCCCATCATAGACCGTACCGCTGTCACAACTGCCGATCGCGTGCTTCCAAGGGGATTATTCATGGAACTTGCAACTTGATCATCAGTACCTTTAAAGTCGTAGATAAGATTGTCGCCATCAACGGTTATAGAAAGATGTATTGTGATCTTATTTTCTGGATTGATGCCGTCGTCATCGAGTTTATCCTCAAAGTGATACGTTCCATCAGGCATTGATCGTATCTCGGAACGAGCCATTCGCTCCGTATAGTCAAGTAAGTTTTCTAGATAATAATCTAATGTATCAACGCCATACTCAGTAACGAGCTCAAGGAACCGTTGCTCCGCGACGAAGCAAGCGCCAACATAAGCACTGATATCAGCAAGTACTATTTCTGGTGTTCGAGAAGCGGCCTTAATCACCGTAAACAGCGTTTGATTAGGCTCGCCTCGGTCATAAAGCTTCAATGGAGGCAACCGAAGACCTTCTTGATGGATTTCTGTCGCATTAGTCGGACAACTGCCAGGCGTCATTCCACCAACATCACGTTGATGGCCCCCACCAACGGCCCATGCTACTAATTTGTCATCCGCAAAAATAGGGCGAAATATGTAAACATCAGGCAAATGTGCCGCGCCAGAGTACGGATCGTTTGTGATCATCACGTCTCCGGGATGAGTGTTTCCAGGGTGATCTTTAAGCCAGTTCTCTATTAAGGTTTGATAGATAAGCGAATGAATATATGTACCCTCACCCTCCAAAAGAATTTCACCATCAGCGCGACAATAACCACATTGAAAGTCGAAAACCTCTCGAGTGATCGGGGAAAGTGATGTTCGCACAACTGCCTGCATCATCTCGTCGACAGCGGCAGAGAGAAAATTATCAATCAATTGCATTTTAATTATCGAGAAATCTTTATCAGCGCTCATGGCTTTCCTCAGATAACAAATCAATTACAACACCACCTTGGCCCTGCCGCGTAACCGAAGCACCCGGTGGCACAACAATGGTCGTATCATATCCATCGATCAACACAGGGCCACACAACCCTTTCCCAATAGTCTCAGTCGAATGTACCGGTGTGTCAATGAGGCCATAATCAGGTCCCCAATATGCTGGGCGTGTGTTAACCAAAATCTCTGGATTTTCTATTATAAAGTTAGCTTCTGTAGCGTTAACACGAGCCGCTATGCGCGCTGTCAAACGAAGCGCTGTTGCACGAATAGGATGTTTCCGTAAACGGTGGCCAAACGTGCGTTCATGTAGCTCCTCAAAAGACTTAGCTATATCTTCAACTGATCTCGCAT
>QCQB01000028.1 GCA_003212315.1 SAR116 cluster bacterium AG-447-C21 | reverse complement strand
TCATTGAATGACGCTATAAATAGTCTGATTGCTTTTTACAATCAGGGAAAACTTCAAGAAGCCATAGATCAGGGTGCACACTTTGCACGACAGTTTCCAAACGATCCCAATATCCCAAACCTAATGGGTGCTATTAATGCGGGCTTAGGAAGACTTGAAGAGGCTACTAAAAGTTATAATAAAGCGATTAAACTCAACCCTAATTTTGCCGAAGCTTATAATAATTTAGGAAACACTCTCAATTCCCGCGCTAAATACGAAGAAGCACTCGACTGCTTTAATAAGGCGATAGAGCTACAACCAAAACTTTCTGCAGCGTATAATAATCTTGGGGATATATTGAATACGCTTGGTCGATATGAAGAAGCTATTACTATTTATACCAAGTTGATTGAGCTTAAACCGGAGCATGTTCCAGCACATAATAATCTAAGTATTGTACTTAAAGAAATTGGTCGATATGAGGAGGCCATTGTATATGCAAATAAAGCCATTGAACTTAATCCTGTTTATGAAAATGCTTACAATACACTGGGTACTGTTTTAACTGCATTGGGAGAATATGAAAAAGCAATCTCAAGCTTTAATAAAATTATAGAACTTAATCCTGAAGATGTTGAAACCTATAACAATTTAGGGATTGCTCTCACTAGAATTGGTAAATATGAAGCAGCAATAGATAACTATCACAAAGCCATCGAAATTGACCCTAAATATGCCGAAGCTTACAGCAACTTGGGAAGTACTTATGGCATGGTAGGACACTATGAGAAGTCTTTTATCCTTTTAACTAGAGTAACTGTACTCCGTCCTGATTATCCCGAAGCACATAGTAATCTCGCAAAAACTGCTAAATTCTTTCTCGAGACCGATGAATTTTCGCAAGAATACGCTGATATTTTTCTGGATATTCTTAATCAAAGAACAATAGTACGACCAAATGAGATTGTTATCCCAATTATTAATCTTCTAAAGAAACATCCCGATATTAAATTCATTCTTAATTCTGAAATTTCAAATAGCTCCTTTATTAAAGTTTGTTTATCGCTATCGAAAATCCCCTTATTTCTAAAAATCATACAACTTTGTCCAATCCCAGATTTAGAAATAGAAAACTTACTAAGAAAACTTCGAAAATATATCTTATTCAATCTTTCTTTTCTTCCACTCTGTAACAGTTTACTGACTTTTCAGTCCGCGTTAGCGTTACAGTGTTTTACTAATGAATACGTATATGAGGAAACAGAGCAAGAAACGTCCCTTATAAATGAACTATCTAAAACACTTAGAAAGTCTTTTCCCAAACATAATGATCTATTCCAGCACCAAGTAGCTTGTCTTGCAAGTTACTTGCCCCTAAACGAATACAGTTGGCAAAAGCAACTATCTTCCTCGTCTTGTTTAAAAGAGCTTTTTAGAAGGCAAGTTTTAGAAGTTCGGGAAGAAGAGGCGTTGATAAACTCAACATCTCAATTAACAAACATAAAAGATGGTGTATCTAAGGCGGTTCAAGCCCAATACGAGGAAAATCCATATCCACGCTGGGTTAATACAGCTCTAGAACCTAAATCATTAGGTATTGCAGCAATTGCAGGTCAAATAGGTTTAGATATAAGAGGACAGGAATACCAATTTTCTAATAAACCCAGTATTTTAGTGGCTGGATGTGGTACCGGACAACATTCTATAGAGTGCGCCACTCGGTTTAAGAACTCAAACATTACTGCAATAGATTTGAGCCTAAAAAGTTTGGGATATGCTCAACGTAAAACTAGGGAACTATGCATTAACAATATTGAGTATATACGTGCCGATATTCTTGATCTTAAATTATTACAAAGAGAATTTGATATTATTGAAAGTGTCGGAGTCCTCCATCATATGGCTGATCCTCTCGTTGGATGGCGAATACTAACGGATATTCTCAAGCCGGATGGGTTAATGCGAATTGGTCTTTATAGTGAGACTGCACGCAAGACAATAATTAAAGCCAGGCATCTAATACAAGAACTCAGCCATTCCACAAATAAATCTAATATGCTGGCATTCAGACAACACATAGTTACAAATGATGACCCTAACTTCCAAGAGCTTCTGAATTTTCAGGATTTTTATAGTACAAGTGCTCTGAGAGATCTTTTATTCCATATTCAAGAACATCGATTTACCATTCCAATGATAAAAAAAGCACTTAAAGAATTAAATCTAGTCTTCCTTGGCTTTGACTTTGGAGACACCCAAGTCAAAAATATATTCCGTAATAATTTTTCCCAATCAAACGCTGAGTACAATCTTGACATGTGGCATGAGTTTGAAATGAGCAATCCCTCAACGTTTGCTTCCATGTACCAATTCTGGGTTCAAAAACAGCAGGCTTTTAAATAAGTTCAGAACATAATTAAATAAACCTATTGGTGAAGCACTTCTTATATTTAGATGTAAGACGCAAATAATGCTTAACTATTCAAAATGGGAATAGCTATAATTACTCTTCTATTATATGGCGATATTATTTTTTCAAAATCGTTTACTGCCTTGTCTTCTTTTATGTGGCTTTATTAAATCTAATTTTTGTAATTTCCCTTTTGTACACTCTAAGATCGATTAAAGGTTGTTATTTGGTTTTCCATCCGTGTAAGTAAAATGGCAAATGATATAACCATTACAAATATCCAAGTATTCAGAGAAAAAAGCGTCATACTCTTTAGGCCCTCCAAGATCGAACCACACAAAATCAAACTTTCCGTATTCGTGTGCAAGCATCTGGGCTTTCCCTTGAAAGAGCCCCTCTATGAAGTAGACATATTTGGAGGCTAAACTTTCCTCCACCCCTATTTTTGATTACGGTCACCCAATGACATGTCATCTATCAATACTAATTTAGGTGAATAGTTATGATTTCCATCAACGTGTTTTGAGTTCTTCTTAATTACACTCTTATAAAACTTCTCTGCCTCAAGTAATTTTCTAGCTTTATGGGCGTTACTCCCTTTCGACAGCATCTCCTCAACGTTTAATTACATTGGAGTTTTCCTGTTCAGTTTTTTCTGTAATAAATTCTATGGATTATTTAAGCTGCTGCCGGTTTGAAATATCATAAATTAATGTTCAAAAGCCTATCATTAACGTCTATTAATATTTTATTGGGATGATCTTTTCTATCATTTTGATCCACAAAAAATGAACTTATTAAGTTTCCGTTATATTAATCGTCTATAGCTTGGACACAAATCAAAAGCTATAACACAACGTTCGCTCTTTTCTTTAAACGGAATAGTTCGATGGAAAACCGATGAGGGGAAAAGAATTATATCACCCTTTTTTGGGCGAAATACTTTTTTTGGATAATTTGGATCTATGACAGAGAGACCATTTCCGTGAAGGCTGAGTTCAATAGCTCCTTCATCGGAGGATGGTACATCAATAGTCTTTAGATAAATAACTCCGCTAACCCATCCAGCAGGATGAATATGTGATTCTTGATGACCATTCTCTAATAATCGCACGAACCAGCCTTTAAGCTCGAAATTTTCCGGCCATGACTTAATTAATGAACAGCTGGAACGTTCAAACTTTGAGTAATAACTCTCAATTTCTTTATCGATAATATCTTTTAATGATTTGAGAGCAGTCCCTCTTTCAAATATCGTGTTTTGTGATTGAAAACCAAATCTTGTCGACTTGTTTTTGGGTTCCCACGTCAATTGATCTTCATCAATGTCAGCCAGAATATTTTCGATGAAATTATCTGTGTCATTAACATGCTGTTCTAAGTGACTGGAACTGAAGAAGTCGAGACCGTTCGGGCAAAAATTATATGGATTTTCTCTTCCTAGCTGATGAGAGCAAAAAGAACTAATCGCTGCTACTCGTATATTTATCTGATCTACCAACCATAACTCATTTAAACGCTTGTACAACTCAGAATAGTTTTTAGCTTCATAGAAACACTCCAGAGCCTTTCCTACCGCCTCCTTATTTTTGACACAGTCAAAATGATATGCTGCGGCTTCATAATGCCCTATTTTTCTATACACATTTCCCAACTGGTCATGAGCAAGAGCACTATTTTCGTCTATTTTGATTGCTTTTTGGAAACTCTTAATTGCTCGATCGTAATACTCAGCATGGGCTTCGGCGATACCTAAACTAATGTATATGGAAGGCGCCCCTGGTTTTAATCGGAGCGCTTCATTGAAGATTTGGATAGCCTTTTCGTAATTTCCAATAAGAGTATAAGTCGTGGCTAAATTGGCTTGAGCATCGGCATAAGTTTCATCAATTTCTATCGCTCTATCATAGTCAGCAATAGCTTCTTCGTACTTGGAAAGCCATCTGAAGGAGTTCCCTCTATTATTATATGCAACTGAAAAATCTGGCTTTGAGGTAATCGCTTGATCAA
Source organism: SAR116 cluster bacterium AG-447-C21 (assembly GCA_003212315.1). Taxonomy (GTDB): domain Bacteria; phylum Pseudomonadota; class Alphaproteobacteria; order Thalassobaculales; family Thalassobaculaceae; genus UBA7326. The sequence goes on along the minus strand of QCQB01000028.1, from coordinate 23,012 downwards.
AACAACTGATGGCTTCTTCATATTGTTTTAATTCGTTAAATATATTACCTTTGTTATTAAACGCCTCTGGTAAATAATTTTTGTTATCAATTAAACGATCTAAAGTTACCATAGCCTCCTCAAATAATCCGAGCGATTTTTGCGCTATTGCCTGATTATTATAAGCCTCCCAATGACTAGGGTTTAACTCAGTCGTTTTGGTAAAACATTTTATGGCCTCGTTATACTCATGGTGTCTTAGAAAAACATTTCCCATAACACAGAAAAGCGAAGCTTCTTTTGGAAACTTTTTCATAATTCGATTTGAAAAAGATATTGCCTCCTTAGTTTTAGATCCCGCGATTAAATTCAAAAATTCGTTGAGTGATTTTGATGACTCTATTTTAATTAACACTAATTCTTCAAATTCCCGAAGTTCTACCTTATCGTCGACCGTCTTCGTAGCAGTTTTGAGAGCATTACGAGCTTCTGTTAGTCGGTCTAAATGTACCAAAGTATTTATATAGCTGTTCCAATATTGGAGAATGTACGCATTTGCGTCTAACGTAGTGCGAAAATACGACAAAGCCATCTCAAACTTTCCTACTTTTGCTGCTATCGCACCTAAATTATGATTTACCTCCGGATTCTTTGGATCTAGCTTTAAGATCGATTTATAATCACGCTCTGCTTCCAAAAGGTTTCCGTCTTTATGTGCCCTCACCGCGCGCTCAAACACCTCAGATTCTAATATTCCTAAGCCCATATCTGTTTAGTCCAAATATTTTTCTGTCATAATGCAGCATCTAATCGTTTTCAAACAATTTTAATAGCTTTCTTTAATACGAAAAAATTACCGTTAATATATTGGTCAACTTTCTCTTTTCGAATTACGCTAGTTTTGTAATCGACTATCTCAAACCCCCACCGATCAGCACATTCGTCTATATAAGAGTATGAGTGAGCGTATCTCCCTGTTTCTAAAAGTTTAAAACCAGGTTCTTTTGTATCCTCGGTGGAAAATACAAATACAGCACTTTTATTTGCCGTTTTTGATACCAAGGAAAATAATTGGTTACAATCACCTATATAAACTAAGACGTCAGTACAAATAAAAAGGTCAACTTTCTCTCTATTTTTTGAGAATTTTAAGAGTGTATCGACAATTTCCCCATGAATTAATTCATCATAAAGATTTTTTTTCTTTGCTTCTTCGATCATCCCACTGGAGATATCAATACCTATTAACTTCTCACATAGCGATTTGAACGATACGCCGCTAAGTCCTGTCCCACAACCTAGGTCTAACACATTTGCTAATTTAGAAGGATTTGGGAAATTCTTATTATATAATTTACGCAAACGCTTAGGCGTTTCGTAATTTAGTTGTTTAGTTAAATGATCTTCAAAGGTATTGGCATAGTTGTCAAAAAACCTCTCAATATATTCAGATGGAGCTGTTTTAGTGGTATTCCCATGTATAGCATTAGAAAGATGCCGGGCTGAATCATGTGTGGGCTGTATTTTTAGAACCCAATCAAAGTTTTGGAGTGATGCACCTTTTTTTTCATCTCGGTGATTTGCTAAACCTAAAGAAAATATGCTCTCCACAGAGGATGGAACAAGAATTATGCTTTTTTTAAAGTTTCTTATTGCCTTCTGATACAAACCAAGTTTTTCAAGTACATTGCCACTATTCGCATATAAATGGTTTAGAGTAGGATCAACATTAGCTGCTATCTTAAAAAATTTAAGGGCATCTTTGTATTGAACGTCCTTGGTAAGCGCGCTGCCTATATTATTATAGATAGCTGCTAAATTAGGAGCCAACTGCACTGCTTTAATGTAATTGCTAATCGCCACTTTGTTTTGACGAATGGATACCATAGCATTTCCTAGATCATTATACGGTATGGGAGAAATTACATCTAAAACCGATGCTTTTTTAAAAAAAGACATAGCCTTTTTGTTTTTATCCTGTCGCACCAGAGCATTACCCAAATTACAGTAGACGGACATATGTTCAGGCTTAAGAACAATAGCCTTCTGAAAGTTCACGATCGCTTCCGAAGGCCGACTTAATTTCTCTAGTATACTACCTAAATTCGTATACCCTCCGTTAAATTCCGGTTTCAACTTTGTTAATTTACTATAAAGAGCTTTTGCATCTTTCAATCTATGTAATTTAGCGCTTGCCGCTGCGACAATGTTTATAATGTCTGCATTATTTGAATTAACAACGTCCAATTTGTTGCATTCGTTTATGATGCGTTGATAATTACCCTCTCGATAAAATAAAATTAACTTGTCTAATCTGGACCGCAATTCATTTGGAGTATGCGTTAAGCTATGTTGTTTTTGCGAAGATATATTTTTTCCATCCATATGAATTTTATTTTTTAGATTTAGTTCAGGAGGTGACGATTTTAGTAATATTTTTGCCTCTTCTTTTCGCCCTAATTGAATTAAACTATCGATATAGCTTAACCAAAACTGGAGAATGTTGTTATTTATCTCTAATGCTTGTTTAAAATAGCCAAGGGCCTCCTCTGTTTTATTCTCTTTGGCAATCAATAAGCCTAAATTATGAATAGCATGTACATTCTTAAAATCCTTTTCTATGATTTTTCTATAGAGATATTTCGCTCTTTCTAATTCACCTAGTTTATGGGCTTTTACTGCCATTTGCAGGGTTACTTCGATATTAACAACCATATAATGTTCATCTATCAAGACTAAAGAATGGATAAGAGTATTATATTAGTGTGAAAAATAACACCAAATCCAGTATATTTGAAATACATCCAGTTGTATTAACATCTTAGTCAAACTTGATTAGGTAAAAAAGTCATTAGTTTGTGCGAGTGAATTTCCCCCCGCAGTTGACGTCTAAAGCTTTCGCTGGTTTTAGAAACTCAAACACGATATTAGGTCAACCTTGGAGCCGAATTTAAATGATACTCACTACTAACTTCTATTCGTTAACAACGGAAAAGAACGCAACTTTAATCTCCGGTCTTTTTCTGAAACGAATGGTAGGGTGTGGCGATACAGAGATGAAAGTTACAAACATATTGTCACTATCTTGACATTAATTTTTGAGTATCCAATTTACCTTTGCCCTCTTCTTCATCAACGGCGCAAACACCAGATTCTCATCAAAAACTCTACAGTACTTTAGAACTGGGCTGTTAGTGGTTTGAATATTTTAGAGCCCCCAGCCTAAACGCCGCGCCCACCTCTACCTGATAGACCACATGGATAAACAACAATATTGATAGCTTTTCGAGACGCAGTGTCTTCTGGATGGGTCCGCCATTATCTGCAGTGCCAATGAAAAACTAATTGGCATTCAGTTTATCTTTTGACTATACAGACAGATGGTTTTTAAAGCGGATAAGCAACAATTAATTTGTCACTATGGGTAATTCTTTTTGCATGGCGGCCAGATAGGCGGTTTTTGCTGTGTTCATCACGGAGAGGCGCGCTTCTATTTGTGCTATTTCATATTCTACAAAACGCAGACTTTTCCAGATCGCTTTTCCCTCTTCTGAGAGATCGTCGACGTTATACTCCATACCGTCTATCGAAAATTTTTCCTGCTCGGACATTCATCCACCCTTTTCTTTCAACTATTTGCACGCTAATAATATTCTTTTTATTTATACAATAAAGTGATTGGCACGACCATTGATTTCTGAGCAGCGCCACGGTCAACTCATTGACTCACAATTGGATAAAATGCCTCTAGTTGAACAACATGGAAATCTATTGAGATCCACCCACCAAGGTTCTGTTCCATTTGTTGTTGCTCATTATTGGGGCGAGTTAATCACGAGCACGGGAATCGATGATTTTTCAGAAGTTTTAAAGACTAGAACTGTCGAATACCAAAATAAATGGCAACAAGAGATCATTGGTTCTTATCTTGGTGTTGAGGCTTGGCTACAGGATGATACTCCGAAACTTACGAAACTCTTTGAAAGTTTGCTAGGCACCCCCGAAGCGAAACTAGTATCTGCTGATGGTGTGAACGCTCAAGCATACATGCGGCTACTTGGCAAACTTTTGTTCTATAAAGAACATCACAAGGTTGAATATCAAAAGCAATTTGATGAGACACTCGTGATTATAGGTGACTCGCACACGCTTGCGCTGTCTAACAGGATAATCTATTTTAAAAATAAAAGTTATTTGATGGATGCCCGCCCGATTAGAGGTATTAAACTTCATCATTTAGGATCAGGTAAACCCGCAAAATACCGGAAATATTTTGAACACCATATCGCTAATCTTAAAACGAATTCGGATTTGGCTTTGGTTGTTGGTGAAATTGATGCAAGGCCCGATGAAGGAATTTTCCAGTATTGTGCCAATCACACGGATGTTGATACAAAAGCAGTCACAGCAAATACCGTTGTGGACGGATGTGATTATATTGATGACGTGCTCCAAAAAAATTGGGGCTTGTATGATAAAAATAAAATCACCGTAGTGGGATTTTCAAGACCAGGGTATCTAATTCAAAAACGGCTTCCACTTAACACTGATGAATCTAGCTTTGTTCAATTCCAAGATCACTTTAATTCTATATTCCGTCAGAAGGTCTTATCTATTGGGTGGAATTACCTGGATGCGTTAAGCTTAACGAATAAGATGAATAGTGAGGCCTTACAAAAATACAGGATTGATAGAATCCATCTCAACCCAAGTTTTTATGATCTATTGTTTTCCATTTAGCCACCTCTTTATATTTCAAATTAATTAACATTATTTGATGAATAAAAAAAAGGGCTAGCCTTTAGGCTAGCCCTTTCCTGTTTTTCCAATTATTTTTTAGGTTTGGAAAATGTCTTCGTCTAAGACGATTGCATCAGTGAACACACCTACCAGTGTAAGTTCGTTTGCATCAATCGAAGTATTAGCAGTCGTGCTATCAGAGAATGCATAAGCATAACTGTTTGTACCGTTATTCATAACAACGAAGGCAGTAGTATCAGCTGCGTTTGTATTACTTGTATGTGTGAAACGCTCATCCAAGTAAGCAGCCACTGCGGTCAATGTACCGGCTGTGAAGTTAGCAGTTGTCAATGTTGCCGTTCCGCTAGTGGTTAGAGCGGCTGCAGCACCAACTGTTTGCTCAATCACGATTGTACGATCATCACCGATAGCGCCTGCTGCCGCTGCCGCTGTGATTACAACTTCGGTACCATCATGGTTATTTTCAGATACGTTAATCAAATCCTCCGATGTACCATCAGTACCCGCATCAAAGTTAGTCACATTGGTACGGCCCGTCATAGCAGCAGCATAGTCGATATTATCCGACACACCATCGTCTACCATGTCAAAGGTATCTGTTGTCGCACCAGCTACTGTAACAACGGAGTCAGTTGCAGTACCGCCAGTGATAGCATCAGCCTGAGCAGAACCAGTAAATGTGTTGTTTTTGGTCGAGCTACCCTTAATTGCTAACCCGTTTGTAGTGGCTGATGAAAAGTTGAAAGTACCAGTTCCAGTAATTGCGGATGCGTCTACTGACGCGTTTCCGTTAAGAGCCAGAGCACCCGATGTCAAGTTCACGTCACCAGCACCGGTTACGGTCATAGTAGTCAGACCAGTAAGACCAGTTAAAAGTGTCGCTGTCAAATTATCACCAGCACTCAAGTCAACGTTAACATTTTCAACGTTTGCAGCACTTAAGTCTGCAAGCGTGATTGTATTATCGGCAGTAATACCGTCGTTAATCTTCAAAGTGAGGGTATCAATTTGTCCGACGGTGGCCGCATTTGCAACACCGATTGTAAGGTCGACAGCTTGAGTTCCTGAAACAGTAACATCAGTCGCTGCAGTTGAACTGACGTTTGTGATTGAGTAACCGTCAGCTGCACTGTCCGCTGCTATCGTGATAGCAGTCAAACCAGTGAGAAGACTCGCATCGAACGTATCCAAAGCTCCATCATTATCGTCTGCTAAACTCAAAACCTCAAAACCACTAATACGTGCTACTGTAGCTGTGGCTAAGGCTGCCTGGTCGGTCATAACGATAGTATCTGTTCCGTCGCCACCGGCAATCGAATCAGATGCGTCCATAACAAGACCGTTTATAGTTATCCGGTCATCACCAGCACCCAATGAGACTGAGAGGTCATCACCAACGTCGGTACCACTGACATTCACACGGTCTGAGCCAGCACCACCGGTAACTGTAAGGTCAGCCACAGTACCATTTGTGTCAGCAACGTTGCCAGTTGTCACTCTTAGGCCACCAGCTGTTTGCGCAGAACTATCCAAAGTTACAACTGTAGCCGCAAGTGCAGGCGTTAACGTTACAAGGCTATCGCCCGTTGCGGTTATTGAGGTGACCGCAGCCGCTGTGAAGTTATCATCGACTTGCAAGGCTTCGTCTGCAGCAATAGTCAGCGTGGTCGTACCAGCATCGAAGACCAATTTATCAAATCTCGACGCATTGTTTACAGTCGAAATGTTCATAGTTTCAACTGCTCCGGCAAAATCAAATTCTGCACCGTCTGTCACACCGTCGAAAGTTACCGCAGCTACGTCACTTGCACCAGTTACAGATTTGTATGTGAAAGTTGTGTTCTGGGTTGCAGGCGCAGATTTCAGCGTCAAGGCTGTTGTGGTAACCACATTACTGACGTCTGTTGCTCCAACGATACGATCAAGAGTTAGTGACGTAACACCAACAAAATCATCCATATCGAGTGTCGCACCAGCTGCAGTTGCTCTGTACTCGAGAACTTCAATTCCGGTTACAGACGCACCGTTTGAAGCAGCACCCTGCGAGTTAACTAATTTCAATGTATCAGTACCTTCGCCACCGGCTATCGTATCCGTAACACCAAAACTACCGCCGTTTGCTACAGTGTCCTGGAAAGCAACAAATGTATCATTATTTGCTGTTCCTGTTAATGTGTCGATACCTGTTGTTAGGGTGAATGTTGAACCGGTATTCGCAACAGTTTCGGCAACACCTGAGCCTGTTCGACCTTCATTTTGACCAAATGTCAAAAAGTGATCGAGAGCAGAGGAGAAGCTACCAGCTGTTACAGCGGCTGCAACATCGGCGTTTGCAGCAAGGTAAGCGGCCGAATCAAACGTCGCATAATCTGTATTTGGAGCTCGGTTTTCTGATTCGCCAAACTCTTGGAAATGAGCAAAAACGTTAGCGAACGTACCAGCTGAAACTGCGTTCAACACATCCGCATTATTAATGGCATAATAATTTGGGTTAAAAGTCGCGTTGGGCTGACGTAATTCTTTGCCACCAAACTTATTGTAGTGGTCAAGAGCGTTTGCAAAAAATCCCTGAGAGATCGCTACAACCACGTCTGCGTTGTTGGTAAGGTAGTAACTTTGGTCAAATACTGCGGAAGATGACATTTCTTTTCCACTCCTTGTAATTAGATTAAATCGCTTAAATAACTGTAATTTGGACAGAGTACATAAAGCTCACTGGCTTTCCGCATTCTGACCCTTTAGCGACTGCCCCCAAAAAAGGCCTTTGACCTTCTTTCGAAGCACCCGCGTCTTCAATTTAGATGCTACACATCCAGGCTAGTTCATACCAGATAGAATCACCTATGTACAGTAATTACTATACCTCCAATAGGAACGCAAACCTTTTTTTTAAATATTTTTAAAATAATTAATGATGTTAGTTAGTTAATGCTTGTTCTTCACGCGATGCGAGATGTACCGCGTGCCCTTGCAGGAAGGTTGCAGCAGCCTTTCTTCCCATCGTATCAACCAACAAACCTCCATAACAATTTGCCAAGGCGCTAATTACCTCTTGAGCCGAACCATCTTTCCTTGCTTCTGCAAGCGCCCTCTGCAACGCAGGTTCAATAATTTCCTCCGCAATACGTTTGACTGTTTCTGGATTCTCAGCCTGCTTTTCAATACTATCATCTTTTTTCATTATCAGCCCCTTATCCATAGCCTTTTATTAAGAATTTTGAGTTAATTTACTGGTTCGAGAACATTTCTCATGGCCTTCAGTCCTCGTTTAAGCTGCGAGCGAAAGCATCGGTCATTGGTTTCATGATATAATCAAAAACTGTTCTTTCTCCAGTTTGTATGAGGACATCGGCAGGCATTCCCGCTGTTAGTTTAACTTTTTCATCTAATTTCGCTCTTTCTTCTGCCGGGATCTCAACTCTAGTCAAGAAAAAGGGATTATTAGTTTTACTATCGAGTAACCGGTCTCCTGAAATGGATACTACCTGCCCATAAATGGCGGGTGTTGTTCTTGTGTTTAATGCTGTCAGCCTGACCTCAGCCTTCTGTCCAATCGCTACACTGTCAATATCTGTAGGCAAAACTTGGGCATTGACGACTAATTCTTCATCTTGCGGCGCTATTTCCATAATTATATCACCCGGCTTCACTACCCCGCCAACTGTATGAAATTGGATTCCCTGAATTATGCCTGATCGTGGTGCTATGATTTCTATTCGATGGAGAACATCCTTCGCCACCAAAAGTCGCTCGTTTAAATCGGCTATCTCAACCTGCGTGTCCTTTAATTGTTTGATCGCGTCCTCGCGAAATCGTTGTTTAACACTGACTATCTGGTTTTTTGCTTCTCCTTGCGCACTTTGAGCTCTAGCAATAAGCGCTAAGTCGTTTCCTGCGGCGCCGCGAAGTTCTGCCAAGGCTCGCTCAACTGCCAAAATCTTTGATTTGGGATAATATCCCTGAGCGTGAAGGTCTCGAAGCCCCGTTAACTCATTTTTAAAAATTTCGAATTGTTCTATCCGCGCTGTTCTTTGAATTTCCAGGCCATTTATTTCATTAGCGAGCTGCTCCATCCTCTGATTTAAAATAGCGATGGTGCCATTTAATGTCTCCCGTCTGGCATCCAAATGCCGCTGTTCCGCATCCAAAACATTAATTGCCGCCTTATCACTCGTAAGCCTCTCCAAAAACTGACCAGACAAATTAATGTTTTTTTCTCCCTTTAACTCACTTTCCAGTCGAGCTTCCCTGGCAAGCGCTTGATCCAGCTGCGCAATATGACGCGCCACCGATGCTGTTGCCTGGAGAGGGTCTAGCGCCACCAATAAATCGCCTTTTTTAACCATTTGACCTTCCGTCACGTTTAGCGAGCTTATCAATCCTCCCTCAAAATGTTGAATTTGTTTTCGCTCCCCTTTTACGGTTAAAGTTGCATAAGCAGCCACTGCTCGCGCTAAAGGCGCCGTTGCAGACCAGGTGCCAAGTCCAAAAAAAATTATCCCAACAACAACTAGCCCAAAAGCAATTACGGCCTTACTGCTTGAAGAAGGCCTAGAACCCGTCTCCAGCTGCAGATCATCTTCGGTGCTTCGCTCTGCTTCACCCGTGGTTTTAGACATTTTTGATTCAAACCTTTGCTTATTTAATTCGCCCAATGGGCCCATCCTTTAGTTGTTTGCTGGAACTGGTGGCGGCTGTTCCGGTAAATTCCCACCTCCTAATTCACGCAAAACTTGGTCTCTGGGTCCAACTTTTAAAAGATCTCCCTGATTAAGCACTGCTATAATGTCTGTACTAGCCAGTAGAGACGGTCGATGGCTTACTACTATAACAGTGGCCCCCGATTCTTTTGCCCCCAGAATTGCGGCTGTGAGGGCTTGTTCTCCTGCCGCGTCTAAGTTGGAATTGGGCTCATCGAGTACAATCACCTTTGGATTATCATACAGCGCCCGCGCCAGAGCTAATCTTTGACGTTGCCCCCCGGACAGTGCCTGACCTCCAGTTCCTATATTCGTGTCGTACCCTTCCGGTAATTGTAAGATTAGTTCATGAACACCAGCTTTTTTCGCTGCCATGATTACCTCATCTGGCTTCACTTCCTGAAACCGACATATATTTTGAGCAACTGTGCCACCAAAAAGTTCCACATCTTGGGGCATATAACCTATAAATTTACCCAGCCTCTCGGACCCCCAGTTTGAAATATCAGCGCCGTCATATCTCACGGCCCCCCTTAATACTTCCCAAACTCCAACGATAGCCCTCATTAATGATGATTTTCCGCAACCACTTGGACCAACAACCCCTGTAATAGTTCCGGGAGCAAAGTTTAACGTTATATTTCTCAATATAAAATTAGCCGAGGTGTCTTCCGGTGCCAAAACGGTAATGTTAGAAAGAGCAATTTTCCCAGTTGGATCTGGTAAATCCATCGTTTCGACTACTTCAGGCTGTTCTTCTACAATCCTATTCATCCTGGTATATGCATCACGAACAGCTATAAAGTTTTTCCACTGAGCTACTGCCATTTCGACAGGAGCCAACGCCCGTCCCATTATAATGGAGGCTGCTATCATAGTTCCTGGACTGATCAAGTCCTGCACAGCCAAATAACCGCCTGCAGCCAGGATGATAACCTGAAGGCTCATACGCACAAAACGAGAACACGCCACGATATTAGCCGCTCGATCATTGGCTATTGATTGATGAACAAGTGCACCATCGCGCTTTTTACCCCAAGATTTTCGAATTCCCGAGATCATTCCCAAGGCCTTAACAATTTCGGTGTTCCGAAGGCTTATCACTGCATCGTTAGCTGCCTGGATCCAAAGTGTATTAGCCTCGGATAGCCTTTTACGAGTTAACCATTCATTGCTTGCCGCTAGGGCAAATACCAATATAGCCCCAATGAGTGCAACAAAACCTAAAATAGGATGGAGGACAAAACAAACAGCGATAAAAATCGGCACCCATGGGGCATCACAAAGCGCTATTAATGCTGGACCTCCAATGAAATCGCGAATTAAGTCTCCATCTCTAATCAATTGGTGCGGAGAGCCTAAGCTTGGCTTGCGGAGCGCGACGTCAAATACCATGTTAAAGAGACGACCACTCATTAGCTCGTCGAACTCTAAACCAAGCCGGATCAAAATACGAGATCGTACCCCTTCTAACATCCCGTATATCATCAAAAGACCGACGGCTAGTAGTGTTAAAACTAAAAGTGTAATCTCACTTCTGCTTACTAAGACCCTGTCATACATCTGCAACATGTGCAGAGGAGCAACGAACATTAGAATATTTATAAAAAAACTAAAGAATATAACAATAAATATTTTCGAGCTGCATTTGCGAAGAGACTTTTTTAAAATATTAGCTTCTTTTGGCATTTCCTAGCAGTCCCACAATCATTATACTTGTAGCTTCAACTCTGACGCTCCATATGGTGCGAAAACAACAAAACTGCAATAGCTAATATCGCAAACAAAAAAAAATGCGGGGAACACCGCCAGAAAGATAAAGAATTTTACAAAGCAACGTCCACAAAAGGATCAGCGATCATACCTAAAAAAGTTAGAGTGCCGGTATCTCCAAAATCAAGAACCAGATCCCCATAGTCGTTAACAGTATTTTCAGCCGAGAGTAATTCGTCTGGTGACAAAATAAACCATAGAAGGTCTTTACCTAATTCAAAGTCTGAAATTTCAGCATTGCCACCTCGATAAAAAACAACATCTAGTGCGTCAGTCAATTGCAAAACTTTACCCGGATTACTGAAAGAATGACCAAGTATTGGCGAGGTCTGGGGCACAATAATTTCATCTGCATTGGCCTCTAAAGATACAAACGGCCCTTTGTCATTATCCATATCAATATTTTCGGCTGTTTGCTCTTGTAAAAGCGGCTCAATTTTTGCCTCAGAAACAACAAAAGGCGAAAAGGAAGAAGCTTCGGCTCGACTATTTTCAACACTTAAGTCTAACGTCTTTAGTGAAAACAGCATAAACTGGCCCGAAACATCAAATAGCATACCGAGGCCGGCGGATGTTATTTCTGAAGACAACTCCGACTGAGCCGAGAGTATTTGAACTCCGTCTTCAATATCCTTTTCGAAGGAAGATACCTTAACATCAATTGTATCCATCTCAGATAATTTATTTAAACTAATTATCGTTCCATATTCATTTTTGATATCAATATCTGCATCATGGAAAATGACCCCGTATCCAGATTCAAACCCTATATCACCATTATCCCACAACACCTCATAACCATGGATTACAGCAGGCGCGCTCTCGCTCGACGGCTCATTCCTAACAGTAACGTTTTCATCTTTACCCTTGCTGAAAGTCACTTCTTTATTTGAAACTTCTTTTGCGGTTTCTTTTGCATCCGACGCCAGAATAATCTCATTGAATGAATACTTTACTTTATTATTGTAAGTATTGGCCCTGCCATTATCCGCCCCCCCCGCAATACTTTGCTGAGTTTCTTCGACTATCTCCGTTTCTTTATTATTTATCTCAACAGGATTCTGGCTTGTCTCCCAGCGAGTATCCATGATTAATTCATTCTGCGATAGCTCATGCGCAATTAACGCCGCACCATGTATTGCCGCATTATAATTTACCCCGTTTAGCTCAGAAAATATGCCTTTAAATGGGTCAACTCTAGATGGGCTTTCCAGAATTGGGGGACCACTATTTACCAAAGATGGTAACATAGGACTTACGGCGCCAATAACATCGGTTAGGCTCGAGGCCTTGACCCCATCAATTGTAAGGATAAAAGCTGCGGCGAGAAAAGCCGAAAGAGCTGCTGTTGGGTGTAAAAAAAATTTTCCAGCCGCATTACTTTGCGGTAACAATAATGGATGACGGTCAAGCATTTGGTCTACGATGCCCCGGATATCTCTACCTTTGTAAATCTCATTATTTAGAGAACTCACAGCAATAAAGGCCCCATCCACCCTCGCGAAATGCGCTATCACATCCCCATTTTCTGGACGAATAAATACAAACCAAGGATCCCCTTCATCCGTAGTCCCTGAGTCAACCTCAGTGTTTAAGCCCGCATTCCGTAAAATATCTACCGCACGATAGAAATCTGCAATATCTTGGTTGGTCCAGAATTTTTCTTCTGGTTTTTGTCTAAAGTTACTTATATTCAACGGCATTAAACTCATGACGACAAACAACCACTAGTAAGGTCTACGATATTTAGGGAGCGTGTATGTAAACTATTAATTTTCAAGACCAAAAATCATATCATAAGTGAAGGGATCGTAATACTTCATCAGATTCTTTGCAAACTCTTTTGCATCCATTTCTAAAGCAACTGACCAATCTCTTAACCGATCAGCAGGTATTCTGCCCCTTCCAGCCTCGATTTGGGATATAAAAGTGTAATACTCCATATTAACACGTTGTGCTAGTTCACGTTGCGACAGTCCCAACTCACAGCGTCTGGATTTCAACCAACTTCCAGCGCTTTTCCTCATTTCTCTTATACTGATGTCGTCTGTGTTAGCTGTTTCCTGTACGTCCGGCATAACCCCACCCATCCTAAAATCTGAACTTCTTCTAAGGTTAACATTTTACTGTACAATGCACCAAATGTCTAGTGTCAGATCATAATCGTTTTAGAATTCCCCCGCCTCTCTATTAAAAAGCAAATGGCCAGATTGACTACTCTAGGCAGCTGGTAGCCAAAAATATAGAATTGGGCGGTGATTTTTAAATATTTAGATCTGCGAATGCATAAAATGCTTCTCCCTCGAAAGTTAACTGTAGGTTATCAATGATTACCCTTTTTTCAATTTCACTTGCTGTAAAGAAATGCCCTCCCGTGTTAGCATTAAAGAATCTAAAAACAGGCAATGTAGATGATGTATCGGATTCAAATGCTCTAAAACCAACTCCTTCAAAAATAAAATCCTCCAGAAGTTGAACAGCTTCCTTTTCTTGTTCAAACGCAGTAAAAAAATGACTCCCTAATCTCGGATTGAAGAAACGATAAACAGGAATTGAACCATTAACATCGTCATCGGTTCTTGATAACGCGTCAAAACCAACTCCCTCTGAATTAAAAATGTTACTTTGATCTACTGCGTCTTTTTCTTTTGAGTCCGCTGTAAAAAAATGTCCTCCAGACTCAGGATTATAAAATCTATGAACGTCGATTCTCGTTATGTTATTATCTCCATAAATGGCTAGTGCCCCATCTATATCATCCGTCTGCAGACTAAAAATTGAAGTAGAATAATTTGCGTTCATTAAGGCTGGTTGTGTTTCAGAATGGTCAAGACCAATTGCATGACCTATTTCATGGGTAACAGTCGAAGAAAAGTCAATTTTGTCAGGAGGTGAATCTCCAGACAAAAACCAGTCTTCATTCATATCCAAAGCAATAACAACATCTTGCAGGGCCCCAGACGATGGAACCGTCGTCTGCCCTAAAACACCACCCTTACCATCAATATCCCTCCAACCAAATCGAATATCGGCCGTCGAAGGATCCGATGAGACCGCAAAACGAATATCAGCAACACTTTCCCAGCTAGATAATGAGGTATGTATTTCATTTTGAAAATTCACATCTGTTATAAACGAATCAAATGTTCCAAATTGGCCTGCTACGTTTTCATTAGCAAAATTGTAAGTAACCACTCCTCCGGTTGTGCCGAAGTCTTGATCATTTCCCCATTTCTGACTGAATGTTTTAAACTGTTTTGTTACGCCATTCATCTCACAAAAAAAACACATTTAGAAACTCATTTTTTTATAATTAAATTGAAGACATCATAATTAAAGCGATAGAAACTGATTTACTATGGGACAAAGTCTACTGCTTTTTCTTTTTAAAAAAAGTCAAGGCAGTGAAAAAAATGTCTGTAATCCTTAGGGTTAATCGTATACTTTTTCTGTTCAACACTTGTTGCGTTAAATCTAAATGATCTTTAAGCAACCTTATTTGATTTCGTTGTTTCTCCGTCTTTAAGTTCGATTCAGTGTACGAATTCCGGAGTTGCGTGTGAGCTTCTGTGAGAGCTTGTAATGACTCGCTCAACGATTTGACTTGGGGCATATAAGGAGCAAGGAAAGTCTCCATTTGCAAACAGGGTATCGATTTCAAACAAGTTTGTTGCAAGTTTTTATCATCAACATCTGGCTTGCGTAGACATACAAAAAACTCGATATCGTTATTGTCTGTATCTCTAAAGTTGATTATTTCCGGAGAAAAAAGCTTTGTTTGGATTAGCCGTTCCACAATTGAGAAAAAGCTGAGTGGGGTAAAGATGCTTACATGAACATCATGATACTTTCTATCTTGGTGTGCCTCGTATGCATACTTCAGGGCCCTTTCATTTGTTGTCAGCGGAATTAAATCACTGGATCCCAATAAACCTGACCATATCTTACCTCCATCAACCATGACAGCGCTCGAATAATGATCGAAGACATCCGCAGCCGAGGGACGAGTTTTACTAACAAGATAAGAATCTAACATTGTCCCAAAAGTTGTTACCGGCCTTTGATAATCAAAGGTAAAACGCTTATCTGGTACAACTAGAAAAATAAATCCTCCAGGCTTAAGAATTTCAAAAAGCATCTGAAACCAGCGAATTGGATTGGGAATGTGCTCCACCACATGAGAAGCCACTATGTAATCAAGGCTATTTTCATCCAAACTATCAGCGAAATCACCGGTTGGGCTAACTAAATCAATATCAACTATTTTTTTTTGGTCTACAGAACTATCCATTTTATATTTTGTTTTTAAATCTTTTGTCGACAGATAATCTGCATACAAAATTTTGCACCCGTTCTTAAGTTCGTCTCTTGCCACCAGAGGTTTATCCAAGGCCCCTATTTCTAAGCCTTTGAGAACTTTACCTTCAGTCAATTTTTTTAAAAATTTTTTACGTTTCTCATACATTGGAAATAATCTTTATTGCTCTAATCAACTTTGTTCCATGGCCAGCTTTCTCCTCTGCCAACATCTAAAGAGAATCCATGACTAAGTGAAAAGTTGGGGTTATAGTATGGGTCATTATGGATAATTTTTGACCATTTCCCTCTCATATAAAGCACTTCCTTCTCAAATCTTTTTGCTTTTTCCGAACCAATATCTGGGCCACGGGAAAGTGATTCGTGATGGTAAAGTTCGCAATACGGTGTATAAATATTGCGATACCCTGCCTCAACAACGCGTAGGCAGAAATCAACGTCATTAAAAGCAACCTTTAGGTTCTCCTCATCCAATCCGTTTACCTCATCGTAAATATCCTTTTTAATCGCAAGAACTGCAGCTGTTACCGCTGAATAGTTTCGAATGAGCCTTCCGCCCCCAAATGGACCGATATCTGAACGTTTCATTCTCGGATTTGCATACCCTGCCACCCCACCTATACCGATGATTATTCCATCATGCTGAACATGATCGTCAGAGTAGTAAAGTCGCGCGCCTACCGCTCCAACTTCTGGCCTCTGAGAGTGCGAAACAAGCTCTGTCATCCAATCCTGATGTATCACTTCTATATCATTATTAAGTAACAACAATATCTCTCCCTTTGAATGGGAAGCGCCAAAATTATTGATCGCAGAGTAGTTAAACTGCCCAGGAAATTTTATGACTCTGATTTTATCGGATTGTATAGAATTAAAAAAATCCTCACTTTCTTTTTTTACACTATCATTATCAATTATTAAAATCTCCCAATTAGTGTAATTGGTCTTATTGATAATTCCATCGATACAAATTTTTACTAATTCAATACGATCTCGGGTTGGGATTATTATAGAAACTAGGGGTTCTGGAGAATTAATCTCGTATTTGACTCTATGAAAAACTCCACATCCAGATGGCATTACACTAGCGTTCAAGTTACGTCGGGATATAGCCTCTGTAAGTGCCTTTTCGGCTCGGTTATGCGCATAGTTTTTCTCCCCAGATGCACGGGCCGTTGAACCTTCAATGGTACGCCAATGATACAGAACTAGAGGCAGATGAGATATTTTTGTAGTCACCTCCGTAAATCTTAACAAGAGATCATAATCTTGCGCTCCCTCAAAACCTTTTCTAAGACCACCAATCTTTTTTACAAGTGATGCTCTGTAAACAGTCAAGTGACAAATATAATTTTGAGAGAGTAATAAGTCAGGATTCCAGTCAGACTTAAAGTTGGGATTAGTTCTGTTACCCCACTCATCAACTTTGTCTTCATCAGTATAAATTAGATCCAGATGCTTATCTCTATTAAGCTCTGATACTACACAGGTTAAAGCATGTGGATGCAATTGGTCATCATGATCCAAAAATGCCAAAAACTCACCCGTGGCAAGCTCTATAGCAGAGTTACTTGCCTCAGATATGTGTCTATTCTTGTCGTGATAGACGATATTTATCTTTGGATTTGGTTCCAAGCTTTTCAAATATTTTTTTAACTTTACATCAGAAGAACCATCATCCGCGATACATAATTGCCAGTTATCATAAGATTGCACCTCAACAGATTTGATAGCCGCAGCCAGAAATTTTAAATCAGAATTATAAGTAGGTAAAATAATAGATATTTTCGGCCTGTACTTAAGCCGAGAAACAAAAGCGGTAATTTCAGGGCTCATATCCAATTTATCAAATTTACCCAGCCAGTTTTCATATTGCTGATCTGTTTCTATCGATTGCGGCCAAATTTCCTCGAAAATGCCTCTAGGTGAAACCTTAACTAAATGCCTCAGACACCGGACAAAGAGGCTCAAACCAGCCTTGAATCCATGCCCTATTTTCCAGCGATATATTATTAAAAAAATAACCGCCAGTGCGGTACTCATTTTCAAGAATTTGACTTCGTTTACTTGTCCATAAGTTATTTCTGCTGAAAAGTTATCAAATTCCGCTTTATTCCTAAACATCCATGCTCTTTTTTTGCCCTTTTCGATGATAGGTACTGCTACTACTCGATCACTCCTTTTCCTCGTTTTTGCGTTTAATTTCAATATGATTGGATCGTCGCTTTCAAGCGTCGCAAAGAACATACCCCATCCGCGTAAGCTTGCGGTATCACACTCTAAAATTGGTAAATCATTTGTTTTTGCAATAACTTGCGGGATCAACGGAGAGATCGCTCTTCGAATTTTACCAATTAAACGCAAAGGTGTGGATAATTTCCAAAGCAACGATGATTGTATTCTACTTATTGTATTCTGATAGTACTCTCTTGCCCTAGTCTCTGTGGCTAACGCTTCCTGAAGGTTTTCAATATGGCTATTACTCTTTGTAATAATTATATCTCTTTCTTGTATAGAAGCCTTTTGTTCTTCTATTTGATGTTGCAAATCTTTTATCTCTATCGATTGAAGGTTTCGTTCATGGGTAACCCGAGAAAAATATAAATCTTGAAGTTTCTTCAGACCATATAACCTTGTATATTCGATCTGCTTAATTTCATGATTTTTTCGAAAAAGGATTGCGTACGGCGTGAGAAAACTAGCATCAAACGTTATATCTGGCACAAATCCAAATTGCGCAAATTTTTGAACCCAATATAGAGGAGGCTGAACATTAAAATGTGTGGGATCATCAAAATCGTCAGGTGTTGTTGCAAGCAAAATCTGATCCGATGCTGTGCACATATTGTGAATGACTGCATCTGAGTGTTTCTCTTCGATATGTTCGATTACCTCTATGGAAATTATTAGGTCGTATCGCCCTTTAATTGGCTCTAACATGGAGCCAACTCTCAGAAAATCCTTGAGATCCTCTCGCGCCTGATTGATTGCATATTCGGATATATCTAATCCAAATGCCTGAACCCCTCTGTCGCGCAGAGTTTCGACTAAAAGCCCGTACGCGCAACCTAAATCTAAAACAGTTTGAGGGGCTAGCAATTCAGTGATTTTTTTACTTATTTTATCGAAAAACGAAAGCCATTCGGTAGTACGTCCATAAGCTTTACCGTTATAGTTTTCGTAATATGAACTATCATAATTAATATCATCAGCACTGGCAGGCATTCTACTTCGGGCTGACTTGGGCAAAGATTTTACTCTCATAAAAATGTTCCAAACGGACTTTAAAATTTGATTTTCATGTTGAATTAATTACGCAGGCGCCAAATCTTTATTCACCGGCCTGATAAAGATATACACATATCGTCCACCGTCCTTAAATTCGGGCCTACATCAACACAGCAAAATCGGCTGCATATAATGTCAAAAAGTTACGAAAAGTTAAAATCAAATTCCTTTTCATTGCCACCAAAAATTTGTTGGCCTAAATTTTCAAGATTGGAGTTTGATTTTATCGCCATGACTTTTGTTAAGCGTTTCACACAACTCATCGAATAAAAATGAGCATAAACTAAGTCTAGGGCTCCAGTTTTCCTAAGTTTTAAAAACTTTTCTTCTTCGAGATGTCGAAATTTCTCCACTTTTATAGTCGACAAACCCTGAATTTTAGAATAGCCACCATTCTTTTTCTCATACCCAATTGAGAGAGGCTCGAATAAGTCAAACTCACCTAAGAGAAAACATGCCTGCTCGCCGACTATTTTGCTTCTTGATATGCGCGATAACAATTCTATCTGGGCTTTAATTATTGCACCTTCCGTGCCATCTTCATTGAAGAAAGGGTCCCCAAGATCACGATCCACAATTGATTCGCACTTTTCCGAAAAGAGAAGAGTCATTGTTTTATCATTGAGTTCTCCAATTGCAAAAGGGTAGGCCCTAAAAACAGCAGGCACAAAATCGTCCGCCCAACTTCCATCTGCATTAACAAACAAATTGCCGTTTTTTTCTAATCCTAAAAGCCCACACATTTGCATCATAGAGGCGTGCTTCGTGAACACCAAGGGCATGCAACTAACTGCAAGCTGTACTTCGAAATCGTAAATTGGAACCAAAGATAAATTTTTACTAAACCAGTAATTCCTATCACGACTCAATGCTTTATTAAAATGCTTCGACTTGGAAAGTGCAGTCCAACTCATGACAGTTTTCGCTCAGTTAAAGGTCCGCCAAATTACTTATCTATAGAGCTAGACGTCACATTATTCAATTTTAATCGGATTTAATTTGTTTGCATGGGATTAACGATGAAAAATATCCTTTTTCCCAATTCCATGTTTGTAAAGAAAGTTTGCAAATCATCAATTGTTAGCTACAAGCCTCGCATGATAGACTGTAACTTGTTAAATTCAAATGTCATAACCAAATAAACTAGTGAATTCTGACTTGTTTAATCTACGAATTTTTGCATAACGAGGATCTATTGCGAGAAATTACTGAGGCTTCAAATAAGAGAAGCTCTAACATCAAATATATTCTTGATGATTTAGTCGCCGGTTTTTTGTTTTATGAACTCTGGATACGGCTAGGATGGAAAGATGTGTTGTATCGCTATCAAAGATCTTTACTTGGTCCATTATGGATAACTATCAGCATGGGCGTACTCATTGGAGCCCTAGGTATACTTTATGCGAGTTTATTTAAAATAAACTTGCAGACATACCTTCCATTCTTGACCGTTGGCTTTGTCATTTGGCAAACAGTATCAGGTATATTACTGGATGGTTGTAATTCTTTCATCAGTGCAGAAGGAATAATCAAGCAAATAAAGTTGCCTCTTTCGACGCATATATATAGGTTATTATGGAAAAATCTTCTGACGCTCGGACATAACTCAATTGTGGTAGTTATCGTTATGCTTTACTTTGAAGTGAGTGTCGGGCTCCATACCCTATTTTTATTTTTTGGGATTTTACTGCTGATTATAAATGGTCTTTGGTGCGCACTACTTTTAGGATTACTATGCGCCAGATACAGAGATTTAAACCCCACTGTCAGCAGCCTTATCCAATTGAGTTTTTTTGTCACCCCAATTATTTGGGATCCTTCCCTCTTACCTGATCGAAAATTTATTCTTCTCTATAATCCTTTTTATCATTTCATAGAAAGTATTAGGGCCCCCATTTTAGGGATCGAGGTAAATCTAGAAACATGGTTGATACTCATAAGTATTACCTTGGTAGGCTGGTGTATAACTATACCAATAGCAGCGAAAATGCATCGAAAACTAGTATACTGGCTTTAAGGAATACACGAATGGCATACATAACGTTAGAAAACGTTTGCGTAGACTTTCCCATTTTTGACTCAAAATCACGATCTTTTCGAAGTGGGTTCATAGCAACGATGATTGGGGGAAGATTATCTAGCCCAGACCAAAAAATAAACGTCAGAGCTCTCGATCAAATTACACTAGATATTCGAAATGGAGATCGAATAGGTTTGATTGGACATAACGGTGCTGGAAAGACAACATTATTGAGAACTTTGTCTGGTGTTTATCCTCCCAGCATGGGCACCATACAAATTAAAGGAAAAATTGCCCCCTTATTTGATATATCATTGGGTTTTGACATGGAGGCAAGCGGGCGAGAGAATATTCTTCTACGTGGGCTCCTTTTAGGGTTATCAAAATCAGAAATTTCTAATTCTATAAATAATATCATTGAATTCACAGGACTTGGAAACTATCTGGAAATGCCATTGCGTACATATTCAAGTGGAATGTTAATGCGTCTTGCATTTTCGATAGCGACAGAAATTCAACCCGATATAATACTCATGGATGAATGGATTGGAGTCGGTGATGCAAGCTTTCTTCAACAAGCAAAAAAACGTTTAGAAACTTTTATAGATAAATCTAGCATCCTAGTTTTAGCTTCTCATTCAGAAGATTTAATTCGATCAACCTGCAACAAAGCTATCCTTCTTGGACAGGGGCAAGTTTTAGCTCAAGGCGCTGTAGATAATGTTTTTGACCACTATAACTTTTTTGGCTCAAGTAGCTTCTTCGATATGGAAGAATACATATCCCTTCACCCCGATCTCAAAGAGTCAATGAATATACCAGGAATGGCACCATGGATGCATTTCATCAAATACGGAATTTTTGAGGGTAGGTCGCCAGGTTTTGGAATAGAATTAGCAGCTTTTTCAGCTGATAAAGTCTTTAATCATGCCATTACCATTGGGGATGGTCTATCTGCAGCTGAGAGAATCGAGCAGATAGCGCCTTTTTTACAATCATTTACCCCTCCTAAAAATTGGGCCGGCAAACAAAACTTAAGATACCCCATAGATTTTGCGTCTACAGAAGATTATCCATTAATAACAGAAGAGGAAGCAAAGAGAAGATGGCTCGAGTGAGATCTTTGATAGATAGATCAACTGATATTACCAATTACCTTTCAAAGGTGCTATTATCAGCCTTTAAACCAGATTAGATTAACTCGAAAAATATAGGCTAAAGAATGTCATCCACGGATGCACTTTAATTTTGAATTTTTCAGCATCTTCCTAAAGACTAAGGCATTGGCTTACTGGAAAAACACCCCTAAAGTTATATGTCATTTACAACGCTAGCCATTATAAAATCGTCTCCCTGACTCCCGCAACCAAATTCTGCAAAGCTTCCTTTTGACTCCAAGCTCTGGTGCATCTTTAAAACCTGTTCGTTTATGACCTATTAAACGATTGTTTAAAAATTGTATTTGTCCCGGCTCGAACTGAAATTCAATAAACATTTTGGGGTCATCTATAACTGAAAAAAAAGCGTCAAGAGCAGCTTCTCCAATTGCGTCAATCATCTTACCCTCAAGCTTATAACCTTGGTAAATTAAATTCCTAGATACCCTTACACGGAGCCTACCCTCTTCATCACATAAAAGTGGAATGAAGATGGTTTTTTTATCCGGGTCAGAATGCTCGCGTTGCCTATCAAAAAAATATGGTTGATATAATCGAGGAACACAACCAGGGTATTGTTCATTCATGACTTCTAGTACGGCTGCCATATTAACTATTCTACTCAAACCACCTTCGGCGGCCGGACGCAAACACAAGAGCCCAACATGGTCGGGGGGAGAGATATTGTAAGAGTTGTCGGTATGAAAACTTTGTTCTTCATTAGTAACATCAGGTCGCACCCCATTTCCTGAAGGACGACCCAAATCCATCACTGAATATATCATTCGTCCATCTGACCATTTCTGAGCAACAGGGCGTCCAACCAATTGAGCAAGTAACCAATAAATAGCTATCGCTTCACACTCACTCATATTTGCAACAGGTAGCTTATTCAGAACGCAAAAACCCAAACCTCCATTCAAAACTTCGCGTATTTCTATAGAAAGCTTCAAAAAGTGAGGAAGTTCAATATCCTCGGGGGATAAAGCAAGAAGGGGAATTGGGTTTGCCCTAAGT
>QCQB01000027.1 GCA_003212315.1 SAR116 cluster bacterium AG-447-C21 | reverse complement strand
TGTTCGCTGGTCAGTACGAACCGGCAATACGTGCTGCAGAACAAATGCAATCTATTGTACTCCCAGAATACCTGCACAGCGATCACGCATTCTTAGTAAATTATCTTGAGGCTTTTAGTAGTATGAAGGCTCACGTATTAATCAGGTTTGGAAAGTGGCAAGAAATTTTAGATGAGCCTTTGCCATCAGAACCAAAACTGTTTTGCGTTACCTATGCAATATGGCAGTACGCAAAGGGTATCGCTCACGCAGTTCTTGGAAATATTGATGAAGCCCTCATGCAACAAAGCAAATTGAGCGATGCTGTTTTGGCCCTACCAGAAGAAAGGATCATTTTTCATAATGATTCAAAAGATGTATTAGAAGTTGCCAAACGAATGTTGGCAGGCGAACTTGAATATAGACGCCAGAACTATGAAATTGCTTTTGATCATCTCCGGCAGGCTGTCGATTGTTACGATAATCTAAACTATTCGGAGCCTTGGTCATGGATGATGCCTCCTCGGCATGCTTTAGGTGCTTTGTTACTGGAACAGGGGCATATAGATGAAGCAACGAAGGTATATCGTGCGGATTTAGGGTTAGATGATACGCTTGTTCGTCCATCACAGCATCCGGCTAACATATGGAGTTTACTTGGCTATGCGGAGTGTTGTGAGCGACTAGGCGATGTGGGCAATCTTGAGTCTATTCGTTCGGAATTAAATCACGCGAAACAGATTGCTGACACTTCGATTCAAGTATCCTGTTTTTGTCGCATTCAACATGACTGTTGTGATTAAAGAATTTTCGTCCAAGAGGGGAGATAGGTTCTGCAGGGAAAAGGTTTTTACCGGCCATTTTCTCTGCTTCTTTCAAGAGTAAAGTGCCGAAACCTCGGCGTCTAAATGCGGGATTAACGAAAAGGTATGAAAGTTCACCCTTTGATGTATCTGTTACAACATAACCTATTGTTGTATTTTCATCGGCTATTATAATCGTCCCGTCATTGTTAATGCTAATCTGCACCATATTAAAATCCCCAAATCGAGTACGAAGAATTAATTTTTTTGGATCATTCGTGACATTGACGAAAGGTGCATCTCCTTGTTGAAAGAGTAAATACTTAGTTAAGAAACAACGAAATTTTCTTGCTTGTTATAATGTTTTAGAGATTTTGTCCCCATGGAAAATGTGCAGATATTAGAAAAAATAGAGAACTTAAAGGGTCGCTGAGCTTACGAAGAAAAAAGAGCCGCAAAGCTTGGTTTTTCCAACCTCTACGAATATTTTGAGCATAAACTCGAAAAACAAACATTTGAGATTGAAGAAAATGCATCGAGGATGTTGAAGTTGAAAGTCGAGAAAGAATTAGCAAAGAAATCTAGGCAGCCAAAGAAAAAAGTTGCGGGTGCTGCTAATTAGACCCTTCCTATTAAATTCGAATAATAGTCTTTCCAACAACAACAATTTTGTGAAAAATAAAACTTATCGCTTTTATGAGGTTTTTGTTTTTGCTTCAACAAACCGAATGTTTGAATTTCGTCTTTATACTGAAATATCTATCTTGAAGTGGTGACCCCGACAGGATTCGAACCTGTGGCCTACAGATTAGGAATCTGTCGCTCTATCCTACTGAGCTACGGGGCCCCTTCTGCAATAGATACCTCAGACTTGAGCCGATGGGAAGGCAAACCGTAGTGGTTTTATTTACAAGATAATCCACCTTGCGTTACTCTTCGGTACATTGAGATTTTCTATCCCTCAATGCCACTTACTTCTGGAGCTCAATAATGACGAAGATAACAGACTTTGAAGTAATAAGAGTATCATTGCCATTTGAGACGGGAGGCCCGAGAAAAGGAATGCGTCCTTCACTTGATGCTTGGCTGAGTATGGAATGCATTATGGTGAAGATAAAAACCAGTGATGGTCTTGAGGGATGGGGTGAGGCATTCGGCCATGCTATGGCGCCAGGAACAGAGGCGGTTTTGAATAATATTATTGGTCCGATGTTATTAGGTAAAGATGCGAGAGGCATCGCAAAACGTATAGATGAAATAGAACGACCTATGCACGGATTGGGTCGGTCAGGTCCAATGATGTATGGGCTCTCTGCAGTTGATATAGCCTTGTGGGATTTAGCTGGGAAGCGAGCAGGAATTCCAGTCTTCAGATTATTGGGTGGAGATAGTGGCATATTAAAAAAGTATGCAAGCCTAATGCGTTACGGAGGGGATATAGACGCCGTTGCGGCGAATGTAACTAGAGCAAAGCAGAACGGTTATTCAACTATAAAACTGCACGAGTCAACCATTCCAGCGTTTAGGGCTGCTCGTAACGCAGTTGAACAAGAGGATAATATATGTCTAGACGTAAATTGTCCCTGGACTGTTTCGGAGGCAAAAGCCATCGCTGAGGAAATTCTATATGATGGTTTCCATTGGTTAGAAGAACCAGTCTGGCCTCCTGAGGATTTTATCGGATTAGCTGAAGTTAGGGCAGAGGGGGTGCCGATTTCCGCAGGCGAAAATATGACGACATTGCATGAATTTAAATCGGCTTTTGAAGCGGAGGCCGTCGATAACATCCAACCGAGTGTGACCAAATGCGGCGGTATTTCTGGTATGAAACGTATTTTCACTTTGGCGCAAGCCTACTCGGTGTGCGTTGTTCCGCACTGCTTTTATTGGGGGCCTGGCTATAACGCCACTGCACATTTAGCTGCCTCAAGACCCGAACCCACACTCCTTGAAACAGCATTCATAGACCTCATCGTGAAACCTCATTACTTGTTTGACGCCTCTGAGTCATCACTAGATCTCTCGGAAAAACCTGGTTTAGGATTTGAAGCCGATTGGGAAGCGCTGAGTGATTACGTAATTTCTAGTCACAGCATATCTGATTGATAATGTATTTTTAAAAAACCTTTCTTTTGGTATTGAAAAAATGAGCAGTAAAAACCGGAAAACGATCGCGCCAGTGATGCCTAGAGTTCAAGATTATGGTTTAAAAGAAGAGGATTTAAAAAAGATAACAGCAAGAGATATTTTACTTTCTGAAGGGCTCGCTTCATTGGTGATGGTGGTGGGAACAGCATTGTCAATTTGGGCATATAGCTGGTGGGGCATAGTTTTGGCGTGTGTCGGTCTAGGTGTGCTTTATGCAGTTCGAAGAGTTTTGAACGTCGTGTTAAAGAGTAAATTGGATGCATCAAGATTAAATTTTAAAGCGGCCTTGAACGAATACTATATTAACCGTCATTTGTATGACGCTGAATTAGACGAAATAGAACGACAAAAACGCCTAGATAAGGAATACGAGGAATTGAACCAAAATTGAGATAAACCAGCTCTTAACTATTTTGACTTGTTTGCTTGCCACTTGTTTAAAATGGAATAGACATCTTTGGGATCCCTATTGTTGTTTTTTGAGCTTTTAATCTTTGCAGTTAATTCTATAACATAACCGTTAGGATCTCTAAAATAAATCGAGTGGATAAAACCATGATCAGAAATGCCCCGGGTTTCTATTTTTGATGCTTTCCCCTTTGAAAACATTTCTTTTAGAACCGAGGGCTCCACTTCTAAAGCAATGTGTAGATCAAAATCATGCTGCTTCTTAAATTCAAATGGTTGATCTGGCGCTTCGAAAAATGCAAGGAAAGATCCATCTCCCATTTCATAAAAAGAATGTAAAACGGAGGTGGCTCTATTAGTCTGAGTTGTTTGGATCTCAAACGCATCTGCCAATCGTAGACCAAGAAAATCTTCGTAAAACTTTCGGGTTTCCTCCGAGTCCCGGCATCGGTATGCGTTATGATGCAAGCCCTTTATCATTTTTTCTCCTCTGTTCTTCAAGCTGTCACTGACTGAATGACATAGAACGCTGGGTTTTAGCTAGTGAGACATGGAATTTTAGTCTCCCGGTTTTTTAATTAGTGTATTATGGTTACCACTTAATCAACTGATACTAGTTCTAGGAATTAATTTGTATTTTAGGGACAAGCATGTCTGATGAAATGAAAATTGAAAAGATAGCCAAATATCTTCACGAGAGCCACGCTTCGAAATCGAGATTTCAGAATTTAGCAGGTGATCTGGCTCCTGACTCTGTGCTTGATTCCTATAAAGTGCAAAAGGCATTGAATAGGTTATGGGAACAGGGAGGGCGTGGAACGGTTGCAGGGTATAAAATAGCGTTGACGTCCAAGGCTATACAGGAACTAGTCGGGGTGGATAAACCAGTCGGCGCCGCTATTTTTAGTTCAACAGTGCATCAATCCCCAGCAAAAATTGAACTAGATCAATTTGTTCGTTTGGGTTTGGAGTTTGAAATAGCATTTGAGATTGCCGAGGATATTCCAAAAAATTCTCATTACGATGCAGAGTCAGTCGGAGCATTTGTGAAAGCAATCATGCCGGCTTTTGAATTAATTGAGGACAGAGATGCGGATTATTCAAATTTAGACCCCATGACGTTGATTGCTGATAATGCGTGGTGCGGTGGTGTTGTTTTAGGTTCGCCAAGATATGATTGGCAATCTATTGATTTATCCTCAACCCCTGTTGATTTGTCGTTTAATGGTATCGTTGAACGGGCAAATACTGGAGATGCCATGGGAAACCCGTTGAACGCTCTAGCTTGGCTCGCAAACTTGCTTGCTGAACAAGGGAGACCCCTTAAAAAAGGGAATATCGTTATGAGTGGTTCAACGCTAGCGACTAAGTTTTTGACTCGCGGCGACCATGCTATCTACAACGTCGATGGAGTTGGTTCGGTTGAAGTTCAGATCGATTAAAAAATAATTTTTGTGGTATTTTATAGGGAATGTGGACTTTTGGAAGAATAGTATGGCACTGACGCGTCGTAGCTTCATCGCATTACATCTCTCTTTGGTTTGCTCTGCGTGCAGCGCCAACAAAATATATCTTCCAAAAGCGACAGAAAACTGGTGGCAAAGATATTCCAATCAATCAAAGCAATTTGTTGATCATAATTCTTGGGCCTATCTCCTGAAAAAATATCTGGTAATTACTTCTGATAGAAACCATTTATTTGCTTATGGCGATGTCACATTAGAGGATAAAGAACTATTAGATATCTACCTTCATAATCTGTCATCATTTCCGGTAGAGAATCTCAGTAGGCGGGAACAGTATGCTTATTGGTTAAACTTTTATAATGCATTGGCAGTTCGTTTGATTTTGAGTCGTTATTTGGTTCTATCAATTCAAGATATTAAATTTGGTTTTCCTCCGTTCACTAATGATGCCTTTAATGAAAAGCTTATTGATATCCGAAACGAGAAATTTAGCTTAAGCGACTTGCGTCACAAAGTTCTATTGCAACTCTTTGATGACCCGAGGCTCCACTATGGTCTGTGTGATGCGGCGCTCGGTTCCCCCAACATACCAATCAAGCCGTTCACTGGGGATTGGGTAGATAGAATGTTAGATGGAGCCGCTTTAGACTTCATCAACCATTCAAAGGGACTCTTCATCGAAAATGGTGAATTGGTGCTATCAGATCTATTCCTAAAATATCCCACTGAGTTCGGTCGTGATAAAGCTAGTCAGTTATCCGCTATCAAGAATTATATAGTCCCTGGTACGCTCAAAAAAATAAATCCTAAAATGCCCGTGCGTTATCAATTTGACTGGTCATTGAATGACGGAACTGGCATGCTTGGTTAAAAGGCCCAACATATATGTGTTCAAGTTATTGTATACTGTGTTAACCTCCTTTGGAGTAGTCCGCAACCGACTTTTGAATCCAAATTAGGAGAGTGAACTATGAGGCAGATCCTACTTCCGTTTGGTGCAGATACATCTAATGATGTTCCAATAGCCGCAGCAGGTCATCTTGCTGCTCGAACCAATGCTTCGATTACTGCTATGTTTTACCCGAGACTTCCAGACCCGGTTATAGTGGATCCGATGAGTGGAGGGGTAGTGTCATATGATGGATTAGACGACGAAATCGAGGCTCAAAAATCTGCCGCTGAGAAAAATATTGTTGATAGAGCGGCCAAATGTCATCCACCTGTTGCCAGTGAGAAACTGAATGTTGATATGACCAGTTTGTCTAATTGGCGTCAAGTTGGAGAGATATGTCGTGTGCAAGACGTGACAATGGTCGGTCGGTCTCGTGAGAATCCTCATTGGCAAACGTTATTTGAAATGGCTTTATTTGAGGGAGGACGCCCAGTTCTCGTCGTTCCACAAAAATGGGAAGGCGATTTTGGGGATACGGTTGGTATTGCTTGGAACCATAGTACTGAAACGGCTCGGGTTTTAGCGCTGAGTATGCCGATTATAAGATGTGCTAAAAAAGTATATATCATAGAGGTTGATGGTTGGGTCCACGCTGGCCCGGACGGGACCGCACTTCAACGGTATCTTGCAGGACATGAAATTGAAGCAGAATTTAAGCGTGGTGCGTCTGCGGGAAATCCTGGAGAACGGGTGCTTGAAGTTGCTGAAAATGCTAATGTAGACTTTCTGGTAAAAGGGGCATTTACCCAAAGTCGACTAACACAGATGATTTTTGGTGGTGCGACGCGCGCAATATTAGATAAGGCTAAGATACCTGTTATTTTTGCTCATTAAAGAAATAGCGTAATCTTTAATCTCTTTAACTAAGAATTACATCACACTAGAGATTGTGAATGGTAATAATTTTCTAAATCTATTTTAGAGTGATAGTTTTATCCCAACTATTTTTAAAAGGTGGGGCGAAATGGGAAGACTTAAAGAAAAAGTAGCAATAATCACAGGCGGTGGTGGCGGGATAGGGCGTGCTACGGCAATCCGTTTTGTAGAGGAAGGCGCCCGCGTGATCGTCGCTGAGATAAATACTGATCTTGGTGAAGAATCGGCGCAGCTAGCCAGAGATGCAGCGGGTAACCGCGGCGGTGACGCCGTATTTATCGAAACCGATGTTACAAGCCATGAAAGTGTTAAAAACGCGGTCTCTGAGGCATTGGAGCGTTTTGGTAAACTGGATATTCTTCACAATAACGCAGGTGGCTCTACAATGCAGGATGGGCCTGTAACCGAGGCGCCGGATGACGAATTCTGGAGGGTCATCAAACTCGATTTGTTTGGAACATTTGTATGTTCGAAACATGGTATACCAGCAATAATAAAATCGGGAGGTGGTTCTGTTATTAATATGTCTTCGAATGTGGCGTTAATGGCACTTCCAGGAAGAGATTGCTACACAGCAGCCAAGGGCGGAGTTGCGTCTATGACGCGGTCGATGGCGGTAGAATATGCACCAAATAAAATTCGAGTAAATGCTATAGCACCATCCGTCACATTGTCTGATAGAGTAAAAAAACTGGTTGATGAGTCGCCAGAAATCAAAAAGATATCGGAACAACATTTATTAGGCTTCGGGATGCCCATACATATTGCTGACATGGCTGTCTATTTGGGGTCTGATGAATCTGTGATCACAACTGGCCAAATTATGTCAGTTGATAGTGGTGTTACTATTTACTAAGAGTTTGGATAGAGATGAACCTTGTAATAAAACCTTTAAAACCGGGCAGTGAATTCGCGGCGGAGGTGGTAAACCTTGATCTCGGAAAATCATTGAACGATGCAGATTTTTCTATCATTCGAGATGCATTCTATAAATATGCAGTTTTGGTTCTTCGAGATCAAAATATCAATGATGACCAGCAAATAGCTTTCTCAGAGCGGTTTGGAGCGCTAGAGACCTCATTAGGTTTTGATCAATACGGTGGAGTAACACGGCCAGAAATTTCTAGGATTTCCAATGTGGGTGATGATAATAAAATTCGTCCGCATGATCATGAAAAATCTAAATACCATAGAGGCAATAATCTGTGGCATTCAGATTCGTCGTTTAAACCCATCCCCGCCAATATATCATTATTGTCAGGTAGGGAGGTCCCTCCAATTGGTGGCGAAACACAATTTGCCGACGCTCGTGCTGCGTATGATGAATGGCCAGGTTCATTATCTGGTATTACAAAAGACGATTTAGAGGGCCTTATATGTGAACATTCTATTGTTTTTTCTCGGCAATTAATTGTTGGGGATATTTTTACGGAGGAGGAGAAAAGAAACTTACAACCGGTCCGGCAGGCTTTGATTAGAAAACATTCTGAGACAGGCCGGAAGGTTTTGTACTTGGGTAGCCATTGCCATTTTGTCGAGGGCTGGGATTATCCAAAAAGTCGTGCTTTGATTACAGAATTGACTTCGTGGATAACAAGACCAGAGTTTGTTTACAGCCATAAATGGAAGCCTCTTGATTTGGTGATGTGGGACAACCAAGCTGTTTTACACCGAGGCAACCCATGGCCAGACGAAGATTATCGTAGGGTGATGCATCGAACCACTGTGGCAGGTCAAGCACCAACCGTTTAATGGCTCAATATGATGAACAACACATTCGCTGTTTTCTCTTAAGTAGTTTGAAATGACGAGATTCGGGGTGCCTTTAGATTGTGCACAGAACCAGACTATAACTTTTTCTTAAGACTTTTGCAGGAACAAAAGGTTCAACTTCAAGAACTTATCGATAATGTGCGCGACAATTCTCGACCCGTTGAGTTGGACCAGACAAAAGTTGGTCGTTTATCGCGGATGGATGCTATGCAATCGCAAGCCATGGCAAAAGAAACACAACGTCGCAGAAAAACCGATATAACAAGAATTGATGCCGCTATTAAACGAATAAAAGATTCCGATTATGGTTTCTGTTGTGTTTGTGATGAGCTCATCCCCAAAAAACGGCTGGAAATTGATCCTGCTACGACAACATGCGTTCAATGCGCTCAAACACGGGCGTAGCCGATTTAAAATTATATATGATACGCTCTAAACTGTTTTGCGGATGTTAGAACTACTATGCAATTTTTGCTAAGGCATCTGCTTCTAAATCGAGTTGTAATACATCATTAAATCTATTGAAAGCACCACAGAGCGCTATTCTCCAAGTTAGTTCAACGATTTGTTTCTCGGTAAAATGTTTTTTGAGTCTGGCGAACATGGCGTCTCTCACGCGATTAAAATCGTTGCTTACGCCGATAGAGTATTCGACGACCAATTTATCTATTTCATCAAACTCAGGATGATCTTTGTAATCTAATATATTCTCCGCTCCTAGTGGCGAAACACCCTCTATGGTAAGAAACGGGGAATGATGAGCGACACAATAATCACACTCATTTAGTTTTGACACCGCAACCAGTGCGAGTTCCAGATATCGTCGGGGTAAGACACCTTCTTTTCGTAAATCCGTTAACATTCCAAAAACGTGTTCGAATATTGGAGGGCGGTGTGCCATCGCCCCGACTAAACTTCCAAAGGGCCCATATGTCGACATATCGTCAAAAAGATGCTGTAGTCGGGTTGGTACATCATCGCGCTCTGCGTAGGATATCCTGGCCATTTCTATTCCTCACCTTGTAGTCGTTACAGTATCTTCGTCATTTAATCGTCGAATTGCAATCTCTATAATATTAAAATTTTTTATAGTAAACTCTGTCTGTGAAGTTCACTAGATGCAGGATTTGATATGACAATTAAAAATGTAGAAGTTGGTCATTACAGTATTCCTTTACCCGTGGTTCTTTCAGATAGTATGCACGGCGATATGGCTAGTTTTGAACTGATTACCGCAAGGATTTTAGATGATGAAGGTCGAGAAGGGTTAGGCTACACCTACACGCTTGGAGCAGGTGCACGGGCAATTCACTCGGTAATGCGGTCTGATATGGCTCCTTTTTTACTGGATCGTGATGAAACCCGCATTGAAGAAATATGGTATGGACTTTGGTGGAAACTGCATTATGCGGGTCGAGGTGGCCTTGTAATTCATGCATTATCGGCAATTGATATAGCGCTTTGGGATTTACTGGGGAAAAGAACAAGTCTCCCACTTTGGCGACTTCTTGGAGGGGCCGACCCAAAAGTAAAAGCCTATGCTGGTGGTATAGATTTGATGTTCAGTCTCGATGACTTGTTGGCTCAGACTGACCAAAACCTAAGCAAAGGGTTTCGGGCAATTAAGATGAAGGTCGGACGCGATAATCTGCATGAAGACGTCGAGAGAATTAAGACTATGCGTAATCATCTTGGGAGCGGTTTTCCATTGATGGTAGATGCTAATATGAGATGGACGGTTGATGATGCTATTAGGGCTGCTAGGGCTTTTCGAGAATTTGATCTTGTTTGGCTGGAAGAGCCAACCATACCAGAAGACTTCCAAGGCCACAGAAGGATTCTCTCGGAAGGTGGGGTGCCAATATCGGCGGGGGAAAACTTACATACACTCTTCGATTTTCAACATATGCTGGAAGCAAATGGGGTCAGCTATATAGAACCGGATGTTTCTAATTGTGGAGGTATCACTGTTTGGATGAAAGTTGCAAAACTTGCAGAGGCACGGAATTTACCAGTCACCTCACATGGGGTTCACGATATCCATGTGCATCTTCTTGGGGCTATTCCGAATGCCTCTTATTTAGAGGTTCATGGTTTTGGATTAGAGCGATTTATAATAGAGCCTCTAAAGATACAAGATGGTTACGCTAGTGCTAATGAAAGAAGCGGTCATGGTATTAGTTTTGACTGGAAAGCGCTTGAGGAGTACCGAATATCCTAAGGCGTTGATAAATGATTACATAATAGCAGTGAAGGTGTAATCGCAATTTGAGATTAAAAAGGGCCATTTAGTGCGTTTCTTGGCACTTCGCCATTGAAGACCCGAATGATGTCGCCACTGGCAGTTTCTGCTATAGTGTTTAGACATTCTGATGTGGAGCCTGCCATGTGAGGCGTTAATACTACATTGGGGGCATTGAATATTGGACTTTTGGGATTTGGGGGTTCTCCCTCTAAAACGTCTAGTGCAGCGCCAGCAAGACGTTTTTCAGTGAGAGCATTGGCTAACTCTACTTCATTAATTAAACTGCCCCGGGCACAGTTAATAATAAACGAAGTTGGTTTCATTTTAGAAAAAAAATCTTTGTTTATAACATGTCGGGTGGCATCTATAGCCGGAGCATGAAGTGATACAAAATCGCTATTTTGGGCTAATTCGAGTAGACTAACAGGTTTAGCCCCTCTTTTTTGAACTTGGCTCTCAGAAATTCCTGGATCATGTCCTATTACATTCATCCCAAATGCTTTTGCTATGATGGCAACGCGTCTCCCTATTTCCCCTAATCCAAGTAAACCGAGAGTCTTTCCTTTAAGTTCGCTTCCTGTATGTCTTGCATCATCCCAGGCTAAATTTTGTTTCACCTGATAAGCAGAATCTGGAATTTTTCGGGCTAATGAGAGCATTAATCCAATTGTTATCTCCGTCACGGCATCAGCATTAGCGCCGGGTGTATTTGTCACGTAAATCTCATGCTCAGAGCACGCTTGAAGGTCGACTGGGTCAATACCTGCACCATGGACCGCAACTATTTTCAGATCAGGTAAATATTTTAGAAATTGAGCCGTAATATAGCCTGAACGAAGCAATATACCTTTTGCCCCTTCCAGTTGTTCTGCCCAAAAAATAACTTCTTTCTCCGAGAGTGGTTTATAGGGCACGTGTATTTCCCGGACTTCAGCAATATCCTTAACAACACGATTTACGGCGGTTCGTGCTATAGGTAAATCAGGTGTTGCCGCAAGCGCGATCCAAGGGTTATCGTTTGGAGACATTTTATTAGATCCAATAGAGTTGTATAAAAAAACTTTTTCAATATGAAAAATTATAAAATAATGTCTTTAGCACAAGGATAACAATTTTGGTTTAAAAATTAGAGTTACAAATCTAATAATAACCCGTTAATTTCTCGTTTATATGAGTGAAAGTAGTCATTATGAGTAGTCCAGTACTTCAACCAACATCCTTAATTAATTTCATTAAAGATGCATTGGTGGCGGGAGGTTTTTCGCTTGCTAACTCAGAAATCGTTGCGGCACATCTTGTTGATGCTGAAATGAAGGGTGTCCCAAGCCATGGTATTAATCGGTTGGGTTTATATCTTGGTGAAGCACAACGTCATGTCATTGATCCAAAAGCAGAACCGATTGTTGATAAGATAAAGAGCAGTTTATTACATGTGAATGGTTCGAGAGGCATCGGTATAGTCGCGATGAGGAAAGCAACTGATGCGGCTATTGAATTAGCAAAAGTTGAAGGCATTGCTGCTGCGGGAATAACGGAATGTGGTCATACTGGAAGAATGGGTGCCTATGCTGAACAGGCCGCTAATGCGGGGTTTTTGGCCGTAAGTTTTGGTGGCGGTGGCAGGAAATTATGGGGCAATGTAGTTCCCTTCGGAGGGAAAGACCCAGTAATGAGTACTAACCCTTATACACTTGGAATGCCGGGTCTTACTGATGACCCTGTTGTGTGTGATTTTGCTATCTCCAATTGGCCTGCAGGTAAGGTTGCTGTTGCTAGGGCGAACGGTCATAAATTGCCCGAAGATATTATTATAGATAAAGAAGGAAAGTCGTCTACTAATCCCGAGGATTTCTATAATGGAGGAGCACTATTACCGGCCGCCGGAACTAAAGGCAGTGGGTTAGGTATAATTGCTGAGTTAATGGGAGATGCGATGCTTGGTGCTGCAGTGGAGTATAATTGGCTGCTTATATTAATTAAAGTAGACACCTTTAGACCAAAGTCGGCATACGATAAGTCAGCGAAAGAGTTTGTGGACGAGGTTCGTGGCTCGAAACCAGTAGATCCCGACGGACAAGTAATCTTGCCGGGAGAACGCGAGACTTCTCTCGCGCAAAAAGCTAGGGAAGAAGGTATTTGTGTTAGCGAGGGTGTTTGGAAATCTATAACAAGCGCGGCGGCAGAATACGGTATAAAAGCCGACAGTTATTTTTGAATTTTCTAGGAATTGATAGGATCATCCACGCTATTAAGAGCGTTGCCCGTGCTGATCCAAGGCCTCGGCAGTGCCGATCATAGAATCGCGAGTTATCAATTTAACTAATTCTGCTTCACTCATTTTCTCGGTGTTAGCAGGCCGTCTTGGGATTACTAAATAACGGCAATCTGCTGTCGAATCCACTACTCTAATCTCTACAGAATCTGGAATAGTGGTTCCAAATTCTCTGAGAACAGCACGTGGCTCCCTTACGGCCCTGGAACGGTATTCGCGAGATTTGTACCATAAAGGTGGAACACCTAAGAGCGTTCTTGGATAACAGGAGCAAAGTGTGCAAACAACCATGTGATGTAGCTCATCCGTATTCTCTAATGCTACTAACTTTAGTGACTCAACCGTGAAGCCTAATTCAGCCACCGCCTTATTACCATCACTGAGTAATCTATTTTTGAAGTCATCGTCCACCCAGGATCTAGCAATTATTTCAGCGCCCTTTTCTGGGTTTTTTTTCTCCCAAGCTTCAATCTCATCTTGTATTTCTCTTGCGGAAAGAACATTCTTTTCAATCAATAACTCTCTGATAGCTATTTCTAAGAATTCCCAATCTTCCTTGGGTTCGGTGATATCTTTTTGAAAGACCGTGTGATCGTGTCCATGCTCGTGATCTGTTGTATGACTGTTCATACTGCTTCCAACCAAGTTTCATATATATCAGCGGTTATAGTGTCGCCATCCGCATAATCGCCCTTACCGTCCCACGCTTCGTCCATTTCAAATAAAACTTGATAAAGGTTAATTTTGGGTAACCCATTTAATCCATATGCAAGCCTCTCAGGATTTGGAAAGCTCCCAAAGTGCTTTATTATTGTTCCTTTGCACCCTCGCAAAAACATTGGAGTGCGGATATGACCTGGTGGTAACGCATCTCCAACCCTTACAAGATCTCCGATATTAAATAAATTGGTCATATTTTGGCCAGCTGCTTTCTGGAGCGCACTTCAGAAACTTTTTCGTCAAGCTCTGCCTCTGTTAAAATCCCTTTTTCAAGTAGAAGACTCTTCATTGCTAGCACCCACCTTTCGTAATAGGCGGATTCTGCATAAGTTGTTGGTTCTAAACTTTCGATTGTTCGACGATTTTCATCAGAAACCCAAAAAGAACGTGGCTTAGCTCTCAGCAATATCATCATTGCATCGATCCTACGTTCAGTCATCGTGGGTTCATGTTCAGATCGATCAATCGATCCTGCGGGAAGGCCTCCCAAATCGCTTATTAATCTTGTTGTCATTAGGTATCCAAAACACAGTTTTAACTAGAATAATAAACTAACGTAAATATTCCCAGCAAAATCATAATCGCTATATCATTATTTTTGGTATAGTTCCCATTATTAATGCATTACTTTCCAAGCACTGGGTGCAAAAGTGTTTGATTTTATTTTGTTCATTTTTATCTAGCTTAAACCTGTTTATAGCAGACTTGGTAGTAGTTTTAATGAGTAGTTCGTCAAGAGCGGAAACAGAAGAGGTTGGACTACGGCATTGGCTAATTCTAGCGACGGTGCAGATAACAACACTGACGTTTGGAATGACTATCACTTCAGCAAACGTAGTTCTGCCTCAATTAAAGGGCGCCATGGCCGCGACGTCGGATCAAATCGCTTGGGTGGTGACATTTAATCTGGTGGCTACAGCAATAGCGACACCTCTAACAGGTTGGCTAGCCCAAACACTTGGTTGGCGCAACCTTCTTTTCGTTAGCCTTGGCGGGTTCACTATTTTTTCTGCGCTTTGCGGACTCTCCGATTCTTTGGAATCATTGGTTTTATGCCGAGTAGGTCAAGGGGCTTTTGGAGCCCCCTTGATGCCTTTGGGGCAAGGTATGATTTTAGCCACATTTCCGCGCAGGCTGCATCCTATGGCTCTGATGATGTGGGGTATAGGTGGTGTGATTGGTCCTGTTTTGGGGCCAATTCTAGGCGGTGTTGTGGCCGAGGAATTTAATTGGCGGTGGGTTTTCTTTATGATAGTCCCACTAGGAATAGCCTGTCTTGGCGTGGCGGCCATATCAGTTGGGGATCAAGAAAAAGGCACTGCCAAAAAGTTTGATTTCACCGGATTTATAGCATTAGCTATAGCAATCGGTGCTATCCAATTAATGTTGGATAGAGGGCAGCGTCTCGATTGGTTCGAGTCTTCAGAAATAATTATAGAAGCTTGTTTAGCCGTGATTTGTTTTTACATTTTTGTTGTCCATTCGCTTACAAGTCAGAATCCGTTTTTGAATCTCAAATTATTTTTGGACCGTAATTTTACACTTGGTTGCATTACAGCTTTTGCCATGGGATGGTTAAGCTATACGCCAATTGTGCTATTTCCACCATTATTGCAGGAACTTAGAGGTTACCCCGACTCTCTTGTTGGATATTTGATTGCTGCTCGAGGGTTTGGTAACTGGCTTAGTTTTTTCATTGTTGTTCAATTTACAAGGAAAGCGCCGCGACTTGCACTGGCGGTGGGTTTAGCTTGCCAGGCTGTCGCTGGATGGGAAATGGGGCATTTGAGCATAAACCTAACTGAATTTGATGTTTTCTGGACGAATTGCCTTCAAGGGTTTGGGTTTGGATTAGCGTATACACCGATGGCTGTCCTTGCGTTTTCTACATTAACTCCAAAGTATATGGTTGAAGGGTCGGGTGTTTTTAACTTGCTGAGACATTTTGGAAGCAGTGTTTTCATTTCAATAAGTATATCTATACTAATACAGAGTTCAGCCCTTAATTATTCTGATATGACCAATGGCATGAACCCGTTCAATGAATTGTTCCGTTTTCCGGCTCTTGCAGGTGGTTGGAATTTCGATGGGATCACTGGATTATTCAATTTGAGCGGAGAGATCATGAGACAAGCGCAGATGATTGGGTATCTAAAAGCCTTTCAGCTATTCGCTATCGCTTCTGCTGTTGCTATTCCCTTTAGCTTCTTATTCGTTAGTCCTAATAATCCTAGTAAGCGTTAAAGTTATCAAATCACTCTATTAAACGCTCAATGATTATGAAGGTTTGGAGAGCTGCATTTCAAACAATCTGATTTAAAAGGTCTGTCTCTCCGCGTTCTAGTCTTTGAATATTCTCGATCAGGATATCCAGAACATTATCTTCATATAGACGGGTTTCACCTCCAGTATGAGGTGTTAATATTACATTTTCTATTCCCCAAAGTTCTGAACTGGGGGGTAAGGGTTCCGGGTCTGTGACATCTATTCCAGCTGCAGCGATTTCACCATTTTTTAGTGCTGTGATTAAATCACTTTCAATGACGCATGCACCGCGTGCCACATTGATGAGATAGGCTGAATTTTTCATGGCACCGAAAGCCTCGCTATCAATAATACCCTTTGTTTCTGGAGTTAAAGGACAGCAGAGCACGACAATATCGGCTTTAGCAAGTTGATCCAATTTGTTTCCGACCGGAAAAGAAAAATCAAAACTGTTGTCGATCTGTGATATATTCCGCCTCATCCCGGTTGTTCTAATCCCAAAGCCTCGACTTATAGAAGCGATTTTCGAACCTATTTGGCCTGCTCCTATAATTAACATGTTTTTTCCAGCAAGCTCTTCTTCTCTTGTCCCCAAATCGGGGTTCATGCCCCTCCATATTTTTTGCTGTTGAGCATCTCT
This sequence comes from SAR116 cluster bacterium AG-447-C21, assembly GCA_003212315.1. GTDB lineage: Bacteria > Pseudomonadota > Alphaproteobacteria > Thalassobaculales > Thalassobaculaceae > UBA7326. The sequence continues at coordinate 11,234 of QCQB01000027.1, read as the reverse complement.
TGCAAGATGTGTTTGTCGTGAGATGCCAAGTATTAAAGCCATTGCATGTTCTGCTACAGCGTTGGCGTTAACGCCTCTGCCATTAACCATTCGAATACCTTTTGATTTTATCGCGTCTACATCGAATTGGTCATAACCGGCTCCCGCTACTTGAATAAGTTTCAAGCGGTTTGCGCGCTCCAGTAGTTCATTTTTCCAAAAGCCGGTTGCTACTATAATGTCTGCTTCTGAAATACGTTCAGCCGTTTCTTCAGGAGACCAAGTGGAGTAATTATCTATGCCCATATTTCGTAGAGAAAATTGCTTTTCAAATTGATAAGCAATATGGGAGAATTGAATTTTTAAGTCAGGCCGTTTTGGAAACATTTTTTTTCCTTCTACTTTTCAAGTTTATTCTTTCGGGGTGCCATTTTCATGGGGCGATAGTGCCGCATAGACTGCCGTGTGATTTGGTGCATCAATTTGGTTTTTACGACCCAAACGCGCTATAGCTCCATTGAGGGCCGAAGCTTCCAGCTTTTCTCCTTTTTCGAGAGCAGCTAATATTGAAGCCTTCATCGTCTCTGGAAGTGCATCAAGAAGTTTCATAGTTAGTTCAACTTGGTTTTTGGGAAGAGGGACGCTTAACGACTCAGCAACAGCTACTGCTTCAGTAGCTAAGTTGACCATAAGTTCTCGGGTTTGCGGATTGGTTCTGCACTCTCCTAATGGCAACCTGGTAAGACAATTTGCTCCGGCCAGTGTACATATCATGACAATTTTTTGCCAAAGCTCACGTTCAATATTTTCTGGAATGGGACAATCTATGGCTGCATCTCCGCAGGCTTCCCGGAATTTTTCAATTCTTGTACTCGGGGTGTTGTCGAGTTCGCCAACTCTTAATATTTGCATGGTTGAAAAATGTCGTATCACCCCTGGTTCTTCTATTAATGCACTGATATTTGCTACTCCACCAAGGACCGAATTTTCACCAAGTGTCTCCTTCAATATTTCAATATGCCCTATGCCATTTAAGAATGGAATGACACCGGTATTGGCACCCATTATGGGCTTTATTAAATTCGCTGCTGACTGGGTATCATAGGCCTTAACGCAAAACAGTATAATATCGGCTACCCCAAATTCTGCAGGGTTATAACCCACCTTAATGGGGTTTATTGTTAAATTTCCAAGTTCACTGTAAACCGTGAGCCCATTATTTTTTAGAGCTTTAAGATGATTTCCCCGCGCTATAAACGCAACGTCATGGCCGGCGTCAGCTAACCGGGCACCGAAATAGCCACCCACACCCCCAGTTCCCATAACAGTAATTTTCATTGTATATCCCCAAGCGGTTATTAAAAATTTACCGGTTAGTTATTTGTTTGACCAGTTTATTTTTGATTGAAATATTGAAGTAACAAAATAACCGCTGGCCCAATAGCAACAGTACCAACAACTAAGAACGCAATAGAGTAACTTCCACTAAACCCAACAATAGTGGTAAAGGCAGCCGGTCCAATAACTACGCCTAAAAATGTAAACGCAGAAACCCCGCCAGTTGCTCGGCCAACGTCAGCCGATGGCATAACTCGAGCAATTTCGCTGATATAAACGCCGTTCCAACCTGCGGCAACTACACCTGCTACAAATGACAAGGCGCAAAGTAGTAAATAGGGCCAATCAGCGCTAAGTGTGGCCAGAGCTAAACTACAAAGAAAGATAGCGAACCCTACTAGGCTAAGAAGGGGAACAGCTGGCAATATTTTATCGCTTATCCATCCTAGAAGGGGACGCCCAACTATTCCTCCTACATGCATAATTGAAAATACGGTTCCGGCGGTAACGGGATCAAGGTTAACTTGCTCCACCAACACTACAACGTAAAAAGTGAAAATTGATAATTGCATCATTGCATAGATAAAAGATGATAGTGCGAGTGGCCACAGTCGACCATCTTTGACGGCAAGTTTTACTGCGGCCACCGTTTCTGCGGGCGAGATTTTTTTATTCTTCTCGAGACCTGTATCGAACAGAGTGCGAATTAGCTGTAGCATCAGGATTAATAAGAACAATAAGAAAATTATAGTCAATAAACCGTATTGCCAACTATTGTGAAAGGCAATAACTGGGATAGTTACGCCTAATAGAAAGCCACCAATTGGAACTCCTGACTGCTTAATGGAAAAGATAAAACCTCTTTGTTCTGGAGCGATAGTTCGAGCTAATAGATGACTGGCTGCCGGCGTGGCTACTCCATAACCCATTCCTACTGCGAATGCTCCAAAGATAAAAGCGGGTATCCACATGAATAATGAGATACACAAGCCAAAAGCCCCTAAACAGAGTGCAATTTGAGTTGTCCGGATTGCGCCATAGCGCGCAATGACCGAGCCAGCCAAAGATGTGAAGGTGATAGCCCCGGCGAATGCTACAGCTGAGTACAGGCCAATTTTGCTGGGCTCAATATTCATATCCTCAGATATCTGCGGTGCCAAAACGGGTACTGTCATAATCGCCATAGCAACGGCAATTTGACCTGCTATCATTGCCGTTAGGGAAAGTATAGCAGTTTTGCCCATTAGCAAATTATCCCAGTATCGACTGATTGTCGTTAAATTATTTTAAACGACTGGGCTTCGTCCACCATCAACATTAATAGCAACTCCGGATAGATAACTCGCTCTTTCAGATGCAAGAAAACAAGCTATGTCTGCAAACTCCTCGGGTTTTCCAACTCGCCCCATTGGAATGTTATTTGATATAGCCATTTGTTCTAAAAAGTTTTCATATGAGGAATCGGATCCGGATTTTTCATGTTTGATTTGGTGTTGATTGCTATCTATTAAGCCAACTAATAGTGCATTAACTAACACGTTATGTTTTGCGGATTCCCCGGCTAAAACTTTTGTTAAAGCCATTCCTGCGGCTCGACTTACGGCAGTCGGTGCTCCTTCGGCTCCAGGTGCTTTGGCGGCTGTATTTAATACATTTATTATTCGTCCCCATCTTTTATCCTGCATGCTGGGTAGAACCAGTCTTGACAACCTAATGGCGGCAAAAAGTTTTAAGTCTATATCATTCTGCCAAAGTTCATCAGATACTTCTAGAAAAGGCCCCCTTTGTGAGGTACCCGCGTTATTCACTAAAATATCAACTGGACCTAATTTAGAGACGACATTGGAGTGTAAGTCCTGAACTTCTGAAGCATCGGCAACATTACAGGCGTGTGCAGTAACTTTATCATCACTAGTGATTTGTTTTATCTTGGCCGCGGTGCTTTCGAGGGCTTCTTTTCCTCTTGCTGCAATAGCGACTGACGCTCCTGCCTCTGCAAATCTTAATGCCATGGCGCGCCCCAAACCGAGGCTGCCTCCAGTAATTAGAGCCACCTTATTATCTAATCGAACATCCATAGTTTTTTCCTTCTAAGATAATGGCACGAGACCGGTACATAAAGTTAGGAGGCTTGAAATACGAACACAGCTAATGAGTTAAGTGCATTAAAATCTCTTTTTTACGTCTATTTAGTATATAGAGATTTCCTATGATACTTAGACTTCAGGCTGAGCATCGTTTCACAGAGAAAATCTTAACCAAAAAGACGGCCAAATCTCCCTCTGTTTTTCTCTATGTATTGTTGATGGTATTCTTCTGCACGCCAGAATTTTTGAGCTGGGGTTATCTCAGTTTTAATATCGCCATTATGTATCTTACTTTCTTGCTCTATTCTTTTTGAGTCTTTTGCTACTTCCGCTTGTTCTTCATCCATGGTGAAGATTGCTGTTCGATATTGGGTGCCAATATCTGGTCCTTGGTAATTCAGTTGCGTAGGATTATGACAGGACCAGAAAACCGTCAACAGCTGCTCAAAACTGACTTTTTGTTCATCAAAATCAATCTCTACAACCTCGGCGTGGCCAGTTTGCCCGGAACATACTTCTTCATATGTTGGATTTTCAGTAACCCCGCCGCTATACCCCACTGCTACGTCTGTCACACCTGGTACTTTCCGAAAAGTTTCTTCGATACCCCAGAAACATCCAGCCCCAAACATTGCCTTTGTCATTTCATGCCCCCTAATTCAACCATATCATTGCAAAGTGACTTTATTTTTGATCGCAAATCAACATACCAGTTACACCACCAAATGAGTAGCTATTATGTATAATTCAATATTTTGTAAAAATTATTCCATCATTGGATTAGCATTAACTATTATTCATCGTATTTCTTTTCACAGTATAAAGTGAACTAGCAATGATAAGTGAAGCGCCTATCCATGTCCAAGTTGTTGGAACTTCAGCAAAAATCAAAAAACCAATAGCCGCAGCGTATAAAAGTCGAACGTATTCCAACGGTTGAGCAGCCGATGCTTCCGCATCTCTATAGCCTCTAATTATACAATATTGGACGGCAGACATTAAGCCTGCGACACCAATAATTAAAAAGATCTCAATCCAAGTCGGTTCTACCCATAGCCACCAGCACGGACCTGCATAAGCCAAAGTTAATATACCAGCATGGTATGCCATAATTGTCGTTGGGCTTTCTGTCGTCGTAAGTTTTTTTGTCATGATTAAATTGCAAGAGACTAAAGCTGCAGAAAAAATTGCCAGCAATGCGTAGGCATTAATCCCATCTGAGGATGGCTGAACAATAATCAAGACACCAATAAAACCAATTATAGTGGCTCCCCATCTTCTTATGCCTACTAACTCTTTTAACACTAGAACCGCTAATAGAGTGGCAAAAAGAGCTCTAGAGAAGCTGATAGCTGTGGCCTCGGCCAGAGGGAGATGAACAATAGCTGTAAAGCCGGTGACCATTGCAACGATGGATACTGCGCATCGAGCTAAATGAAGTTTCAATCTCTTTGTTCTAAAGGCTCCAGGAAACTCCTTTGTTAGTATTGGTGTTAGCATGAGAAAAAGAAACATCTGCCTAAGAAATAGAATCTCCAAAACTGGAAGCCGTTGTCCGGCAAATTTAATTCCTGTAACCATTACGGTTGCAAATAATCCGCCTGATAACAACCAAATGGAACCGCGTGCATTGCCCGGCAGACCCTCCCAAGATGCTATGATGTGTCTGATATGTTTGTTTTTCAAAAATAAATTTGCCCAGATGTTATCCACTTTATAGTAGATTATGTCTAATATGTTTAATAGCGCTTTTCGGCGATTTATCTCTAAAAGGAAATAAATATGAGAAATTTAGAAGGAATGGTTGCCTGGGTAACTGGAGCTGGTACGGGTATAGGTGCAGGGGCTGCTGTCGCTTTGGCTCGTGAAGGAATGCGAGTTATTTTAACAGGACGGCGTTTAAATCCGCTCAGTGAAGTCGCAGAAGTTATAAATAAATCGGGTGGAACTGCCGATATTGTTCAAGGCGACGCTATGGATCGCTCGGGCATGAATAAAATTGCAGGAGACATCATCGAAAAATATGGGAAGCTTGATTTGTTATTTAATAATCACGGGGTCAACGTAACTGATCGAAACTGGGGTGGTGGCAACCTTGAAGGTTGGGATGAAGTAATAGATGTTAACGTAAAAGGGGCATATAATTGTGCCCATGCGGCTTTGGAGGTTATGCGTCCTCAAGGTGAAGGTACCATTATAACTACGTCCTCAAAAGCGGGAGTTGGATATTCGCCTCGAGCAGGCGTCGCCTATGGAGCATCAAAACATGCTGTAATGGCATTAAATCAACTCATGAATATTGAAGAGGGGAATAATGGTATTCGCGCTTGTGTATTATCACCTGGGGAAGTTGATACTCCAATCTTAGATTACCGACCTATACCTGTTCCTAAAGAAGAAAGAGAGCGTTTAATCCAGTCTGAAGATATGGGGGAAATAGTAGTTTTCATAATGAAAATGCCGCCTAGGGTAACGTTAAATGAAGTTATTATAAGTCCGACTTATACGAGGAAACTGCAGCCGGGTGAGGGTTGATGGAAGCATTAATTCCAGAAGCAGAAATTGATCCGGAATCCTGGTTAAATGATATTGCTAGTAGGGCCAAACGGGAGGAGACCTTATGCGGTGATGGGGTCATGGTGTGGCACGTTTGGGGTGAAGGTATCCCAATTATCTTATTGCACGGAGGACACGGTGCATGGAATCATTGGTGCAGAAATGTTGAATTTTTATCGGCTAATGGTTTTAAGGTGATGGCTGCAGATCTTCCTGGGTTGGGGCTTAGTAACGATCCAGGACCACCCTATACATCAGATGGTATAGCAAAAATTGTTCACTACGGTATAACGCGGCTTGTGAATGAAAAAGAACTGATTCATTTAGTGGGGTTTTCATTCGGATCAGTTATTGGGGCGGTTGTAGCAGAGATGCTTGGTCCCAGGCTAGGAAGTTTTAATGTGGTCGGTGCAGCTGGTTTTGGTCCCCGTGATAGAGTAGCTGATTCTATGATTAAGATACATGATGGACTTAGTGAGGACGAAAAGATTTCCGCTGCCAGGAATAATATGGAATGGCTGATGTTGGCGGATCCAAATAATGTAGGTGAACTTGCTATTTTTATGCAATTACAAAATTCTGGTCGGGCGAGAACATTATCCCGTCCAATTTCAATGACACTTAGATTGTTAGAAGCATTACCGAATATTTTGGCGCCTATAAATGCTTTGTGGGGGGATTTGGACAGAACAACAATGGGGTCTCTTGAAAATAGAATGCAAATGTTAAAAGATGAGAGGCCTGATGCCAGGATCGAAGTGTTTAATGGTGTAGGACATTGGACCCAATTTGAGGCCGCGGATCGTTTCAATCAATGGTTGATTTCCAAAATAAATTAATTTCGATGCAATTATCGTGTATGGTGCTATTTTCTTTACCCGGTCCCTATTCCGCAAGAGTTTAATCGTTCATGCTTAAAACAAAGATCGTTAAAGATCGTATACTCATCGTTGATTTTGGTTCTCAAGTGACGCAATTAATAGCGCGCCGCGTTCGAGAGTTGGGCGTTTTTTGTGAGATACATCCATTCAATAAGGTTGATTCCGAAAGTCTGAAGTCCTTTGAACCCACTGGGATTATTCTCTCTGGGGGTCCAGCTAGTGTGCACGGGATTGCTCCTCCAACGGCCGATGAAGGTGTTTTCAGCCTGGGCGTTCCCGTTTTAGGTATTTGTTACGGTGAACAGACTATCGTAAAGCAGATGGGGGGAGATGTTGAACCATCTGATCATCGAGAATTTGGCCGAGCATTTGTTCATATTAAAAGGCAAAGCCCACTGATTGAAGGTGTTTGGGCCCCTGGGAAAGAATATCAGGTCTGGATGAGCCATGGAGACCGAATTAACGCAATTCCTGATGGTTTTGAGGTAATAGGTACATCAGATGGCTCTCCATTTGCCATAATTGCAAATGAAAATAAGCGTATTTATGGTGTTCAATTTCATCCGGAAGTTGTGCATACCCCAGATGGAGCAGGCTTGTTAAAAAATTTCACACATGGAATTTGTGGAGCCTCAGGCGACTGGACAATGGCATCTTTTAAAGCGGAAGCAATAGAAAGTATCAGGAATGCTGTTGGTAGTAGCCGTGTGATTTGTGGATTGTCAGGCGGGGTAGACAGTTCAGTGGTTGCGGTACTTCTAAGTGAAGCGATCGGTAGTCAATTAACTTGTGTTTTTGTAGATCATGGCCTTATGCGCGCAAATGAGGCGGAAGAAGTGGTGAGTTTATTTCGCGACAATTATAATATCACCCTTGTTCATCGAAGCGTCGAGGATCTCTTTTTATCTAAATTAGCAAAAGTAACTGATCCGGAACAGAAACGAAAAATCATTGGCAAACTTTTCATCGATGTTTTTGAAGAAGAGGCTATTAAGATTGGAGGGGCCGACTTTTTGGCGCAAGGAACCTTATACCCCGATGTTATAGAATCGGTTTCTTTCACAGGGGGACCTAGTGTCACGATAAAATCACATCACAATGTGGGCGGTTTGCCCGAACGCATGAACATGAAACTTGTTGAACCTTTGCGAGAACTTTTCAAGGATGAGGTCCGCCTTTTGGGGCAAGAACTAGGGTTGCCGGAGAGTTTTGTGGGAAGGCACCCTTTTCCGGGGCCAGGCCTAGCGATAAGAATGCCTGGAGAGATTACAAAGGATCGACTAAATGTATTACGCGCAGCAGATCTAATTTACCTCGATGAAATTAAAAAAGCAGGGCTTTATGGCACTATTTGGCAAGCATTCGCGGTACTCCTGCCTGTTCAAACGGTCGGGGTAATGGGCGATAGTAGAACATATGAAAATGTTTGCGCTTTGCGTGCGGTGACCTCTACGGATGGGATGACTGCGGACTATTTTCCCTTTGACCATGAATTTTTAGGACGTGTTTCGAGTCGAATTGTAAATGAGGTTTCGGGTATAAATCGTGTGGTTTATGATGTCACTTCAAAGCCACCGGGTACTATTGAGTGGGAATAAAAATTTATCGTTATATTCCTGATTTCATTTCAGGTAATGCTCTGGCACCAGCCACTACCTAAGGATGGTTGAGTTTTTCACATGACATACGCTATTTTCTTCGCGCTCGTTAGTCTCGCGGCCGCCGGTTGTCTTGACGTGACGTTTCGGCGTTTTTCCCTAAAGGAGCGTTCTCGGGGCATGTATGTCTTTGGATGCGGCTTCGTTTGGTTGGTCTTGCAACTGATATATTTCACCATAACAGATGCACCAATCCGCCTCGATGAAGAGACCATATTGTATGGTCTTCTAACCGGTGCGCTCCTTGTTTCGGCGAATATTTTGTTGATTGAAAGCCTAACCGGCCTTGATGTTAGTTTGGGTTCAATGATTTACCGCCTTAATACCATAGGCGTGGTGGTGATGTCCTTCATGTTGTTGGCCGAAGACGTTGGGTTCATCAAAGTGCTTGGGATCGGGATCGGTGTCGCAGCAATATTAATTCTTTATAAGCGGGCTGATGACGGCGATGCGGTTCCCATACCCATTCTTTTTTTCGTGATGGCCGTTGCGGCCTCCGCTTTTCGAGCGATATACGGGGTCGCTTCGAAGGTTGCGCTCGAGCAGGGAGCGGCTGCCGAAGGGTTGTTAGTAATCGCGGCTATAAGCTGGATTGTGGGCGGTTTTGCCTATGCAGCGTTTCGGGAGAAGCGTGTTCGTATTACGGGCAAAAAAGCAGCTTACGCCGTGGTATCAGGTACCCTGGCTTTCACCGTTGTCAACGCCTTAATCGAAGCGCTTAAGAATGGTGAAGCGAGCGTTGTTGTGCCAATTGCGAATTTAAGCTTCGGTGTTGCAATGCTGTTGTCCGTGTTTCTCGGTATGGAGCAACTCTCCAGCCGCAAATATATTGCGATCGGGTTTGCTGCCCTCTCCGTGTTTTTGATGGCGCAAACGGCCTGATCCCCTAGGAGATAGCCCTGCTTAACGAAAATCGATTAGGATAGAGTTGTGAAAGTCATTGACGCTGCAAATAATTACTTTCGATATACGTTTTGATTGTGAAAGAATTGGTCTTATTCAATTATATTCTCGGACAAGGCTCTAATATGAAATCTAACCTCCTGATTTGATGGAAAATGTCTTTTGTGGTTGCACAGAATGTTGAGCAAATATGCGACTATTAATCTTTTACTAGTGCATCGCATCTGGCAGGATGTGGTTTTTCAAAACTTGGGGAATTGATGCGATGGGTCAACAAATGCACCTCAATTTGTTTATACACAGTCGTGGTCACCATGAAGCGTCCTGGCGCCATCCTAAGGCATCACCGAAAGCTTTGACGGACATCTCGTATTTTGTAGAGGCTGCACAAACTGCCGAACGCGGATTATTCGACTCGATCTTTCTCGCAGATACACTGGTCGTTAACGATGATGTGGCCCATGCCGCGAGAACGTGGTTGGAACCAATCTCTACATTGGGTGCCCTCGCCATGGCGACAGAAAAGATTGGTTTGATCGCAACAGCATCGACGACTTACATGGAACCATTCAATTTGGCGCGACAGTTTGCCAGCCTTGATCACGTTAGTGAAGGGCGGATTGGCTGGAATATCGTTACAACGTGGTCGGTTCCCGCTGCTCGAAACTTTGGATATCATGAGCAAATACCACATGCCGACCGATATAAACGTGCAGAAGAGTACCTCACAGTCGTCAAGGCGTTATGGGACAGTTGGAGCGATAATTCCATAATCGATGATCGAGCTGGTGGACTTTACGCGAGAGTAGAAAGCATTCGGCCGATTGACCATTCAGGAGATAATTATGCGGTTGCCGGACCACTGAATGTTCCAAGATGTCCACAAGGTCGCCCCGTCCTAGTGCAGGCAGGTTCCTCGGACACTGGACGTGACTTCGCCGCGCGGCAAGCGGAAGCTGTCTTCACAGCTCATCTAGAGATGGCAACAGCTATTGATTTCTACAAAGATCTGAAATCACGAGCAAAGGCGCACAATCGTGACCCAGACAGTTTGATCATTTTGCCCGGATTCAGTCCCATTATTGCAGGCACCGAGGCTGAGGCCGAGAAAGTGGCTCTAGAGCTAAACGAACTTGCCGATGTTGAGGTAGGACGTAAGCGTTTGACAGGACGGTTCGGTGGGCACGATTTCTCGCATCTACCACTGGACCGGCCTTTGACAATAAATGACTTCCCCGACCCGACTTCTGTGCAGGCGGCTCGCAGTCGCACCGAGGTGATATTAGGCATGGTGGCACGTGAGAGGCCAACATTGCGCCAACTTCTTGCTAAGCTTGCTGGAGCACGCGGTCATTTTACGTTTGCGGGGACGCCGGAGCAAGTAGCTGACGAACTGGAGGCGTGGTTTAAAGCGGGGGCAGCGGATGGTTTCAATCTGATGCCGCCTATTATCCCATGGATGCTGGATGTTTTTGTTGAGGAGGTCATCCCATTACTACAGCGTCGTGGATTGTTTCGCGGAGTTTACGCGGGAACAATGCTTAGGGATCACTATGGATTAGAAAGACCGCAAATTGCACTCTAACCGCCATTAACTAAACCAAAAACAAGGTGTTTTATGGTGCGCAGATGATAATACCTTAAATCAGCAATAATAGCTAGAATGAGAATGACAAAGTAAAAAACAGCTTACATAATTAAAATGAAATGATCTAAAAACAATTTAATAAAAGGGATGATCTATTTTTGATTAATAGAGTGGTTGCAGAGGATGTCGTTGAACAGTCAAAGCAGGTATTAGAGATAATATCAGCTGAAGGAGTTGCCATTAT
>QCQB01000026.1 GCA_003212315.1 SAR116 cluster bacterium AG-447-C21 | reverse complement strand
TATTGAAATATCCGAGAGTGAATTCAAACAAAAACAGTTGGCAAACGTATACTCATTATCGTGGTATGCCAATGGATTAAATTATGGTGTAACTAGATTAGATGAATATATGAGGCAAGAAAAATTCGTCATTTTGAATGGCTCTAGAGGGGCTTTAAGGGATATTCGGCAGAAATATAAAGATACTATAGTAATTCAAGTGGAGGTACCGCCAGAACTGTTAAGGGAGCGCCTTATATCAAGAGGTCGCGAAGATAGTGGGGAGATAGATGCGCGATTAGCTCGAGGAGGTGCTTTAAGAATTCTAGATCCAACTGTAATAAATTTTATAAACGAGAAGCCCATACAAGAGTCTATTAATGAATTCGTTGCCATACTAAAAAATTTAAGTAATCATTCATAAAAAATTAAACAGTAAGAGGATTAAAGCCATGCCCGTAAAGGAAAAGTATCTTTTTATAGTTAGTATGGATGTTTCTCCCGAGAAGGAAGACTTATTTAATGAAATTTATGATAAGGAGCATATTCCTTACCTTTCAGAAGTACCTGGAGTTGTTGCAATATCCAGATATACCAAAGAGCCAGTAAAAATCAGCTTAGGGGGCGAAATCAAAGAAATTGAGATGGAAGATGAGCCAAAATATACCGCAATCTATGAGGTGACGGGCCCCGAGGTAATGTCTAGTGATGCATGGGGTGAAGCTGGCGAAAAAGGAAGGTGGGGTCCGGAGGTTCGGCCCTATACATTCAACCGTAGACATGTTTTACGCAAGATCATTGAATGATTTAGTCACGTTTTCACTGATTGATGGATATACGTAACGAAATGTTCCAGTGGGGGAGTTGCTTTCGAAGGAGATTTGGCTTGCTCATCCCATCGTCGTAATTTTACTGCATCTTCAAAATATGGGATCTTTTCAAATTCACGTACTTCCTTTTTAGAGAATGGCCCTCCCTGAACCTCGAGACTTTTAACAGAACCTTCTGATAGCAATGAGAAATATTCAGGGTCAGTGGCAGTTAAATAACGTTTGGCATCAACATGCCAGCGAATGGGACATAAGACGTCGTCGCCAAACCAAGGCATCAAAAATTCCGCGGCTTTTTCTTCGTGCTCTGCATCTATTCCATGTTCAATAGATGAGCGAGCGTTTTCATTTATCAAATGTCCAATATCATGCAAAAGAGAGGCTGTTATTAATGCTGGTGTTGAGTTCTCTTTCTCAGCTAAGTAGGCGCATTGGAGAGCATGGTTCAGCTGTGTTACATTTTTTTCGTCAAAGTGATCGCGACCAAAATTAATAAATACCTCTCTAATATTATCTATACATTCCATTTTCGGTTCTCCCAAAACCTAGGCAACCCTCTCACCTAATTTAAATGTTTTCCTAACAATTGGTGTTCCATCCGTGCACCGTTTAACCTGAATTAAGTCAGCCCTCAAACCTGCTTTTATTTCGCCGCGATCGTTAAAGTTGGCCATCCTAGCCGGATTAGTTGTCACTGTTGCTATCGCATCGGGTAGGGAAAGTCCTTGTTTATCACTAAGAAGAAAAGCGCCATATAGTAGACTGGACGGCACATAATCTGAGGATAATGCATCAAGAAGCCCCTTGTCAGATAAATCAGTTGCTGAAACATTTCCGGAATGCGATCCGCCTCGCACTACGTTTGGGCCGCCCATAATTGTCGACATACCAGCGTTGTTCGCTGCAGAGGCAGCTGCGACTGTTGTAGGAAATTCAGATATTGTGGCGCCTAGGGTTATTGCTTCTTTTATGTGGGTTTCCGTAGCATCATCGTGAGTAGCTGTAGTTACGCCAATATTTTTGCACATAGACGAGATTTCCAATCTATGTTTCTTAGAGTATTTTGCTTGTAATTCCTTTCGTTCAATAACCATTTTATCGAACTCACTATCACTCAATCCATATTTCCCCTGGTAATAAACCTTTAGTTTTGCTTCATCTACAAACTGACGTTCACCGGGAGTGTGATCCATTAGCGAGACGAGTTGCACCAGCGGTTCTTCACAAAAGTTATTGAATAATTCGATAACATTTGCGCTCGCCACCTCACATCTCATATGAAGATAATGGTCCACACGCAAAACTTTATCGGTTACTGCGTCCCTAACAGCATCAGCTGCATCGATTAACACCGTAGCACGGTCTTTATTCAGCATAGCACCTCCGACGGCGATAGCATCGAAAACGGTTGTAATACCTGCACTTGCTATTTCGGCGTCATGTGCGATGACTGCGGAACGGAAGGGCCATAAAACGCTAGGCCTAGGGAGGCAATGCCTTTCCAGGTTATCCGTATGTAATTCAATCAAACCTGGAAGCAAAAAATCACCCTCTAAATCAATGCCATTTTTTATTGAAGTAGGCTGATCGTCAATTTCGCTGATGTATCCATCTCGAATTTTTACTGAGCCGTGAATAATCTCGTTTGAAAGCAGGATATTGGCATTTGTTAGGATAATTTCATGTAATGAATTCATCATGCCGCGTGTTTTGCCTCCTCAATATCAAAGATACTAGTTCCTACGGCATTGCGAACATATTCATCGTGAAAGATGCCTATTATTGCAGTTCCTTTATCCCTTGCGTTTATGATCAGATCTATAACCGCTTGCTTATTTTTCTGATCTAAAGAAGCTGTTGGCTCGTCCAGTAATAAAATAGGAAATTCTTTGACAAAAGTTATAGCAATATTGACACGCTGTTGTTCTCCTCCCGAGAAAGTTGCGGGGGGAAGATCCCAAAGGGTTTCAGGTATGGCTAATTTCTGAAGGATATCTTTCGCCCGGTTAATGGAATGAACCTCTGTTTCCCCCTGCTCTAGAAGAGGTTCAGCAACGAGATCAAGCGTTGAAATTCTTGGTATTACCCGTAAAAATTGACTTACATAACCAAGAGTTTGTCTCCTTACATTTAGAATCGAATGAGGAGTGGCCTCTACTAAATTTATCCACGATTGATTATGATAAATATTTATTTCGCCAAAATGTGTAAGATAATTTCCATAAATAGATCGAAGAAGCGTCGATTTTCCGGTTCCTGACGGACCAGCAAGAACCAGGCATTCTCCTTCTTTTAACGAAAACGAAATATTATCAAAAACAGGAAGCTCTATGCTATTTTGGTTATGAAGTATGAAACTCTTTTTTAGGTTTTTAACCGCTAGGACTTCTATGGCTGTATTTTTCATTTTTGGCTCAAACCGGAAGAATTGAAGATACTAATAACTGCGTGTAGGGATCTTGTGGGTCATCCAAAACCTGATCTGTTAAGCCTTGCTCCACAACCTTTCCAGACTTCATTACCATCAGTCGGTGAGACAGTAGACGCATAACACCGAGATCATGACTTACGATTACACAGGCGATACCAAGTTTACTTACGAGGCCTCGGACTAGATCTAAGAGACGGGCCTGAACGGACACATCTAACCCACTTGTTGGTTCATCCATGAAAACAAGACGAGGTTTTGTGATCAAATTTCGGGCTATCTGAAGCCTTTGAAGCATTCCTCCAGAAAAGGTTTCGGGGAAATGGTCCATTCTTTCAAGGTCCATTTCCACTTTCTCAAGCCAATCACTCGAATCAGAACGGATATTAGCATAATTTCTATTGCCGATTGCCATCAGGCGTTCCCCGATATTTGCCCCTGCGGATACATTCATGCGAAGTCCATCCTTGGGATTCTGATAAACAATTCCCCAGTCCGTGCGCATTAGCAGACGGCGTTCAGGCTCACTCATTTTATATATATCCCGGAGGCCTTCTATTCTTGTATCGAATGCTACAGATCCCGCGTTCGGGCATAGTAGTCCGGATATAAGTTTTAAGAGTGTCGTTTTTCCAGAACCTGACTCGCCGACAACTCCAAGCACTTCGCCATTATAGATATCAAAATTTATATTTTCACAGCCGATCTGGTCTCCATAATAATGAGACAGGTTTTCAACCTTTAGAAGTGGGTTTTGCAGACTCATAGTCAAGAACCATCTCCGTTTTGGAGCAGTGGTGCATTCGTTAACTTTTCTATTTGTTCTTTGCAAAAATTACTATCGGAGCAAACAAACATGCGTGTCCCCTCATCATCGGTTATGACTTCGTCCAAAAAACTATTTGATGACCCGCAGAGTGCACATGATTCCTCCCAACTCTCGATCGTAAATGGATGATCATCAAAATCGAGACTTTTTACTTTGGTGAACGGGGGAACAGCATAAATTCTCTTTTCGCGTCCAGCACCGAATAATTGTAAAGCAGGCATTTTATCCATTTTGGGGTTGTCAAATTTTGGTATTGGACTGGGTGACATGATGTAGCGGTCATCCACCTGGACAGGGTAATCGTAGGACGTAGTCACTCTTCCATAGTGTGCAATGTTCTCATATAACCCAACATGCATAACGCCATATTCAGCCAACGCATGCATTTTTCTTGTCTCTGTTTCGCGGTGCTCTAACCAACGAAGGGGCTCTGGGATAGGGACTTGATAAACAAGGATTTGATCCTTGGATAATGGTGTTTCGGGAATTCTGTGACGGGTTTGGATCACAGTTGCTTTATTTGTCTTTTCAGTTGTATCAACGCCGGCGGTCTTTCCAAAAAAGTTTCTGATGTTTACGGCATTTGTAGTGTCATCGGAGCCTTGATCAATAACCTTGAGGATATCGTCTTGGCCGATGATACTTGCTGTGACCTGAATGCCTCCTGTTCCCCAACCAAATGGCAACGGCATTTCTCTGCTGCCAAATGGCACCTGATACCCAGGGATAGCAACCGCTTTGAGGATTGCTCGTCTAATCATACGCTTTGTTTGATCATCAAGATAGGCGAAATTATAGCCTTCTAATATCTCAGGGTTCTCCATTGAACCATTAGTGTTCTTGTTTTGAGAGGACGCGGTCATTAGTTCTACTCCGCCGCGACTATGCCAGGAATTGGCTCAGCCTCGTCTGGTTTATCGGTATTAACTGCTTCTCTGAGGGCTCTGACGGTCACTAATTCAGATTGAAAATCGACGTAATGAGGTAATTTAAGATGCTGAACAAATCCTGAAGCCTCGACGTTACAGGAATGGCTCAATACAAATTCTTCGTCTTGTGCAGGTGCTTGTACCTGCTCATCTAACTCTCGAGCACGAAGCGCCCTGTCGATTATCCCCATCGCCATAGTTTTGCGCTCATTATGTCCAAAACTTAATCCATAACCTCTAGTAAATTGAGCGGGAATTTCAGAAGATCCTTTGAACTGGTTAATCATTTGGCACTCAGTTATCGTTATCTCGCCGATTTCAATAGGAAACCCAAGTTCGTCAGGGATAAATTCTATAGATAACTCGCCCATGCGTATTTCCCCGGCAAAAGGATGGTTTTTTCCCCAACCCCGCTGTGTTGAGTAGGCTAACGCGAGTAAAAAACCTTCATCCCCTCTGGCGAGATTCTGAAGGCGGGCTGTGCGTTCTGCTGGTAATTTAGGAGATTGCCTGGTGATGTCGAATGGTTCACTGTCATCCTCTGTCTTTTCTTCTTCAATCAGCCCTTCGTTATTAAGAAGGTCGGTTACCCTTGGCATATTTTGGTCTACTGCGTCCTCGGCCTCCACCGCGTCAGGAACATCGCCGTTAGCGGCTAATGAAAAATCTAATAATCGATGGGTATAGTCAAAACTTGGACCTAAAACCTGCCCGCCAGGTAGGTCCTTGAAAGTAGCAGATATTCTGCGTCGGATAGACATATTCGCCGTTTCGATCGGTATTGTAGTGCCAAATCTTGGAAGGGTTGTTCTGTAAGCTCTTAAAAGGAATATTGCTTCAACAAGGTCCCCGCGAGACTGTTTAATAGCTAACGCGGCCAGTTCTTTGTCATATAATGAACCTTCTGCCATAACTCTATCTACTGCGAGAGACATTTGGTTTTGGATTTGATCCAACGTTAGCTCTTCTACATTCCTATCTCCCCGTCTTTCTTCTGCGAGGAGTTGCTGAGAGTTTCTAATCGCGCTTTCGCCACCTTTAACAGCCACGTACATAGTTAGTATCCATTCAGTTGGGTTTTTAAAACTGTAACTTTTGTGGTTCGCGGGAGGGAAACAGTTATGTCATTTTGGGTAAAGATGAAATCTAAACCTCTTGGAAATAATAACTGAAGATTATCTCTATTCAGCCAAAAACGTTTATTGATTGTACCAATAGAAAGATGCTTAGAGGTTTCAATTCCTGGTCCCTCCAATTGAAGTTGTGCTTGATCTGTTATTTCATCTGTCTGAATTATTAATGTTGCACCGTTTTCTGGATAATCCTCGGTCCCAGAATTGAACAGGTCCAAGTTTGGTATTTGTGTCCCAAGGATACAAAAATTCGCTTGCTGCGGTTGGTCAGCAATTTTCAAACCGGTATGAAATTTTAAATATTGTTTAGCTTCATCGGTATCGAGAGAAGAATCGATCCACAATTTGGTCTCAAAATCTAGCAGGCTGAGACAAATAGCAGCAGTGGCTTTGGAAAGGGGAGGAGGAGGAATTATTTGCGTGTTTAATGTTACTATACGCCCCGGTTCTGACATCGATTTAAGTATTTGTCGGAAGATATATTGGCTCTCATGGGATGGATCTTCAAACGATTTGCCAATCGGTAGGTCACTCATAGATTGTTCATCAATGGACATTCTAATGCCCTCGAACCAGTGTAAAAAAGTCGACTTTTGTGTTTGCGGCCTTCTTGCTCCGGCGTTTTTTCAGACCATCAAGATTGTCTTTGAGTGGAGTAATTAAATTATTAACGACTTTTGAGTGGTTGGCTGGTGTCTGAAGAGTTGCATCTATTACCGCACAAAGCTCTGCCTGTTTTTTCGATCGCCCTTGAACATATCCTAGTCCTGCATATCCATTTTTAAGCCTAACAGCCGCTCTTGTGACTGTCATTTCTCCAAGATTAAAGGCCTGTCCATTGCCGCCGCTTCGTCCTTGAACCATAACCATTCCAATTTCAGGTTTCCGTATCAGTTCCCACTCAAGATTAAGTTCTAATTTTTCCCACAGGGTTTGAATTTCGGAAAATGGGGATTTTGCTAGAATGGAAAGCCACGACTTTCTACTTATCTCTCTTTTTATGCTTCCGGGTTCTTCAGCTTGTTTCATAAAAGTTCCAACCAATTTAAAATACGTCTAGACATTTAGATGAATTACGAGTAAAACTACCAGTATTGCTAATGAAGTAAAGTAAAATAATTATTGAAGTTTTGTTACCGAATGACGGCATTGATTTTGAGGATATAAAATGGATCGTGTTGCTGGATTGGCGTTATGGAGGCAAATAGCGGACCAAATTAAGGGTGATATTAGCAAAGATATTTTGAGGCCTGGTTGTAAACTTCCCACGGAGATCTTGCTGGCCCAACAGTTTAAAGTAAACCGGCACACTATAAGGCGTTCAATCGCCGAATTAGTGGAAGAGGGATTATTAAAAGTTGAGCAGGGACGTGGTACTTTTGTAGTTGACTATTTGGTTGATTATCAACTAGGTAGAAGAACTCGGTTCACTGAAACCGTTCTGAAACAAAATAAAAACCCAATTGCCAAGACGCTTAGCATTACAACCATATCTGCTGATCGGGACATCGCAGGATCTCTAAAGATTGACGAAAAAACAGACGTTTTTTGCCTGGAAACAATTCGCGAAATAGATAATCGCCCCTTGGCAATTGGGTCCCATTATTTTCCCAAACAGAGATTTCCCGATTTAATAGAAGTTTTTAAAGCAGAAGGTTCTATTTCCAATATGTTGAGTAAGTTTGGCTGTGGGGATTATGAACGACAAACAACTAAAATCACCGCAAGACCTCCAACCAAAAGAGAGGCTTCAATATTACTACAGGCTCGAAATCGGCCCATTTTGGTTACAGAATCAATTAATATAGATAAAGACAAGCAACCAATTGAGTATGGTGTTGCCCGGTTCTCTGCTGATAGAGTGCAACTGGTTGTAGAGACTTAATCACCAAGTCGGTTTAATTATTATGTTAGAACCATGATTTCAACTCATGGTAAATAGATGATCTACTTGGACTTAGTTTATGGAAAACCGACATTATTATCTTAACTTTTATAAAGAGTGGCTAGCTCCTCACAAGGAATCAGGATATCTAAGGCCATTTAACCATGTAGTTATTTTCTGTAAAAAAGGTGACCTCAAACAAAACGAAAAAGATTTTCTAGATGAGAGTGAATCAGCATACATTAGTGCACCGATTGATTTAACCGCTGGACAAAATGGTGCCTTGTTATGGTTTTGGGAGTTAGTTGATCTTAAAAATAATGATACTCGATTATTAAGAGGTATCCCCTCTCAGAAAATTGAAATTAGTGAATTAATTTCAATTCCGAGTCAGCCCGAGGCTTCTTTAATTCGGTGTGATACCGTCTCCTTCCCGCCTTCTGGGTGCGCTTTTACCCATACCCATGCTGGACCTGGAATTAGAGTTTTATTGGAAGGGGGAATTAGAATAGATGGAGAGGCAAACTCAAATGAGTATAAAGCCGGAGATGCTTGGTTTGAAAATGGTATTGAGCCTGTCTTTGCTCAAGCACAAGAAAGATCTGTATCTAGTTTTATTCGCGTAATGATTTTGCCTCGTAAGTTTATTGGTAAAACCTCAATTACATATGTTAATGAAGAAGACTTGGAAAAACCAAAAACACAAATATACAAGGGATATATAGATGAACCACTCAAATAATACTGATTTAAATGGGAAAAAAATGGGTGGCCACCTTCTTGTGGATTCTCTGAGGACCCACGGTGTAGACATGGTTTTTGGTGTTCCTGGAGAGAGTTATCTAGCTGTGCTAGACGGATTACAGGATGCAAATAGTATTAAAACCATTATGTGCCGCCAAGAGGGAGGATCTGCCATGATGGCGGAGGCCTACGGTAAATTGACCGGCAAACCCGGTGTTTGCCTTGTTACAAGAGGGCCTGGAGCTACAAATGCCAGCGCTGGTATTCATATAGCAATGCAGGATTCTACTCCATTAGTAATGTTAGTTGGCCAGGTAGGTCGAGAAATGATGGACAGAGAGGCATTTCAGGAAATTGATTACCGACGAATGTATGGCGAACTCACAAAATGGGTTGCGCAAATTGAAGACACAAGTCGCATACCAGAGTACATAAGCCGCGCTTTTCATACAGCAACTTCAGGGCGGCCAGGTCCCGTAGTCCTAGCTTTACCAGAAGATATGTTGACGGAGTATGCGGATACAAAGATTATTAATAGTTATCAAAAGATAGAAGCCTATCCATCACCAGCTGATCTTGCGCAGGTAGAGGAAATGCTGAGTAAGTCCAAGGCGCCTTTAATGATTGTTGGCGGCGGAGGCTGGGATGAAGCTTCGTGCCAAAAGATACAGGGTTTTGCGGAGAAAAATCATCTTCCGGTTGGTTGTTCCTTCCGGTGTCAGGATTATTTTGATAACCGGCACCCAAATTATGTTGGTCATATTGGAATTGGTTTATCGACGTCTCTTCAGGATCGTATCATCAATAGCGATGTTCTAGTAGTAATTGGAGCAAGATTGGGGGAGGTAACTACCAGTGGATACTCTTTGCTGGATATACCAAAGCCCAAACAGCAATTAATCCATATTCACTCTGGGGCCGAAGAGCTGGGCAGTGTGTACCAGGCAGATCTCCCTATCAATGCAAGTCCCCGAAGTTTCGCTGAAGCCATTTCTCAATTGGAGATAGCTGGTTCCGAGAAATGGGCTTCAAATACCAAACAGGGAAATGAGGATTATTTGGAAACATTAATCCCAAAAGCTATCCCTGGCGATGTTCAGATGGCAGAGATAGCCTGTTGGTTAAATGAGATATTACCAGAGGATGCAATCGTTTGTAACGGCGCAGGTAATTACGCCACTTGGATGCATCGGTTTTTTCAATATAGAAAATACAGGACGCAATTGGCGCCGACGAGTGGATCGATGGGGTATGGTTTACCATCTGCCGTAGCAGCTAAGTTAGTTTGTCCCGATAGAGCTGTTATAAGTATGAATGGTGATGGATGTTTTATGATGCACGGTCAAGAAATGGCGACAGCCATGCAATATGGAGCAAATATTATTGCTATCGTGATAAATAATAGCATGTTTGGAACGATTAGAATGCACCAAGAACGTGAATACCCTGGGCGTATCGCAAATACCGGACTGCGAAATCCGGATTTCGCAGCATTAGCTAGGGCGTATGGTGCCGCTGGTGAAACAGTCAATAAAACGGCTGAATTCAAACCGGCATTTGAAAAAGCGCTCAAAGCAAATGTTCCTACTCTTATCGAAATAAAGATCGATCCAGATGCTATTACCCCTGTCACTACACTAAGTGCTATAAGGGAATCCGCATTGGCAAAAAAATGATTGGAAATTACGAATAAATCTTTTTTTACAATGCCTTGAATATAGAGTTATATACGCGTTCACATTTTTAAAATAAAAAACTGTCAAATAATATACAGTTTATTGGGTTGAATGGAGGATTAAATGGCTGGTTCCGGTAAAGTTATAATAACATGTGCTGTCACTGGGGGGATTCACACACCAACAATGAGCCCTCATTTACCAATTACACCAGATGAAATTGCCGATGATTCTATCGGTGCTTGGGAGGCTGGAGCCTCGATTATACATTTGCATGCTAGGGACCTTAAGGATGGCAGTCCTACACCAAGTCCCGAGGTCTTTATGGAGTTTTTACCCAGAATTAAACAATCAACGGATGCGGTTGTTAACATATCAACCGGTGGAGGCCACGGTATGACCGTCCAGGAGCGTTTAGCCGCCGCCTTTAAAGCAAGTCCTGAAATGACCTCGCTAAATATGGGTTCCATGAATTTTGGTCTATTTCCAATTTTAGATAAAATAAAAGATTTTAAGCATGACTGGGAGCCACAGTATTTAGAGAATTCAAGAGACTTTATATTCAGGAACACCTTTAAAGATATAGAGTACATTCTTAAGGAATTAGGTGAAGGTCACGGTACGCGTTTTGAATTCGAATGTTACGATATTGGACATCTATATACCTTGGCACATTTTCTCGATCGTGGGCTTGTAAAACCTCCGTTATTTGTTCAATCAATTTTTGGTATTTTAGGCGGTATAGGAGCTGATGAAGAAAATCTGATGCATGCCAAACGGATAGCAGATAAATTATTCGGAGATCAGTACCAATGGTCTGTTTTAGCTGCTGGTAAGCATCAAATGAATTTTGTGACCATGGCAGCCATGCTGGGTGGTAATGTAAGAGTTGGATTGGAAGACAGTTTATATATTTCTAAAGGGAAGCTCGCTGAATCCAACAAGGAACAGGTTGCCAAAATACGACGCATCATAGAAGATTTGTCTTTGGAGGTAGCCACTCCGACAGAAGCTAGAGAAATGTTGGGGTTAAAAGGTGGTGACATGGTGAAATTCTAAGGGCAGGTTTTCGTCATACTAAAGTTCAATCGTGCCATAGTAAGATTACCTGCGGAATCCGTGGTGAATGGATTACGGGACGAGGATAATGGTCCGCCTTCTTTTGAATTACTTTTTCAAGAGCATCAAGATTATGTGGTTGCGTTAGAAAAAAATGGCGTAAGTGTGTGCCGTCTTCCTTCCTCAGTGAAATGGCCTGATTCAGTTTTTGTTGAGGATCCAGCATTAGTATTTTCACAAGGGTCTATTCTTTTGCGTTCGATAATGGAAGAGAGGTCAGGGGAAGTGGACTTAATTGCGCCATTTCTTTATTCAACTTTTTCGCAAGTATTGGAAATTCATAAAGGCTATGTAGATGGTGGCGACGTATTGTGGACTCCAAAGGGAGTTATTATTGGTCTTTCTTCGAGAACAACGCATGAAGGTGCCGAAAACCTTGTTGAGCATCTCTCCAAGTTAGGTCTGAAGGGTATTATTACTGACACGCCGCCTGGGGTACTGCATCTTAAATCGGATTGTTCATTACTCGATGAAATGACAGTTTTCGTGACCCCTCGTTTGGCAGACGCCAAAGTTTTTCAAAAATTTAAAAAAATTATTACCCCCGAAACAGAATATGCAGCAGCCAATTCAATAAGGGTAAACTCCTCTGTATTTGTAAATGATGATTGTGAGCAGTCCATCTCTTTACTTAAGGAATCAAATTTTCAAGTTACAGCGTTATCGAGTAAACAAATCAGGAAGTTGGATGCTGGACTTTCATGTATGAGTTTACGATGGTTTCAATAATAAAAAACTGGGTTTTTTGTCCTTTTATTATTATGATTATTACGTAAATCTTAATTACTTTGGGTAATGTTAATGCTTGCAAATAAATTAACTATTGATGAATTGGCTAGTCGTATTCCAGATGGAGCAAAAGTCGCGTTGCCGCCAGACTATGCGTATTGTTCTCTGACAGCTGTGCGGGCGCTAATAAGGCGTAAAGTTAAGGGCTTACATTTAGTTGGTGTTCCGTCTCTTGGTTTTCAGGCGGACATGCTTATTGGAGCAGGGTGCGTTGATACCCTTGAAACTGCAGCTGTTACGTTATCAGAATTTGGATTGGCGCCAAGGTTCACCGCAGCGGTAAAAAGAGCAGAGATAAATATGATGGATGCGACGTGCCCCGCGATCCACGCTGCTTTGCAAGCTTCTGAGAAAGGAATACCTTTTATTCCACTAAGGGGACTAATCGGTAGTGATATTCTAGCCCATCGCAAGGATTGGAAAGTCGGAGATAATCCTTTTGCTGAAAATGACCCGGTAGTCTACCTGCCAGCATTAAAGCCCGATGTCGCCCTTATACATGCACCAATTGGTGATAAATATGGAAATGTATGGGTTGGTGTTCGACGCGAACAAATGTTAATGGCCCATGCTGCTTCAGAAACTTTTGTCACGGTAGAGGAAATCGTGGATGGAAATCTGATGGATGATTTAAAAATGAAAGCAGCCACTATACCAGGACTTTATATCAGCGGTATTACAGAAGCTAAGAAAGGCGCTTGGCCATTGGGAATACCAGGTGGATACAACGCAGATCACGAACATTTACAACGCTATGTCGACCTCGCTAAGACTGATGAAGGTTTTGAGCAATATTTGAAAGAGTTTGTCCTAGAGACTCCTGCGGAGGCAGCCGAATAACGATATGAAAGATGTCGTTCTAGAAGAAATTTTAATAGAGGCTATCGCAGAAAATCTGGATGGTTTGCGCCATGTTGCTGTTGGCGCATCGTCGCCCATACCAGGTGCAGCGGCGCTTTTAGCCCGTTCAAGAAGCAAGGGAAAAATGCGGGTTTCAATCCTGGGGAGTGAGGATAACAATTTCTTCAGTGATGGCGGAAAAGAAATTTTTGATGTTGCAGGGCAGGGACGAATGGATGCATTTTTCCTAAGTGGCGCTCAAATTGATGGTAAAGCAAACGTGAATCTAGTCTCTGTTGGAGATTATGAACAGCCTAAGGCACGCTTTCCTGGGTCTTTTGGCTCAGGTTACCTTTACTTTGTAGTTCCACGAGTCATTCTATTTAGATTGGAGCACACGCCGAGAACATTGGTTGAAAAAGTGGATTTTATAAGTGCCCCTGGGTTCTCCGATGATAATGTATACAGACCCGGTGGTCCTCATAAATTAATAACGGATCGATGTTTGTTTGCCGTTGATAAAGAACGTAAATGTTTTCGACTGGAAAGTGTTCACCCGGGGCATACAGTTGATGAGATCCATGAACAAACAGGTTTTAAGTTTGATTTACCCGAAGGAACGGTACCAGAAACAAGAATACCAAATTCCGAAACCTTACATGTAATACGAGGCGAAGTTGCAAGCGAGATATCCGAAATTTATCCCGCATTCGCAGCTCGTGTTTTTGGAATAGGAAATGAGAGTTAATTTTTTTCATTTAATCAAAAGAATATTTTCCAGAAAAAGGTGTATATAAATTATGAGTAAAGAAAACTCTGGTGGGTCGCTTGAAGGAATAAAAATAGTGGATTGCACCCGAGTGTTAGGTGGACCTTATTGTACGCAAATGCTTGGTGACCATGGGGCTGAAATTATTAAGATTGAACCACCGCAGGGTGACGAAGTCAGAGACTGGGGGCCGCCATTCCATGATGATGATGCGGCTTATTTCATTGGGGTGAACCGTAATAAGAAGTCGATAGGTCTTGATTTACGAAAAGAATCTGGGAAGACGGTTTTGCTTCGGTTGCTAGAAGGCGCCGATGTTATTATAGAAAATTATAAAACGGGATCCATGGAACGTTGGGGATTAGGTTATGAAGAGGTTTTAAGCAAAAAATTCCCGAAGTTAGTCCATTGTCGTATTTCAGGTTTTGGAGCCGACGGTCCTTATGGAGGTTTTCCCGGATATGATGGTATAATTCAGGCGATGGTTGGTCACTTTTCTGTGAACGGGGATCCAAGTTCTGGACCAACAAGATTAGGTTTGGCGATGGTTGATATTGGAACCGGGTTATATGCGGGAAATGCCATTTTAATGGCCCTTTTAGAAAGAGAACGCTCCGGAAAGGGGCAATACTTAGATATGACGCTCTATGATTGTGGGTTATCCTTGATGCATCCTCATGTGCCTAATTATTTTACGTCGGGTGGTAAAGTGCCTAGTTTAACGGGAAACTCACACCCAAATATAGCTCCCTACGACTTATTTGATACAAAAACCTGTCAGATTTTTATCGCAGGCGGTAATGATAAAACTTGGAGAAAATTATGCGATGAGGTTGGGAGGCCTGAACTAGGAAAAGATCCGAGATTCTTAACGAATAGCGATAGACAAAATAACAAAGCGGAGTTGAAGGCAGAATTAAAAGATGTATTCGCTGAAGTTGACGGTGAAGATTTTTGTGAAAAATTACTTTCAGCTGGCTTACCGGTTGGACCTATAAGAAACACGCATGATGTAATGAACAATGCCCATACTATTCATAGAGAAATGCGTGTTGAAAAAGATTGGTACAGGAGCTGGGGTATACCAATAAAATTTTCAAGAACGCCAGGCTCCATTAAAAGCGTTCCACCAAAATTTGGAGAGCATGGGAAAGAGGTCCTAGAGGCTCACGGTTTTTCGAAAGATGAAATTGATAATTTGTTAATAGATGAAGTGCTTCTTGAAAAAAGAAAAAAAGTTTAATCATAAAGGAGGGGGAAATGAATAAAGTTACTAAGACTGATGCGGAATGGCGGGCACAGCTTGATGATATTCAGTACAAAGTGACCCGAGAGCATGCCACAGAACGCGCTTGGACTGGAAAGTATGCAATTAATAAGGATCCAGGAATTTACAATTGCGTTTGCTGCGGAGCACCATTGTTTGATAGCGATACAAAATTCGAGTCTGGAAGCGGTTGGCCAAGCTTTTTTGCTCCTTTGACTGAGACCGTTGTTGGAACGACAGTTGATAAAAGTTTTGGTATGGTGCGGACTGAAGCGCATTGCAGCAATTGTGGAGCCCATCTAGGCCACATTTTTGATGATGGTCCAGCTCCTACAGGTCTAAGGTATTGTATGAACTCGGCATCTTTAGACCTTGTTCCTAAACAAAAAGATTTAAAATAAAACTCTATAATATTTCGTCGATTAAGGGTGGTTATGGTTCAAGTTGCAATACTAGACGATTACACAAATGCCGCGCTCACATCAACTGATTGGGACATTTTACCGGATGGTTATAAGATTACAGTCTTTAATGATAATCTTGTTGAAACAGGTGCGTTGGCTCAACGATTAGCTAATTTTGATATTGTTTGCGTGATGCGAGAACGTACACCTTTTCCCTCTGAAGTTTTTGATGCCCTGCCAAACCTGAAATTATTTGTTACAACTGGTATGCGCAATGCTGCAGTAGATGTAGCGGCTGCAAATAAAAATGGGGTTATCGTATGCGGTACAAGTGGTTCTGGAATGTCTACACCAGAGCACACATGGGCACTACTGCAGGCATGTGCGCGAAATATTGTGCACGATACCACGATGATGCGGGAGGGCAGATGGCAAACGAAACTTGGGATCGAATTATACGGAAAAACTCTCGGGTTATTGGGACTAGGTAAAATTGGAAGCCGTGTCGCCGAATATGGAAAAGCCTTTGGGATGGATATAATCGCTTGGAGCCAAAATTTGGCCCAAGATCGCTGTGACGAGTGTGGAGTGCATCTAGTTTCGAAGCAGGAGCTTTTTACAAGATCAGATTTTTTAAGTATTCATTTGGTTTTAAGCAATAGAACTCGACAGCTGGTTGGCGCGGAAGAAATAGCACTTATGAAATCTGAAGCTTTTTTAATTAATACCTCTAGAGGTCCAATCGTAGATGAGGTAGCGCTTTTAGAGAAATTAAAAGAGAAAAGAATAAAAGGGGCGGGCATTGATGTATTTGGCGTGGAACCGTTACCTGTAGAAAGTGAATTTCGAAAATTAGATAATGTCATTCTCACCCCTCATACCGGGTACTTTACTGAAAAGTCTTATCAGATTTTTCATGACCAGATGGTTGAAAATATTTTAGCTTGGCATAACGGTGAACCCACCAGACAATTAACGTAGCCTTAGACTATCTATAAAATATTTAAAACTGACTCAGGTGGTCTTCCGATAGCGGCTTTTTCTCCCGATAATACGATCGGCCGTTCAATCAAGATAGGGTTTTGTGTCATCGCAATTATCAAATCCTCTGCGGTCTTGTTTTCGTTTCCTAAGTCCAGATCTTTATATATTTGCTCAGATTTTCTCATTAACTGTCTTGGTTCGTATCCAAGTTGTTTCAAAATCTGCTTCAATTGAGAGATATTGGGTGGAGTTTTTAAATATTCTATTATGTTTATATCAATATTTTTTTCCTGTATGAGGCTGAGAGTTTGACGCGACTTCGAGCATCGTGGGTTATGGAAGATAGTTAGTGACATTTTTTCTTCTTTTTAATTTTGAAATATTTATTGTACTTATTTTGCATGCCTTGAATAAAAATTAGCTTAGTATCAAAAACTGTATAGTAAAATATTGTGCAGCGGAATAAAAGTATTAGGAGATCTCGATGATTTATAATCATTTAGGTAAATCTGGCTTAAAAGTCTCGGAGCTTTGTCTTGGCACGATGCTTTTTGGTAAAGAGACTAATGCTAAAGATAGTCAAACGATGATCGCATCTGCACTGGATAATGGTGTAAACTTTATTGATACAGCCGATGCTTATGTTGCTGGAGAATCTGAAAAATTAATTGGACGCTTAATAAAGGCAAATAGAAACAAATGGGTATTGGCAACTAAGTTAGCAAATAAGATGAATACGGTTCCGCATAGCGGAGGATTATCCCGAAAATGGGTTGTGGAGGCTTGCGATAACTCTTTAAGGCGTTTAGGAACGGATTATATCGATATTTATTATCTTCATAAAGAAGATCACCTGACCCCTTTAGATGAAACAATAAGGGCCATAGGGTTGCTGATGATGCAAGGAAAAATCCGTTATTTTGGGGTCTCCAATTATAGATCTTGGCGGGTTGCTGAAATTTGTAATATCTGCGATCGTTTAGGGATCGACCGTCCAATAGTAAGCCAACCATATTATAATGCTATGAATCGTATGCCGGAAACTGAGCACATCCCAGCATGTTTAAACTACGGAATCGGAGTAGTGCCCTATAGTCCGCTTGCTAGAGGATTATTAACTGGAAAATACAAAATAAACAAACAACCAGAGAAAGATAGCCGGGTCGCGCGAAAAGATAAGCGTATTATGCAGACGGAATGGCGCACTGAGTCGGTAGAAATTATCGAAAAGATAAATGAATACGCCAAAAGGAAAGGCGTTACCCCGATAGATATATCTATACAATGGCTTTTCAATAATAAAGCAGTTCACTCGATCGTAGCGGGACCGAGGACCCTAACGCAGTGGAAATCATATTTGGCTGCATTGGATTACAAATATACCATTGAGGATGAAAAACTTATGAATAGTCTTGTTGTTAGTGGGCATTCATCCACACCCGGTTATAATGACCCCGCTTACCCTATCGAAGGACGATATAGTAAAGTTTAAAATTATATTAAGAGTGGTTCAGATACTGGATAGTTGATTTATTTTACAGTTTGCGAAGCAGCACTTCTACCGGCTATTCTTCCAAACACAGCACCGGATACTAACCCTGTTCCACCAGGATAATTGAAATGAAATAGTCCTCCCACCATTTCGCCGCAACAATACAGGCCAGGTATCGGCCGCCAATCAGTTCCTATGACTTGTGCGTTTTCATCAACTTTTAGTCCCCCAAACGTGAACGTAATTCCCCCGGTTGCTGAATAAGCTACAAATGGTGGCTTATCTAATCGTAAAGCCCAATTGGTTTTATTTGGTGTGAGATTAGTAGTAGATAATCCATCCTTCAGGGTAGGGTCGAAGTTTTCTTCATCACCGGCCGATTCATTGAAAGTTTTAAGAGTTTTTATGGCTTGAGTTTTGTTATCAAGATCTAATAAATCTACTAATTCTTCTAACGTGTCTGCCTGAATAGGCTCGCTCGTGCTATAGCGGGGTTCTAAAAGATGGATCGTCTTTTGATCAAAGATCTGCCATGCAAGGGATCCGGGCTGCCGAAGAATTTCACCGCCATATTTGGCATAGGTATACAGGCCGACGTCTTCACCTTCGTCACAAAATCGAAGCCCGTTTCTATTTATCATGACCCCATAGGGATACGAGAGACGATTCGATTTATCGGTCCGACCTCTATCGGCAAAATCCGGCCATTCATTCGAGATTGGTGTTGAATGGCGACCAGACCATTGTCCCCAAGGTAGTGCGCCCATGGCTAAGGCCATTCTAAGACCATCTCCCTGATTATGCGCTGTGCCACGGACTTTAGCATGATCCCAGGGTGGTGCTAAATATTGCGAACGCCATTGTGCATTGGCTTCAAAACCTCCGCACCCAAGGACCACCGCTGAGGCGGTCACTTCATCTAATCCATCAGGACCTTTGATTATTACGCCCCGGACAGCTCCTTTCTTATCGCGGATTAGATCATCAGCAGCAGTCTCATATCTAATCTCTATGGAATTTTTTTCTGTTGTTTTGAACCAATTAGTCGACAATCCTACGCCTTCGTGTTCGGCGCGTATTATTGCGCCTTTTTGCCATTTAATCCGATTTCCTACTTTGATTCCTGATAGAGTAGAAGCTGGTTCCATAGGGATACCGCCAACCTCATGTGCCCACTTTATTGCCTCAAAGGAATTATCTATTAAAATAGTAGAAAGTTCACGGTCCGTTTTATTGTGAGTAACGCGCAATAAGTCAGACCACATATCCTCTTTTGTATAGGGCAAAACGTCTTCGTAAAATCCAGGTATTATGTCTCCGGCATTGGGAACCATTGCCTTTAGCTCGTGAGGGTCATCGAAAGCGATCCTGAACAGGCCTCCCGAAAAGAACGTATTTCCGCCTCTTTCTTTTCTATTTGCTTTCTCGAGGACTAAAACCTTTTTCGCGCCGTTCTCTTTGGCAGAATTGGCAGCGGCAAGGGCTGCATTACCGGCCCCAACAACAACAACATCATAATCAGGCATCACAGTTCTCTCCAAAGTTTAAGTCTATTGTTATCATAGTTTCATAGACAATTTGACAATTGGATCGATAGACCTGAGATTAATCTTTATAGTGATTTGTAACGATCAGTTACGCATCGATAGTCTGGCGGGCGTATCTTTTTCTTTCATGCATATCTAAATATCGCTTTCGCAAGCGAATGACCTTTGGTGTAACCTCGACCAACTCATCATCAGCAATGTAGGCAACAGCTTTCTCCAAGGTCATTTTTATCGGCGGAGTAAGATCGATTGCATCGTCTTTTCCTGATGCTCTGAAGTTGGTCAATTGCTTTGCCTTTAAAGGATTAACTTCGAGATCATTTCCCTTGTTGTGTTCTCCAATTATCATTCCACCGTAGACATCTTCTCCAGCTCCAATCATGAGCAACCCTCTATCTTCGAGGTTAAAAAGGGCGTAGCCCGCTGCTCGCCCTTTTTCAAGAGAAACGAGTACACCTGTTCGTCTCGCAGGTATTGGACCTTTAAACGCACCGTATGAGTCGAAAAGTCTGTTCATTACGCCTGTTCCTCTTGTTTGGGTCATAAAGTCGCCATGGTATCCTATGAGGCCGCGGGAAGGGCACAGGAATGTGAGTCGCTGCTTACCACCACCAGATGGACGCATATCCTGAAGGCTTCCTTTACGAAGCGATAAAGCTTCTACAACAGCACCAGTATATTCTTCATCAACATCAATTACGACTTCTTCAATCGGTTCCAGCCTCTGGCCTGTATCAGGTTCCGTTTGGAAAAGTACTCTTGGCCTGCTAATTGACATCTCATAACCTTCCCGTCTCATCTGTTCCATTAGGACTGCCAGTTGCAACTCGCCCCGACCTGAAACTTCAAATGCGTCCTTTCCGGGAGCTTCAGTTACTTTTATTGCTACGTTACCCTCTGCCTCACGCATCAGTCTGTCACGAAGCATTCGAGAAGTTACTTTATCCCCATCATTGCCGGCGAAAGGACTATCGTTGATTGAAAATGTGACGGCTATTGTCGATGGGTCGATAGGAGATGCCTCAATAGGTTGTTTTATATTTGGGTCTGCAATGGTGTCCGCGACAGTTGTTGATGATAAACCGGCGACCGCAATGATATCGCCCGCTCTAGCGGACTCTAAGGGGGTTCTTTCAAGGCCCTCAAAAGCTAGGACTTTAGTAATTCGCGATTGTTCTAGAACCTCGCCTTTTCTTGATAATGATTTTACAGTCATATTTGGCTTCACTTCACCAGAAGAGATCCGACCTGTTAAAACACGTCCAAGATAGGGGTCATATTCGAGGGTGGTTACCAGCATTTGGAATGGAGCATCATTATCAATGATAGGTGATGGGACATGTTCAACAATTTTCTCAAAAAGGGGTGTCATATCATCCCCAACTTTTTCAGGTGTCTCGGATGCCCATCCCATTTTTGCTGATGAAAAAAGAGTAGGAAAGTCGAGCTGTTCATCGTTGGCGTCGAGACTACTGAATAAGTCAAACATTTCGTCCTGGACCTCATAACCCCGCTGCTCGGGTTTATCGACTTTATTAACAACAACTATTGGGCGTAGTCCTAATTTCAACGCTTTAGCGAGTACAAATTTTGTCTGAGGCATTGCACCTTCCGATGCATCAACCAGGACTAAAACACCGTCTACCATAGATAAAATGCGTTCGACCTCACCACCAAAGTCCGCGTGCCCGGGCGTATCAACAATATTTATTCTCGTATCGTTCCAATTAACGGAGGTACATTTGGCAAGAATAGTAATCCCTCTTTCTCTTTCAAGGTCGTTGGAATCCATAGCACGTTCTTGAATTTTCTGATTATCACGAAAGGTTCCTGATTGCTTTAACAGAACATCGACAAGTGTAGTTTTACCATGGTCGACATGTGCAATAATTGCGATATTACGAAGTTCCATATTTTTGTGAACCTTTGATGATTGCTAGAGTCTATTGATAATAAGTGATTTTCTCTTGATAGTTTGCCGACTTGATTGATTCATATTGAAGTACGAAATAAATTCGAAGTATTAAGCTCAACGGTTGCCTCGCAATATTTGTTAAGCCTGATGGAGCGGTAGATAACTGAAAAATGAGAGATTTGAAACAAAAAATTGAAAGTGTTTGAGACGTATTGTGATAGAAAAAAAATCTAACGATCAAGATCAATCAAATTGTGAATATCATGCGCATGTTTATTATTGTAGCGAAACGATTGACCAAGCAAAAAAATTGATTGGAAAGATAAGTAAAAATTTTTCATTTGAAATTGGGCGAATACATGAAAAACCAGTAGGCCCCCATCCTTTATGGAGCTGTCAAATTAAGTTTCATGGAAATGATTTCGGAATATTTGTTCAATGGTTAATTGTAAATAGAAATGGGTTAGATATTTTCATACATTTATGCACGGAGGACAATATTTCCGATCATAGCGACTATGTCTGCTGGGTAGGAAAGTCGCAATCTTTGAAACTCGATATTTTTAAATGAATTATTTTGTTTTCTTTTTGTTACTATTAAGAATACCCCGTTCAGGAAAGAAATCTAGACAAACCCTAAGTTTTTCCGTTGTCATTCCTGGTGCTTCACTGCATTCGATATATAAATCTCTGCATTCTGTGTAATCATCATCTGCCGCGGTGAACCGCAAGTCTTCACAAATCTCTGTAAAACGCTTGGCTAAAGTGACAAATGATGAGCCAGAGTCACCTTGAACCGTGTCTGTTCTTTTGTTGAGAGGTTGTACGCGCAAAAATTGCGCTATTGCCTCGTTGGCCCGATTAAGGGGAATTTCAGCTAATCCTTGCTTTCCCATTAGTGTCCAATATTTAATATAAATATTTTCACCTAGCATCATTTGTCTCATGACGGGAGGAATAAATCCCGGTGTAGCTGAACCCCATACAATAAATTCAATTTGTTTTCCGCTTTGCTTATACAGCGTGGGATTAAAACCAATTTCTAATTTTTTTAGTTGCTCCAATTCAACAGGATCAAAATTATCTACCCAAAAAGTGGGGAGCTTATTCTTTGTTAATTGTTCTCTAACCGACCGCGGCAGTCTAAAACGTGCCCAAATACTATTATCTTTCTTTCTAAATATATGAAGACGAAAGCCTTTACGCGTCAATATTCGAGCTTCTATGAAAGGTTTTTTACTTACAGGGTCTGTTAATACTTCGACAAACCATTGTACGCGAGCAGCATGCCCGGTTGCACTTAAAAAAGTTACAGAAATTATTAACGTTAAAAGCAAAAAGTAAAAATAATGAGTTCTTCGGACCAGGTTCTTTCCCCCGATATAATAATAAATATCCCTAAATATATGTTATAAAGACTATAAATACGAGATTACAGGTAAGTTTTATTCGAAATGTATAAGTTTGTTTTATTTTTTGTAGCCGGTTATGCCACTTTGGTTGCGCTGTTATACATTTTTCAAAGGAATATTCTTTTCGTTCCAAGTAAAACAATTCCAATAACTGTAAATTCTGTAGTCCCAGAAATGATTGAAATTTTTCTCAAAACAGATGATGGACTTGACTTGCGTTCATGGTTTTTTAAAGGGAAAGAAGGTAAACCAATTATCATTTACTTCCAAGGAAATGCGGGGACTATTTTTGATAGGGATTACAAAGCGCGTCAATTTATAGACCATGGATATAGCCTATTATTTGTGGGCTATCGAGGGTATGGAGGAAATCCGGGAACCCCAAACGAAAAAGGATTTTTGTTAGATAGCAAGGCTGCTATGGATTTTGTGGAAAGTAAAAAATTTAATCAAAATGACATAGTTCTATATGGCGAATCCCTTGGTACTGGCGTAGCTATTAATTTAGCAAGAGAAGTAGATGTCGGATCAGTGATATTGGAGGCTCCGTATACATCCATCACGAAAGTAGCTTCAGAACGCTATTGGTTTGTGCCCGTTCGTTATCTACTTAAAGATAAATTTGATTCCATTTCGAAGGTCAACAGTCTTACGGCCCCCTTATTAATCATTCATGGAGATCAAGATGATGTGATTGGTTTGCAACATGGGAAGCTTCTATTCACCGAAGCTTCCGAGCCAAAATATATGCATATATTTGAAGGAGCAAACCACGGGAATCTATACGAGCATGATGCTATTAAAGCCGTGGACTCATTCATTAAAAGACATCATTAACATGTTTATTTTTTTGATAGAAAAGCATTTTTTGCAGCAACAAATGGCAATAATACGCATTCGTGCCGTGAAGTTACCTCTTTTACCGGCTCAAATACAGACAATTGAGCCCATGGTGGGTTAGCTGTATTTCCTGATAAATAGTCCCTTAATTCAGTTTCAACCTTTTGTATATCTGAGGAACTTAATTTGGTGGCGTGTGTTGATAGTACTTCGGATGCTGCTTCACACAATGCACAGGCTCTCACGGTTACCCCAATATCATCGATAAGTTCGCCCTTTAAACTAAGATCTATTGTCACTCTATCTCCACACAGAGGATTATCTACTCGGGCTGTTAACTCTGGATTATCTAGCCCAGACCTTTGTTTTGACTGCCTTGCCAGCGCAATAATTTGTTCTTGATACAGCTTGTCTAACATAGTTTTTATTGTGACCTATGATTTTTGTTTCTGAATGCTTCTAAAGCTTCTGGTGTGTCGATATCTATTATAATGCCATTGTCATTCATCTCTACCTCCGCCACTAACTCCGCATATTTACCCATAAGTTCTTTAGCTCCAAAATCTCCTTTGAGCTGAAGCATTTCCGGGAAGAATCTTCGTGCCCACAAAACAGGATTTCCCCTTTTCCCCTTCCAGGTTGGTACACAAATAGCCCGTCCTTCAAGTGGATTATATGCATCTATGAGCTTATTAATATGCGATGCCGTGATTTTTGGCATGTCTCCTAACCCAATTAAAATTGCTGAACAATCCTCTGGCGCAGATTTAATTGCGGTAACGACAGACGAACTGATACCATTTTTAAAGTTCTTATTGTGAATAAATTCAATATTCGAATGCTTGATGGCTTCTTTTATTTTCTGGTGTTCAAAACCGGTTACTATTACGACCGAACTAGCTTTTGATGCAATGATGGTTTCTGCTGTGAGCGCAACCATTGGTTTTCCATTGATGGGCACTAATAATTTATTTTTTGTACCCATGCGTTTCGATTGACCGCCAGCAAGAATTACCGCATGAATTTTCTCAAAATCGGGGTTTGTTCTTATTAAACTCTGATCGGGTTGGCTTGCCTTTGCTCTTGGAAGTGGTCTGGTTATGATATCCTTCAATAATCCACCGCTTCCCATGCGCATTATATCGACACTCTCTAATGGGATATTGGCTAATAATCGTTGAAGAACCCAATCAAAGCCATTGAGTTTAGGTGAGCGGGCACAGCCGGGTATACCGACAACATCTATCCCATTAATTGACCCCAAAAGTAGAAGGTTGCCAGGATCTACGGGCATACCAAAATGCCTGATTTTTCCCCCCGCATGTTCAATAGCAGCAGGCACCACATCGCGCCTATCAACTACAGCTGATGCACCCGATATTAATATTAATTCAGCTTGGTCCTTAACAGCTTGGATAATAAGTTCTGATAATGAGTTCTGATCGTGGTTACAGCGTGCCTCATTGAGATCCAAAATTCCGAGATTTTGCAGTCTAAAACTGGTTGCCTCTAAGGTGGAATTTAATACAGTCTCCTTTGTTCCAGGTAATCTAGATTGTATTAGAGTAACTTTTTTCTCAGGGTAGGGGGCGACATGAAGCAAATTTTCAAAATCATCCTTATTAGCTTTTATTTTTCTGAGGAGTTTGGAGGGTATGGCAAATGGTATAATTTTTAAGGTGGCGATCATTTGCCCTTTAGAGACGTTCTGAAATGGAGCCACAGTACCTAGAGTAATTGACTCATGAACCGAATTAAATCTGTCGAGATATAAAGGGTTGAAAACTACTAGTCCGGACGTTTCTGAGAAAAGATTACATCGTCCAGTAAAGGCGTTTCCTTTAACCAAATTAGCACCTGCAATAAGTGTTGCTAATTCTGCAGCTGCTACATCTTCGTTTAAATCGCCCTCTTCAAGTTTTGCGCATACAATTTTTTCATAACCATATTCCTTTAAAGACGATAAATCGGAGTCGGTTAAAACTGTTCCCTTTTTCAGAGACTTATTAGGTAATCTTAGGCTATGGGCCAGAATTGCTCCAAGAGCGTCATCCAAATGGTATTCTGAGAACTTCATCTTTCTAGGCTGAAACATTTTTGGACTTAACTAAGCGTCCATGTAATGCTGCAGTCAATTCTGCCAAAATAGATATTGCAATCTCTGATGGAGACACAGAACCAATATCTAAGCCGGCTGGTCCATTAATCCTTAACAATTCTTTTTCATCAAAACCTTCGCTTTTCAACCTTTCCAATCTTTTCCCATGTGTTCGGGTGCCTCCCAAGGAAGCAATATAAAATGCTGGGGTTTTTAAAGTTTCCACAAGCGCTGGATCATCCAGTTTAGGATCATGCGTTAAAGTCACCACTGCGGTTCGAGTATCTGGTTTTAATTTTAATATACCGTCATCAGGCCACTCATCTAAGAGGCTTATTTCTGGAAAGCGTGACGGGGTTGCAAAAGAGGACCGAGGATCAACTACTGTAACATCAAAACCAGCCACCTTTGCCATGGGTGCAAGAAATTGAGCGATATGAACTGCCCCAATAATAATCAAGCGAAGAGGTGGCGTGTAAATATGGGCAAAAAATTTCTCGTCTGAGATGAGACCACTTTTATTATCCCGCATTGATTTTTTTATAGTATCTATCTCTAACGGACTGAATACCTTATGGTTTTCACTGTCATTTTCTAACATTGCCCATTGCATCCCATCAGCAACTCTTGTGATAACAGCTAACGTTTGCTTATTTGATCTTGAGGTAAGAATGATATCTAAGATTTCTTTTTTCATAATTTATATTTAATCTATTCGTTCAACAAAGACACGAACTGATCCCCCGCATGCCAAACCAACCTCCCATGCATCTTCATTAGACACACCAAATTCTAAGGTTCTGGGCGTGCCAAGTTCCATTACTTTAAAGGCCTCTTTTGCGACTGCCCCCTCGATACAACCGCCGGAAACAGACCCTATGAGCTCTCCCTTATCATTTATTCCCAACTGACTTCCTATGGGCCTAGGAGAACTTCCCCACGTATCTATTACAGTTGCTAGTGCAGCCTTGTGGCCTTTTTTAGTCCAATCGAACACCGTGGTTAAGACGTCATCGTTTGATTTTGCGTCGAACTTTTCTTCCATTTCAATTCGCCTTGTTCTTTGTTTCTGATTCTATTTCATGTAGTTTTTTAATCCATCCCTGCATTTGACTCTTATTATCAAAATTGTTTGTTCCGAGTGCTTGTGCCAGCTCTGTCAGGCTATTCAACGAGTGAACAGGTCTAAACTCATGAACGTTAGGTAAAATTGCTCTCACTCCCATAGATCGTGGTGAAAACTGATCAAACCGTAATAGCGGATTTAACCATATTAAACGATTGCATGATCGTTTTATTTTATCAACTTCTTTGCTTAAGCCAATACCCGAATCTCTATCCAAACCGTCGGAGATCAATAAAACTATTGAGCCCCTGCTCAAAACGCGGCGAGCCCAATTATAATTAAAATCATGAAGACATTCGCCTATTCGAGTACCACCGGACCAGTCATTTACAGCTTGACTGGCTTTTTCCAGTGATTCATCGACATCCTTATTCCGTAAATACCTCGTGACATTTGTTAAACGTGTACCAAATAAAAAAGTGAATACTTCTGAACGAGCGTTCGTAAGTGTATGCATGAAATGCAATAACATCCGCGAATATCGTGTCATTGAACCTGAAATATCACATAATGCTACTAGGGCAGGGGGTTTCGTGCGAATGGTTTTATATTTAAGCGGTATATCGTCTCCGGCTCTTTTCATTGATGCGCGCAACGTACTCCTAAGGTCTATGATCCCTCTAGATGAGTTCATTGTGTAGCGTCGGCTTGGAATTTCTTTTAAAGGCATCTGTAAATGAGATATTGCCGATTTAGCAGCCTCCAGTTCGACTACTGTCATTTTCTCGAAATCCATCTCCTGTAAAATTTCTTGATTAGAAAAAGTCATTGCCGCATCTAAATCAATTTCTTGTTCGTCTACTTTATCTTGATTTTGTTGTTCTTGCTCCCGCTCTTCTTTCAATGCATCGCTTACACGTCTTATAACCTCCTCATCACGTTGATCGGGTTGATTAGTTTTGAATGTTGGTAAAACCATTTGCATCATTCTCTCGAGAAGATGCGGGTTTTTCCAGAATATATGGAATGCTTGATCAAATATTTCTCTTTGATCTATGCGTGTCACATAGACGGCATGGAGTGTCCAATAGAATATTTCACGATCTGTGATGCCTATTTCTGCGACGGCTTCGGTGGCTTTTATAATCTGCCCTGATCCTATCGGAAGACCAGCTGCTCTAAGAATTCTGCCAAAGTTCATTATATTTTGAGCAAGTCGTCCTTCCTCGTTGCCCATTACTATTTTTTCGTCTAGTTTCGGATTATTCATTTGCAGGCGGTCACCTAATTTAACTCATTGATAGTTCTGATCGGACTTCAGTTAATAGTGCGTTTGCTTCGCTTCCTTGGATTTTTGCAATGTCGTCTTGATATTTAAGTAAAACACCAAGTGTACTATCTATGGAGTTTGGGTCTAATGATAAATAATCCAATTGAACCAGTGCGTGCGTCCAATCTATAGTCTCGGCCACCCCCGGTTGTTTAAATAAGTCAGTTTTACGAAGTTTCTGTACGAAATGCACAACTTGTTTTCTTAATATTTCTGGGGCATGGGGAGCTTTAATCTGGAGTATCTCGAGTTCCCTGGATGCGTCAGGGTAGTCAACCCAGTGATAAAAACACCGGCGTTTAAGTGCATCGTGTATTTCTCTGGTGCGGTTAGAAGTAATAATAACAATTGGGGGCGACTCCGCCTTAATTACCCCCATTTCGGGAATAGTAATTTGATACTCGGATAAAACCTCAAGTAAATAAGCTTCAAAAGGCGCGTCGGTTCTGTCTAATTCGTCAATAAGTAAAACTGGTGGACCTAATGGGTCCGTTTCTAGTGCTTTTAGTAATGGTCGTTTAATCATAAATTCGGACGTGAATAGATCCTGCGCTAAAGTTTGTTGATCTGAATTTTTCATCGCCTCTGACAGCCTTATTTCCAGCATTTGCCGGGAATAGTTCCATTCAAAAACGGCTGAATTAACGTCTAATCCTTCATAACACTGTAGACGAATGAGATTTCTATTTAAACTGGTGGCTAATACTTTGGCTATTTCGGTCTTTCCTACGCCTGCCTCCCCTTCCAAAAAAAGTGGGCGGTTTAGAGTAAGAGCTAAGTGAAGAGCTGTTGTCAAAGCTGTATCTGCAATATAAGAACCATTCAAAAGTATTTGTTCGGTTTCTTGGATGGAGTTACTGGACATTATTTGCCAATCTAATATAGGGCTTGAATCAATGTATTTGATAGATCTGTAAAATTCTTGAGTTAATACAACTATATGTAGTGAAAATTACTTTTAATCTAGTTTTTAATTAAACTTTTTCCCGAATAAATCACTCCTGCTTACGCTAACGTAATTTGATGCTTAAAAGATAATGATAACAATATATTAAAGAAATAAATTCAATCGATTTCTATGTCCCTTTGTGAAGCGTTATTATATCTACTATAATGACCATTTTTTAAACCGCACCACTCTTCTATGCATTATAAAACAAGCATGAATTTTAGAATTCATTCTTGTTAGAAGTTAGTCTTTTTCAAATCCATTGTTGTCAATGAGTTAATATACTATTACCTCTTTCAATAATTATACATGGTAATTATTTAGCAAGTCGGTATGCCTATTTTTAGGCTCTCATGATACGTCGGATGTCTGCTACAAACTGATATGAGGACAATTAAATCATTATGAACACAATCCCAATGATCGAAACTGGTTATTCAAAATTAAACGCCGTTGAAGACGCAGTATCTCAAAGGCGTTCGCTACGTGGGTTTTTGGACAAACCTGTTGACCGCGAGATAGTCGAAAGGATCCTAACTATGGCGGGAAGGGCGCCAAGTGGCACCAATATGCAGCCATGGGTTGGTCATGTTTTAACTGGTGAAGCCCTTAAAAGGTTTGGGGGTGGGCTAATGAATGCTGCAAATGACCCTAATATTAAGAAGGAATCAGAATTTCCATATTACCCAGACAAATTTTTTGAGCCGTATAAGGCAAGGCGTCGAAAAGTGGGATGGGACTTATACGGATTATTAGGTATAGAAAAAGGAGATTTCGAGAAGACTAAAGCTCAACATGATCGGAATTTAGTCTTTTTTGATGCCCCGGTAGGAATGATGTTTACTATCCATCGTGACTTAAAAATTGGAAGTTGGCTAGATTTAGGTATGTTTTTACAAAATATAATGATCTTGGCGCGAAGTCACGGATTGGAAACATGCCCGCAGGCTGCCTTCTCTCATTTTCATCAAACAATTAGAAAATACATTGATATAGGTGATGACTACATTGTCGTTTGCGGAATAGCCATGGGATATGCAGATTGGAGTCGGCCAGAGTGTTCTTTGGTAGCTGAACGTGAACCCTTAGCGAATTATGTTACGTTCCAGGATAATTAATTGTTATAGAAATA
This sequence comes from SAR116 cluster bacterium AG-447-C21, assembly GCA_003212315.1. GTDB lineage: Bacteria > Pseudomonadota > Alphaproteobacteria > Thalassobaculales > Thalassobaculaceae > UBA7326. Next base: position 78 of record QCQB01000026.1, on the reverse strand, counting down.
TAAAAGAAGGCCTAAGCGATTTTGTTAAGCCTTCTTAAATATTTGTCTTACTTAACTTGCCGCTGCTACAGCTCTTTT
>QCQB01000025.1 GCA_003212315.1 SAR116 cluster bacterium AG-447-C21 | reverse complement strand
TTATCCCTTAATTTATTATTACGAAATAGTATTCCTTGGTATGTCTTTAAATGGTTTTCCCGCATCAAAACGAGTTTCCTTGGGCATATCCAGAACTCGCTCTGATATGATATTTTTTTGAATTTCGTCCGTCCCACCAGCGATTGAGGAAGCTGGGAAAGAAATTAAAACTTCTGCTACGGTTCCATTTTCTGGACTGTCATCGCCACTTAACATCGAGTCGGCGCCTGAAATCATTGTGTGAACTTTAGCCGCAGCTCTTGCAACGTTACTAGCGGCTAGTTTTCCTAATGATCCCTCCGGGCCTTGCGGTTTTCCCTGTTCTTGAGCAGAACGGGCTCTTCGTGCCGTCCATTCTGCTGACTTGTGTAATGTCATTAGTTTTGCGATTTCCTGGCGAACGGCGGGATCCTTGATGGCGCCAGTTTCTTTAGCTCTTTGCATTATAAGATCGACCCGGCCAGCCCGTTGAGGGTACCATTTGTATGGCGCCATCGTGGTTTCAACTTCGGCACGCTCCTGATCGTATATTGGTCCATCAGTGTCGGGAACCTGTCCCCACGCTCTTAAGGAGTCAGCAGCCCTTCTTTCATGCATTAAAGTTGTTGTAGCGACTTTCCAGCCATCTCCTAACTCGGCAACTTGAAAATCGGGGAGAACTTCAGCATCTGTTAGAAAAACTTGGTTAAAAGATGCGTACCCATTCATTTGCTTCAGTGGCTGCGTTTCAACACCAGGTTGTTTCATATCAATAATGAAATAGGATAACCCATCATGTTTTGTTGCATCCATATCCGTTCGTGCTAAGAGCAAACCCCAATGCGCCTTATGTGCACTTGTAGTCCATACCTTTTGCCCATTAACCACCCATTTATTGCCTACCATCACAGCTTTTGTGGTTGCCCCTGCTAAATCGGAACCACTACCTGGCTCGCTGAAAAGTTGGCACCATACATCTTCCCCGGTCACGATGCGTCTTAGGAACTTCTCTTTATGCATTTCAGTGCCGTGATTTAGTATTGTGGCTGCAGCTAACATACGGATCCCAGACTTGGGGATGGGAAGTGCACCAATGCGTTGAAATTCTTCCTCCACAATTGGTACTAAACCAACAGGTAGGTCGCGCCCATACCAATCAGAGGGCCAGTTTGGCAACCCCCAGCCCGAATCTGCTAATTTATTTCGCCATTCAAAAAGATCCAAATTTGGGTCCCAATTGTTCTCCAACCATGTTCGCGCTTCTTTGCGTACGTAACCTTCTGTATATTCTGTCATTTTCTTTCCTATCAAGTGTCCCAAATAGTCATCATTTTTTCGTGGTGGTGTGCCGGGTCTCCAAGAAACACTTCAGAACTTTTTGCTCTTTTAAACCATAAATGCGTGTCATTATCCCAGGTGAAACCGATGCCTCCATGCATTTGAATAGAATGAATAGCCGTTTGCATATAGGCTTCAGATGAAGCTGCCTTTGCAATGGATGCGGCCTCTTCCGTTTCGTCGTCCTCCTCATCAAAAGCCGCCGCCGCAAAATAAGCCGCAGATTTAGCGAGTTCTACATCCGCCAGCATGTCGGTAGCCTTATGCTTAGTGACCTGAAAGCTAGCTATGGATCGGCCAAATTGCATTCGCATTTTTACATATTCTAGAGCATCTTCGCGGAGACGTTCAGCGCCTCCAACCATTTCATTAGCCAAACAGATGATGGAACGGGTCATGGTTTTTTTCATTGGTACGGCGGCATTTCCTTCTACCCCTAAGAGTTTTGCAGGAACTTGATCAAAATGAATTCGCGCGAGCTTTCTTGTCTCATCTACTGACTCTAATAGCTCTTTCTTGAGCCCACTAGCTTGTCCATCAACTGAAAATAGCGATAAACCTTCATCCTTTTTGGTGTTTGGAGCTCTAGCAAGTACAATTATGAGATCGGCTGTAGTGCCATCCAATACAAAACTTTTGGTTCCTGTAATACTATATTCGTTGTTACTCTTCTCAAATATTGCAGTCAGGCCCGAATTATCCCACGATCCATTTTCCTCAGTGAAAGCGAGTGTGGCTACTGTGCTGCCTGATGCTATCCCAGGAAGAAGTTCGCTCTTTTGCTTTTCTGTTCCCGCGTAGAGGATTGCGCTTGCTGCTAGTACTGCGGACCCAAAATAGGGGGCACATAGGAGCGAGCGACCCATTTCTTCCAATACAATGCATTGCTCGGATAAACCGAAACCATGGCCACCGTAAGCTTCTGGTATTGCAACAGCGGTCAATCCAAGTTCTGAATTAATTTTGGTCCATTGTTCGCGCTCCCATCCATCAGCGGTAGCCATCAACCGACGTACTTCAGTAGATGGAGATTTATCCTCGAGGAAACGCCTTAGCACTGAACGGAATTCATCCTGTTCCTCAGTGAAGCTAAATTTCATATCAAATTATCCCAACCTTATTATACTTACGCAGTTATTCTTTATATATACTAGTCCGTATTAAATCCAACGAACGATCCCTGTATTTTCTGTATATCCTGTATCAAATCAGGTGGAAAATCTTCATTTAAGCCAGTGGTGATTACATCTGCCATCTTACCAAATCGGTGTTGAATATTTTTTGCAATTTCATCGTGTCTGCCAATTGCACAGAACAATTCCAGCAAGTCGTCTGGAATCTGTGCAGCGAGTTTATCCCATTCCCCGGATTTAGTCATAGCATTTAACTTTCTGCCAAGGTCGCCATAACCATGCGTCTCTAATACGGGCCAATAAGCAGGAGTTGAGCCATAAAAACCAACTCGGTATCTAACGGTCTCAGTCGCTTTGTCGACAGCCTCGTTGTCAGATCCTGTCGCGATAAAACCACCACCAGAAACCTCAAAGTTTCTGCGCTTCTTCCCGGCAGCTTTCAGACCCAACTCTATTCTCGGGTTTATAGTTTCTTCAAAATATTTAGCTGTACAAAATCCATGAAGTCGTATCCCGTCCGCTACTTCAGCTGCAGTCTTTATCATCACGGGGCCAACAGCTGCTAGCGTTACTGGTGGTAAATCAATTCCAGAACTTGCTGGAACAAACTCGGGCGTCATTAAGGTAAATCGATAATGTTCTCCCTCAAAAGAGAGTTTTTCGTCATATTTCCAGCAACGCCAGATAGCCTTAAGCGCCTGTATATATTCACGCATACGCGGTCCTGGGGGTGACCATGGAACGCTGAATCGCTTCTCGTTATGAGCACGTATCTGAGTTCCAAGGCCCAAGGTAAAACGCCCAGAAGTTGCCTCGTTAAGGTCCCAGGCTATGTTAGCAATAGACATAGGGCTTCTAAGGAATGAAATAGCAATGCCTGTAGCTAATGTGACGGTCTCGGTTGAAGTGGCCGCAACAGCTAATGGAAGGAATGGATCGTGTTTCAACTCTGTCATCAGTAAACCGTTGTACCCCATATTTTCTAGTCGGGGTGCCACCTTGTTTACATCTGTTAACGTCGTATCAGTGATGTTTCGATATACATGCATTTGTTTATTCTCAATCAGCTATTATCCTTGAGTACAGATTTATTTTTTTGGCGTTATGGCGCCGAGGTTTGCCAACTCGCAAATTTCTGTTCTGGAAAACCCAAGCTCATTCAAAACTGTATTGGTACTAGCCCCGAGTTTCTCAGAATGATGATATAAACCACCTGGCGTTTTTGAGAAGGCCGCTGGAACCTTAATATGCTTAATACGGCCCTCTGTAGGGTGCTCTATCTCGGGAAACATCTCCACGGCTTTCAAATGCGGACATTCGAAAAGGTCTTCTGGACTATTCATGGGACCGGCGGGTATATCTGCATCGGACAAGGCAATGATCCAATTATTTGTAGAGCGGCTCTTCATGTTGTCTGAGACGATTTCATAGAGAGTATCAATATTTTTGGTGCGTTCGGTTTGATTAGAAAATCTGGGATCTTTAATTAGGTCAGCTCGTCCGACAAGGGCTAAAAAATTAGCCCAATGCTTTTGTGTATAAGGCACCACACAAATAAAACCATCCTTAGTTTCGTATGGCTTTCGATGAGAAGTGAGCATTCTTGTATATCCAGCAGGGCCAGTTGGCGGAACAAATGTTTGCCCTTGCATATGTTCACTAACTACAAAGGCGGCAAAAGATTCGTACATTGGAACATGAAGTTTTTGTCCTTCGCCAGTGCGTTCTCTATGGAATAATGCCATTGATATGTAATTAGATAAGAATAAGCCAGTAGTTTTGTCAGCCATGACGCTTGGAACGTATCGAGGTGTCCCCGTGACTTTTCCAAATAGGCTTGCTATCCCCGAAGCGCCCTGTATCAAATCATCATAGGCGGGTTTATCCGCGAAGGGACCGGTTTCGCCAAATCCCGTAGCAGACGCATAAATAATGTTATGGTTGAGCTCAGCTATTGTTTCATAGTCGATCGCCAGACGCTTTGCTGCCTTTGGTCTAATATTGTGTACAAAGACGTCTGCGGTTTTGATCAATTTTTCGAAAACTTTTCGCACCTTCTTCACTTTAAGATCCAGAATGATGCTCCGTTTATTGCGGCCTTTTATGAGCTGTCCTGTAGACATACCCGGAGATCGCGACTCTCCTGTCCATCGATTTACATCGCCTTCTGGGGTTTCAATTTTTATTATTTCAGCTCCCATTTCCCCTAATATTTGAGTGCAAAAGGGCCCAAGCATTACAGTTGTCAAATCTATGACCCGAACACCTTGAAGAGGTCCTTTTGGCGTATTTGTCATTATGGAAGTTTCCTTGATGATTCATTCATGTATCAGTAATTTATACAGGCAGGTGGCTTGGTTGTTGACTAATTAATTATGCTTTTGAAACTTATAGGCCACAGATCAGCATCGCGATACTAAAGGCAAGACAAATTTAATATGCATTAGAAAATTTAATGGAGATTTTTATGCAAAGTGATCAGGAATTTATAAATTCAGTAGAGGCACTCAGTAATTATGTTGGCAGTAAAAGTGTGGTCGAAGATGAGATAGGAATGTCAATGGTTCGACGCATAGCCGGGATGCTGGATGAGGACCCTAATAAAATAAAGAAAGGTGATCTATTGCCACCACATTGGTTTGGTATGTTTTTTCCTAATATCACACGTCAATCAGATATAGGACCCGATGGTCATCCTAATCCAGGTGTCGTTCTACCGCCAATCCCCTTACCGCGTCGCATGGGAGCGGGAAGACGAGTAGAAATAATGGGAACTTTAAAGGCAGGGGTTCCCGCCACCAGAACTACTGAGGTTGTTGCGATAACTCCAAAGATAGCCCGCACAGGACGAATTGCTATTTTGACACTACGCGATGTAATTGAAACAGAAGGAAAGGTGATTGCCACCGATGAAACAGATGCAATTTATAGAGAAATGCCAGCGCCCGGTGAAAAAAGTAAGGTGACACCGCCTGTTCCAGCTCCCGCTGATGCAGATTGGTCCGATACTATCACCCTAACTGAAGCCCTTGTTTTTAGATATTCTGCGGTGACATGGAATGCACATCGAATTCATTATGACGCTGATTATTCGCGGGATGAAGAGGGATATCCTGCGACTGTACAAAATGGAGGTTTAACGATGACACTGCTTTCAGGTGCTGCGTTGAAGCGGACTGCAAAGAAATTGTTGAATTTTAATGTGCGGCTCACGCGTCCTATTCATGTAGGTGATACAGTGAATTTTTGTGGTTCGAAACTTATTAGTGGATCAATGAAGTGTTGGGTTTCCGATAAAGATGGCGCCCAGTGCGGATTGATGGATTTAGGTTTTGAAGAATGACAATGGGTCCCTTGGACGGAGTTCGCGTAATTGATCAAACAACCGTTGTGGTTGGGCCAATTTGTGCGCGAACGCTTGGGGATTATGGTGCCGATGTAATAAAAGTAGAATCCCCTTCTGGGGATCTTCTTCGAACCATGGCACAGGGTAGTCGCAATGCGGGGATGTCTGGAAAATTCTTAAATTTCAACAGAAACAAGCGGTCTGTTTGCCTAGATATCAAAAAAAAAGAGGGGTTACGGGCCCTAAAGAAATTAATTCAGACCGCAGATGTGTTTGTCTCTAACGTCAGACCTCAAGGCCTAATGAGAGCCGGTTTAGACTATGAGGCTCTATCTGCGGATAATCCCAGATTAATTTATTGTTCTATTGTTGGATTTGGAAAAGGTGGAAGATATTATAACAGGCCCGCATACGATCCAATCATACAGAGTGTTTCTGGTGTGGCTGCAACATTGCATCGCGCCACCGGAGAGCCAAGGTTTGTCCCTATGGTAATGACGGATCATACAACGGGTTTAATTGCAGCTCAGGCTATTGGTTTTGCTCTTTTCCGTCGGGAAAAAACAGGTGTGGGAGAAGCGATTGAAGTTCCTATGTTCGAAAACATGGCTTCCTTTGTTACCTCAGAACATATGGGGGCCGCGACCTTTGATCCCCCAGTAGGTCCTACTGGGGATGGTCGGCTTCTGAGTCCGCATTATCGTCCTCTACCAACTAAAGATGGTTTCATTACTGTGGCGCCTAACACAGATGCTCAAGCGTTTGCTTTTTTTGATGCTATTAGACGACCTGAATTGAAGGCGGATCCGCGCTTCAGTAGTGCTGCAGCGCGGACCAAATATGCAGAAGAGTATTTTCAAATTCGTATAGAAGGACTGAGTTTAAAAACTACGAGCGAATGGTTAGATATTTTTGAAAAAGTCGATGTTCCATGTCAGCGATATAATACCATAGAGGATTTAATCGAAGACCCCCATTTGGAAGATGTGGACTTTTTTTCACATGAAGTTCATCCAACTGAAGGTCCAATCAGAAAAACTCGGGTTGCAAACACATTCACTGGCGGTGGACGGCAGGAAAGCTTGGACGCTCCGCGGCTGGGTGGAAACACTAAAGAGGTATTGATTGAGGTTGGTTACACCAAGTCTGAGGTTGATGCGCTATTTAAATCTGGCGCAGCGATTACCTTCACAACAAAAAATTAGAGAACAATGCATGACGCTCGCTGCCATTCCTTTTTTAGAAGGTGGCAGCGAGAGTTCAATTTTAGTGTGCGTAGTCCGGTTCTTTGCGGTCCAAAATTCTCTTTAAAGCATCAAAATGCCATTCGGCGTTTGACCGTCCCCCATATTTCATGGCGGAACCGCGATAGGTGTTATAGGTTTTTTCAACTATGGGAGCTGGAAGTTCGCGCAGCGGCCTTCCTGTCCACATTGCATATAGTTGTACTTGAGCCACCCGCTCTAAATAATAAAGTCGATCATAAGCCTCTGCAACATTTCTCCCCAGTGTAAGTGCTCCATGGTTGGCCATGAGCATGACGGTATTTTTCCCACAGGCTTTGGCAAGTCGGGCCCCTTCAGCTGGATCAAGTCCTGGTCCGTCATAGGAGTCGTCATAACCAGTTTTCATCATCGTTCCAAGCTCGGTTTGTCCAATAGGTTGGATTTTCTGGTCTTCTAGGCGAGTAAGGGCGCTCGCATAGGGCATGTGTGTATGAAAAACTGCAGCGGCATGATCCATCGTTTTATGCATTGGCGCATGGATGCAATAAGCTGAGCGTTCCACAATACCCTCCCCAGCTACGACTTCGCCGTCGTAATCTACTTCCATGAAGCAACTTGCAGTTACTTCTGACCAATGCGTACCAAAAGGGATCTGGTAATAACGATCTTTATGTCCTGGGACGCGAAGCGTTAGATGATTAAAAATGCCCTCGTGGAGATCGTGCATAACAGCGCATCGATGGGCAGCCGCGAGGTCAACTCTGGCATTCCATTGTTCTTCCGTATAGCCCTGAGCCTGAGCGCTTGATGAAACAAAATTCATTTTTCCCTCCCCAAATTAAATAAGGTATTATTCGTATTTTCCACATCTCCTGCCTTGCCGTCAATTGTGGCACTCTAAAAAGCATAGAGGGGATGCTTAGTTACATGGCAAAGGCTTTTGCTATTTCAGCATAACTGTTACGACGTGCCTCATCGCTATGGGCCCACGTTACAATGGCAACCTCTTCAACGTTAAGCTGCTTTGATAATTTGCTTATTCGTTCTGCTACTTCTTCACCGGTGCCAACAAAAGTTTTTTTGCGTAACTCCTCGATTTTTTCCTGCTCATATTCATTATAATCCTGCTCCATAGAAACCTCAGGCGTTTCAAAACTCAAATGAAGTCCTCTGTCTCGGTAGAGTTGCCAACGCGCCCTAGAACTGAAATGGTATTGGGCCTCCTCGTGCGTTTCAGCTGCTAGTGCCCAGACACAAATAGCTGGGTTTGGTGTCTCATGTCTGTCACTGGGTTTATAATGTTCTCGGTATATTTCAATAGCTTCTTTGCCGCCATGACCATCGGTGAAAAACCATGCAAAAGCATATGGTAAACCAAAATGTGCTGCCACCTGGGCTCCAAAGGCGGAGCTCCCCAAAATCCAAATTTCGGGCACGGTCTCTCCTGTTGGCTGAGCTTTTAATTTAGAAAATGTGTGTCCATCTTGTAACGGCTCTCCATGGATCCAGGCATCAAGATCCATAACGTCGTTCGGAAACTGGTTGGGTCTTTCCGCTGCATTGGGGTTTAGTGCGAATGCTGTTAATCCGTCGGATCCGGGCGCTCTTCCAAGTCCAAGGTCTATTCTTCCCGGCGCTATCGCATCTAATACTCTAAATTGCTCGGCCACTTTGAAAGGTGCGTAGTGTGGCAGCATGACACCAGCACTTCCCACCCGAATCTTTTCCGTATTTGACGCGATTGCTGCTATTACTATTTCTGGAGCTGTACCAACTATGGCAGGGTGATTGTGGTGTTCTGAAACCCAGAACCTATGGTATCCAAGATCCTCGCAATGATTTGCAAGGGCTATAGTCTCTCGAATAGCAGCGCCCTGAGGTCGACCAGAAACGGCTATAGATTGATCAAGCACGGAGAGTTTTAGCACTGATTTTTTTCCTTTTGAGTTGTACTAGAGTGATGCTGCCATTGTAGCAAGTCTAGTGATCTCTTTCCAATTCCGTTGTTCTATTAAATCTGAAGGTGATGCAAAACTGCCACCCACGCATAAAACGTTTCTTTCTCTCAGATACTCAGGAGCGTCTGAAAAATCTATTCCACCCGTCGGACAAAAGTCCAAGTCGGGATAAACGGGTTGGAATTGTTTTAGTCCATAAATGCCTCCTGCTGCTTTAGCAGGAAAAAATTTTAACGCTCTTAACCCGTAACGATAGGCCATCATTGCTTCGGAGCTTGTCTGTATGCCGGGAAGATAGGCTAAATTATCTTTTTGAGCCTGTTCCACTAAATCCATGTTCAATCCTGGCGATACAGCAAAACATGCGCCTGAATTTTTAGCACGAATAAGATCCATAGGATCTAAAAGGGTTCCAACCCCTACGCTAATTTCAGGTAATTCTTTTGATATCATTTCGACTGCATTCAATGCCGTTTTAGTCCTTAATGTGATCTCTATTACGGAAAGACCACCTGCCATCAATGCAGCGCATAAAGGTAGGGTGTCATTCAAATTATTGATAGTTAGGACAGGGATCATCCTGGTTGTAGATAACAATTCCTTAATGTGCATAAATTAACCTTCACTTCGGTTTGTTAATTATCGCGGTTGTGCGGCTTTATTTTGAGTAATCCGATGGCTCTGGAATTAATACTTTACCTTCCATTAATGTTCTGGCGGTGCGGTAAGCTGTAACCTGTAAAGCAAAAGGCGTTGTGTTTCTAATTTCTACCTTTGCATCTAATGGTAAGATGCCGCTTGGATTAGAGATCCTTACATCTCCTTCTTCATTTGACATTATTCCATTGCAGACCGTTCCTGGAATGCGACATGCTACTGCTAGGCACATAGCTCCTGTTAATGGTAAGACCCGGTGAACTTGACCCATCGACCATATTCTAGCCGTTATATCTGCAGAACTTGGGTTTATCGTTTCACCAGCTAACGTTTTATATGCAGATGAGCGGGAGACAATTCCTAGTTTTGGCGCGGTAGGCGGCACTTCTTTGACTGATTTTGCTAATCCCATTTTAACACCAGCTTCAAGACGAATAAGTTCAACAAGACCCATGAGCTCTGAATTTCTTTCTAGTTCTTCAACGGTTTCAGCCCCGGTTAAGCCAAACCTCTCTGCCGCAACAAAAGCACATGGAACGCTCGAGTCGATAAGGGATACTTCAAAGTCTCCAGCATCTTTAATAGATACGGTATCAGTTGGATTCCCCGTTGGCAGTAATGATCCTGTTTTCGTTCCCCCTGGCTCTAAAAAATCAAGTCTAATTTGGGCACCAGTGCCGCTTACACCTGGGATTTCAAAATCACCATTCACTTGGGCAAACCCATCTCTTATTGGTATTGTGGCGCGAATAATTTTTTCTGAATTAGTATTATGTATCAGTATTACTTTGGATGCCTCATCTGCTTTAATAAGGCCGGTGTCTATCGCAAAGGGTCCAACCGCCGAAGAAAGATTTCCACAATTGGATGAATAATCAACAAGCTCTTCTCGCACTGCTACTTGCGCGAAAGTATAATCAAGGTCTGCATCTGCCCTCGAGGCTGGCCCTATGACCACCGCCTTTGATAAGGATGAAACACCACCACCCATTCCATTAAGTTGTCGGCCATAAGGGTCTGGGCTTCCTATAGCACCCAAAAAAATTCTATCCCATTCTATTCTATCTTTTGGCAGGTCTCTAGCATGAAAAAAGACACCTTTGGATGAACCCCCACGCATAAACACAGCCGAAACACGAGTTTGGGTCATTTTAATTAACTCCTGATAGTGATACTACTCGATTACTTGAAAGGTTATACATGAATAGTTGAATGTTTAGAAAAGTTGATAGCTTAAAAGCAATACCTAATTTATTGTTAGTAGATCATTTGACCTCATTGATTACAATTGTAGGCGCCGAAATTAATAAGTTTGGGGGTATTAATTATGTCGAAAGAATTTAGGTTTCCGAAGATATTGTTAATATTTAAAAGCCTTATGCTTTGTTTGATGATAATCAAAACCCAACTTGGATCATCAGCGTTAGCCGATGAAAGATTAAAGACTGATTGTCATAATACCTTAGAAAAAGCGAGATTGTGGATTCGTGCTACGGACTTCAATGCACCGGAAGAAGAGAAAACCAGAGTAAAATCAGCAATCAATATTGCAAATCAAGCTTGCAGACTGGCCAAAGAATCGGCGCCAGATGATGGCGAAGTTCTAGTAAATTCAGCATATGCTTTATTCGCGGCAGAAAAGAAAAAAGAAGCCGTGAAACTCATCCAAGAGGCATCGGAAATTGGTTACCCCCCTGCGATGGTTATGATGGCTCGTTATTTGGGACAAGGCAAATATATGGAGAAAGACTCGGAAGGAGCCTGGTTATTGCTGATCAAGACATTAAAAACAAAACATGACGTAGCACGGATCCAGGCGGCATTGGAGTTTTTACCGGGTGGTGTTGGCCCCGAGAATACAAAAAGGGCAAAATCCACACTGCGTGGTCTTATAAATGATGGAAATAGCAAGGCGATGGTCGCTTATGCAATGAAAGTGTTGAAGCTAAAAAATGCAAAACCCAACACCAATGAATCCAAAGAAGGAATCGAATTGCTTGAAAGAGCTGCTAGGAAGTTCAAAAACCCCAAGGCGATGATATTTTTAAGCTTGCTCTATAATCAGGGAAATGTAGTTAAACGTAATGAACAAAAGGCGATTGAATACGCGCAGCTAGCTATCGACGCAAAAGTTCCCCAGGCTTTTGGAACAATGGGACAGATTTATCAGAACCAAGGAGATAATGAGAAGGCAATCGAATGGTTTAAGAAAGGTGCAGCCATTGACGATGGTTTTTCACAAGGCATGCTGGGTTTCATGTTTTCGGGTGGATTTGGCGTAAAGCAGGATCTTGCCAAAGCAGTCGACTGGTGGAGAAAGGCGAGATGGAATGGAGACAGAATGGCTGCCAGTTATCTCCAGGTCCACCGGGATAAACAGAAAGCCCAAAAAGCATGGAAAGAAAGCCAAAAGGAAAAGCTAAAGAAACAATAAGAAAGTTTGTGGGCTCCTATTCTAAATCTCCTGATGATAGTGCGAAATGCAACTTGTAGGTGCCCGTATCTGCTGTTCTAGCTCCATGTTCAATTAGCGAGGCCTCTGACATTACTCCATTGCGCCATAAATGATTTAGCGGCGCCACTTCTATCCCCTCAATGAAAATGATCCAGTCGGCTATTTCGTCTGGTTTGTCCCTCATTGCTTTTTCTTCTGTTTGTTTTTCACTGGCCGAGTGATCTCCTTTTATAAGGTGCGCGGCGACGATTCCCGGATGAGACACCAGACCTGGAAATATCTCATTAGATATCCAGTTAAAGAACTCGTCTTCTCTGTTATCGGCGGCACCAATTCGTATGGTTAGAATAGCAGCACCTACTCCTTTACCATGAGAAGAGATGACTTCACTGAGAGTACGGTTATTGTTTTTGAGCGTGGGGCCGACTCGCCGCGTCCAAGGCGTAGGATTGTTTAATCGGGTGAGATAGGCCTCTGATGTTAATGTAGCCACTGTCTCTGTTTCATAAAAATGAAAAAATTCTGGCTCACCTTCTATGGCCACATATCTTCGGCCTCTTAAAAAGCCTTTAATACCGACTCTTTCAGGAACATGTTCATAACAATGCCAATGATTATAGTCATCCTGAACCTCTGGCGCTACGTTATGCCAAATAGCGGCCACGCCTTCTCCCAATAGTGGCATTTTATCAAACCTTTCTTCAAACTTTTCGACTACAAATTCGGGTATAAACGCGTTAAACTTTTTTTGAAAAGAGATATTGCCATGAAAATTGCCCTTTTAGAAATATCGCATTGGCATTTCCCACTTTATATCGAAGACCTGCTTACTTCTGGTGTCGACATAATAGCATTATCAGATAAAAACGAGAAAATAAGGAAGCAGTATGGCACTAAATTTAATAGCAGGGCCTATTCGGATTGGCGGCAATTATTAGAGGATAACAAAGTGGATGCTGTTTTTGCGTTTGGTGAACATCATGAGATGTTAGAAATAGGTATTACACTCATAAATAAGGGAATACCTTTTTCAATAGAGAAACCTGGAGGAAAAAATTTTTCAGATGTGAGCCAATTACGCAAAGCAGCTGATCAAAAAGATGTACTGGTTTCTGTGCCTCTAGTGCAAAGATTTGGACCGCTGAAAAAATTAATTGATCATTTGATTAAAGAAGAGGGTGCCCATTTTATGTCCACATCGTGGCGTTTTAATGCGGGACCGCCGCAACGGTATAATGATATGGATTGTGAGTGGATGCTTGATCCTAAGAAAAGTGGTGGGGGGTGCCTTATTAACCTAGCACCACATTTTATTGATTTAGCGCTTCATTTGATGCCAAACCCTGCAGATGTCATATTTGCACAAACGGATAAAACTCTCCATGGTACCGCGGTTGAGGATACCGCAATGATATGTATATCTTCAAAAAATGGTGGTCAGGCATTAATAGAAACAGGTTATAATTTTCCGGATAGCCTTTCTAAGCGAGAATATTCTTTTAGTCTGGTAGGTCAAAAACACTACGTCCAATCCGATCCGACGGGGGTGAGCATTACGAGACCCGGAAAAGCCGTTGAACATCTGAAAATGGATCTAGATTCTGACCCGCTGTATGGAATTTATACAAATACATTTATAAAGACACTTACCGGGGCTAAAAAAGTAAAAGTAGGCCTCTCTGAGTTGGAAAGTGCAATGAAAATTGTTGAATTGGCCTATGCGTCAGCTCAATCTGGGGAGTCTATCAGAGTTTGAAATGGCGCCACTTATCTATAGAAAACTCTGGACGGTCTTTAAAAGTTCTCGATCTACTCTAACTCCGTCCAAAATGGCTTTTTGACGACGTTCAAGTCGTCCATCACCAGGAACACGCTCCGGAGTGCTTTCCAAATATGCATCCAAAAATTCGCTAACCCGATCAACAAACCCGGGGCCGTGTATGATATCAGGGTCCATTACAATTATTGTTTGTCCTCGGTTTGCGCCGGCAAAATCGGGATCTTCCGATGTTGAGTTTTCAAAAGCAAAGCGGCCACCAGTTAGACCTGCTGCCATTAATTCAACCATAAATGCTATCGCAGATCCTTTATGTTTTGCGAAAGGTAATAACATTCCACCGTCCATAGCTGCCACGGAATCCAATGTTGGGTTGCCGTATTTGTCGACAGCCGAGTCCGGTTGTATTTGTTCATTTTTTTGTTGAGGCCACCTCTATTTCCATGAAGCTCATTGAGCTAGTGGACATATCCCATACCACGGGTTCCTTTCCCTTTCTTGGGCAAGCGAACGCGATTGGGTCTGTTCCAAATAACTTTTTATTTCCTTTGTAGGAAGTCATTAATGCTTTGGAAACAACACAGGAAAATGCGACTAACCCAGCCTTTGCTATTGGTTCAAGATCTTGCCGCAGTGGGCCAATGTGGTGGGAGTTTCTTATTGCGAGTGTAGCAATTCCGGTTTCCCTGGCGGCATTGACCAATTCTTGGGTAAACTTATTAATAACGAACTGGTTATATCCGTTATCTCCATCCACTCGAATTACACCTGGCTTGGGATATTCAGCTACTGGGTTTGCTTTCCCATTTGAAATTCCGTTTCTCAGACTTCCAACGTAGCTATACATTGAAAATAATCCGTGGCTGGCGGGACCATCTCTCTCGCATAACATAATAACATCCGCCAGGACCTCGGCCATCTCAGTTGAACAAGTGTTAGCCAAAAAAACCTTTTTTGCCAGTTCTCGTATTTCTTCTAATTTAAGCTGTATATGCGTTTCTTCCACCATCAGGCGATACCTAGCAGGGCTCTCCGAAAGGCAACCTTGCGCTCTGTAGCATCCATGGAACGTTTAATTGAAGGAGGCGGTTCTGTATTAACTTTCAAAAGTATGAAACTCGTTCCATTGGAGTCCCGGAGTATTTTTTGTGCTTCTGGAATTTGCTCTTCTCTATCTATTGTTCGGGTGTTTGGTATTGCCGAACCCTGCGCTATCAATTCGAGATTAACCCCTCGCTGAGTATGACTCTCTTGGTAACCTGTTTCACCATAATGCCCATTATCAACGCAAAGTATTGATAAGTTGGCGGGTTTTAATATGCCCACCGTGGCCAAGGTCCCAACATTCATTAGTAGTTCACCGTCTCCTGTGACAACAAGCACCTTTTTATCGGGTCTTGATAATGCCAGTCCCAGGCCCATCGCGGTTGCTCCTCCCATCGCCCCTGCCATGGTAAAGATGTTATCTCCATCGTTTGTCAGGTGTGCCATATCTTTGGAAGCGCCAGCTAACCCACACACTATCAAGAGATCTTTAGGGTCCCCTACTATCGCGGGCACCGCCGTTTTTCTATCTAGTGATCTATCATCGCTCATCGTACATCTCTCTATTCTCTATTACTTCAAAACGGCTTTGCGCCGATTAGTTTTTGGGTGAGCAAAACGGCCACGCTTTGGTTGGATTTATAGGCCATATCCAAAGCTGCTTGGACTGTGGGCGAGACCTCTTCCGGTGTTTCTGCTCGCAGGCAATGCATCCCCATGGCTTCTACAACAGGCTGAACACCTTGTCCCATTGGCACTTGCCAGGGGTTCATTTCCCCAAATTCGCCTCGCATAGTTACGACAGTGACAAATGGAAATTGACCATTTTTAATAAGTGCAAACATATTTACACAATTACCAACGCCGCTGGACTGCATTAAAAGAACACTCTTAGTGCCCCCAAGATGCGCCCCGGCGCACATTGCTACTCCTTCTTCTTCCGTGGTTAGCGGCACCGAGATCACCTCTGGATCCTCGATCGACCTATTTATGAGAGTTTTGTGTCCGCCATCTGGCACATAACAAAATAATTCAACATCGTTGGACCTGAGTAAACTATATAGGTCCTCTTGCCAGGTCTCTTGACCACCGTATTCACTCATCATTTTAAAACCCATCAGCCTTAATTCAATGGCAGTTAGAATGGTAAACTTTTCATTAACGCAGTTACAGTATAGCGTTATTCGGTAAAATAACGCATTGTGAGCAATATAGCCTAAAGACAACATACAAATATATCGAGAAGTGAGGGTATAGTGAATAAAATCATGAATAAGGATGATCTTGGAAGTCATTATGGGAAACCCTCTGAGAGGGCTGTATTAAAACAGCTAGACCATATAGATAAGCATTGTCGTGCTTTCATCGAATTATCGCCATTTTTGGTTATCGGCACAATGGGAAGCGATGGGCTTGGCGATGTCTCTCCAAGAGGAGATGCGCCGGGTTTTGTACTTGTTAAAGATGAAAATACAATCTTCATACCAGATAGATTAGGAAATAACAGAACGGATACATTATCCAACATTATTGATAATAAAGGTCTTGGGGTGCTCTTCTTAGTTCCAGGAATGAATGAAACACTTCGAGTAAATGGTTTAGGTACCATAATATTAGATAAAGAGATTCTAGAAGGGCTATCTGCGCAAGGAAAAGCACCAAGATCAGCACTAAAAATAGAGGTCAAAGAAGCGTACTTGCAATGTGCTAAAGCACTAATCAGGTCCAAACTCTGGGAAGATGATTATAAAATAGAAAGACAAAGTTTCCCCTCCCTTGGAGAAATTATCACTGATCAAATAGGCTTGGGCGATGATAGTGCGGCTGTTTCTGCTGCAAACCGCAGTATCCAAAAAGGATATACCGAAAAACTATATTGAAGCAGGTATGAAATTCGATAAGAAAACATTAGAGTATTGGGATTTCCCGTGAAAATTAGATTTAATTTGGCTTCATCTCAAGATACCAAAACAAAAGTTTTTGAAGAATATGAAACTTAATCGTTTCCTGCCTATTTCTATTTTGCTGACAGGTCTTTTGGGGGCATTTTTTTTTGGCTGGACTGAATATATTTCTCTGGAAACAATTAGAACAAATAAAGAAGAGTTAAAACAACTTATCCAAGCTAAATACGCGACTTCAGTCTTCATATTTATTTTAATTTACGCCGTCACGACAGCTTGTTCTATCCCGGGCGCAGCAATACTTTCTTTGACGGGGGGCTACCTTTACGGCGTTTCTCTCGGCGCTATGTTCTCACTAACTGGTGCTACGATCGGCGCATGCTCACTTTATCTTGCCGCCCGAACGGCACTAGGTGATTCTCTTAAATCACGTGCTGGTTCTGCTATAATGAGCATGCAGGACGGCTTTAAAAAAAATAGTTTTAGCTATATGCTATTCCTGAGACTAGTTCCAGTATTCCCGTTTTTCTTGGTCAATCTGGTGCCGGCGTTTCTTCAGGTTAGGTTTTCTATATATTTTTGTGCGTCCGTGATAGGAATGTTTCCAGGAGCAGTAGCGTTTTCCCTCACGGGGGCGGGTCTTGATAAAATATTATTGAATAGCGACAATTTTGATATCTCATTATTGATTACAAACGAATTAATGCTTGGGCTGACTGGGCTCGGGATTCTGGCCCTTTTTCCTGTTTTTTATAGGTTGATAATTAACACGTTGACACGAAAATGAGGATGCTGAAGAAGATTATTTTATTAACTTTTTTGAGTTGGTGGGCTGGTGGAAGAAGCTGATTTTGATAAAGACACAGATAAAAAATTAGACAAAGGAATTCCCTTGGGTCGATATAAGCGGCTTGGGGTCATTGGCCTATGCACAAGTTTTGCTTTTGTAATCCTATATTATGTTTTGGGCATGATTATTGTGCATAAAGTTGACGATGATCCAGATTTCAAGCCGTCCTCAATTAAAGTTGGTGGTAGCCATGCTGTTTCTATGGCTATTGCATTGATCGATCGAGAGGTTAACAGCAACAGTTGGGTCGCAAACGATCCATTCTTTATGCCTGGATACGTTTTGGATAATATGCCTAATTATCAACAAGGGATTATTTATGCCGTATCGAGATTTGCTCTTGAGATGACGGATCAAATTGGACGATCCAGAGGTTCTAGTGAGGTTGATAAAGATTTAGATAAGGCATCAGGGCTTCTAAAATATCCAGGTACTACCTGGATATTCGACTTTTCTACATCTATCGTACCGACAGCATCTTCAGAATCTCAGTATCGGGCGGCCCAGCGTTCTTTATTTTCCTATAACCAACGCTTGGCCAACGGGGATGCTAAGTTTGAGCGCAGAGCAGATAATTTACAGGGAACATTATTGAGATTTACAGCTGATTTAGGGTCAAATTCAGCAGTTATAGATGATCATCTTGCCAAGGCCGGACAATGGGGGATCGATACGAAAGCCGATGATATTTTTTACTCCGCTAAGGGGCGACTTTATGCATATTATTTGATCTTACGGGATTTGGGTAAGGACTTTGAAAGTGTAAATAAAACAAAAGAACTGTCACCGTCTTGGTTATTGATGCTTGCGTCCCTGAAGCAAGCTGCGAGTATGGATCCGTTGGTGGTAGTGAATGGGAAACCAGATGGTTTCATTGGACCAAGTCATTTAGCGGCTCTCGGTTTCTACCTTTTACGTGCTCGGACTCAATTGCGCGAAATAATCAATATATTACAAAAATGATTTCAAAAGACTAAATACAATCGTATTTTAATAGTTAGTAACTAAGATTTTAGGCAGAGATGTGACTGCCCCAAAAAATTAACGTTTGGATAATAAGGACAAAACCAGTGAACGAGGATTTACGATTTAAATTTCAAGCGCTTCACGAAATTGTCGATGCTGCGCGGGGTAAACTCAGTAGAAATATCTGGGATTATTTGCGGGGAGGTACGGAAACGGAGACTACCCTGAAAAGAAACCGAATGGCCCTAGACTCAGTGGCCTTTCGACCTCGAGTACTCAGAGATATGCGGAATGTTGATGCCAGGTCAAATATCTTTGGTCACCCGATGCGATTGCCGGTTTGTCTTGCGCCGATAGGTTCGCTTGAAAGTTTTGATCCGCAGGGTGGTGTTGCGGCTATGAATGCAGCAAGTGAATTTGGGTGTGCGTTGATGCTCAGCTCGGTCAGTACTATTCCAATGGAAGATGTGGCGAAAGCTGCACCGGGATTTAAAATTGCCATGCTATATAAACGAGGGGATGACGAATTTCTTGATTCATACGTCAGTAGAGCCATCGACTCTGGTTACGATGCATTCTGTTTAACGGTTGATAGTGCCAACTACTCCAGAAGGGAACGAGATATTGCTAATCGTTTTGCTAAACCATGGCGAACTGGTTCAGGTGCAGATTGGCAAGCAGCATTAAGTTGGAAAGATGTAGAGCGCTATAAAACAAAATATAAATTGCCTATCATTTTGAAGGGCATAGCAACGGCGGAAGATGCTCTGATGGCAATCGAACATGATGTCGATATGGTCTACGTCTCGAACCATGGGGGGCGTCAACTCGATCATGGATTAGGTTCGTTCGCAGTATTGCCAGAAGTAGTAGATGCTGTGGCTGGAAGAAGTTTAGTGGCTGTCGACGGCGGGTTTTCAAGAGGTACTGACATTGTAAAGGGAATAGCACTTGGAGCAGACCTCATAGGTATTGGCCGACTATTTTGTTATGGTTTGGCCGCTGGTGGAGCAGATGGAGTAGTACGCATGTTGGAGTTATTGGAGGAGGAAACTAAATTAGCACTTGGCCTCCTTGGCGCTACCGACTATTCAAAAATAGAAAAGCAACAATTGTGTCCCGCTGCGCCGGTTAGTTCTCCGGACGTAGCAAGCGCTTTTCCACTATTAGAAGCCGACGATTATAAATATTAACAATAAATAATTTCTACAGGAGAATGTGATGAATGATGTCGTGATAGCCAGCGCCGCAAGAACAGCTATTGGAACTTTTGGAGGTGGCTTAAGTGCACTCACAGGAGCAGAACTCGGAGAAATTGCGATTCGGGAAGCCTTACTTAGAGCCAAGGTTCCGGGGGATGATGTTGATGAGGTAGTGTTGGGCCAAGTTCTTACTGCCGCAACAGGGATGAACCCGGCAAGGCAAGCTTCTATCGCGGCTGGTATCCCTCAAGAACGTACGGCCCTAACCATAAATCAAGTTTGTGGATCTGGTCTTAGGGCAGTTGCACTTGGAGCTCAGGCGATAAAAGCTGCTGACTCAGAGATTGTTGTAGCAGGCGGTCAGGAAAGTATGAGTCAGGCGCCACATGCTCAAAATTTGAGATTGGGTCAGAAAATGGGCGATTTGAAACTCATAGATACCATGATCAAGGATGGTTTATGGGATTATTTTAATGGTTATCATATGGGTAACACAGCTGAGAATGTTGCTAATCAGTGGCAAATTACGAGGGATGATCAGGATGCTTTTGCATTATCGTCTCAACATAAGGCAGAGGCGGCCCAAAAGGCGGGTAAATTTGCTGATGAAATTACGCCAGTAACTATAAAAGGAAAGCGTGAAGATACAGTTATAGACGCTGATGAGTATCCTCGTCATGGCGCAACTATTGAGGCCCTCTCCAAGCTCAGGCCGGCGTTTACCAAAGATGGCACGGTAACTGCGGGTAACGCTTCCGGTATAAATGATGGTGCAGCCGCAGTGGTACTGATGACGAAATCAGAGGCAGACAAGCGCGGCATTCAACCGCTGGGCAGGATTGCATCTTTTGCTACAAAAGGCGTAGATCCAGCTATTATGGGCACGGGACCTATCCCTGCCAGTCGGGCAGCTTTAGACAAGGCAGGTTGGTCAGCAAAAGACCTGGATTTGATAGAAGCCAACGAAGCTTTCGCTGCCCAGGCCTGTGCGGTGAATAAGGACATGGGTTGGGATATAGAAAAGGTAAATGTGAACGGGGGCGCAATCGCATTGGGGCACCCCATTGGAGCTTCTGGTGCCCGCGTTTTGATCACGCTACTCTACGAGATGCAAAAGCGCGATGCTAAAAAAGGGTTAACCACACTTTGCATAGGTGGGGGCATGGGAGTAGCTATGTGTATTGCGCGGGACTAAATTTGTATTCTGTGTGCAATGTTTTCCCGACCATACCCACATTGATTTATCAATTATCGAAACAAGTTAGGTGATAAAATGATCGCTAATCGAAAAATTTGCGTTTTAGGTCTTGGTTCGATGGGAATGGGTGTAGCCCTATCACTTTTGCAGAGGCAATTCGAAGTAATTGGCTTTGATATAAACGATAATGCGATGAAAAATTTAGAAAGTGCGGGCGGCGTTGCAAAGAGCTCTATTAGAGCGGCAGTAGAGGGCTGTTCTGCCGTCATTGTTTTAGTTGTAAATGACAAGCAGGTTGAAGAGGTGCTTTTTGGGAAGGAAGGAGCTGTAGAGGGTTTAAGTTCGGGTGCCGTTGTTGTTCAAAGTAGTACGGTCCCTGCAGCTTATGCAAAGACTTGTGGCGAACGTTTATTAAAGCAAGGGTTTGAAATGATTGACGCGCCGGTAAGCGGAGGTGCAGCTGGGGCAAGATCTGGAAATTTATCGATTATGGCATCAGGCCCAGATTCGGCTTTCGAGCAGGTTGCGGACATGATGGAAGCGATTTCTGGGAAAATTCATCGACTGGGAACGGAACACGGAATTGGCTCAACTGTCAAAACGGTGAACCAATTACTAGCAGGGGTTCACATAGCTGCTGCGGCGGAAGCTATGGCCTTTGGAGTTCGCGCTGGTGCTAACGCAAGGGAGCTATACGATGTGATATCTGGGTCAGCTGGTTCTTCCTGGATGTGGCAAAATCGTGTTCCGCACATTCTTGATGAGGACTACACTCCATTGAGCGCTGTGGATATTTTCGTGAAGGACTTGGGGATTGTGCTCGGGACGGGCCATGAGCTTCGATTTCCGCTTCCATTAACAGCAGCAGCCCATCAACAGTTTTTAGCTGCAGCGTCTTCAGGTTTCGGGAGGGAAGATGATAGTGCTGTATTCAAGGTATTCCAAAAATTATCAGATATAAAAATCAAAGAGCATGAACAGGCAAATGGGTAAACAAATTAGTACTAATTCTTTGATGGTAAAATATTACGACTTATGATTTCCTTCATTATCTCCGAGGAGCCCCCGGCAATGCGCGACATTCGAGCATCTGCCCATGCGCGGGCGATCGGGTATTCCCAACTATAGCCATATCCACCGTGCAATTGAAGACATTCATCGACGCCCTTGTTCAAAGCCTCTGTCGTTTGCAATTTTGCTGCTGCTGCGTCCTCCGAGGTCAAGTTTCCTTTTACATGAAGGTCAATGCATTGATCTGTAAATGCACGGGTAACCATTGCTAATGTTTTTACCTCAGCCAATTTAAATCGAGTATTTTGAAACTCAGATAAGTTTCGCCCAAACACTTTTCTTTCACTAGTATAGGAAATTGTCTCTTCTAGCGATGCTTCCAGTGCGGTTGCACACCGGATTGCTACTACCAAACGTTCCTGGGAGAGCTGCTGCATAAGTTGGGCAAATCCTCTGCCCTCTTGACCTAAAAGGTTAGTTATAGGTACACGCACATCCTCAAAAAAAAGTTCAGATGTGTCTTGGGCTTTATAACCTATTTTTTCCAGGTTTTTCCCACGCTCGAACCCGTCTCGGTTTCCCTCGACCAATATAAGGCTGATGCCTTTAGCGCCTTGATCTGGGTCTGTTTTGCAAGCCAGAATATAAAGATCGGCTATTTGACCATTCGAAATCCAGACTTTCTGTCCGTTTATGACAAAGTGATTCCCATCTCTGTCTGCCCTTGTCTTAATACCTTGCAGATCTGAACCGGCTACTGGTTCTGTCATCCCGATTGCCATAATTGTTTCTCCTGAGACTACTTTTGGCAACCATTCGTTCTTCTGGTCTTCTGATCCATAGGCTTGAAGGTAAGGGACAATAATATCAGAATGGAGTGGAAATGCTGGGCCGGTTGCCCCCACTTTGGCCAACTCCTCATTTACGATCACACTATGTAGAAAATCTCCCCCAGGCCCACCATATTCCTCCGGGACGGTACAACACAACAACCCTTGTTCGCCTGCGGCTCGCCACAGGTCTCTGCTTACTATGCCGTCCTTTTCCCACTGATCGTGGTATGGCACAATTTCCGCCTCTATGAACCTTTTTGTGGCTTCACGAAAAATCTCATGCTCTTCTGAAAATAGTGTCCTTGGCAACATATGCAGGTCTTTCTTATAAAGTCTTGCGCCTTTTCTAAATTGATCATAGGCGTGTTGTTATTTATTTTACGAATGAAGTATTGCTTTCATCATAAAGGTAATGTGAATGTTATAACAAGCCTTGGATGAGATAATGCCAAAGGTAAACCATAAAGTTAATGGAGTAATTATTTATGACGGGTAATAAGCTTTTAGAGGGCAAAGTAGCCCTAATTACTGGTGCGGGTAGAGGGATTGGACGTGACTACGCATTGGCATTTGCAGCAGCTGGAGCCAAGGTTTTAGTGAATGACCTAGGGGGTACCACGCAAGGAGAGGGTGAAGACCGAATCCCCGCTATGGAAGTGGCTAAGGAGATAGAAGATCAGGGAGGCAGAGCGGTAGTAAATTTCAGTAGTGTTGCTGATTTTGGAGCGGCCCAAGATATGGTGAACCAAGCAGTGGAGGAATTAGGGGGTTTAGATATCGTTGTAAATAACGCTGGAATTCTTCGAGATGTCATATTTCATAAAATGACAGAAGACGACTGGGACTCGGTAATTTCAGTACACCTTAAAGGGAGTTTCAATGTTAGCCGTGCGGCTGCTACTGTTTTTAGGGAACAAGAGTCGGGTTCTTTCGTGCATATGACTTCTACATCGGGGTTGATTGGTAACTTTGGCCAGGCAAATTATGCTGCTGCCAAGCTGGGAATTGCTGGGTTGTCAAAGTCGATAGCTCTAGATATGGGCAGGTTCAACGTAAGGTCCAATTGTATTTCTCCATTTGCCTGGAGCCGAATGATAGGCACCATTCCAATTGGTGATGATGCCCAAAGGGCTCGGGTCGAGAAACTCAAGACTATGACCACCGCAAAGATTGCTCCTGTGGCGGTTGCATTATCAGTTCCCGATTCCAAAGTTACAGGTCAGATTTTTGGGGTTCGAAATAACGAAATATTCCTAATGGGGCAATCGAGACCGACGCGTTCGGTTCATCGGGGTGAAGGATGGACACCCGAGACAGTACTGGAGCATGCTATCCCATCTATGGAGGCAGGTTTTTATCCCCTAGACCGATCACAGGATGTTTTTAGTTGGGATCCCATTTAACAGGTTAAATACGGCTGACTATTGGATTGTGCTTATGACGTTTGAATATGAAAAACTGAAAAACTGGAAATTTGAGGAAGTAACCCAAAATTATACCTCGAGGGATACTATTCTTTATGCCTTAGGTGTTGGCTTGGGTTCTGATCCAATGGATGAAACCCAGCTTCCCTATGTTTTTGAAGAAGCGGAGAATTTTTCCGCGCTACCGACAATGGCGGTTGTTCTTGGCAGCCCAGGGTTTTGGTCCAGGGATCCAGAAACCGGTATCGACTGGGTTAAAATACTACATGGGGAGCAAAAATTAGAATTGCACAATCCTCTGCCAACTTCGGCAACCATAAAAGCACAATCAAAAGTGACCGGGTTGGTGGATAAGGGAGCTGGAAAAGGCGCACTAATTCTTACAGAGCGTATTCTTAAAGACGCTGACTCTGGCCTCAAATTGGCGACTTTAACGTCAACAACATTTGCTCGGGGCAACGGTGGGTACGGGGGGCCTAGCGATGAGGCGCCACTACCCCACAAATTACCTGAAAGGCAGCCAGATATGGTTACTGATCTCCCCACATTGGATCGGGCGGCTTTAATTTACCGGCTATCTGGGGATTATAATCCACTTCATGCAAGTCCCTCTGTTGCTAAAGCGGCTGGGTTTGCGAAGCCAATCTTACATGGGTTGTGCTCATTAGGAGTTGCGGGTCATGCCATCCTTAAATCGTGCTGTAATTATGAAGCAAATAGATTTAAATCACTTCAACTCAGATTCTCATCCCCAGTTTACCCTGGAGAAACTATTAGAACAGAGATATGGAAAGATGGTAGTTCAATTTCCTTTAGATCTAAAGTAATCGAGCGCGATACTGTTGTCTTGAATAACGGACTTGCGATAGTTGAAGATGAATAAGTAGTATACTTAAACTCATTTAATATTAGGATGGATTTTCGTTATGGATAACGATCAAAGAGAGTTGCCAAAACCAACCCCAGAGACGCAGCATTTCTGGGATGGGACAAAACAGGGAAAGCTTAGACTTCAGAAATGTAAATCGACCGGTGAAGTTTATTTTCCGCCGCGACACTTTTGCCCTTCGAGCGGGGGTACAGATATTGAAATAATTGAAGCATCAGGGCGCGCAACATTACACAGCTATGTAATAAGTCATCTTCCGGCTCCTGGCTTCACTCCGCCCTATGCAATAGCGGTTGTGAAGCTCGAAGAAGGGCCAAAGATGATGTGTAATATAGTGGAATGTGCGCAGACGCCAGAGGCCTTGGTATTAGATATGCCGCTTGAAGTTAGC
Source organism: SAR116 cluster bacterium AG-447-C21 (assembly GCA_003212315.1). Classification (GTDB taxonomy): domain Bacteria; phylum Pseudomonadota; class Alphaproteobacteria; order Thalassobaculales; family Thalassobaculaceae; genus UBA7326. The sequence goes on along the minus strand of QCQB01000025.1, from coordinate 7,260 downwards.
TTTGAAAAAGTGAACGAAGAAATTACTCTTCCACAATTTAAACCAGCGGGGAAATAGTTCCATGAAACGTAATTCTGTAGCTATCGTTGGTGCCTCTGAGACGACTGAACTTGGTAAGGTTCCCACAATGTCTCAGGTTCAACTACACGCTGATGCAGCTTTGAACGCAATAGCAGATGCAGGTTTGAAGTTATCGGATATCGATGGCGTTGCAACCGGGGGGCATAATGCTGTTGAGATTGCTCATTATTTGGGAATTGTACCTAAGTGGTTGGATGGTACATCTGTTGGAGGCTGCTCCTTTATGCTTCTAGTGAGACATGCAGCGGCTGCGATAAACGAGGGGTTGTGTGAGACGGTTTTAATCACTCATGGTGAGAGTGGCCGATCTAATCTTGGTAGGCATGGCTCCTCAATTTTCCCGTCGTTATTCCAGCAACAATTTGAACGGCCATTTGGTGTGACGCGTCCGCCTACAATGTTCACTATCCCAGTCCTCCGATACATGAAGGACTATGGACTAAGTGAGGAGACACTCGCGATGGTCTCTGTTATTCAGAGAGAATGGGCTAGCAAAAACCCGAGAGCCAGTTTCAAAGATCCAATTAATGTAGATGATGTTCTGAATTCTAAAATGATTTGTTATCCATTCAGATTACTGATGTGCTGTTTGGTTACTGATGGGGGTGGAGCGTTAATATTGACCAAGGCGGATCGAGCTAAAGATTTAAGGCAAAAACCAGTTTACATCCGTGGTACTGGTGAGAGTTGTGAAACTCCTATGATTAGTCAAATGGCAGATTTTACGTCGTCAGCGGCTTTCCGTGTTGCCGGATCAAATGCATTTGAGTCCGCGGGTATTACACACTCCGACGTGGATCATTTAATGATTTATGATGCCTTTGCTCATCTTCCTATCTATGGGTTGGAAGACCTAGGGTTTGTGGAACGAGGGGAGGGCGGTGCATTCATCGCTGACGGTAATACGAGACCTGGCGGAAGCCTTCCACTAAACACAAACGGAGGAGGGTTAAGTTACATGCATTCTGGAATGTACGGTATGTATGCTCTTCAAGAAGGAGTACGGCAAATGAGAGGCGTTGCGCCGGCTCAAGTGGAGGGAGCAGAAATCTCTATGGTGCATGGTGTGGGTGGAATGTTTAGTGCAAGTGGCAACATCGTTTTAACAAATGTTAAATAATCACTTAAACACTCGTTTTACAGTTGGAAGCTGGGCGCACGGGATTTAAGAGATTTCTTAAACCCGTACTTACCCTGACATATCCACGCCGATGATCTGCGGCGTCTAGTGGATTACATAAGCTTTAAATTAGTTGCAGCCTGTTTTCCGTTACGACCAACCTCAAGTTCAAAGGACACTTTCGCGCCTTCGTTTAGTGTGTCGATGTTTGATTGTTCAAGTGCTGTGATGTGAACAAATGCATCAGGCCCGCCTTCATCAGGTTGGATAAAGCCATAGCCTTTAGTTGGGTTGAACCATTTTACTGTACCGGTCGCCATTATAGTCTCCTTGGACGTGCGTATTTACTAGGGCGTTTCAACATGAAATACCCAGGGGTCTTGTTAACAATGTCAGGGGAAAAATTGAGTGAGCTTAAACAACTGATCATTCTGTATTCTCTAGACACTTTTGCAACAACCATCTGATATGTGCGTAGTTTTGCCTTAGGTCAAGACATTTTTACAGTTTGTAATTTTAAACTTTATTTTTTTTTAGGAGATATACGGATTTGCATTTTTTAATCGGATGTCGAAATACCCTGCTTCGATTTATGAAACTTGATCTTATCCAGTGCTTATATCCGACGCTCATTTATATGCGACTGCTTCTCAATAGCCGAACACAAATTACTTTTTGTAACGTATTTAAAGATGTTTTTTGAATGAATGGGGTTAAATACAATTTTTTAGCCAGAGGAAATTTTAGTTATTTCAAGATCCATAAAATTGAATGGCTTTAAAACTATTATTTGGTAAGTCAGAGGCTTGTATAAAATCTCAAATTCACTAAAAAACTCCCGAAAACTGGACAAAAACTGGATAAATTCCCATTTTAAATGGAAACACAAAGAGGATGGCGAACATCAGTGTAGCGAAAACTACTTTTCAGTATTGGGCCTGATGTAATATTGGGTAAATTTTTGAAACTATTAACTGCTAGGTGTAATCGCTTGGCTGAAGATTAATTTTCCTTTATTCCGAGTACGATTATGAAAGTTTGGCAAAAAACTTGAGTATGTATAAATAAAAAAGTTAAATCTGAGGCTGATAAAGGTTAATCAGAGGTTGCGCATGCAGTTTATGAGGCGTTAATTGGTACGGAAAATTTTTAGACGGTTAACTGTCTGGTGTTTTACGATTTCACATATGTGGTCGCGCTAGTTCTTTAAAATTGAAGTTTTAGGCAAAGGAAGTTTGTTGGATGATTATTGATACACATGCTCACATGTTACCTCAAAGTACATTGGAGGCGTTTAGTATGGAGAGTGATAATTTTCCATCGATCAACCTTATAAAGTCCGAAGATAAATACCAACTTTCGTTTAATGAAAAAAACCCAACCCGCCCAATAATGCCAAAATTACGAATATTTTCGGAAAGAGAACAATTTCTTTCAAGTAATGGAATAGATCTCCAAATATCAGGTGGGTGGCTGGATAGTTTCGGTTATGAAGTCGAGCCAGAGGAAGGTGCCGATTGGAGCCGATTTTTAAATGAAGGAATGTTAGCTGATTGCAAGGATCGTGACGGCTTGGTTCCTTTAGCTACTGTACCGATGCAATCGGGAAAACTTGCTGCAAAAGTTCTTCAAGAGGCAATAAAGGCGGGTATGCCAGGTGCAATGATTGGCACTCAACCGCATGGCAGTTATGGTAATTTAGATGACTCTGATCTTGACGAATTCTGGGAAACAGCCGCGGAACTGCAGGTCCCAATAATAATTCACCCAATGTTTGGTTCGGATGATGCGCGTTTACATGACATGCAAATGATGAATGCAGTTGGACGTGTTTGCGATGTATCAGTGGCTGTTAGCCGGATGCTTTTTAAAGGACATTTAACAAGATATGACGGCCTCAAAATAATTGCGTCCACGGGGGGCGGAGCTTTGCCTTATATGTTGGGCCGGTTGGAGCGAAACTTTAAAGCATTTCCTGATCTTGTCGGGGACCCAGTTCAAGAATTCCACAAGTTGTATTTTGATAGCATAGTTTTTCAGCCCGATATTCTCCAATTTTTATCTAAGAAAGTAGGAGTGGAAAAAATTATGTTGGGATCTGATTACCCATTTCCCATAGGTGATCAAGAGCCAAGGTCTGTTATTGATAAAGCTGGATTTTCGGAGCGTGATAAGGAACTGATGCTTACCGAAAACGCGCGCAAACTATTTCGCTTATAAATATTATCTCTAGTCTTACAAGTAGGTTGCTAGGCTATTACTTTTCCAAAAGTGAACACGACGGCTAGCTTCAACAAAAATCTATGTGCTGTATTTTCAAATCTAGCTGATTTTAATTGGATGCGTGTTTATCTTGGTTATGGAAACTACGCTGTTATGCCGCCATCGACAGGCATCGCTATACCATTAACAAAAGAAGCTTCATCAGATAATAAAAAAAGTGCAGCGTTAGCAACCTCATCGGGCTGTCCCGGTCTCCCCATTGGACCTGCACCGCCGCGTTTTTTTACCAACTCTTCCTTGTCCAACCCACTTGTAGACTGTTGATCGGGGCGTGCTACAAAAACGCGTAGCATCGGTGTGTCAATTGGACCGGGACAGATCGCATTCGCACGGACATTATCTTTTGCAACCCTTTTTGCAAGGGCTTTTACAAAACCAACGACGCCAAATTTTGCCATTGAGTACACTGGACTGAAGCCAGATCCCATAAGGCCAGAACTTGATGCTGTATAGAGCAAGGTTCCCCCTCCTCGAATACGAAATTCAGAAAGAGCTGCCTCTGTAGTAACTAAAATTGTTCTCAGATTCAAATCTAGTGTTAACTCAAAGTCTTTCATTTCGATGCCTTCAATCGATGCTGGACCAGGATAACCGACGTGGTTCCAAACAAAGTCCAAACCTTCAAAATGGTTTGCTGTCTCTGTCACGATGCGTTTAGATTCTTCGTCCTTTGTGAGATCGGCAACTATCCCAATTGCATTACCTCCGGCGTCTTTTATTTCTTTAACAACGGCATCGACAGCCTCGGGATTGATATCAACAACACTGACAGATGCACCCTCTCTTGCGAATCTAATTGCCCCAGCTTTCCCCATTCCGGAACCAGCGGCTGTTACCAATCCTATCTTTCCTTGCATTCGCATTTTATTATCCCTTTTGCTTTTTAATACATAATACTTTAGCAAGTGTGAGGATGTGTAAAAGGGATAAATTAATCTAATAGGAGATTTTATCTTCTTGAATTGTACCCATAGTAGAACTCAAAGAATTCTATTATGGCATTAGTATAAAAATAATTTGATCAGAAAGAGAGTGTGGAAATGTCTATTGAGAAGCTTGGCGTGGTTGGAGCCGGTATGATGGGCTCAGAGATTGCTTTGGTATTCGCGATGGCAGGAAAATCTGTACTTCTAGCCGATACTTCAGAAGAAGGATTGAATGCTGCCGTAAAAAAATTATCCGAAGTCCTCGATTCTGGAATAGCCAGAGGGTTTTGGGCAGAGGAAGATAAACCATTGGCGTTATCAAGGATTACGACGACAACGAATCTTGAAGATTTCTCAGATAGAGAGATGGTAATTGAAGCTGTCTTTGAGGATGTGGCTATTAAAAGTGAAGTTTTCGCTAAACTGGATAAAATTTTGCCCAGTGCTTGTATTATAGCATCCAATACTTCCAGCATTTCTATAACCGTCTTATCAGCCAGCCTTTCGGACGACCGTCAAGCTGATTTTCTAGGGCTTCACTTTTTTTCTCCGGTTCATCGTATGAAATTAGTGGAAGTAATAAGCGCTATGGATACAAGCCAAAGAGCAACTGAAGTAGCGACAGAGGCTTGTATTGACGCTGGTAAAGTTCCAATACAAGTCAAAGATGTTGTCGGATTTGCGGTAAATCGCATGTTATTCGCACTTTGGAATGAAGCGCTTCGTTTGGTTGAGGAGGGCGCCTGCACTCCTGAAGATATTGATATAGGATGTAAACTTGGGTTAGGGCATCCGGTTGGCCCATTTGAACTGATGGATTTAACTAGTAATACATTAAATTTGCAGGTTGGCGAAATTCTGCAAGAAGCTTATGGAGAGAGGTTTTTGCCGCGGCCAATCTTGAAGCAAATAGTAGCTGCAGGTCGAGCCGGAAGAAAAACAGGCCGCGGCTGGTATCGATATGATGAGAAAGGGCGTCAAAAAAAGTAATAGTATTAAATCCGATTCAGAATCCCAATATATCGTGTGAAATACTAATTTACTATTTTGAGCCCAGTTTTATTCAATCTTTTGTCTAGCTCGACCCAAGATTGTTTCAATTTTATTAACTCATCGCCTTTTAATTTGTCTCCGGCTGGCAATCGCACACTCATCGGGTTGGTTTGGCGACCATGCTTTATGACTTCGTAATGTAAATGAGGCCCAGTGGACCGTCCTGTTGAACCAACGTAGCCTATTGTACTTCCTTGCTTAACTCGATGGCGTTTTCTTAGGCCTTTTCGAAAACGTGAAAGATGAGCATAAGCGGTTTTATAAACAGAATTGTGTCTTATCCGAATATACTTTCCATAGGCTCCATTGCGGCCAATATATTCAATTACACCATCACCCGCAGCCATAATTGGTACTCCCTTTGGGGCGGCAAAATCAACCCCTTTATGTATTTTGGAATAACCGAGAATTGGGTGGCGACGTTTGCCGTATCTGGAGCTTAGTCTAGCGCCATCGATAGGCGTTCTCATTAACGTTTTTTTTACACTTTTTCCATTACGATCATAATAGTCTTTGAAACCACTTTTAGTTTTATAAGCTGCATACTCCAATTTTTTCCCGCTCAAATTCATTGAGGCCCATGTTATAGTGCCGTTATGGACAACTTTATTTTGCTCATTCCTGTAAATATTAAATAATAGACTAAAGCGATCTCCCCTCTGGATCTCCCTCTGAAAATCAACATCAAAACTAAAAATGCGAATTAATTCAATCAACATATTTGGCGGTAATTGCTGTTCTATTGCGGTTTGATAGAGACTGTGCGTTATAACCCCACTAAAAATTTTATCTTCAATTGCGAGCTTTATTTTTTTCTTTTCCACTTTGAACGACTTATTTTCTTGAAGCTCTGCGACTATTTCAAAATCGAAACTTGGGGTAAAAGATAACCTAATTAATTGTTTATCCGATATGGTTATGTGGATAATTTGCCCTATAGGAAGATTTCTTGGTTCATAAATTTTGCGAAGATGGGAGATCAACTGTGCGGCTTGCTCTTTACTCGCTCCAGCGTCAGTGAGAATTGCTATTAGTGTATCCCCTTGTGCAACTGACACTGTTAAAGAACGTATTCTTCTTGAAGGACGGTCTTTTTTGCCTTCCTCTGGTGGAGTTGTTTGTTCAGTTTTAAATTGTTTTTTTACTTTGGGGTTGGATTCTGGCGAAACTCCTATTTTTACTCGTTGCTTCTCGTTTGTTGGGCTCGTTTGTTTTGTTGCATAGAATGGAGCGTTTTTGAGCTGAAAATAAATAAAAGTTATAATAAGTAAAGTTATGACAACAATACTTATTTTACTCAGAAAGCTCATAGGCACCCTTTTTAATTAAATTTAAATGTCATGCGTGTTATATCGCCGCGAATGCCATTTCACCAAGTGGTATTTGGATTTTATTCGCAGCAGAAATGCGGCGTCTAAATTGCAAAACTCATCAATTTGATGCGCTAAAAGTGGTTAATCTACAATTTCGGATTAGCTTTTAAAAACCATTGAAATCACAATGTGCAGGGAGGTAAATTTTTTTTGAAAATAACTTCAATAAAGGGTTTGACATGATAACACAGAGGGTCGTATAACCCGCGTCCAATCGTTGTCGATTGGATCCTGCGTTTTTTTGCTGGGATTTATGTTCTTTGACATTGTGGAAATAATCGGAAGGGATGCGCAGGCGGCGTTGGTTTGTTTTGCGGTAAGCGTTTAATAAACAGTCTGTCTTGTGTATCTCTTAGCGTGCTTTAGATTTTTTTCGTTCTTTGAATGAAGAATTCTAAAACAAACTACGCTATGGCCATTGCCT
>QCQB01000024.1 GCA_003212315.1 SAR116 cluster bacterium AG-447-C21 | reverse complement strand
CAGTAAGTTAATAAATTCAGGAAGATCCCAAAACGACATTGTTGCTGGTGATGCAAAGCTATCTTGGATATTATTTGGTGTAAATTGGGTTGGGAGCATCGAGTTTTCCTTTTTTAATGGAATACCGTCTCGAGAAATGAATATGGGCTGCTCAAGTTTCCAATACCCGGGTATTAACTTTGCAGTTTTGGCATCTATTCTGGAATTAAAATTATCGTCATGATCGAATATGAATATTGTTACTGAGGATAATATGTCCCCATTTTCTGATATGCTCCTAGAGTGAAGGATAGAGTGGCCAGTGTCGATATTTTCCCTTATCCAAAGCCCCCCTGATGAGACGCTCAAAGCATTTCCTTTATTGCGTAAAGCGGTATTTTCTATTGTTTCATATTTGGCAGTCATAACTGACGAAACTGGGTTGAAAACACTTATCCAGAAAAAACCAAGCAATATAACAACGAATAGCGTGGGCAATAAAAACTGCCATATCGATTGCCCAGAAGACTGTGCAGCTGTGAACTCTTTGTTTTTAACCATTTTTGTGAAGAACATTGTACTACCAAATAGTACTGAAAATGGGAAAATCTTTTGACTGATTTCGGGTGCTTTAAGGGCAGCCATTTTTAATACCAAAAGAACATTCAAATTATCCTTACTGGCAAACCTACGAAGAAGTTCTATTGTATCTACTAAATATACAACGGCTGTAATTGCAATGAACATGCATAAAACATACATAGTAAATTGCTTAGCAAAATATACCGATAATGTGGCTGAAAGTTTCAAAGACGGCATCCTGATGTCCATTGAATTCTAATAACTATTATTGAAGTTTTGAGTTATCAATTTTAGGTATCCTAATTTGTCTTAGTATTAATAATAACAGAGCTAAAAGTATGGGGCCAATAACCACAATATACATGATGGGGACCAAGATTAATTCTTTTGTTGCGAAAAACTTACTTCCTAGTCCGAGGCACTCGATGAGCGCGGCCACTAAAACTGCGCCTAGTAAGCGCCAGGTTTGACCGCGACGTGAGTATTCACCTTTTAGAAGTATTGCTAATCCTATTAACGGTAATGATAAAGCGAGTACTGGTGCGGTTAACCTGTAATGTCCCTCTGCAATATATCGGCTAAATTTATTATAACTTATCTTTTGTTTATCTGGGTTCAGCAGTTCGGATAAAGACAGTTCATTTTGATCTCGAGACGATCTTTGTGCAATTGACTTGACGCCGCCTAGATCAACCGTGTAACGATCGAAGTATAGAAGCCCAATTTGACCAGTTTTATTGTTACGGCTTTGGCGATTTCCTTTTTTCATAAAAACTCTGGGGCCACTATCACCGATTAATAAGGCTCCTGACTGGGCCATAAGAGTTATTTTTTCGTTGGGGTCTCTATCGTCATTCACGATAATCCCGAGTAGCTGACCTTTTTGATCTCGTTGTCGTACAAATACAGTTATATCTTTCCCAATATTATTGAAAACTCCTTCCCTTAGCAGAACATCAGTATAATTATGTCGAATTTGAAATTGCAATTCTTTAAAGGTTCTGTAGGAGAGGGGGATCAGGTACAGCGTCATGAGATAGCAAAAAACCATTACACATGCTGAGACTAAAATTGCAGGACGCGCTAGACGCAGAGGGCTTACACCCGAGGAGATGAGTATAATAATTTCTCTATCGTTTATCATGCGGTTGTAAATAAACAGCACACTCGCAAATACGGCAATTGGCATAACAACTGATAGCCAAGTGGGAAGTAATAAGACCGTAAGATAAAGAAACGTTGCTAACGGTAATCCTCTATTGACGATCATATCAATAAATCGAAGAGATTGGCTGAGCCAAACAACGCAGGTCAAAGACAAAACCACTATTATGAAAGCTAAGATTAGCTGGCGTGTGATATATGCATTAATTCGCACGGATACCCTTTTTTCTTTTAAAACTATATTTATGTTGATAAGTGCATTATCACCGTTTTGTGATCCCGTTAGCAATAAGATAGATTGTAAATAATTTATATTGATAATAATCAGAAGTAGGGTTACGCATTCTCGGCGTAAGAATATTGGAGGATAAAAAATGCAGGTTAGCTTTGGCAGATTAGGATTGCCCGAAATGGGGGCTTTGGTTCTGGGGGTGCTTGATAAGCGAAAGCTATTACCGGTTGGAACAGAGTTGGATCAAAATCTGGACGGTTTACTACTTGCGTCAATGAAATCTAGCCAATTTACAGGTAAGGCTCATCAAAAACTGGTGATATTCAGTTCTAGGGGGCGAATCGTTTTATATGGTCTTGGTGATGGTAAGAACATTAATGAGAAATGGTGCGAGGATGCTGGTGGAAATATAACCGCGCTGTTATTGAATTCTGGTGAAAAAACAGTATCAGTTATTTTTGAAAATCATTTGGGGTCAGAAGACGGCATCGAGCTTCGCGCAGCTCACTTTGGTTTTGGAGCGTTATTAAGAACTTACAGATTCGACAAATACAAGACAAAGATTAAGGATGACCAAAAACCTACTCTAAAGACCATGAAAATACTTGTTGACGCCCATCAAAAATCGAAGAAACATTTTATTGAATTAGAAGCGGTTGCAAAAGGTGTATTTTTGACCCGGGACTTGGTCACAGAGCCACCTAATGTTTTATTTCCTGCAAGCTTTGCGAGAAATTTAGAAAAATTAAAGCAAGATGGAATTAAAGTCGAAGTTCTAAATGAGAAAGAGATGGCTAAATTAGGGATGGGAGCACTGCTCGGAGTTGGGCAAGGTTCTTCCCGTGAAAGCAAACTCGTCGTTATGCGCTGGAATGGCGGGAAACGAGGAGAAAAACCAATTGCATTTGTTGGAAAAGGAGTTTGTTTTGATACTGGGGGCATCTCTCTAAAGCCAGCATCCGGTATGGAGGATATGAAATGGGATATGGGTGGAGCTGCCGTTGTATCTGGGCTTATGAAAGCATTGGCAGGCCGCAAGGCAAAAGCGAACGTAGTTGGCGTAGTAGGGTTAGTAGAGAATATGCCTGATGGAGAGGCTCAACGGCCTGGGGATGTTGTGACATCTATGAGTGGCCAGACCATTGAAATAATAAATACAGATGCCGAGGGACGGCTCGTCTTAGCGGACGCGCTTTGGTATACAAACCAACGTTTTAAACCAAAATTTATGATAAATTTGGCTACCTTGACAGGAGCTATGCTCGTTGCCTTAGGACAGGTGAATTGTGGTTATTTCTCAAACGATGATACACTGTCCGGTCAATTAAACACAGCGGCTAGTGTTGTCGGTGAGGGTGTATGGAGGATGCCGTTAGGAGAAGAGTACAATAAGATGATGGACTCTGATATTGCCGACATGAAAAATGCGGGCCCACGATTTGGGGGCAGTATCACGGCTGCTTGCTTTTTGGAACGATTTGTCGAGAAATGTCCATGGTCTCATATGGATATAGCTGGTATGGCATGGTCGTCCAAAGATGCTCCAACGGTACCTAAAGGGGGAACTGGATGGGGTGTGAGGACTTTAAACCAGCTTGTAAAAGCGGATTATGAGCTCAATTAAACCTCAGATATATGACAGATATCAGTTTTTACCATCTCACTACGCGGTCCCTGGAAGACGCTTTGCCGAAGCTTTTGGAGTTATCACTTCAGAGTGAAGAAAGAGCTCTAGTACTATTGGGAAATGAGGAGAGAATGGAGTTTTTGAATGGTCTTCTATGGACCTATGAGCCTGGCTCTTGGCTACCTCATGGTACTCTAGAAGATGGCGATCCTGCCGATCAACCTATTTTTCTTACCTCCCGGGATGAAAACCTAAATGAAGCAACGTTTCTTTTTTTGGTAGATGGAGCGGTAAGTGAAAATTTGACAAGTTTTAAAAGGGTGTTTGATTTATTTAATGGTAGAGATGAAGAGGCAGTAAAGGCAGCGCGTAACCGCTGGAGTTCGTATAAACGTGATGGCCATTCGTTATTATACTGGAAACAAGACGAAACGGGGCGGTGGACTAAAACTTAAGGATTGCTGTTTTTTCTGGTCAGCACAATATTTTGTATAACAGAGCTAAAAGTCACTAAAGTGGGCGCTCTGATTAATTTGAAGAGATAAAACTATGAAATTGCTGCTACTCCCAGGTGATGGTATCGGTCCAGAGATATCCGGTGTGGTTGAAAAGGTTCTAAATGCTTTAAATAAGAAGCTTAGTCTTGGTTTAACACTGGACCAAAAGGAAGTCGGGTTCGCTGCATTAGAAAAATTTAAAACAACATTTCCCGAGTCAATTTTACAAGCAGCAACGAAGGCGGATGGTATTATTCTTGGACCGGTTGACACGGCGGCGTATCCACCCGCTGACCAGGGCGGAATTAATGTATCTGCCGCCCTCAGAAAAAATTTTGATCTATTTGCTAATATAAGACCAGCTGTATCTAAAAAAGGTATTAATTCCGTGGCGCCAGACATGGATTTAATACTTGTGAGGGAGAATACGGAGGGGTTCTATGCGGATAGGACCATGTTTAGCGGCTCTGGTGAATTTATGCCTACGCCCGATCTAGCCCTCGCTGTTAGAAAAATTAGCAGAGAAGGCTCGCATAGAATTGGATTAGCAGCCGCTAAGTTGGCGGATATAAGACCTCGCCGTAAATTAACAATAGTTACAAAATCGAATGCACTTAAAATCTCAGATGGTCTTTTTTTAGAAGAGTGCAGGAAAGCGGCTGCAAATTTTTCTGGATTAGAAATTGAGGAGGTGCATGTGGATGCAATGGCCTCGTTATTGGTTCGAACGCCGGATGCTTTTGACGTGATTGTAACGAGTAATATGTTTGGTGATATTTTATCTAATCTGGCCAATGAACTGTCTGGTGGCCTGGGTCTAGGGGGGTCTATTAATGCTGGAAAAGATAGGGCGATCGCGCAGGCCAGTCACGGATCGGCTCCGGACATAGCAGGTAAAGACGTTGCAAACCCGGTTGCTCTAATCTTATCAACCGGGATGCTGCTGGATTGGTTGGGAGAAAAAACTAATCGTAATTCGCTCAAAGAGGCAGCCCAGTTAATCAATACTTCAATTGATAAAATGCTTTTGATGCCAGATACTAGGACAGTTGATTTGGCTGGAAGTATAGGAACAAAAGCTTTTGGTGAAAGAATAGTCGAAATCATTAATGAGGCTTGATATGGGAAAACTCGTAACCCTACCATCAGGAGAAAGTGTCCCGTCGATGGGGCTGGGTACCTGGCATATGGGAGAGCGTATTGGAAACCCAAAAACAGAGGTTGATGCTCTTAGTCGGGGACTGGATTTAGGAGCTACATTGATTGATACAGCCGAAATGTATGCCCGTGGAGGTGCCGAACGCGTTGTTGGAAGCGCTATCAAGGGCCGACGAGATGACGTTTTCATTGTTTCAAAAGTCCTCCCTCATAATGCAAGTTTTGATGGAACCATACGGGCATGTGAGAATAGCTTACAAAGAATGGAAATAGATAGTATTGATCTTTATCTTCTCCACTGGCCAGGAAATCATCCACTTGAGAGTACGATTTCTGCGTTTGAACAATTAAAGACGGATGGAAAAATCAAGCACTGGGGTGTCAGCAATTTTGATACAAGCGACATGCAGGAATTATACGGAATTCCAGAGGGTAAAAACTGTCAAATTAACCAGGTTTTATATAATTTAAGTAGACGTGGTATCGAGTGGGATCTATTGCCTTGGTGCAGATCTAAAGGGCTTCCAATTATGGCTTATTCTCCGATAGAGCAGGGCCGTTTGTTGGAAAATAAAAAGTTAAAAGCTTTAGCAAGTGAGATAGGTGTTTCTGCTGCCCAATTATCGATCGCTTGGAGCATAAGAAAGAATGACATTATTACGATACCAAAAGCCAGTAATCTCGAGCATGTTAGCCAGAATATAGACGCCTGGACTATCAAACTAGAGAGTACAGTCCTTGATGAACTCGACAAGTTATTTGAACCGCCTGTTAGAAAAAAGGGGTTAGATATTTTATGAATGTAACGATTCATTACGTGGAGATTTTAAATGGCAAATAGGGTTTTTATATCAACTATTGCTGTCTTGGTTGCATTAATCTGTCCGAGGATAGACGCATTCTCACAGGATGAAATCAGCGGTCGTGCGATAGCTATCTCTGGAGATACATTAAGATTAAAAAATGAAGAAGACAAATCAGAAATAGAGGTTCGACTTTGGGGCATAGATGCACCCGAAACAAATCAGCATTGTGAAACTAGAACTGGAAGATCAATTGATTGTGGCATTCTCGCTAAAAATGCACTTAAAGCGACCATCCGCCGTAAACCCTTAACTTGCGTTGACTTCGATAAGGATGAAGAGGGAACCGTCACCGCACTTTGTTACCTAGGCGATAAAATACTGAATTCTATGGTTGTCCGATCTGGATGGGCAATGGCTTATAAAAGAGAAAGCAGTGATTATCTAGGAATAGAAAAAGTAGCCCGATTGGCTGAAAAGGGGATTTGGCAGTATAGATTTGATAAGCCATGGATATGGAGAAAAAGAAAGAAAAAGCAGGCTGAATAAAAAGTCTGATTTGCGATAGAATAATACTAACTACCTTAGACCAGCAAACTATTTCTAACTATTGTAAAATCAAATCGATATTTGACTGTCTCATTCCTGAATTCCTGGCTGTTTTGACGATATCTTCCCAAGCTTCTGGAGCTAAAGGCAACCCGGAATTAAGTCTTTCGGCCATAACCTGTTTTTCTTTTTCTCCGGGGATCAAAACCTCTCCACCGGCCTCGGTTGGACGGGAACTTTTTAGAAAATCAACATAAGCCTTCACCTCAGAGACGAAAGAGTTTTCAGAATGCCCAAAAGCCTTAGGAGAAAAATACATAGAGAACATCCCATTACAGAACCGTCGCTGTGGTTCGCTTAACGTTCCGGCACATCCTGATCCAGTTAAGGCACCGGCCATCATCTCCATTAAAAAGTTCAATCCGGACCCTTTATGATTTCCAAAAGCGCGCAACGCACCTGGACCATTGCTAGGGTTTGGAAACTCTCCTTGATTCGTATCTCCATACAAAGGTTTGGGATCACCAGTTACATCCCCAGACTCGGTAACGATCGCATCGTCTGGCAATGGCTTTCCGCCCTTCAAGGCTACCAGGGCTTTTCCCTCTGCAACGACTGACGTTGCCATATCTAAAATAATTGGATCTTCACCATCACTCAAAGGTATGCCTGCACAAAACGGTGACGTACTCATCCTTCTATCGATCCCTCCAAATGGAGCAACAATCAGACTTCCGCGAACATTTACCATATGGATGGAGACAAGATCTGCAGCAGCGGCACGCTCGGCCCAATCGCCTATTCTTCCTAAATGTCCTGCATTTTGAAGGGCAGTGATTGCAATACCATTTACTTTGGCCTTTTTTATTCCTATATCGACGGCCTGTTCTCCTACAGTCTGCCCAAATCCAAATTTACCGTCTATAACGGCCAGAATATCTGATTCTGTTATGATTTCAGCAGTGACACCTGCTATTTGCTTCCCTTCTTTTAAGTAATCCACATATCTAGGCACGCGTATTACCCCGTGACTATCGTGTCCACGTAAATTTGCACCTGATAGTCTTACAGCGATCCGTGAAGCTTCCTCAGCGGAGCAACCGTTATGTTTAAACGTTTCTGTTACAATAGATTTCAGTGGCTCAACTTGAACATAGATTGAGCCATTCTTTTTTAAAGGTGGCGTCATTTTTCTGATGAACCCTTTACGATCTTACATCATTGATTTGGGACGATACTATCTGTGTTAGAAGCCTCACATCATTTGAGAGGGACGCAAATTCAAACCCACTGGCATACATTTCTTTAATATAGTCAGGATCCATGCAATGCAAACCGGCACGAATTCCTGCCCTTTTCGCTATCTTTAAAACGTGCTGTATAGCGTCATAGACTTTACCAGGTTTACGGTCAAGTCCAGGCCCTTCACCCATCGATATAGCCAAGTCACTTGGACCAACGTATATCCCCGTTAGACCAGGTGTAGCGCATATTTCCTCGGCATTTGCAACGGCTTCTTCTGTTTCAATCATGGCCATGCTTATAATCTGGTCATTCGCTTGATTATGGTAATCCGGGTAGATTATACCAGCCCGGACTGGCCCGGAACTGCGGTATCCGAGGGGTGCGTAACGTGTTGCACCCACGAATTCCTCTGCTTCTTTTCTGGAATTGATCATAGGGCAAATGATACCCATTGCTCCAGCATCAAGAAGTTTCATTATTATGCCAGCCTCAAGCCATGGTACTCGACATAACATTGTAGCATCGCTAGCTGACATGGCTTGCATCATCGGCACTGCTATTGAATAGTCAGTTAAACCATGCTGTAGATCAATTGTAATGGAATCAAAATCCTGTTTAGACATTATCTCCGCTGAAAATGTACTGGGAATTCCAAGCCATCCATTTAGAGCTGGCTTTCCTGAGTTCCATGTTTCTCGAAGTCTATTTTTCATTATTTTCTCCCAATCCAATTTACTTGTTATTTTAGAACGTCACTATTCACTACACAATCTGGGTCTATGTTACCGTCGAAAACGCGCAATACATTGTCAACTGTCTGGGTTGCCATCCTCTGCGTGGACTCAACTGTCACTCCAGCTATGTGGGGACTTAATATAATATTCTTGAGTTTAAATAATGGGTGATCTGCTGATGAGGGTTCATCGAGTAAGACATCTAACCCGGCAGCACGTATTTCCCCAGATGTAAGCGCCGAATGCAATGCATCTTCATCTACGATACCTCCTCTGGCGCAATTAACTAAAAAGGCATCAGATTTCATTTTCTGAAATTGTTCGGTAGAGAACATATTGGTGGTCTCAGTTGTTTTCATGCAGTGTATAGCAACCGCATCCATGTCACCCAAGACGGAATTATAATTCGACACCGGTTCAACCCCTGCATCTGTCATTATTTTTTGGTCAATATATGGGTCGTAGCCGTAAACCTGCATGTCAAATCCTAATGCTCGCTTTGCGACTTGACTACCAATTCTGCCAAAACCGACAATGAGAATCTTCTTACCGTCAATATCAACCGCCCGAGTAGGCCAACGATTAGGCCAACCATCTCTGCGTGTTACATCGTCATAATAAAACATATCTTTGGCCAATCCTAACAACAGTGCCATGGCCTGTTCCGCTACCGATATCATATTAGAGTGAACGGCGATGCATAATGGTATATTTCGTTGAGTAAGTGTGTTCAGATCAACTGCGTCATAACCGACGCCATGTCGAGAGACAACCATTAGATCGGGTGCTGCATCCATGATACGTTTTGTAATTTTAGCAGCCCTCACAGTCATAGCGTGAACGTCTTTAGCTGCTTCTGCGATTACATCCTCATCCAGTGAGTCACATTGGATGATTTCAATATCATCTCGCTGTTCTAACATCGCCATACCCGCGGCATGAAGTGGTTGGATAACTAAGACACGTTTTTTATTTGTATTGGTAGACATTTTCAATCCTCAGTGTATTTCAGCGGAGTCCGCCATTGCTTTTTTTAAGACCTCAACATTGAAATCGGGTGATCTTGCAACATCTAAAATGACCGCTTCTCGGCGTGTAAGTAAATCGATTGCATCCGGTAACCGTTTCACGCAGTGATCTGGAACGACAACAGCACCATGTCTATCGGCATGGATTATATCATTAGGCTTAACGGCCATTCCAAAAATATTAACCTCGCACTCGATGTCAACTAAATGAACCCAAGCATGGCTCGGTGCAACTTTGCCGCCCAGTAATTGGAAACCAGGGGCACAGGCATCGATATCACGAAAAGAACCGTTTGTAACGACACCTAGACATCCAAGTCCTTTATGAATAGCTGTATTCACTTCGCCCCAAAATGCTCCAAAACCAGGAGTGGGGTCCAGATCTTGAATTACGCTGATAGAAGGTGCAGGCTTAGCAGCTACCGTTTCATAGTATTTGGCTCGCATTTCCCTGATCTCAATTGGGCTACCCTCAGGGGGACTCATGGAGCGTATCATTGCGGTTCTGGCATAACCAACAATAGGAGCCAAACTTGGATCAAAGCACTGCATTTGTTCTACCGTGAAACTCTTTACTCTGTATTCTGCGCTGAGATGCTCCAAACCATTACAAATAGTTGGCGTATCCCATTCTGCTAATTTTTTAAGATCTTGCGCGGTTAAGTCATTAGTCCCCATAACGGATACTCCCGATGTTTTCTGATTGGATAATATCTTAGCAAGGTCGTGACAATAAAGTTAGACTACTTGAAATTAATATCCGGTAAATCATAGCTAAGATGATTAAAGTGCGAAATGGAAATGGGGAATAGCAATGAATTCTCATAATAAAAGTATCGTATGCATGGGAGAAGCGATGGTGGAGTTCACTCGTGTTGAAGACCAAAAGGGTGAGGCGTTGTATATTAGAGGGCTTGGTGGCGATACATCAAATTGTGCTATTTCGGCTGCAAGACAAGGTGCGGATGTTGCTTATTTATCGTCTGTTGGAAATGATCAATTTGGAAATGTAGCTATGGATATATGGTCAAAAGAGGGAATTGATGTGTCTCATATCTCTATTAACCCAGGATATCCCACTGGGATTTATTTTATAGAGCCTGCACCAGAGGGGAGAAATTTTACTTATTATCGAAAAGAATCAGCTGCCAGTAAAATGACTTTGACTAGTGATGCAAGGGCCCTGTTATCAGGTGAAGTGATCTTGCATCTTTCTGCCATTTCCCAAGCAATAAGTGCTACAGCAAAGGAATTGAGTTTTGATGCCATTGATCTTGTTAAACAAAATGGGGGAATGCTTTCATATGATACAAACTTACGCTTGAACCTCTGGGGCCTCGAAGAAGCTCGGTCTGTTATTAATAAGACAGCAGCTCAAGCAGATATTCTTCTTCCCAGTCTTGATGAGGCTCAAATATTGACGGGATTAAAAGATAAGGAAGATATAATTAGATTTTTTTTAAAATTTGAACCAGAAATACTTGCGTTGAAGTGTGGCAATGAAGGAGCAACAATAATATTTGAAGGCAAGGCAGAGCACATTCCAGCCCTGAACGTGAATGCTATTGATACCAGTGGGGCCGGGGATACATTCGCAGGCGCGTTTCTAGCCCGAATGGTACAAGGTGCAAGTCCTTTTGAGGCGGCTCGGTTTGCGGTAGCGGCTGCAGGGATTTCGGTGCAAGGTTATGGTGCCGTTAGTCCGATACCAAATAGAAAACAGGTCTTAGAGGCTATGACGACATAACGCCTTTTTTGCATTAAAAATACAAATGTAGCTGCAAAAACCAATAATGGCTGTAACAAGGAATGTTGTACTGTATGTCCCAGTTATTGTGTAGGCGCTGGCGAAAACAACGGGACCTAAAAAAACACCTGAAAAGGTAATAAAGAAACTTGCTCCAGTCGTTCTTCCAACTTCTTCTGGAGGCGAAAGCCTTGCAATTTCGCTGGCGTACACCCCATTCCATCCCATTCCTACTAAACCAAAACAAAAACAGAGCAGGTAAATTAGTATTTGTGGCCAGCTTGGTGACAAAAAAATTGTTAATACTGCACAGAGCGCTCCAATTGCGGCGATTATCATCAAAGCAGTCAAGCCATTTTCTATTCGATCGGCAAACCAACCCCACCCTACACGTCCAAAAACACTCGCAAATTGAATAGCGGATAGGCCGATGCCAGCGGCTATTAGAGTATAATTTGCATCTTCAACCAACATTGTAACTGTATAAGTGGTGAGGGTTGTTTGAATTGCACCCATACATAATCCAGACAATGCAACCCATTTGAGAGCAGATAACTTCCATACAAGGCAGATATCGGAGATTGGATTTCTGAAAATTTTAGCCGATTTTAATCTATCTCTGTCCCATCGTTTTCGGAAGGGTTGCATGGAAATGGCAATGACTAGTGATATAACAATCGTGACGGCCATGCTTTCGCGCCAGCCATATTCAAGTGCAACGGAGGGTGCGAGTAATCCGGCCAGAATGCCTCCCAATGGGACACCTGTAAAACGTATAGAAAAAATCAAGTTTCTATTTTTAGGAGTGACTATTTTTGAGAGTAAATGAGACGCAGGCGGTGTCAGTAGGCCGTAAGCACCGCCAAGAATTATCGACCCCAATGCTAAGAACAACAAAGACCCATTCATAAACATGAGATGGGATACCCCAATTAATATGAGGGCGGCTTGTGAAGATCTCCAAGCTCCAAAGCGCCTTACAATCCCCCCAGCCATCAAACTGGATATCATAGCAAAAATATATAAAATCAGAACGGGGTAGGCGATCAAGGAGGGACTCAGTCCTAAACTCTGGCCAACTTCTGGCGCTATCGCAGGCAACCAAAATCCTGCTAGCGCTCCAGTTCCTTGAACTAAAATTAGAAAGCCGACAACGATAACAGTATCGGTCCTGGATATAGTCATCGTGTAGTTGTTAGCTTGAATGCATCGCCTCAGTGGCTCCCAAGACAGCTTGCCTAAATTGATTTTTTATATAAACACCGTCTCGTGAGGGTAAGATGAGGTTAGGCTTGCCAGCAGCAACTTTAATCACCGCTACCATAGGCAGTAACCCTGTAGTTAGCGCCGTTGTTAGCCCTTCTAGTGTCTCTGGATTATTAACGGTCATGGTCGTTTGTATGCCAGCCCCGGATGCGATTGCAGCAATATCAGTTCCGTGTGACGTGTGCGTCCGCTGCATGCCCGTTTCTCCATAATGTTCGTTGTCGAGTACTATAACAGCAAGATTAGAAGGTCTTTGAGCCGCAACTGTAGCAAGAGAGCCAAGTCCCATTAACGCTTCTCCATCTCCTGTAATCACCCAGACTTTTTTTTCTGATTGAGCAAGTGCGCAACCCAATCCCATAGATATGGCGCAGCCCATGCCACCCCAACTATAGAAGTTGTCCGGTCGATGATCAGAAGCTGCAAGATCCCAAACGGGTGACCCAAGGCCAGTAATCACAAGGGCATTGTTTCTGACGGCCATGATTTTTTTCATGACGTCGCTGCGATTTAGTTTCAAATCAGACATGAGTTACCTCTTCTGCTACATCGGCGATAAATGATTTTGCCCCAATTAATTTTTGTCCAATCAGAACCGCGACGGCGGCGTTGGAAACGAAAGCCATTTTTAATCCTGCTTCAATAGCTTCCGCAGCCTCTTTATTGGTTTCTACTTCGAAAACATGAACACCTAAACTTTTTAGAACTGGAGCTACGGCCTGTCCCATCGGGATCTGCCATGGATTTGACTCTCCATATTGCCCACGCATTGTAACGATCATAAACAAGGGAAATTGGCAGGAAGTAATAATCGAAGCGATCGCATTTACAGTATTTCCCACGCCACTACTTTGCATCAAAACGGCTGATTTATCGCCTCCTAACCAGGCTCCAGCTGATAAGCCTATGCCTTCTTCTTCTGTCGTCATCACAACGGCATTGATATCGTTATCGGCCTCGCATGAATTGATCAAATCGGTAAGTCCAGCATCAGGGACATATCCTACGGTCTTTATATTGAATTCTTTAAACAAGCGGTGAGCCTCTGCGGTCCAGGCGTCGGGCATGATATATTACTCCTAGGAAACGTAGACATTTGTCTAGTTAGTTCATATTATTTCGACGGTTAATTTAAGTCTATTCGAGACAGTGTATGGCATTGTCAGAAATATCAGTCAACTTACCATTAAATAATTCTGCGGTTGTGTTTTATATTTATTTTTTCATTTTAGAAGTATCCGGTTTATCGAATATCAATGACGTTTTTTATATGATCGTGTAAGAGGTATATAAGCCAAAAAGATTGGTTTGGAGGAACTTTATGTCAGTAGATAGCGAACTAACCCAGCACTTTCCTACCGCCACACAATGGGGGACTTACGACGCAGAGGTGAAAAATGGTCGTCTGAAACGATTGAACGACTATTCAAACGATCCCGCTCCTTCGATAATAGGAGCAGGTATGGTTGATGCTGTTGATGATGAAGCCCGAATAAGGCGGCCAATGGTGCGTAAAAGCTTTTTAGAAAAAGGCCCAAACTCAAATAAGAGTGAAAGAGGTTCCGAACCATTTGTGCCCGTTCCCTGGGAAACGGCATTGGATCTTGCTGCAAGTGAAATAGATCGTGTGCGGAGACAGAATGGTAATAAATCAATCTTTGCCAGCTCGTATGGATGGGCCAGCTCTGGGAGATTCCATCATGCACAAAGTCAAATTCATCGCTTCATGAATTTAGCTGGTGGTTATGTGCGGCACAAGAACAGTTATAGCCATGCAGCCGCGGAAGTAACGCTCAAACACATCGTAGCCGAGATGAAAGATATTATCCATGCGCAAGCAACGGATTGGCCTTCTATCGCCTCGGATTGCGAATTATTCATCGCATTTGGGGGCCTGCCAGCCAAAAACGCACAAGTAAATTTAGGAGGCGTTGGAAGGCATACCCTACATGAAGGAATGCAATCTTGCTACGATGCAGGGGTGGAGTTTGTTAATATTAGCCCATTAAAAACCGATATAGCTCATATATTTGATCCAGAGTGGATAACCATACGTCCAAATACCGATGCTGCAATGATGCTGGCACTTGCTTATACACTTGTTAATGAAGGGCTCTATGACAAAAACTTTATCTCAACCCACACAGTTGGGTTAGAAAAATTTATACCCTACTTAAATGGTGATAAAGATGGCCAGCCTAAAAATCCAGAATGGGCGGCTCAAATAACTGGAGTTTCTGCCCAAACAATAATCAATTTAACTCGGCGCATGGCAGAATGTAGAACTATGATTTCCACCGCCTGGAGCCTTCAGCGCAGTGACCATGGAGAGCAACCTATTTGGTTGACAGTAATCCTCGCATCACTTCTGGGGCAGATAGGGCTACCTGGTGGTGGATTTGGTATTGGCTATGGGTGTGAAAATGGTATCGGTAATCCAGTAAAAACTTTCAACTGGCCAGCTTTGTCTCAAGGAACCAATTCGGTAGAGGAATTTATCCCTGTGGCCAGAATTGCGGACATGTTGCTTCATCCCGGTACAAGGTTCGATTATGACGGGGAAAAATTATCTTATCCCGATATACGTTTGCTTTATTGGGCAGGAGGAAACCCATTTCACCATCATCAGGATTTAAACCGCCTTGTCGACGCCTTTAGACAGCCCGAATGCGTCATAGTCAATGAAATATGGTGGACTGCAACCGCGCGCCACGCTGATATAGTTTTTCCAATTACGACTGTTCTGGAAAGAAACGACCTTATGATGACAAAATGGGAGCCTATGGCTACCCCAATGCACAAGGCTATAGAACCAGTCGGTGAGAGTAGAAATGATTATGATGTTTTCTCCGGTTTAGCTCAAAGACTTGGCTTTTTTGAGGAGTTTACAGAAGGTCGAAATGAAGAAGAATGGCTTCGGCATTTATGGGACCAGGCGCGTCAAAGAGCTGGCCAGGTAAATTTCGAACTTCCGGATTTCGACACATTCTGGCATGAGGGGCCAAAAGAGATACTGAAAGCTGAAGATAAAACTGTACTACTTGAGGCTTATAGAAAAGATCCTCAAAATAATCCGCTGGCAACCCCATCTGGAAAAATAGAAATCTTTTCGGATGTTATTGCCGGTTTTGGATATGATGACTGTCCGGGACATCCAGTTTGGATGGAGCCTTTTGAGTGGTTAGGTGGAAAAACAGTCAAAAAATTTCCATTGCATATTATCTCTAATCAACCCAGCACAAGATTACATAGTCAACTTGATAGCGGATCGATAAGCAAAGGAAGCAAAATAAAAGATCGTGAACCTATGACAATGAACCCTGTGGATGCATCGGGTCGAGGCATCAAAACAGGGGATGTCGTGAGAGTCTTCAACGAGCGCGGCAGTTGTCTAGCTGGCGTAAATTTAAGCGAAAATGTTATGCCCGGAGTAATACAATTGGCTACCGGTGCATGGTTTGATCCAATCGTCCCCGGGCAAATTGGTGCTTTATGTAAACATGGAAATCCAAATGTTTTGACAATGGATCGAGGAACATCAAGTCTTGCTCAAGGGCCTACCGCACATTCCACTTTAGTGCAGGTTGAAAAATTTAATGACGATATTCCGAAAGTGACGGCTCACTTGCCTCCCGCTATATCTAGTTGAAAGGAAGATAGATGGATCAGCTTAACTTCTCTGGAAAAGGGGTGCTCATAACGGGAGGAGCCAGCGGTATTGGCAGAGCAACGGCAGATCTTTTTGTTGCCAGAGGCGCGCGCGTAGCTATTTCCGATATAGACGAAAGCAAGACAAAGACAGCGGTTTTAGAGCTTGGCAATGAACATGTCGCGGCGCCTGGTGATGTTGCTAATGAAGGGTCGGTCTCCGAGATATGCACTGCGGCAAAGGCGGGACTTGGAACTATAGACGTCTTGGTTAATTGTGCGGGTGTTTCTGATACGGTCTTGCCTACTTTGGAACAAGATATTGATCAATGGCAAAAAATTATTGATATAAACCTGACAGGAACTTATTTGACTTGTCGAGCAGTTGCTCCGGATATGCTTGAGAAAGGCACCGGTGCTATTGTTAATATCAGTTCTATTGCAGGATTAGTCGGGTTGCCGTATCGCAATGCATATACAGCTTCTAAGCATGGCGTTGCTGGGATCACAAAAACTCTGGCGGGTGAATGGGGACAGCATGGGATTCGTGTTAATGCAGTATCGCCAGGTTATGTTTTAACGCCGATGGTTCAAAATCTTATTGATACAGGTAAACTGGATCCAAAGATGCTTCAAAGGCGAACACCATTGGGAAGACTGGCTGCTCCCGAAGAGGTAGGGAATGCCATGATGTTTTTAGCGTCGCCTTTGGCCTCTTATATTAATGGTGCCGTGATACCAATAGATGGGGGATATACGGCTTATGGTGCTGCGGCACCAGCCGTTGATATTATTTGAAGTCGTGTCTCTCGCTAAAAAAAAATGGTGGAAAGAACGAGTTGGTGAATTTGGTGTCTCTCTTCTGCTAAATGCACAATCTCTTCATCGAGAAAAAAGTAAATATCAGGATATTGAAATTCTGAAACACGACCAATTCGGGAAAATTCTGGTTCTAGATGGCTACGTTCAGGCTTGTCAGGCCGATGAATTTATATATCACGAGATGGCGGTCCATGTTCCTCTTCTGGGATATCGGCATCAAAAAGCCTCCGTTCTTATAATCGGTGGCGGTGATGGTGGAATTTTGAGGGAAACATTGGTGCATGATTTCGTAGAATCTGTAACAATGGTCGAAATTGATCGCCGTGTAATCGAGTTATCAAATAAGTTTCTTGGTATTCAGGGAAATTATAACGATCCTCGAGTTTCGCTTGAAATAGAAGATGCTGCGTCATTTGTAGACATAGCAATTATAGATAAAAAATTGTTTGATTTAATAATACTGGATTTGACCGAGCCAGTAGGGCCTTCGGCTAATCTATTTACAGAACAGTTTATTTCGTTACTTACACAGCTTGTTTCAGACAAAGGGATGATATTGGACTCTGATAGTATTTTCATATCAAAGGAAGGAAGTCATTTTTTACAAGAGGAAAGTAATGGAGGCGAGAACTTGATCAATCTCATGCGCCGAAAGAAACTTCTACCAAAAATAGATATGTATAGGGCCAATATTCCATTTTTCCCAGGCGCGGACTTCGGATTTTTTATTTATAGTCATAATAATATTTGTCTGCGTGAACCCGTTTTAAACTTTACTGGGAAACATTATGACCCAGAGATCCATAGAGCTGCATTTGTTTTGCCAAAATGGCAACGTTATTTGTTGGAATAAGTATACATCTTATTAAATTAAATATGTTTTGAACTATTCTAGCTTGATTAAAATATATACCGTGTGTGTCTATGCGCTGATTTTGTTGGATATATTAAATGACATTCAATACATTCCCCAAATTATTTCAGAATGCTGCCAAAGTGGCGGGTGATAAAAAAATTTATTTTAACGATGAAGTAACTACTTATACTGAATTAGAACTGGAAACTCGTAGAGTAGCAGGGGGGCTTGCCAAGCTTGGAGTGGGGGCCGGCGACCGTGTTGGTGTTTGGCTCCCCAACTTAAAGGCATATCTGGGTTTACTGGGGGCGTGTGGTCAATTGGGAGCTATCCTCGTCTCTATGAACACCAGATTTCGTGGCGCTGAAATCGAAGATGTTTTGAGAAGAGTTAAGCCTAAGGTAGTTGCTTTTGTGGCTGAATTGGGCAGGAGCAATCATATTGACATCATTGAAAACATTGAGCCTGATTTATTTTCTTGCGTTGAGGCTCTTATTCAATGTGATGGAAGAGATTTATATCAAAATAGACATGTTCAAACACTATATTATGATTCACTCGTTACCCATGGTCTATTGGAACACCCGCTTTGTGAACCAGGCAGCGGCTGTGTTATATTTAATACTTCTGGCACTACCAGTCTTCCTAAATTTGTTCTGCACAACCAACAACGTGTATTAGCCCACGCTGAAGATGTCGCTCGAATTTTAGAAATGAATAAAATGGATACTGTTGTTTTACAGTCATTACCGTTTTGTGGTGTTTTTGGATTTGTATTTCTTATGGCCGCTATTCGAGCAGCAGCGCCCTGTGTTATGCCGGAAATTTTTGAAGCTTCAGACAGTGCGCGCCTTATAATCGATTACAAGGTCACCCATGCCGCCGGTGGTGATGATATGTTTTCTCGCCTTCTGGAAGAGGGAATTCGTGTAACAAATGATGCACAAATCCCATTCCCTGATCTTCGGTTCTGTCCTTATGCGTCATTTAACTCGGCTTTGGCAGATTTTCCTAAAACAGCTTTCAAACGGGGTATCCCGCTCGTGGCCCCATTTGGTATGAGTGAAGTGTTTTCATTTTTCTCGTTAAGAAAGATGGAAGACCCCCAGAATATACGCACTATTGGTGGTGGGTTTCCTGTTAACATAAACACGAAAGTAAGAGTGAGAGACCCGGATACGCAAGAGATATTGGATTTTGAGAAAGAGGGCGAGTTAGAAATGCGAAGTCCCAATATTTTTGTAGAGTATTTCGGTGATGTAAAAGCATCTATGGCTGCTTTTACGGAAGATGGTTTTCTTAGGACAGGCGATTTAGGAACCGTATCGAAAAATGGCTCCTTCACATATTTAGGTAGAATGGGTGATGTCCTCCGGCTTGGCGGTTTTCTAGTTAACCCATTAGAAATTGAAACGCATCTATGTAGCCATGAAATGGTGGAGGATGCCCAGGTAGTTTCCATCGCGACCGATAGAGGGAATAAAGCGGTTGCTTTTATATTATTAAACGAAAATATAGCCTTTTGTGAAACCACTGTTACGGAGTATTGCAGACAGAATCTGGCCGGTTTTAAAGTACCAATAAAGATTATTCCAGTTGATGCATTCCCAACCACCCCCAGCCCTAATGGAACAAAAATTCAAAAATCTGCTCTCAGAGAGCTAGCGGTGCAAAGCATCTAACTTTTTACAAGTTCGTGTCTAATATAATATTTATTTTGTCTGGGTGTGTCAGTTAATCAGCTAAAAATTCAAGATTTTGGCAGTTTCGTGTAGACCCATCCCTTAATCGTTGCGCCACCGTAGCAACAGCTTTTGATCTTAAATCATGTAGCCCTGGGGGACTATAAAAAGCGGCATGTGGTGTGATCATCAAACGACCTTTTAACCATTCTTCTTTATCCATATACGCTTTTATAAGTGGATGGTTGATGTCGGCGGGTTCGGTCGGCAATACATCTAATGCAGCACCCGCCGGCGTACCTTCTTTGAGTGCATCATACATAGCATCTAAATTGACTATTGGTCCCCGTGCAGTATTTATAACAATGCCCTTGGGTTTCATTCTACTAAGAAGACCTTTATTGATACTCCCGCGGGTTTCCTGAGTATGGGGTGAATGAATACTAATTGTATCGGCTGTTTCAAATAATTCTTCCGCAGTTTTTATTCGAGTATATCCAGTAGATAAATCAACTCCATCCGGCAGGTGGGGATCATAAAAAATAATATTCATATCGAACCCCGCCGCCCTTCTAGCTGCGGCAAGGCCTATTCTGCCAAGTCCAAAAACACCAAAAGTTCGTCCACGAAGTCTATCTATACAGGGACTTTCAATATATCTCCATAAACCATTGGGGTCCTGTCGCATCAGTCCATCGTACTGATCGAGGCCTCTTCGTAGACTTAGCATCAATGCGATAGCGTGGTCAGCAACTTCAGTGGTTCCATAATCAGGAACCGTACATACTGCGATACCTCGCTCTCCAAGCCTTTTCAGATCAAGGCCATCAAAGCCCACACCACCTCTGACGACTATTCGAGCTTTTTGCATTTTAGGAAGTGCCGCCATTACTGCTGCTGTTCCCCGGTATGTAACCACCCCGTCAGCGCGTGCCCAGGCTTCGTCTGTGACGTCATCGTGATGATCAAAGAATTCCAACTCTATATCAGAGCCTACAGCATCTTTTTCGATATTTTCATCACCAGATGTGTGCCGGTCAGTTATTAGAATACGCATGAACTTTACACCTTTTATTGATTATCAATATATTTTTGAATTTAAATTAATGGCCCTCTGCACCAGAAAGCTCGGCCAACTCGATTAATAGGTTTCCCGTAGACTCAGGGTTAAGAAATGCAATACGAGCCCCGCCATGCCCAATTCGAGGCGTCTCATCAAGCAACTTAACTCCTTTCTCCCTTAGTTCTACCAGAGCTCCATCAATATCTTCAACCTCAAGGCAGATATGAAATAGTCCCTCACCATGCTCTTCTATCCATTTTGAAGTTTCTGTTTTGGGGCTGCTAGACTCAAGCACTTCTAAATATGTTTCTCCAATTGGATACATCGCCAATTTCGTACTGTAGTGGGGGAGTTCTTCCTCATATTCCATTTGTATGCCAAGTTTATTTTCAAAAATATCTCGCATCTTGTCCATATTCTTTACTGCTATAGCAACATGTTCAACGCGTTTAAACTTCATATTAACGGCTCCCCAGATTTCATAATTGGTGAGTTGACCATAAACGTTACTTGATAAGCAAAATTTGTTTTCAAAAAATTATGAAAATTTTGATGAAATCAAGTGGTTGATTTTCCAACTTAAAATTTCTATTCCTTTAGTTCTATTCATATCTTCCAGTTAATATGTTTTCTTGATATTAAACTGGTTACAAGTTTTATTTTAAGTGAACAATCATTCTCTGTTAAAATGCTTAAAATGTGCCAACAATAATTGAAGTTAGTTGATTAGGAGCCATTGATGAAAAAAGTATATTCGGCCGCTAAAAGCGCATTAGACGGTCTTTTGTTTGATGGAATGACAATAGCAGCAGGTGGATTTGGTTTATGCGGAATACCGGAAAACCTTATTCAGTCTATTAAAGAATCTGGAGTGAAAAACCTTACGATAGCTTCTAATAATGCTGGGGTCGATGGTTTTGGTTTGGGATTACTTTTGCAGGACATGCAAGTAAAAAAAATGATCTCATCCTATGTTGGGGAAAATGACCTCTTTATGCAGCAATATCTTGCAGGTGATTTGGAGATTGAATTTAATCCACAAGGAACGCTAGCAGAGAGATTGCGTGCTGGCGGGGCGGGAATCCCGGGCTTTTATACCGCTACTGGCGTTGGAACAAAAATCGCAGAGGGCAAGGAGCTCAAAGAGTTTGATGGTAAAACATATGTTTTAGAGCGTGGATTGAAAGCGGATTTAGCGATTGTCAAAGCCTGGAAAGGTGATGAACAAGGTAATTTAACATATAGAAAAACCGCTATGAATTTTAATCCAGAATGTGCGACTGCAGGAACCGTTACAGTCGCGGAGGTTGAAGAATTAGTGCCGGTTGGAGCCTTGGACAAGATGTCTATACATACCCCTGGGGTATATGTTCAAAGGATATTTGAAGGAAAACACGAAAAACGTATAGAACAGCGCACAACGCGCGCAGCGTAATGGGAGAATACTGATGCCTTGGGATAGAAATCAAATGGCTGAAAGAGCAGCTTTGGAACTTGAGGACGGGTTTTATGTGAACCTTGGGATAGGTATTCCAACATTAGTGTCTAACTATGTTCCGGAAGATTACGACATAACATTACAATCCGAAAATGGCATGTTGGGGATGGGGGCATTTCCGACAGAAGAGGAGATTGATCCCGATTTGATCAACGCTGGAAAGCAGACAGTTACTGAACTGGAGCGAACAAGCTATTTCTCTTCATCACAAAGCTTTGCAATGATCAGAGGTGGACATATTAACCTTTCTATACTCGGTGCCATGGAGGTGTCGGAGACAGGGGATCTTGCAAACTGGATGATACCCGGTCGATTGGTTAAAGGTATGGGGGGTGCAATGGATCTGGTTGCCGGTGTACAGCGTATTGTTGTAATCATGGACCATGCTAACAAAGCGGGTGAGTCAAAGTTGTTAAAAAAGTGCAGCCTGCCATTGACTGGACAGGGTGTTGTTGACCGGGTTATTACAAATTTGGGTGTTTTTGATATTGTGGAGGGGGGGCTCCGCCTAGTCGAGCTAGCGCCAGAAGTCACAATGGATGAGGTTCACGAAAAGACTGAGGCTGCAATTGTAATTTAATAGCTATTGGGTCAACGAAGAAATCCGCTCAATCGCTGCAGCTGCCTCATCAATAAGTGTATCAAAAATTTCTTCCATAGGGACGATGGTATTTGCGAATGCGGCAGCCTGTCCCATGGATAAAAGTGCTTTATTCCAATCTCCGCTTTTATATGCATCGAAGGCATTGCTTCCTTTAACATAGTCCCAGTATTGTTCAAAATCTTCGATGCCCTCATCTTCAAGTTTTTGAACTGCGAGTGCGTATTCATTAATCATCACACGGGAAGTATTTCTGAAGCTTGCCATTACTAGAGTGCTGTCGGCTGCGCCCGCATTCACCACTTGTTTTTTTACTTCTGGATGTGACCAAACTTCCTCGGCGACAAGAACTCGTGTTCCTACTAAGACAGCTTCTGCACCCATTCCGAGAACAGCTGCTATTTGTCGTCCATGTCCTATTCCACCCCCAATAACTACTGGTATCTCTATTTGTTCTGGGCCAACAACTGCCTGAACGAGGCTACTTACTAATTCTAGACCTGGATGTCCTCCACATTCAGCGCCGACTATTGTTACGGCATCTATATCAAGTTTTCGAGCTGCAGATACCGCGTGTCGAACGGTGGATACTTTATGAAGTACGATTGAGTTAGCTTCTTTCAACAGGGGTAGGAAATCAGTTGGAGGTAGACCTGCCGTTTCAAAGTGTCGCACCCCTGAATCAAGTGCTATTTTTAAATGACCGTTTAGAACTTCGTTTTCTTCAGGTCTCATAGATTGATAAAGATTTACTCCAAAAGGTTGTCCTGAGGTTAAATTCCATGCTTTGGACAACTCATCCTTAAATTCAGCGGGATCCGGAAATGTTTTAGCGGTTATGAAACCCATCCCACCTGAATTTACGGCAGCGGCAGCGTATTCGGCATTTCCCAACCACATCAGACCACCACAAAGAATGGGATGTTTGATATTAAATAATTCAGTTATTTTTGTGCAAAAATATTGATTTCTCATTAGTTCACTTCTACCCCATTTGGAATAATAAGAGCATCTACCCCAGCGGCACCTTTACCTTCTGGCTTTACCATAAAGGGGTTGATATCGATACTTGATATTTTTTCAGCATTTTTATGCGCGAAAACGGATAATTTAACCAAAGCCTCGGCTATAGAATTAATATCTGACGGTTGAGCTCCGCGGGCTCCATAAAGCATTTTAATCCCCTTTATTTCGGATATCATTCTGTGCGCTTCGGTTATATCGAACGGCGCGAGCCGAAACGTTACATCACTCAAAACTTCTACAAATACACCCCCCAACCCAAACATCACAGCAGGTCCGAATATAGGATCATTTATTACACCGAGAACCGTCTCGACCCCGTCGGTTATCATTTCAGAGACAATTACACCGTCGATTTTGGCATCTGGATAATGTGTTTTTCCTGCCTCGATGATACGATTAAACGCATTTTCAATATCATTGGCATTATTGAGGTTTAACGCAACGCCGCCTATCTCCGTTTTATGCAATATATCTGATGAAACTATTTTTAGGGCAACCGGCACCTTAATACCCTGCCAAATCGAGACAGCGTCTTTCGCTGTTCTTGCAAGTTCTGAGTTGGCCATCGGTATACCGGCAGATGCTAATATTTTACGACACTCATCTTCTCCCCGCAATTTATCAGGTGCCTGCATCACATTGGGTGGAAGCGCGGGTGCTTGAGCGGCTAAATTTTTTTCAAAAGATGTTCCAAAATGTATCAAAGCTGCTGCAGCGCGAACTGCCCTTGCGGGATCTTCCAGAATGGTATACCCAGCTTTTTCATAGTCCCGAACAATATCATCTGGCGCTACAATAGAAAGGATCATGGGCGCATTAACGTATTGTTCCCGAATATCTTTGAGTGTTTCAATTAACTGCTCTGATATCACTCTAGATCCTGCAACTACCGTGAAGAAAGCGACCACCGCGTCATAACCACCGAATTCCATCATACTTTCCATGAAGCGCTTTATAAGTGTTAAGTCGTTCAAGGCTTGCGCGGTGACATCTACAGGATTTCGCACGCCGGCAAATGGGATCAATTCTTTAAGATGTTTTTGTTGCTCGATTGGCATCTCGGCCACATTTAATCCCGATGCTTCTGCCGTATCCGCCATCTGAACGCCGGCTCCTCCCGATATTGTCAATAAGCCGATCTTGTCTCCACTGGGCATCGCTCCAGCCTGGCAAGCAAGCGCGATATCAAGAAGTTCTTCAATAGAGTCCACTCTAAAAACACCGTATTGTCTGAAAAGTGCGTCATATATTTCATCAGATCCTGCTAAAGATGCTGTATGGGATGCAGCGGCTTCAGCACCAGCTCCACTGCGGCCAACTTTTTGAAAAATTACGGGTTTTTTGTTTCTATACGCCAGCTCAAGTGCATCTCTTAACCCCGGGCCGTTGCGAACACCCTCAGCATAAACGGCAATGACTTTCACTTCAGGAGACTGTGCATAATAAGCAATACATTCCGATAGTTCTACATCCGCCTCATTACCGGTTGTCACCCAGTAGGTACACCTGACACCCCGTTTTGCTGCTACCGTGTAGAGATGACTGCCAAACGCTCCACTTTGACTAGCGATAGCTATTGGTCCTGGCCGCACTGGGTACTGATCAATGCTTGTTGTAAATGTAGCAAGCCAACCTGTTTTAGCGTTGAAGGTACCTAAGCAGTTTGGTCCTAATAATCTTATTCCGGTTTTATTGGAAATTTGAGTTAGCTCTGATTGCCATTCCACCCCCTGAGTATCCTGCTCTGCAAACCCAGAGGTGAAAATAACAGCGGCACCGACGCCTTTTTTAGCACAATCTCTGACTGTTTGAATCACAACAGCCGCAGGAACAGCAATGATTACAGCATCAACTTCTCCGGGAACATCCAAGATTGTTTTATAAGCTGGGATACCCTGTACGGTTTCACGGTTGGCATTTACAGCGTATACTGGTCCCGAAAAAGTTCCTTTCAAGAGATATTGAAGAGGGCGCCCACCGATGCGTTTGGCATCGTCTGAAGCTCCAATCACGGCTACGGATTTGGGATCCAAAAGTTTCGATAATGGGCGACGGTTCATAGGTGTTTTATTACTCATTGAAAACTCACAAAGTTGATGAAACGTATTTAAACAGTAGCGATTGGCGATGGAGGTGAGCCCACCGCTCCTGGTAACCGCAAAGGGGGAGCTGTTAAAAGGAATCTTGATCTTCCGTGTGCCGCTAACCAATCTCTAAGAGCCGTTAGATAAAACATCTCGCCAATATGAATGCCAAGTTTGAAGATGCACAATTCATGCAAAGGTAGCATGGCTATCGGGTCGGTTCCGGAGGGTAGGGGGGTGCCCACATCTTCAATGCCATAATTGTCAGCAATCATTACAGCGATACCACTGTTTCTTATCCAATCATGTAGTTTTTGATCTCTTCCATCCAGACAGGCGAAAGTATTATGCAGATCGTGCTCATTTGGATTTTTGTTCATATCGATTAAACCTTGAGCAAAGCCTGTATGGAAGCAGGCCATGTCCCCTTCTTCTATTTCAATTTTATCATCATCCATTATTTGCATTAATTCATCATAGCCGACAAGAACTCTATTGCGACCATGGCGTTTCTCAAGATCAAATAATACTCCTCTACCTTGGACGCATGCCTCCGCCATGTTTTCAATTCCAAGCGCTTTTGCATTGGATCCTTCGAATTGTGTGTATTCATCGCCCTCCAAGTTTTTAATAGGGCTTATAATATGCTCATCGCCCCGCCAACCATTGTAATAGACAACTTCCGGTTTACCGTCTCCATCCGCATCAAACCACCCTCCAACATGGCACAAGCTGTCCCACTGTGTTGAGTATTGAAGGCATATTAGTGCGGCGTCGTCGCATACGACATCCGTCAAACGCGGGTCACTTATATGGAGTGGAAGATTAAAGTTTGCTAATCCTCCACGCTCTGTTGCAAATAGCCGCGGTGGGAATCTTCGTGCGTTTAATTTTCTGCCTCCGGGGTAATCCAATGGCAGAGAGAGGCAAAACCGATCTCCGGTTTGCACTTCCCTTGTGGCTCGAATTACACGTTCTGATGTTAACAGGTTGAGACGTCCCCGCTGGTCATCTTCACCATAATCACCCCAATTAGAGCCTTCAGGTCGATTGATCCACCGCTTTGCCATCCTGTTGTTCCCTACGTTAGGTAAAAATTCCGAGCTTTGTCGACAAATTGTCATGTTGGTATTACTAAGGACAAGCATACAATTTAACCAAATAAAAATATATCCCGATGGAGATATTCTGGACAATGAGCCTATCTCTAGAAAAAAAATCTACGATGGCAGGTATTCTCGTAATGGTGATTGGAATGATAACGCTAGCGAGTACAGACGCTATATCAAAATATTTAACAATTACATTCGCCGTGGTTCAAATTTTATGGATCAGGTTTTTTATTTTTGCAGGTGTTGGATTTCTAGCAGCGGTAAGGGCACATGGTATTGCGGGATTACAAACAAAAAGACCTGTCGCTCAAATATTTAGGGCTTCAATGCTACTATCGGCCAATTTTTTGGCTGTATACACCCTGAGCCTGATGTCTCTCGCTGATGCCCACGCTATTTTAGCTATTGCACCTCTGCTGGTGACTGCAGCTTCAGTACCACTTTTAGGAGAATTAATTGGAGTTCGTCGCTGGATGGCAGTTGGTGCAGGTTTCATAGGGGTTTTAATTATTTTGCGGCCGGGACTTAGCATTTTTGATCCGGTTGCATTGTTGCCTCTAGCCGTTGCTGTTTTATTTGCCGGTTATAATATTTTAACTAAAATTATTAGCCGAGACGATACGAACGAAACGACCTTGTTTTATACTGGGTTAGTTGGCTTGATATTTTTGAGCACAATTGGGCCGTTTTTTTGGGTTTCGCCGTCTTTAAGCGATTGGGCATGGTTAATCCTGGCAGGTATAGGTGGAAGTTTTGCGCACATATTTATTATAACTGCTCTCCATCTCGCTCCAGCTAGTACACTGCAGCCATTTAATTATGTCATGCTTGTGTGGGCGACAATATTGGGTTTTTTGATTTTTAATGATTTCCCAGATACTTTGACGGTTGTGGGAGCATCCGTGATTGTTGCAAGTGGTCTTTATGCATGGAATAGAGAGAGGATGCTGAAATAAATATCACTCTAGTTTGAGAGCATGTTTTCTATGATAATTTGGACAGAGAAAGCATCCTCTGCTGATGCAAGTGGATGGTCATTTCCAGTTAACCACTTATCGACATTATCCAATTGCCTTTGAAGTGTCGTTGTACGGGGGTCATCATCAGACTTTAATGCGCTATGCCAAGTCGGATCTTTTGCCGTTTCTAGAAAATAAAAGTCGCTAATTCTGTAACTTTTTTTTGTTCCCCATACCGTAACCTCTTGTCGATCAGGACCAACGCCCCCGCTGGAACCAAAAATATTTATGGGAATGGGGCCGCAAAATAACTGAGCTTGTATATGGGTCTCACATAGTTCTTTTTGTTGCGGGTACAAAGGGTTAGAAAAGTTAATAGTGGCTGGACCAAATAATCGTTCGGTTACAAAAATAAAATGAGATAACACTTCACGGGTATATCCGCCGGCGGACCTGAACCGGAGCCAATCAGCCTCCAACTGCCATGATCGAGGCCATTGCTGATATTGCATTACGATATCGACGCTGGTTACTTCGCCAGCAGAACCTGATCTAAGTTCGTTTTGTGTGATCTCCATAGCTTCGCAAGAAGCCTGAACGAAATTTACGATGTTAGGGGTTTTGCTTTTATTAAGCTCATGAACTAATTCTTTACTCTCGGTAATATCAACGCCTAAGGGTTTTTCAAGATATACTGGTATCTTTTGTTCTATAGCCATCAACGCATATGTTTTATGGAACTCTGGAGGGCAAGCAATGTAAAGAAGATCTATTCTTCCATTTGAGATCATCTCCGTTGGACCCTCAGAGATTAATATAGACGGGTTGTCGATTCTCGTTTTAGAAATTGATTGTTCAGAAGGATCCCAAACACCAACAATTTCAAAAAGAGGATGATTGTTAAAATTAACAACCATTCGGCGTCCCATAATTCCAAGACCGATAATACCCACACGATGCTTAACCATTATTTTCTTCCTAGGTTTAAAAGAATTCTATTCACTTTACTTAAAAGCACCTTTTTAAAAGCCTAGCGCGCACCCGTCTTTTCTTGGATCTGAGCCACCTATTAATACGCCGTTCGCATGATCTATCCACACGGCCTGGCTCCCTCCAAGTGGCTTTTCCATATACTCTAATTCATGCCCTTTTTCTTGAAGTTGTTTATACACATTAGATGAGAAACCGTCCTCAACTTGAAGAAGGCCGTCGATAGCAAAACTTCTTGGTTGATCCATTGCTTCTTGTATGTCGAGCCCAAGATCTAGGACGTTACTAATAAAATTACTATGTCCGGTTGATTGATATTGCCCACCCATAACGCCAAACGGCGCAATAGTTTTTTCGTTTTTTGTTATCATTCCAGGAATAATTGTGTGCATAGGGCGTTTCCCACCTTCAATTCGATTGGTATGCGTATCGTCGATTAGAAAAGAGGATCCCCTATTTTGCAGAATAACGCCTGATTTTGGAGCCATAATTCCAGATCCAAATCCAGAGAATAATGAATTTATAAACGATATAGCGTTGCCGTCTATATCAACACAACATAAATACGTCGTGTCTTCATGGGAGGGGAAATTCAGGCTTTGTGGGGTGCATGCTGTATCCAAATCAATCATACGGTTTAATTCATTAGTATGCGCTTCCGATAAAAGCCAGTCGACAGGGATTTGTGAAAAGTTTGGATCAGAAACATATAAATTTCTTTGATGATACGCCAACTTTGTTGCTTCTGACAGCAGATGGATTTTATTTACTTCATCCATTTTGGATATATTGTGACGCGATAAAATATTTAAAATCATTAACGCACAAATGCCTTGGCCGTTGGGAGGACATTCATGAACCTCGTGACCACGATATTGGGCATTTATTGGAGACACATATTCTACTTCACATTCGTCGAAATCATTTACTGTATGAAATCCCCCAAGTTCTTTTAAACGGTTCACGATATCCTCAGCTATTGCTCCTTTATAAAAACCATCTCTTCCTTCCCGAGAGATAGTTTTTAATGTTTCAGCCAGCAAAGGCTGTGAGAATGTAGTGCCAATTTGCGGTGCTTCCCCGTTTTGTAACAAAACCTTTGATGCGATATCGTCTGCAAGAAGTTTTGTTTTGAGACCAGCCCAATCTATCCCAACGCGATGCATTATAGGAAAGCCATTTTGCGCATAGTTGATAGCTGGAGCGAGCAGTTCTTCCATTGATTTGTGACCGTGGTCCGCGTTTAATTTTGTCCATGCGGCAATTGCCCCAGGCACAGTCACTGCATGAGCACTTTGAACCTCTATTTTATTTATCCCTTGAGCTCTGATCCCGTCGACGCTTGCTGCCTTTGGCGCTCTGCCTGATCCATTTAATGCTAATGGAACTCTGGATCCAGCTGGACTATACAAAGCAAAGCAATCTCCTCCTATCCCCGTCATAGCGGGCTCCACAACACAGAGCGTGGCGCAGGCTGCAATCGCTGCATCTACAGCATT
This sequence comes from SAR116 cluster bacterium AG-447-C21, assembly GCA_003212315.1. Classification (GTDB taxonomy): domain Bacteria; phylum Pseudomonadota; class Alphaproteobacteria; order Thalassobaculales; family Thalassobaculaceae; genus UBA7326. The sequence continues at coordinate 2,598 of QCQB01000024.1, read as the reverse complement.
GCCGCCTGACTTCATTATATCTATTCCGACTTGGCTGGCTAGTGGATGACTAGTGGCGATCATCGCATTGCTTGCCATTACTGGGGAACGTCCGGGACGTTGAAGATTACGCATTATTAATTCCAAAAAATTCATTGATAAAAAAATGGGCGCTTTATCTTTTTAGATTACAAGAACGCCCATTTAATTTCTATTATTTAAGTATCAATTATCCTGGAGCGGCTACCTTCCGTGCTGCGAACGCTACAATAGCGGCAGCACCGGTGAAGACAAGTCCAGCAATAAATAGCTCCATGTTATCCATACCAATTACATCGTTTCCAGGCATGGCAAAGGCCATCGCTCCGATCATTAACGCCAATCGGATTGGCCACTGAATTATACCCATTCCAGTAAGATCACCGATACCATAGAGGTACCCTTGAAGACTAGTGGATAAAACGACAACGCCTAAAATAGCACAACCAAAAACCGTCAGAATGTGTAACGGTTCACCTTGCATTATCAAACCTGGGTCAAGCACAAAGAAAAATGGAACAAAGTAAATAATAGTTCCTAGCTTCATCGACTCAAATCCGGTACGCATTGGGTTTGCTTGGGCCAAGCTTGCTGCGGCAAACGATCCAAGTGCCACGGGTGGCGTGATATAAGAGAGCATTCCCCAGTATAGCATAAACATATGGACCCCCATCGCAGATAGACCACTATCTGTGAGTGCTGGGGCCAAAGTAAGAGCTAAAATAATGTAAGCCACAGTTACCGTGACACCTATACCCATTATAAAGCTCGCAAGTGCCCCAAGCATAAGGAGTAGCGCAACATTATTACCGGCTAATTGTAATAATTCGAATGCAAGTGTGCCGATTTTCCCTGAATAGGAGAGGGACCCAACGATTAACCCAATACCGACAAGGATCGCTGCTAACTCGGCAAACAAACGTCCCGTTGCTACTAAAAACTCAACGAAGCGATCCCAGTTCCAACGGTGTTTTGGATGTGTTTGATTAATCACAAGTAGTAAAATTGTAGCATAAAACGGCGCTTGCGCCTCGCGTTGCATGAACACTAGGAGGTAGATAAGCAATGCGAAAACAGCTACGTAATACCAACCGTCCTTAAGCGTCTGGCGCACTGACGGAAGTTCAATTTTGGGCAGACCCTCTAATTTATTCCGCGCCGCGTATCCGTCGATTTGCATGAATAGTGCGAAAAAATATAAAACCGAAGGTATGACAGCCGCTACGACAATATCGCGATATGGCACCTCAAGATTGATTGCCATAATGAATGCAGTAGCCCCCATGATAGGAGGCATAAGTACACCACCGGTAGACGCACAAGCCTCCACACCGCCAGCGACATGGGGTTGAAATCCAATCCTTTTCATTGCGGGAATAGACAAAGAACCGGTTGTAAGTACGTTGGTAATTACGCTTCCGCTCATAGATCCCATCAAACCGGACGCGAAAATCGCAACCTTGGCGGGGCCACCTCGAACATGGCCTAATAATGCGAACGCCAGGTTGAGAAAAAATTGCCCGCCACCCGTATATTGAAGAGCTACCCCGAATAATAAGAAACCAATAACTAGGCCAGCAAATGCTCGTGTCGGAATACCGATTAAAGCTTCCGTTGAAAGAGCGTAATAAGCTACCGTATCCCATAAGGACTCCGTAGTACCTTCAAGCACGCCGGGCATTTCTCCTGCAAATAGGGGGTACACGGCGAAAATAACAATGATCGCGGTTACAATGCCGCCACCAGTTCTTCGTACCGCCTCAATAGCTAATAAAACAAGTAGCAAGCTCAGCCATTGCATTTCCTCTGGAGCCGAAAACTCCCAGCCTTCATCAAGCATATCTATCGAAAAATAGACAAAAACCAGACAGATTCCTCCTGTTACTAGGAATAATATGATATCATACCAGGCCATTCCATCGTGACCTGATTTTCCTGAAACAGGAAATACGATGAATGCTGTCGGCAGAAGTAACGCGACGATCGCGTAAAAATACTGGTTTTCAATAGGCACGTATCCGGTGTATCTGCCTAGATTAAAAACCTGATAAGCTGAAAATAAAATTGACGCTACAGACAGCGCTATCAATAGCCATTTCCAGAAAGGATTGAGCCGGCGAAACCGTTGTTCGGTTGTCGCCGGCCCGTCTTTCGTATCAACGTCAGACATTTTCTTTCTTTATTTTCCTAGTTCCAAATTATTTGAAAATAGGATCGAGACCAGCTGCTTCAAGTGCTGCTATTCGTGCAGGCTTCCAAGCTGCCTTCAGTTCGTCTTTGCTCATGCTGTCTTTTCCAGCAAGCGCATCCCACGCTTTTTTGATTACAGCCTGACGCCCGACTAACATATCTTGATGTTTTTGAGCCGCAGCATCCCATTTACCCGCTTCTTTGAAGAATTTAATAGCGCCGGCATGGTATGGCATCGCCCATTGCATGTTTTGATTATCCAGCTTCCAACCAAGTGCTCCTTTGGCAGCTGATTTGTAATCATCGTAGTGTTCTACCATGGATTTGACGATTGCGTAGACTTCTCCAGCATCCCAGGATTCATTAGCCACTAAAATTGGATAAGGATAA
>QCQB01000023.1 GCA_003212315.1 SAR116 cluster bacterium AG-447-C21 | reverse complement strand
GCATAAAATTTCAATGAGCATTAATATTCCAATTTTATTAAGTTATTCGTTACCGAACACGGTGTTGCTAATAGTATTTTTTTTATTGCAGATTAGTAAATAAAGTTTTTGGTAAAAACTTTTAAAAGTCGATATTGCGTGGGTCATGAACTACGTCTAATTCAGGTAGCGCGGTATTTGATATAAAAGAGGAGCAGTTTTCGATAGCTCGTTCAGCTATAAAACTAAAATTATCGAGAGTTGCTCCGGCACAGTGTGGAGTGAGGATAACATTTTCTAGGGAGATCAATGGATTATTTTCTGGAGGTTCAGTTGAGAACGTATCAATGCCTGCGCCAAATAATCTTCCGTTTCTAAGAGCTTGGGAAAGTGCAAATTCGTCGACTAAACCTCCACGTGCACAATTAATGAGAATAGCACTCTTTTTCATTAGTGAAATCTTATCCTTATCTATGAGGAGGGAGGTCTTCTTATTCTTCGGTAAATGAAGAGTCACAATATCAGATATGGTTAGCAAATTATTCAAGCTCACTCGCTGTAGCTTCAATTTTTTTTCCAGAGAAGCTGGGGCTGGAATTGGGTCACAGTAAACTATATCAGTGTCAAAGGCCCTTAGTAGTTTGGCTACCTGACGCCCAATCGCGCCAAGTCCAATTATACCGACAGTTTTTCTGTAAATTTGTTTACTGTTTCCTCTGGCCAACTCTTTATCCCATTCTCCTTTGCGAGTTCGGTTATCTAAATGCATCAAACCCCGTGTTATGGCTAACATCATCATTATTGTATGTTCAGCCACCGGAATATTATTCCCGGCATTGAGCCGGGCAACACCTATTTTGTTATTCTTACAATATTGGATATCAATGTTATCAACTCCAGCCCCCATTTTTTGAATGAACTTTAATTTTGGAGCTAATTTCAATAACCGATCGTCCAACTTTGCTCCCATTAGTAAAGCAATATTGGCATTGCCGAGTACTTTTAGGCGGGCTTCTTTAGTGTCTTCACTGATAGCTAAGTAGCGCCATTTATCGGGAATTACAGACTGTATTTTTTCAATAATTGAGGGTTCAAAGTGGTCAATTATTGCTACTAGTGGATGCTCCATGGAACTCCTTCGGTCGGGTTAGAAATTTTAATGGTCATATAGGCCGATCAGCATTTTATCTGCTCTCTAATTCATTTGCAGCTTTGTTCAGGAATTGGTGGTCGATAAAGTTATCGGCAGGAACTCCTTTCCGATTTTTTACTTCTCTAATTAATGCACTGACATCGATTAACGTTTGAATGCCTTTTATATTTGCGCATCCATCCATAGAAAATATTTTTTGGGTAGTATATTCCTCCCAAGCGGCGATGGCATATTTTTTGGCGATGCCAGTTTCTTTCATGGCGATATCAACCATTAGATTTTTGTTTTCGAAAAATAATTGGTGTGCACGAATAAATGCCCGCAGAAAAGCACTCAATGTTCCAGAATTTTTACGGAGCCAAATTTCATCTACATTTAATGATGTGAATTGAAAGTCTGGGAAATGATCTCGTGGTTCTATAAGCGTCGTATATCCTTGGTCTCTTGCTATGTAGTTAAGCGGCACACCTTGAAGTCCGGCATCTATTTCTCCATTTTGTAGTTTCTCCCACCTCGCCAAAATTGGTCCCACCTCAGTTATTGAATAGTCTCTTGGGTAATATAGTTCATGAATCTCCAGAGCTTGCATGATTAAGGAAGAACTGCCAGCATTAAGGGATGAGACACCAATTGTTTTATTTCGAAGATCTTCTGGTTTTTTTATTAGATTATTTGCCATCAGAGAGAATGCTAATTTATTGACATTCCCTCCAATTATCAAAAGAGAACCGCCATTCTCGCGGTTAAGGATCACATGTTCTGTGACGCCATATGCAAGCTGAACTCTACCATCTTTGAGCCGTTCTGTTACCTCATCTATTGGCTCGTAGAGTTCTAAATCAACATTAATACCTTCATCTTCAAAAAAGTTACAATGTTGAGCAACCCATATAGGCATGTTGAAATAATTCCTCGAAACAGCAGCAAATTTAATTTTGGTCATTGGTTACCTAGTTTTACATATTTCGGAGCTTTGGTATTGACGCTTCTGCATCTATCGATTGAAAAGATGATAGTGATAAAATAAATAAAGTTCACTGAATAAATAGTTCAAGTTAGGCTAATCTTGCTTCCGGTGCGCAATCTATATTAGAAAACGCAGGTAAACGTGCTAATGGTTAAACGCCATCTCCAGATGGCCATGAAAATTTTTTCATTTTGTGGTTAAAATGAGGGAGCAATAGATATGGGAAATGTTGCGGGTCGAGTGTATGGCGCAAAAGCCCGAATGGCATTGATGGTGCCATCGACTAATACGGTTGCAGAAACCGAGTTTTGGAAAATGGCCCCTGAAGGGCTGACAGTGCATACTTCGCGAATGCCGTTTTTTGCAAATCGTTTTGATAGTCCCTTTGAAGAAATGGAAAGCCATCTACCGCGCGTTATTGATGAGGTGAATTCAGCGGACCCTGATGTAATCGCCTACGGATGTACCGCAAGTTCCGCAAAAGGCAATCCGACTGACTATGAAAAGAAACTTACCCGAGAAACAGGAAAACCAACCGTTACTGCTGCTGCTGCATTAGTTGAAGCACTAAGAGTATTTTCAGCTAAAAGAATTGTAATGATTACACCCTACCCCCAATCTACAAATGATAAGGAAAGAGTGTTTTTTCAGGAAAATGGAATAGAAGTAATCGAGGATGAAAGTATTATTGTAGACGATGGACAGTTAAAATTCAAAAATATGAACCGAGTACCTAACGACTTATTGATCGACCGAGCAGTTGCGTTGGGTGGATCTGACAGTGTTGAGGCAGTTGTCCTAAGTTGTTGCGATATGCCGACACTTGCAGCAATACCAAAAATAGAAGAAGTCATTGAAAAACCGGTAACTTCAAGCACGCACGCCTTGTTCTGGAGGGCAATGAGAACAGCTGGAATAAAAGATCCGATTGAAAGAATGGGGTCACTGTTAAGCCATATTTAATTTGTCACGACTTAAAAAGGACTATCCAATGAATACGCCTCTATTATTTACACCCCTTAAAATTAGGGAAATAGAGTTTAAAAATAGAATAGTGATCGCACCAATGCATCAATATTCAGGAATTAAAGGATATCCTACAGATTGGCATTTAATGAGTGTTGGACGCTACGCAGCAGGCGGTGCTGGTATAGTTTTTGTTGAATCGACAAAAGTTGAGCGTCGTGGATGTGGAACAATCGGTGATTTGGGATTATGGGACGACGATTTTATTCCCCATTTTAAAAGATTAGCAGACTTTATTCGATCTCATGATTCTGTTCCCGCCATCCAATTAGGCCATAGTGGCAGAAAAGCTAGAAGATATAGACCCTGGGAAGGGGGAAAGGCGTTGGATCGCTCACCTGACATCGATGATTGGGATGATTGGGAATTGGTCTCTTCAACCAGCGATAGTGATCCGGGTGATCCTTCTCCACGAGCACTTTCTGTTGACGAAGTTAAAACTCTTGTAACGCGTTGGGGGGAGGCTGCGGCCCGAGCTGATCAAGCTGGATTTGACGTATTGGAAATTCATGGAGCTCACGGTTACCTTATACATCAGTTTCTATCGCCCCATGTAAATCGCCGAAACGATATGTATGGTGGCTCAGAGGAAAATAGGATGCGATTTGCTATTGAGATAGCAGAGGAGGTGCGCTCAAAATGGCCGGTGAATAAACCCCTATTTGTAAGACTTTCGGTAGAAGATGATGCGGGCTGGGGGCCTGATGAAAATGTACGTTTGTCAAGAGTGCTCAAATCAAAAGGTGTTGATGTGATAGACTGCTCGTCTGGTGGCATACGCGGCGCACCGGTCGTAAGTGCTGGCCCAGTTGGCTATGGGTATCAAGTTCCCTACGCGGAGAAGCTCAAGAAGGAAGCTTTAATCCAGACAATGGCGGTTGGTTTGATTGTGCATGCCGATCAGGCAGAAGAAATCCTGCAAAATGGACGGGCTGATCTTATCGCCATAGCCAGAGAGGCTATGCAGAACCCGAATTGGGCCCTGGATGCTGCTCAAAAACTAAATGCTTCGGCACCATATGCTTTAATGCCAAGCCCTTATGAATATTGGCTGGAGAAGAGAGCTAAACAAGTAGAAACCTTAATCCCATCAACCCATACAGAAGGAATAAATATAAGGCCTTCTGATTAAAACTAATTAATCGTTGCACTAAATGTTTCATCATCAGTTGATTTCTATTGGAGCCTGAGAATATGAGTCTAACACATTCACCGACAAGGTCACTGGGAGGCATGGTCGCTGCGGCACATCCGCTAGCAGCAGCAGCAGGCGCGGAAATATTGAGAAAAGGTGGGAATGCATTTGACGCAGTTGTAGCCACGGTTGCCACATTGAATGTGGTTGAACCATTTATGTCTGGGCTTGCGGGTTTAGGTGTTGCAACGTGTTGGATAGAAAAAGAGAAGCAAATCAGGTGCCTCGATTTTACGCCACATGTCCCTAAAGAATTTTTGGCTGAAAAATTAGATAAAGAAGCGACTAATACCGGACCGTCCGCGAGTGGCGTTCCGGGAAACCTATCTGGGTGGTGTACTCTTCATAGAAAATATGGTTCAAAAAAATTATCCGAACTTATGGCTCCAGCGATTAGACACGCCCAAGAGGGATTTCCGGTCTCTAATCTATATGTCCATATGGCTAATTTGACAGCTGTAAGGGCCTGCACTCCTGAATGGAGGCAAATCTACATGGGAGGGTTAGATCGCATTGCGGAGAATTGGATTTTAAGGCAGCCACTCCTCGCTCATACATTAGAAGCTATTGCTTCTGAGGGCATGGCCTATTTGTATCAAGGTGCTTTAGGACAAGAGATGATATCCCATATCCAAAGCCTCGGGGGCTGTATGTCGATTGCTGACCTCGAAGCTGTGGAGCCAGAATGGCAAGATCCTGTATCGGCAAAATACAAAAATCTCTTAATTAATGTTCCTCCGCCGCCTGCAGAAGCATTTCAATTTCCGTTAACGATGAGGATACTGGACGGTCTCGATATATCGAGCCTAGAGTATCTAGGCGTCGACCATCTAGACCGTGTCCTGCGATCAATTAGGGTAGCTGCGGGTATTCGTATTTTGAATAACAATAGATCGCCAAAAGATATACTGGAACTCATGACCGAAAACGCGGTTGAGCCGCTCAGGGAAAGAGTTTTAAATCCCTCGCCAGTTATTGGATTAACTGAACAGTATGAACCTAACTTAGACCCGTCATTAGCTGAGGCACGAGCACATACTACTTCAATTTCGGTAGCAGATCGGCAGGGAAATATGGTCTGTCTTACTCAAAGTCTAGGGTCTCCATGGGGCTCTAGTCTGGTGATCCCCGGGACGGGGGTGTGTATGAACAATTTCATGAATTGGGGTGACCTTTATCCGGAATCGCCGAATTACTTGCTAGGTGGAAAACGATGGGCTATGTGTTTGAGCCCTTCTATATCGATGCGCGAGGATCATCCAGTTTTGGCATTGGGTACACCGGGTAGTTATGGGATCATGCAAACTCAGGCCCAAGCGCTGGTGCATCATGTTGATTTTGGATTAAACCTTAGAGAGGCGATTGAAGCGCCACGCGCCCGGTTGTTTGATGGCCAAAGGGTTGTTTTAGAAGACAGAATCAACAGTGACGTGGTTGATGGACTGCGCCTCAAAGGTCATGAAATTGAGCTCCCTGGCCCATTTACAATGCAATGTGGTGGGATGCAGGCTGTTGGGCGTGATCCCTTAAACGGCGCACTCACTGGTGCGGCGGATCCTCGGCGGGATGGAATAGCAATTGGAGTTTGATCAGTTCATTTCAGGTTTAAGATTCAAATCAAGTACTTTGCCTTTAAGTTCATTGGAGACGGCAGGATACCAATCTGTCACTAGTGGATCATGGCCTGAGATTAACCGATCAATTCCTCCGGCGAGTTGAACACTTATTCGGTAACCCTCGATCATTTTCTGTAAATCATGAAAAATAGCAAAAGGACGTTCCGTTTCTACTTCTTCGTATAAATGAACTGCGTCAGAGGCTAGCAATATCCATCCTCTTTTCGTATGAACACGAAGTATCATCTGTCCTCTTGAATGGCCGCCGACTAGGTGGAATTCTATACCTGGTGCCACCTGATTCACCGTTTCCGTATAAAATGATAAACGCTCCTCATACAAAAGATTTATCAACTTCTGTGTATCTCTTTCATGGTATGCAATACGAAATGGCGCATAGGTGATATCAGGGCCCGTAATTGAATTCATTTCGTCTACGTGAATTGAAAACTCGGCTTGTGGGTAGTGATCTAAATTTCCAACGTGATCAAAATGCGCATGCGTTAAAAGAACCTTATTTACTGTTTTGGGATCAATTCCAAATTTATTGATAATTTCAGATGGCTCTTCTAAAAAATTTCGTCCGCCATCACCGGATAGGTCTGCATTAAAACCAGTATCAACAACAAATATCCCGTTAGGTCCCTTTATGACATAGGTAAAAAAATCCAGGCCACGTATCATCTTTGATGGGTCGCCACCTAAAAACGTAGCTCCTTCGGGACGCTCCGGTTGGGTAGCATATCGAATAGCGTAAACCTCATGTATGGGAAGCTCGGTCATGATATTCTACTTTCTTTTAACGGTTTATCGAATTTGCAGATACTTCCATTATACCGGGAGCGATTTTATCTTCAACGAGGGACTCTATTTTAAGGTCAAGGTAACACAATTCAGGTAAATACGGCTATTACACCAGTATAAGCATAGACCCGATCTCTACTAATTTCACCATTTGCGAAAAAACCTGCCAGAGGAAATTGTCCTAATACTTCTCGTATTATATCAGTTTCTTTATTAGGAGCTGAAAACTGGTTGGGACCGCGCGCAGCGCACGATATATAAATTCCTCCACGGATGCTTTTGTTTCTGATCCGATCTTTTATGGAGGATACCATTCGCTTCATATCTTCCACCGCGGTTTTTTGATCTCTTCTGCAGATTAGAATAGAATCACCCTCAGAAATTGCTTCCCCAATTGCTATAACTTTACTTTCGGGATCAAGTCCGACCAAATTACGAACGGTATAATCTGCTGTGTCCGAACCTTGGACGGGTAAAGCAACAAATATGGTGCCGGCCATCGCCTGAAGATTGTTCTCGAATTCGTCTCCAAAGTATTCCATCAAGACATCAAAAGCAGGCTTTTGATCTAATTCTATGATGATATTTTGCTGTGCTTTTGTGACAGTTAATGTTTTGCTTATCGGAGAGCAACCTTGACTAAGGCCAGTGAATATTTCGGCCTTTATAGGTGATACTGCTATACCACTCATACAGGTTTTCTGATCGTTTACAAGATGTGGAGAGTCGCTTGAGGCAGCTGTTAGACCACCAATCAGAAAGCTACCAGTCATTTCAGCTAGATTACTAATAGCCTCCATCGCATGGGGATGTCGCGGGTCCACGTGACTTATAGCAAGGGGCATAGTTGCTTCTGCTAACCACTCTGTTTCTTTGGCTGAAAGCAATGTTCCCACGTCAGCATTACCGGAGAATACCCTATAGGCGTCAGGAGGGAGATCCAAAATGATTACAGTGGCGGAACTTTCTCCAAAAATCTCTTCTGTGTGGCTAATAGTGCCGTATCCGGATGCACCCGCCCAATCCGTTACACCTGTTTTAAGTCTAAGTTGATCAAGCATTTTTCCTAAAAAAGGAGCGAGATCCTCTGAAGTATAAAGGATCCCAACAGTCCCTTTTGGCGCAGCTAATTGCGTTATCAATTCTTCCACGCTTTCATTCCACATAGTCTTCCGGCTCGTCGCCGAAGAGAACTGTTCAGTTATCTGTTGCATTGTAATCATCCAAATCCCTACGGTTTGATCTTCGTATTATTGATATGGATAGCATATTAGTTGGGGATAACACTTTCTATTGCCGATATTACCTTGGAAGAAGTGGGGGATGTATTTGAAGCAAACCAATCAACCGCTTTTCCGTCTCCATCTATAAGTATTTTGAAAAAGTTCCAACGAGGTTTTGAGAGCGCTCCTAATTCTTTTGCGGCCCAAATATAAAAAGGGTGTGCTGATGCACCACTGACCACCTGTTTTTCTGTCATTGGGAAATTAATATTAAAGTTAACGGTACAAAAATTCTTTATTTCTTTTTCTGTACCGGGTTCCTGACCACCAAAATCATTGGAAGGCACACCCAGTACAACTAGTCCTCGATCTTTATATTCCTCCCATAGTGTTTGCAGTCCATCGTATTGTGAAGTGAACCCACATCTCGAGGCAGTATTGACTACCAAAACGGCTTTTCCAGAAAAATCAGACAGGTTTATAGTATCCTCTCCGTCTATGGACTTAAACGTAAACATGTGAGAACCCCCAGCAAATGTAATGTTTGTTATAAATATTCCAATTAAAATGATTATTAAACCGCAGATCTTTTGCATAACTAACCTTCTGGCGTTCTATTTAGATAATGATCGAGTTAAGTACCTATCAACAAAACTAAAATACCAAGAACTAATGCTAGAATGCCAAAAAGTTCGGTTCCATTAGTCTTCTCCTTAAAAAATATGTAAGAAGCTACAAAAGTAAAGACCAACTCAATCTGTCCAAGCGCTCTTACGTAAGCAGCGTTTTGAAGCGTCATGGCCGTAAACCAGCATGCTGAGCCGATCATTCCGCTTAATCCTACCAAAATTGCTATCCGCCAGTTCTTGAGAACGTTAATGACTTCCCCTTTCTCTTTTACCTGGAGATAAACCGTCATTATCAATGTTTGAAATACGGTTACGCAAGCTAGAGTGTAAGCTGCTTGAATAACCACACCTTCGCCACCCAAAGATAATGATGCGGCACGATAGGAGATCGCTGACATGCCGAACATTGCGCCGGAAGCAAGCCCGATTAGTGCCGTCTTTTGGGATAAGGATTGGATTATATTTTTTAAACCGTTTTCCTGGCGCGCTGTTGAAATTGCCATTACGCCCACGAGACTAATCATAATTCCAATTATTGCGCCGGGCGTTAGAGGGTCTCCAAGAATTATTAGCCCAAATACGGCTGTTTGAGCAGTTTCTGTCTTGGAATAGGCCGTGCCAACTGCAAAATTACGAAACGAGAATAGATATACTAATAGCGCTGTTGCTATTATCTGCGTACCACCCCCTATTATACCAAAGATGATAAAATTGGCATTGGGTTGAGGTAAGGGGAGATAAAAAAATTGATTGAGAATAAACAGATAAAGGAATGCGAAAGGAACGGCATAAAAAAATCGGACATATGTTGCCCCAGCTGTACTTAATCTTGATTTAAGATGCTTTTGTAACGCAGACCGCAGATTTTGCGAGAATGCAGCCAGAATGGTTATAGGTATCCAAAGTTCAATCATATTTGCACCTCAGCGTCGGCATTATGTTGTGTCGTGTGGTAAATGTTTTTTGCTGTGATTTTCTTATAAGTCGGGCAATCTAAAATTAAGAACTTCGTCTTATGTGGCAATCCGACCGTTTTAGGACATCTGGTTGTAATTCGATCCCAAGACCATTTCCGTCAGGTGCACTAATTCTTCCATTTTCAACAGGAGGTAGATTAGTCATTAATTCGCCATACCAGCCATAATAAAATGCTCTTACTATTTCTTGAATATCACAGTTGTTGGAAGCGAGCGCCAGATGTGTTGCAGCTGTCAATGCAACGGGTCCCGTGCAATCATGGAAAGCAACGGGAACATGCCATGCTTCCGCCATCCCGGTTATTTTTTTTGCCTCGGTTAGGCCACCGCACCAGGCTATGTCCATAATTATGAGGCTTAGGGAATCTAACTCTAGTAAATATCGAAAATCGGCAACTCCTCCTCTGGTTTCACCAACTGCGATTGGTGCTCTGGTCGATCGTGCTACTCTATCAAGGGAACCTAGGTGGTCCATAAATACAGGGTCCTCCACCCAATATGGGTTGAATTGTTCAAGGGCTCGAGATATTTTGACAGCGTTGGGTCGATCCCAAAGCGCATGCAATTCAGCCATAATATCTATTTTATCGCCTACCGCATTTCGAATTTTTGCAAAAGGTTCTAATGCTTTATTAAGATCCGTACTGGATATGTGGTGACCATTTGATTGTTCCGCTGCATAATCAAATGGCCAAATCTTCATCCCATCAATTCCCATTTCTAGAAGGGAATGTGCTAATTCATCAGCTGTATTTAAAAATGCATCAAGATCCTCATACGGGCCGTCCTCTATATTTAAGCCAAAGTTATTTGTCCCCTGGCCAGAGCTTTTTCTAACATAACGATAGCCTGCACAGGTGTTGTAAACACGAATATCGTTCCTAACAGCGCCTCCTAATAATTGATGTATTGGCTGATTGGTTGCTTTTCCCCATATATCCCAAAGCGCAATATCAATAGCCGATCGCCCTCTTTGTTCAGCGCTAGAACCGGCAAAACCAACATAGCCTATTAGTTTACTATGATAACGCCCAATCAGTCGCGGATCCTGACCCAGTAGAATAGGAGCGATTGTTTCGTGAATATGTGCTTCCACGGCACCCGGTCCAAAAAATGTTTCACCCAATCCTACTAGCCCATCTTCAGTACTAACTTGCACCCATAAAAGATTTGGAAATTCCTCAATTCGAACAGTTTCTATTGCAGTGATTTTCATAAAAGTAACTCTCTGTTTTAAATATGAAGTTAATAGTTTGCCCTAGTTTAGCACTTTCTTGCTAGTGCTTCTGTCAAATCATCTACTGCGTATTCAATTGCGTCAGAAATTGCTGTCTCCCATTCGTTTGGATTATAAGTATTACCTTTATCCGGAAACAGAATAGCCCTTGAGGAGTTTACAATGCCTCCCTCATAACCATTAGGGCCCTTTACAAAAGTTCTAACCGCGTCTTCGGCTCCACCCCCTTGGGCTCCGTATCCTGGGATTAGGAAGGGTGTATGAGGCAACAATTCTCTCAAGTTTTCACCTTGAGCCGGATAAGTTGCTCCCACTACAATTCCCAGAGAGGACCAACCAGTTCGAGGAGATTCAAAATTTTTTGAAAGAGGCTCTAATTTTTGGGCAATTTTCTCAAAGAGCGTTTCTTCTCCCACAAGCAGGTCCTGGAAATCCCCTGATCCTGGATTACTTGTTTTAACTAATACAAAAACCCCGCTCCCATTGATTCTAGCAGCTTGGATATACGGTTCTAGCGTATCAAGACCTAAAAATGGACTTACGGTGAGAGCATCTGACTTTATGGGGGCATCTTTTGTCAGAAAAGATTGAGCGTATGCTTCAGCAGTTGATCCAATATCACCTCTTTTTGCATCCATTAAGACTAAAAACCCTTTTCCCTGAGCATAAGAAGTAATTTCTTCAAGTAACTGAGTGCCCCGCCAACCCATTCGTTCAAAAAAAGCAGATTGAGGTTTAATTATAGCGATTTTATGCTCTAATAAATCTATTAAGGACATTAGGAAGCTTCTGGTTGCTTTTGCGGTCCGTGGGTCTGCAGGGGTCATCGGACCAACTCGAAATAAGGGGGGTATTTTATCTAGATAAGGGTCAAGTCCCACGCAAAGTGGATTTCCAATAATACGAATTTTATCAATCAATTTATCCCCAAAAAAATCTACATCGTCTTGCGTGTTTTCCAAATTAGCATTCCTTATTTTCAGAATTACCCCGTCTCATTTTGATTTAATATCGTTATAGTCGGTTATTTTTAAATTTTTTTAAACAATTTTGACTAATGACTTGTGATCAATATCTCATAGTATAATGGTTTAGAAGCGATTTGAAATGTAGGAGTGAAAAAATGGTATTGCTTGGTTCGAAGGATCCGGCGCCTTTTAGTATTTTTAATGCGGATAGTTCATCAAATTTGCTTTTTACATCCGATCATAATGGCTCTGCTATTCCCACAAAGCTAGAAAATTTAGGGGTTCCATTAAATGAGCTGAGAAGGCACGTAGCTTACGATATAGGGATAGATGCAGTGGCCCATGCTTTGTCTGCACGTTTTAACGCCACATTAATTGTAGCAAATTATTCAAGATTGGTGATCGACTGCAATAGACACCCAGGCGCTGCAGGTTCAATTCCTTCTGTGTCCGATAGCACAGTTATCCCAAGAAATAAAAATTTGTCCGACGACGACGCTACTTCTAGAAAGAATGAAATTTTTGATGCTTACCATTCTTCAATAGGTAAACAAATCAGTGTAATGCGCAGTGAAAATAAGAACCCAATTTTAATTTCTCTTCACAGTTTCACTCCTGTTATGAACGGTCAATTCCGACCCTGGGACATAGGGATTTTATGGAAAGATGATAAACGTTTGTCCGCACCGTTGATTAAAAAATTGAGGGAACAAAAAAAGCTGAATATTGGGGATAATAAGCCTTATTCCGGCAGTGAACCAGCGGGGTATACGGTTGATTATCATGTTGAACCACTAAGCCTTCCGTCTGTTGCTGTTGAGTTTCGGCAGGATTTGATAGAATTTGAAACGGGAGCAGTTCGGTGGGCACATATTTTTGGTGATGCGTTGGATCATGTTCTCACTTCAAAAATTAGTTAGTATTTCAATTTTAAACAAGAGAATTTAAATTACTTTAGAAATGCGTTACAACTCAACGGACCACAAAATTAATACCGGGAGTATCCGTTAATTAAATGAGGAAATTCAAATGGTAAATCCTAATGAAGTATTTGATGAGCAAACCCGCTTGGAACTTGAGGCTGCAGCTTTTAGACGGCTGATAAACCACCTGGACGAACGTAAAGACGTTCAAAATATTGATCTAATGAACTTGGCGGGATTTTGCCGCAATTGCCTCTCCAAATGGTATCGGGCGGAAGCCGAGGAAAGAGGACATGAATTAGATTACGAATCTGCACGAGAGATTGTGTATGGGATGCCATATGCCGATTGGAAATCACAACATCAAACAGATGTTTCGGCCGAGAAATTGAAGGCCTTCGAAACTAATAAGGATTGATAAAGACGTTTTAAGATATAAATTTCTTAGAAATATTTTAGGTATTATAAATAGCAAGTCGCTGTTAATTCGAGTGAAATTTTGATTTATCATTCAGCTATTCTTGTGCTGAATTATACTAATAAAAATACTATTTGAGGGAAAAAGGATGCCTGGATTCTCATCTGAAAAACAATCGAATGCTGATTATGATGTGGTCATAGTTGGGGGAGGTTTGGCTGGTCTATATTCAATTTATCGGCTGAGAAAACTGGGGCTAACTATAAGAGCCTATGAAGCTGGGGATGGTGTCGGAGGCACTTGGTTTTGGAACCGTTACCCAGGCTGCCGATGTGATGTCGAAAGTATGGAGTATTCTTATTCCTTTGATGATGAGTTACAACAAGAATGGATTTGGCCAGAAAGATATGGCACTCAACCGGTAATTCTTGAGTATATAAACCATGTGGCTAAGCGTTTTGATTTGATGCGGGATGTTCAATTAAATACCCGCATTACAGACGCTATTTTCTGTGAGGAACAACATTTATGGACGATAACAACAAGTAATGGGGAAAAAATTACCGCTCCAATTTGCATAATGGCAACCGGCAACTTATCAACGCCGCGAAAGCCCGATTTTCCGGGTTTAGATGATTTTAAAGGGGATTGGTATCATACAGGGCTCTGGCCAAAACAGGGGGTTGATTTTACGGGTAAACGCGTAGGCGTGATTGGAACAGGATCCTCTGGCGTACAGATGATGCCCCATATTGCAGCCCAAGCTGAACACCTGACAGTTTTCCAACGTACGGCTAATTTTAGTTTACCTGCGAGGAATGCTCCTTTGGATCCAGAGAAGGAGAGGAAACACAAGGAGGAATATAAAGAAAGAAGAATTGCAGCTTATAGCACGCCGTTTGGTATCGCTGGTTATCCACCACCTGTAAAATCGGCTTTGGAGGCGACGGAGGAGGAAAGACAAGCAATTTACGAAGCTAAATGGCAGGAGGGGGGCAGTATAAGTTATCTTTTCGCGTACAAGGATTTATTATTGAATAAATCTGCTAATGATACGGCTTCAGAGTTTGTTAGGAATAAAATAAGAGAAACAGTAAATGATCCTGCGACAGCTGAACTTTTGTGTCCTGATAACCATCCAATTGGCACTAAGCGCTTAATCTTAGACTCACAATATTATGAAATATTCAACCAAGCTAATGTAGACCTAGTCGATGTCAGAAGCGCACCAATTCAAGGAATTACTGAGAATGGTATAAAAACTACCGATAATGAGTATGAACTAGATGCTATAGCATTTGCTACTGGCTTTGATGCCATGACTGGCGCTATGAAAGAGATCAATATCTCTGTCGATGGCGGAACAAATATAGAGGAGCAGTGGGGTGACGGTCCTCAAACATATCTTGGGCTAATGGTGGCTAGATTACCAAATATGTTTATGATCACAGGACCCCAGAGCCCTGGAGTAAAAAGTCAGATGATCCTTTCGATCGAATGGCATGTAAACTGGATAGCTGAGTGTCTTGCTCATATGATAAATTGTGACCATACGCGGGTAATGGCCAAAGAGGATGCGCAACGGCGATGGGTGGATCATGTAAGAGAGGTGGCAAATTCTACTCTATATCCGTTGGCGAATTCTTGGTATATGGGGGCAAACATCCCAGGAAAACCCAGAGTATTTATGCCATATGTTGCTGGAGTTGAGGCGTATACTAAGGAATGTAAACGCATCGTCCAGCAAGGTTACGAGGGCTTTGAGTTTTCTACTAACTAAAATCACATTGAATGGTGTCCTCGCCCGTAAATTATTGATTGTCGAGCAAAAATCCAGTTATTTGGAATTTATATATTTGCAAATATGAAGAGTTTATGGGGAAGAATTTATAGAAAGTACATTTAATCACACTACCGGAACAGAATAAGAATATCATTGCCGCAGCCTGGTTTTTTTGCGCGTCGTTTTTCCTTTATGCCTTTATTCTGAGGGTAGCTCCCGCTGTCATGGTGGACGATCTTATGAGAGAGTTTTCTGTTGGTGCAGGAATACTAGGGAACCTCTCTGCTGTATATTTATACGCATACGCAGGCCTTCAGATACCCGTTGGAGTGTGTATAGACAGATTTGGACTTAAAGGGCTAGTAGCTAGCGCGTGTGCTGTTTGTGGGATTGGATGTATTGTTTTTTCATATGCCGAAAGTCTTTCGTATGCCTATTTAGGAAGAGTTTTAATCGGTGCTGGTGCTGCATTTAGCTTTGTTGGGGCGCTGAATATGGCTGCTCGGTGGTTTCCAGGTAAGTTTGCTATTCTGGGTGGATGGGCGCAAATGATGGGATCGGCTGGAGGTTTCATTGGTCAGGCTCCGTTAGGTATTGCTGTCGCCACTTATGGTTGGCGGTTATCTAGTGTTTTTTTAGGGGTAGCAGGCCTTTGTCTTGCTTTTTTATTAGCATTTACCGTCCGAGATCCAAAGGACACAAAACCTCAAAACAAATCGCCTTTGTTGTCCGGATTGAAAAAAGTTGCGGTCAATAGACAAACTTGGTTGGCGACGATATCTGCTGGGGGTCTTACGGGTACATTATTGGCATTCGGTGGTTTGTGGGGAGTGCCTTATTTGATGGTTGCTAAAAGTATAGATAAACCGGAATCGGCCGGGTTTGTTTCAATGGCTTTTATTGGATGGGCCATTGGTGCCCCTTTAATGGGGTGGCTTTCGGATTTATTGGGGAAACGGCGACTAATATTGATAATAGGTTCAGCAGGTGCCTGTTTGACTACTATAACGCTGCTTATGTTTCCTAATATGCCGAATATTTTTCTTGTTTCTGTCCTTGGAATACAGGGTGCTTTATCTTCTTCTATGATCTTAGGCTTTGCGTTGGCCAGAGAGAGTAATTCTCCAGAAATGAGTGGAGCTGCTTTAGGATTAATCAATACATTCGCCGTTGGAAGCGGCGCAGTTTTGCAGCCATTGGCCGGTTATATATTAGATTTACAGTGGGATGGTAAAATAATAGATGGTGTCCGAATCTATGATGTTGTGCATTACCAATACGCACTTAGTATTTTACCAATTGCCTGCGTTTTAAGTTTGATTGCGGCGATTTTACTGAAAGAAAAGCATTAGATCGCACCAAATATCAAGGGACCTCGACAATTTTTAAAGAAGAAGAGCACCTATATAAGCTATTTGCTTGTGTATCAAAATTAGATTAATCTATTGCTACTTGGCTGTTTTTATACCGATTAGAAAAGTAGAATGCTTTATGAGGTTTTTTGGACAGGAAATTAGTTTATGAGCGGGGAAAGTTGGCAAGACCGCATCTCGAGTAAAGCTGTGGACGAGGACACAGAGCAGTCTTCAGTTGCCTCGAGTGATGCTGATAAAAAGACAAGCGATAACTGGCAAGACCGAATTGGCAGTGGCCAAAAAGAAGAAGCCAAAGCGCCAACTATAAAGTCTACGCTCACAAAAGAACAGCAACAGGATCTGCAGACATTGAAGCTCGCTATGTCAGAACATCAAAAATGGCTGACAAAGAAAAAAGGTGGGAAACAAGCCGATTTCTCAAAAAAAGCATTCGAAGGACAAGATTTAACCGGTTGGCATTTGGCGAAGACACTGATGGCCGGAACAAATTTAGCGGGATCAAGCTTAAAAGGTGCCGATCTTACTGAGGCCGATATGTTCGGAGCTACACTTCGTGACGTAGATCTGCAAGACGCAAATCTAGAGGGTGCGGTATTAAGAGGGGTGTCTTTAAAGGGAGCAAACTTAACTAATGCTAATTTAAAGGATGCTGATCTTCGTGGCGGAGTTATGATGGGGGCGGACGGGGGCGCCTCAATAGGCAGCGAACGCTCAGATCTCACTGCTTGCCTTATGGATTACGCTCAAGGCACAAGAGCTAAAATGTCAAATGTAGATTTTCAAGGGGCGAGCTTGGTTGGGGCAAACCTGGAAGGAGCTCAGCTATTCGGTTCAGACCTCTCAGATGTAGATTTGTCTTATGCTAACTTAAAAGGAGCGGATCTCTCAGATACTAGACTTACAAATACAAATTTAAATGGTGCAGATCTAACTGGTGCAAAGTTGGCAAACGCTAAAGTTGAAAATGTAAGTCTTCGTGGTGCTAAAATGAGTGAAGACACTGTCGAAGGTCTTGATAAATCGGAGCTGGATATTGGAGATAAGCCAAAAGTAGTGAGTTATGATGAAATGGATCCAGAGGTTAGAGCATCTCTTGATGGCCACCAGAAATGGATCTCAACCAACGGGGCTGAGGGGCAGCGCGGAAGAATGGATGGTTTAGATCTCTCGTACCATGATCTAAGCGGGCTGGATCTTTCCGGCATCCAAATGCGAGATGCGAATTTAAGAGGGGCACAATTAAAGGCATGCAGCTTAATCCTTGCGGATCTTGGTGGAACCGATGTTTTCGATGCTAATCTATGCGATGCGGTTATAATTGGTACCAACCTAACTGGTGCAAACTTGAAGCATTGTGATTTGACAAACGCCGAAGTTGGTGAGATTTCAATTGTTGGTAAAGATGGTAACGATACCGGTAGATCCCATAAAACCAGCTTCGAAGCGGCAAATCTGGTTAGAGCTAATACCAAAGGCTGTGATCTAAATGTCTGTGTGATGGAGAAAGCTATCCGAGATAGCTGACTATAACCCGGTGATTTATCAATTTTTCGTGCCGAATAGATCGGCATGCTGAAGTCCAATATAATATGGATCATCGCCGTCTAGGAAAACGTTTACCTTCGCGTTATAGCAAATGTGTTCAAAGCCGTGTTTATCGATAACACGCATTTTTTGCTTTTTGAAACTGCCATCTTCTCTTTTGGGGCCGGTTATGTAAGAAGTGAACCGTTGCACTGGGTTGCCAAATAGTGGCATCCCTTGAAACTCTTGAAGTTTTGCGCTTGCAGCCTCGATGATTCTTTGTGGAGTTAAATCAGGACTGCCGGAGGTCCCCGGTCTTTTGAACTCACCTAAAACGATTTGATGTGTGTTAGTTTTACCAATAAGCCGTGCTACGTTAATAGTGACATCACCAACGATATATTCATCGCTAGTGTGCAGTACATCGCGACCTGGTGCATAAAAGGAATAGTGACTTCCCACACTTGCTGCTGTACGGATATCAGGAGCTGCATTCTTCTCGGTTATGGCTCTTTTTAGACCAGAATAGTAAGTTAAAAAAAGCTTCAGCAGGACAAATAGGGCGATATCTGCATCTGGCCCTGTGCAGGTATTCCATATATAAAACCCGTCGCCAGTAGTAGAGCGTCGCATTTCCATAGGGAGATTTTTTTGTTTGCAACTCTCTTCTGCGATGTTGAGGGCAAATTCAAGTGTTGATAGCTGGCTAGCCTGAGCCTCGGGAGTGTGTTTCGAAAAACCAACTATATCAAGAAGAGCGACTGCTCTATGATCTGTTTTAAAAGTTGCATAATTCTGAAAGATTTCTTCAATCTCATCGGCTGTAAGACCTGCTTCATCATCGCCAATTTTGAAATCCAGTCTAATTTCCATCGGTTCGGAACCTAGTGATAGGCTAACCTCCTGAAATATATTATTTTCTAAGTGTCGTGCCCCCCTGAATACACTGTTATGGGGGTTTTGTGTGTTGAACAAACGTACTTTAGGTATACTTATTATATCTATCCCTGATCGAGTCGCAGTCCATCCAACTAGTGAATTACTTCCAAAAGACCAAAGATTAAAAAACAAATTATTCATTTGCCTTTTCAATGGGCCTTTATGTGCAGCATCAGTCGATTCCACGGCTACGTCACTCAATCTTGGCTCCTAGGGTTAGTGTTTCAAAGTAAGCTAAATTTATGAGTATAGAAAAGTAAATGAAAATTTAAAATTATTCGATAATAGTTTTTGGCATCTAACAAAATTAATCAGGTTTCCTTTTTATGCTCTTTCAACAAAATAGGATTAGTAAGGAGGCTTATGCAGTCCTTTGGGGGATACTGTAAATAATTCATAGCCATCTTCGGTTACTCCTAAAGAGTGCTCAAATTGAGCAGAGAGAGACCTGTCTCTTGTAACGGCAGTCCAGCCATCAGGTAGTATTTTTACGTTAAATTTTCCTGTGTTTATCATGGGTTCAATAGTGAAAAACATTCCCTTTTTTAGCTCTGTGCCTATTCCTTTTTGTCCATAATGAAGCACGCTTGGCGCAGAATGGAACACACGGCCAAGCCCATGACCACAAAAGTCACGAACTACTGAGCATCTCTCTGCTTCTGCGTATTTTTGAATGGCATATCCAATATCTCCAAGTGTTGCTCCGGGTTTCACCACAGAAATCCCGCGCATTAGGCATTCATAGGTGATATCCATGAGTCTGGTGGCTTTTACATTAACCTTCCCAACTCCAAACATTCGACTTGTGTCGCCATACCATCCATCCAGTATTACTGTAATATCGATATTTAGGATATCACCATTGATCAATTTACGGGGGCCAGGAATTCCGTGGCAAACTACATGATTGATCGAAGTGCAGATTGATTTTGGGAAACCTTTATAGTTTAGCGGTGCGGGCACCGCATCATGATCTAAAATAAAATCGTGACATAGTTTGTCTAGCTCTTCTGTTGTAATGCCAGGTTCTACCTTAGGTGTAATGAAATCGAGTGTTTCTGCAGCCAGTCTTCCAGCTCGACGCATTCCTTCAAAATCATTTTCATCATGTATTTTTATATGCCTAGACTCTGTATCGATCATTATTATTTTTACCTCTGGTGTTGCCTAACGAAACACACTAAGGCGTTTCAATCTTTCAAAATTAGGCGGCAAGTTATTCATTGTTATTGTTAGAACGTTCAATTCGTTTTTTGAAGACGTTTCCGACAAGAATTTATTTTTTTAAATACAACGTAGAGCAATTTTAGCATCCAGTTATCACGGTCTTTTATGAATTAGTTTGCACCGAATTAGCTTCTTCTCGCAACTCCACGCGACGAATTTTACCTGATATTGTCTTGGGTAGTTGGTCTCGATATTCTATCTCCCTAGGGTATTTATATGGTGCTGTAACTTTTTTCACGAAATTTTGAATTTCTAAAGTAAGATTATCTGTGGCTATTTCTCCTGGCGCGAGGATGACATATGCCTTCACGATTTCCCCACGCATGTCATCTTTTTTTGCTACTACAGCTGACTCTTGAACCGCCGGATGTTCGATTAGAGCGCTCTCCACTTCGAAAGGACTTATTCTATATCCCGCTGAAGAAATTATATCATCCGATCTTCCAACGAACCAAATATATCCATCCTTATCTCTGGTTGCGGTGTCACCCGTATAATACCAACCATTCCTGAATGCTAGATCGGTGGCCGGCTTATCTTTGAAATATCCAAAGAATAGACCAAGAGGGTGAGGGTTTGTTATTCTTACAGCTATATGACCTACTACATCGTTAGGGCATAGGTTGCCCTCGTCGTCTATAATATCTACATCTAAGCCCGGCACGGGTTTTCCCATTGAACCTGGCCGAATCTCCATCCCAGGATAGTTGGCTACAATATTAATCGTTTCAGTTTGGCCATATCCATCATATATATCGCAACCAGTTGCTGTTTTCCATGATCTCATTGCCTCAGGGTTAAGAGGTTCCCCAGCTCCAATACAATGCCTTAGCGATGATAAATTATAATTTGATACGTCCATTTGCGCAAAAATCCGATAAACTGTTGGTGGCGCACAGAATGTCGTTATTTTGTAATCTTGTATAATTCTTAAGTGTTCCTCAGCATCAAACCCGTCACTGTCAAAAAGGACAATTATAGAACCAGCGATTAAAGGAGGAAATAAGAGACCCCAAGCAGCCTTTGCCCAACCCGTGTCTGTTAATGTCCAATGAATGTCAGTTTCCTCCAAAGTCATCCAGTATTTTTGCGTTATAGTATGCGCAAGTGCATACGCATGATCCCGTTCTACCATTTTGGGCATAGAAGTTGTTCCCGAGGTAAAGTATATCAGCATCGGGTCTGTAGCTTTATTGAGACCAACTTTAGTTCGCTCAAAATCAGGGGAAGTATTTTGGCAAGCATCCTCCATACAAATCCAACCATCTGTGGTGTTTCCAGATACTGTTATTAAATGCTCCAGACTTGGACAATTATTTCGGATAGCATTTACTTTTTCTATGTGTTCTTCTGTAACTATGGCAAGTTTCGCACCAGATCTATTTATTCGATATTCTATATCTTTTGCTGTTAACAAGTTTGTCCCAGGCATGGCAACCACACCTACTTTCATGCAGCCTAGCAGTACGTGATACCAAGCTGCTTTTCTGGGGATCATTACAAAAGCAAAGTCTTGTTTTTTGCATTTTAAGTCCAATAGGAGATTGGCAAATTTGTTTGAATTTTTGTCCAAGTCAGAATATGAGTGATAAGTTGGTGTTTTACTATTTTTATCTATGGTTATGAGCGCCGTTTTATTTTCAGTCTTGGCCCACTTCCCTACGATATCAAAAGCAAAATTAAAGTCGGTGGGTATAGTTAATTCGAATTTTTTTCGAGCTTGATCGTAATCAAAGGATAGTTCTTTTTTGTTTATCATTATTTTCCCCAGGCTAAAGTGCAAACCCTCTCGATATTATGTCGTAGTTCTATGACAAATAGTAAACATCTTAGTTGGATATTACATGCTATCTGTTGATGAGCTTCCAAGTATTTCTTTATTTTCAAATATTGGATTAAAAATCACCAAACTAAAAGTTATTTAGGTGAAGGGACTGGGATAGAAAAACTCAGCAGGATAGTGGAGGGTTGGAATGTTCTACTCTATAATAGTTAAAATTGGAGAAAAGAATGGAAAATACTGAAAAAATTATCTTTTTGTATGATGAGAAAAGTATTCCAGATCAGATTATAGAAGCAGCTAAAGCGCAAACACCATCAGGTTTCGAGTTAGTGCTTTGTGAGTCTAAGATGGTGGAAAAGGAGCGGCGTGTTCAAGTGGCTCAAGCCGATTATTTCATGCTTTATACGGTTGGATTTGAGGATATTGATATAGCAAAAAAAGCAAAATTAATGCAAATCTTAAGCGCGGGTTACGATAGATTAAATGTCCCAGAGCTAGCTAAGGCTGGAATTCCTTTGGCGACTAACGGCGGTGCAAATGCACCAACCGTAGCGGAGCATGCGCTATTACTGATCCTTTCGCTATATCGAAAACTTCCTCTACATCATGCGACACTCAAATCAGGAAAATGGTTGGGACACCAAGAAGTTCTTGGGCTCAATGAATTGAGAGGCAAACAAGTAGGTATAGTCGGATTTGGGAAAATAGGTCGGGAGGTAGCTCGTATGGTAAATGGCTTTCTAGCCAACGTTGTTTATTATGATGTCTTTAAAGCTCCCGACGATGTGGAACAAAATCTTAATGCAAGACGACTAGAATTAGATGCTCTTTTGCGCACCTCGGATATTGTCACTTTACATACTCCATTAACAGAATCCTCCAGAGGATTAATCAATTCTAAATCATTACAGTCGATGAAGCGAAACGCTGTCTTGATTAACACCGCGCGGGGTGCTGCGGTAGTAGAGAAAGATCTTATAGATGCTCTCGAAAAAGGTATAATCGCTGGAGCTGGGCTTGATGTGTTTGAAAATGAGCCGCTGGGGGATAGCCGACTGTTATCATTTGAAAACGTTGTGCTGACGCCGCATACTGCAGGATCCACCATTGATACCTGGTGGCGAAGGCTTGATTTTGCTTTTGAAAACATACAACGTGTCTCGAGAGGAGAGGACCCTACATATATTGTAGAGCTATGAAGAGAGTTATAGAAATGAGCCAACTTAATGAAAGCTAGGAAGCCAGCTTCCCATTTTAACAGATGGAGCCCGCGAACAGATATGTATTAACGAATAATTATTAATTAATCAGATTTAATATAATTTTAGCGGTTTATAAATGGTCTTAAGGGTAAAAAAACATTTCTAAAAGGACCGAAAGTGGTTTTTATTTGTTACTTGGGTTCGCTTTCCTTGACATTTTGATGGTCTAGTCCTACGAAACCAGCCGGATTTAAAGTTTTATAAAAAAATAAGAGGATAAGGTGATGCATCTGGATTTTGAATCGAAAGTCTTTGAAACAAGGAAGATTTCCCTTGGCGATACTGAAGAGAGAATTGTTGCGGGTGGACGAAACCTTTTCCCCCTTCTCCCAAAAGCGTTAGAAGGCGTTAAACAAATTGGAGTGATTGGTTGGTCATCTCAGGGGCCTGCTCAGGCACAAAATCTCAGAGAATCTCTGGAAGGATCCGATATAAAAGTCGTGATTGGCCTGAGAGAAGGTTCTAGCTCAATGAAGGAAGCGGCGGCGGTAGGCTTCACAAAAGAAAATGGAACCTTGGGTGAGATGTACGCTGTTTGTGAACAGAGTGATATGGTTCTTCTTTTGATTTCGGATGCCGCTTTGGCACAAAATTATAAGCCAATTTTTGCTGCAATGCGCAGCGGATCAACCATTGGATTGTCCCACGGTTTTTTACTTTCGCACTTGCAAAGTGTTGGAGAGGAATTTCCAAAGGATATGAATGTAATCGCCGTATGTCCAAAAGGAATGGGGCCATCTGTTAGACGTTTGTATGAGCAAGGAAGAGAGGTAAATGGTGCTGGCATCAATAGCTCCTTTGCTGTTCATCAAGACGTAAATGGCAAGGCTACTGATTATGCACTGGCATGGGCGATTGGTTTGGGGTCTCCTTTCACTTTCCAAACTACCTTAGAGTCCGAATACAAGTCGGATATTTTTGGAGAGCGAGGCATTCTCTTGGGTGCGGTTCACGGTATTGCAGAAAGTCTATATGCTCGTTTCACCGGGAAAGGGATGCCAAAAGACGAGGCCTACATAAATACGTCGGAGTCAATCACTGGTCCAATTAGTAAGACTATATCTCGTTCTGGCTTAATGGCAGTCTATGAAGAATTGAATGATGGAGAAAAGGCAGCATTCAGAAAAGCATATTGTGCTTCTTATCATCCCGCACGAGAAATTCTTGAAGAGATTTATGACGACGTAGCATCGGGAAATGAGGTTCGAAGTGTAATTCAAGCATCAGATAGGTTCGATCGCTATCCTATGGGAAATATTGATACAACGGATATGTGGCAGGTTGGTGAAAAAGTTCGGGATGATGAACAGAGAAATTATGCACCAATCAATGCTGAAACAGCAGGTGTTTATATGGCCACAATGATGGCTCAAGTCGATCTTCTTAAGGATAGAGGGCACCCTTATTCAGAAATTGCGAATGAGTCAATCATAGAAGCAGTCGACTCCTTGAACCCTTATATGGATTTTAAAGGAGTATCTTATATGGTGGATAACTGCTCGACTACGGCCCGCTTGGGTGCACGAAAATGGGCAGCGCGATTTGACTATATTTTAAAGCAGCAAGCTTATGCAGCTCTAGATGGTACTAATGAAGTTAGCGAAGAACTTTTTGATAAATTTGTGAACAGCGACATACACCAAGTATTAAAAGTATGTTCGGATCTGAGACCTTCGGTGGACATTTCTGTGGTCACAACGCATAGAGGCTAATAAGTAGTAAGCTGCATATAATGGTCACCATTAAAAATAGTGACCATTATATAAATCAATCCTCCGACCGTTCGAAGCCTTCGGGTAGTTGAGTGTCTAAGTACTCGTCAATTTCAGCCATCATTTCTTCAATTTTGCCAGCAAAAAAATGATTTGCTCCAGCTACTTGGCGATACTGGATCTCTATAGCTCTTTGAGCAGATAATTTTTCAACTAATTTTTTTACAGACTCCGAAGAAATATTTTCATCGCTATCTCCTTGTAACATCAAACCAGATGATGGGCATGGAGCAAGAAAGGAAAAATCGTAATCACTGGCAGGCGGTGCTACGGATAAAAAACCTACTATTTCTGGTCGTCGCATTAACAATTGCATGCTGATCCACGAACCAAAAGAGAAACCACCTACCCAGCAAAATTGAGCATTTGGATTATACATTTGAAGCCAGTCTAAGGCAGATGCTGCGTCACTAAGTTCCCCCTCGCCTCCGTCGTAGGTGCCCTGAGAGCGCCCAACACCTCTAAAATTAAACCTTAGTGTCGAAAATCCTCGACCGACAAAGCTTTGGTATATCGAATATACGACCTTATTATTCATAGTCCCACCTTGTTCGGGATGGGGGTGTAAAACTAGTGCCATGGGAGCGTTATCGGTCCTACCATGCATGTAACGGCCTTGAATTCTTCCTTCTGGTCCGTTTATTAATACTTCAGGCATTAATTCTATGTCCTTTTTAAAATTAATTGCTATGGCGATCCTTACACTAAACCGATTTTAACCGGATCGATACCAAATTAACTATATACAACCCTAAGATGGATTTATGTTAGAAAAATCTTAAATATTTCAGAATTTGAGAAATATTTTGCCGTAACACTATAAAATATTATAAATAAATCTAAGTCTCAATGTAACATAATCGGTTCGGGATATTTAACCATTATATAGATTAAGCTGAGTGGAAGTCTGAAAGTGGACAATGCATCGATTTACTTGGATTATAATGCGACAACCCCTCTACGGGCGGAAGTAAAAGCGGAACTTTTGGATGCTTTGGGAGAGCCGAACAACCCTTCTTCTATCCACTCTTTGGGACGAAGTGCGCGAAGGCGGCTTGAAAAATCAAGGCGCCAAATCGCAACATTAATTAACTCACCACCAGAAAATATTATTTTCACAAGCGGAGGGACTGAGGCTAACAATCTCGCATTAAAAGGAGGTCAATACACAGATATAATCGTGTCCTCTGTAGAACATGAAGCTGTTTTGGCAGCGGCCGTCAACGCAAAAAAAATAAGCGTCGATAAAAATGGCATCGTCATCCTATCCGAATTGGAAAATGTAATCGCTGATATCAATGGAGATTGTTTTGTTTCAATCATGTGGGCGAATAATGAGACGGGTGTAATTCAACCTATTAAAGAAATTGTTGAAATAGCCTCAAAGTACGGTGCTCGAGTTCATTCGGATGCAGTTCAAGCTCTTGGAAAAATACCAATTAATTTTAGAGAAAGCGGTTTATCTATGATGTCGATTTCTGCTCATAAAATTGGCGGTCCAACTGGGATCGGTGCTCTTGTTGTTGCGGATGGCGTCGAATTAAAACCAGCCTTAGTTGGTGGAGGACAGGAGAAAGGACGCCGTTCTGGTACAGAAAATATTCTTGGTGCCATTGGCTTTGGAAAAGCAGCTGAGGTAGTGGCTCAGAACCCGGCTGAGAATAAAAGAGTTAAGAACTTGAGAGATCTTTTTGAGACCAAACTTTCCCGATGTTTTCCCAAAGTTAACATCCTCTCCCGGAATGTTCCTAGATTGGGGAATACCAGTGCTATTGTTATGCCTGGAGTTTTGGCAGAAACTCAGGTTATGGGGTTTGATCTTGAGGGGATTTGTCTAAGTGCTGGGGCGGCCTGTTCGTCTGGAAAGGTTAAACGGAGTCACGTAGTTGAAGCGATGAAAATTGGAGACGAACCTGCAACAAATACTATCCGGGTCAGTCTTGGATGGGATAGTACAGAAATAGAAATTGATTTTTTAGTTAATTCTTGGCTAAAGATTTATAATCGAGCAAATAAAAAGATATGAATTATGTCCTTAGGTAGCCTTAAGATGCCGAAAATAATTTTTTATAAAGAAAAGGACATGCGTACAGAAATAGAGGTCCAACCTGGTCAAACGTTATTGGAGGTGGCTAGAGAGCATGACATTGATATTGAAGGGGCTTGCGAGGGCAACTTGGCTTGTGCCACTTGCCATTTAATAATTGATAAAGACTGGTCTTCTAAAATACCGCAAGCAACTGAGGATGAGAGGGATATGTTAGATCTTGTGAATGGTTTGACAGTAAACTCGAGGCTGGGATGCCAAATAAAGGTAACAGGGGATCTTAATGGACTTATCGTTTTTTTGCCAGTTGCATTTTAGGAGTTAAATAAATCTTATTAGGCGGTAGAACAATCAGAGACAGAATGAAGGATTAAAAAGAAATTCATAAAACGCCGTAGATAAATTTTTGTGGATATTTCCTTGTCGTAAACCATATGTCCACCTATGTTCCCTGTATTATGGATAGTCGGATAGATTTAGGGTTCGAGGGACCACCTTCTAAAACACGCGTGGTAGTTGCTATGTCGGGTGGTGTGGATTCTTCGGTGACAGCAGCGCTGGCGGCAGAGGCTGGTTACGATGTCATAGGTATAACTTTGCAGCTTTACGATCATGGTGAGACTTTACGAAAAAAGGGTGCCTGTTGCGCTGGAGTTGACATTCATGACGCGCGTAATGTAGCTGATCAGATTGGTATCCCTCACTATGTGTTAGACTACGAAAGTCTTTTTCGGAATGCAGTTATAGATGATTTTGCAGATAGTTATTTAAGAGGAGAGACACCAATACCCTGCGTGCGATGCAATCAGACCGTAAAATTTCAGGATTTATTAAAGACAGCAAAAGATTTGGGGGCGGATGCGCTGTGCACTGGACATTATGTAAAACGTATCGTGGGTGATCAGGGAACAGAATTGCATTGTGGAGAAGATCCAATAAAAGATCAAAGCTATTTTTTATTCGCGACAACACGGGAGCAGTTAGATTATCTTCGATTTCCTCTAGGTCATTTGTCGAAAGACGAAACCCGAGCACATGCGGCGAGGCTCAAGCTAAATGTTGCTGAAAAGGCAGATAGTCAGGATATATGTTTTGTTCCAGGTGGTCGTTATTCTGACGTAGTAAAGCGGCTTAGGCCGGGGGCCATCGATCCGGGGAAGATAATTCACATTGATGGATCTATTTTAGGAGATCACGACGGGATTATTAATTTTACAATAGGCCAAAGAAAAGGGCTTGGTATAGGGGGGCGTGTTGCTGCTGAAGCTATAGGGGGATCACCACCCTTGTACGTGTTAGAATTAGATCCTGCTCAAAAGACTGTGATAGTAGGCCCAAAAAGTGCGTTGGCTAGGGATACGGTAATCGTAAATCAGATTAATTGGATAGGCCCAGATACCCCTTTGACTGCGAGTATAGACGTTCTGGTAAAGCTAAGATCGACCCAGGAACCTGTGCACGGCACGTTGGATCGCGGTGACAACGATGAAGGTCGCATAATACTGCAACAAAAACAATTTGGTATTTCTTCTGGGCAAGCGGCAGTATTTTACTCAGCTGAAGATAAAAGTAGAGTTTTAGGGGGTGGGTGGATAGTTGGCACTGAACTCACTCATAAAATGTAATGAAATCAATTAAAATAGCTGTATTATCTGCACAGTTAGTTGACAGTTCCTTCAGCGTTGCCTATTACCGTCGGCGCAGGTATTGTGGCGGAGTAGCTCAGGTGGTTAGAGCAGTGGAATCATAATCCACGTGTCGGGGGTTCAAGTCCCTCCTCCGCTACCAACTTTCTCTCTTTAAAACACATTATGTGATAAAATAACCCAAAAGAGTTTTTTAATGTTGCGCAACTTCGCAAGGGGCAAGAATTAATCCTTTGTTGAAATTGTTGCATAAAATAGGGGGCTGAAGATGAAGCGTTTGAAATTAAATGACTGAACGTGAAGGAGAATCGGGGCCTAATTTTGTTACTCTTGGACCTGCTGGCACCAATCACGAATTTGTAACCGGTAAGTATCTCGAGTACCGTGGTCTAAAAAATGCCCAAATAAAACTTATCGATGATTTCTTAGACGGGCTAACGATGATAAATAATGGCAAGGCAGATTATATGATTCAGGTTGCTGTTCACCCTGAATGTGCAAATGTAGTGGCAACAGCGCATTTTGAGTATGGTATACATGTGATTGATACCTTCATTTCCCCAAGTAAGGAACTTGGCATAGTCACTCGGAGGGGTATCGAAACTCCTAAAACGCTAGCTCTTCAACCAGCAACAATAAAATATATTGATGCGAAAAAATGGGAAAAGTTGGTATACGTCAATTCGATCATGCATATCCCAGAAGGCCTTTTAAATGGCAAGTATGATAGTGGCCTAACTACTCTCGAGGCTGCAGAAAAACACAAGGACCAACTTCGGGTTGATGTTCAAGTCGGCACTGTGGATGATCCTTGGTTGGTGTATGGAAAATGCCGCGTTTCTAATGGTCATCTTGTCGCTTCTTCTTCAAGAACGGTAACCCAAAATCTATCTTCGTTTTGAAGTCGAGTAATCCAAATGGCGATCATTATTAGGTTGAGTTGGGATATTTTCTAGTTATTTTTATATGCACCTTTAATGTAGAAAACTATTTATCAAACTTGGGTTTCACTATTAATTCTTATGATGTGTCATGCTTGAGTAACTTGCAGAGAAAATTGACTTTATGATTTGGAACTGTTGTCGCTTCGGGAGAGCAAAATGGTTGAGATTACGAGAGAAAACTTAACCCAGTTTAATAATGAAGGTTTTTTTGTCGCTAAAGGCTTACTAGATCCAGAAATTGATCTTGGTGCTATCAAAGCCGAGTATAAAGAAGTTTTAGACAATGCCGTATCAGACCTTCAAGCCCGTGATATTATCAAAAATAATTACAGGGAATTACCCTTCGAAAAACGAATATTTCGAATTCTTGAGGAAAGCGATGGTGAATTAAATAAATATTTAGATATAACGCTTCCTCAAAAAGATATTAATAGTCAGACACCCATGCATTGTGGCCCCGCTGTATTTAATCTAATACGGAATTCTAAACTATTAGATGCCGTAGAGCAGTTTATTGGCTCGGAAATTTATTCTAATCCGACGCAACATGTGCGCATTAAGCCACCGGCCCATTACCTAGCAGGCACAACGCGAGTATTGAGCGAAATAGACACGACCGTATGGCATCAAGATGCAGGAACTGGAACCTCTGATGCAGATGATACTAACACATTGACGGTTTGGATTTCGGTGACAGAGGCTTCCATAGAAAATGGCTGTTTAATAGTGGCGCCGAAAAGCCATCGGAAGGGATTAGCCTTACATTGCCATGACAAAAGAGCTAATTATAGCCGGCAATCAATACCAGAGAGATTGATTGGAGAAGATAGAGAGCCTATTGAGACTAACCCAGGGGATGTAATTTTCCTTTCTAAATATACTATGCATTCGTCCTTGCCGAATTTGAGTGAAAATATTCGTTGGAGTTTAGATCTACGCTATAATCCAATAGGACAACCTACTGGGCGAGCGTGGTTTCCAGGTTTTGTTGCTAGGAGCAAGAGTAAGCCAGAATATGAGATGAACGACCCGAGTATATGGAAAATGTCATGGGAGAGAGCGCGGGAAAAGCTTACACGAACTCCACCGAGTTCTTTTCAGCGTTGGTCTGAAGATGATCCAAATTGCGCTTAAAGTGAGAACGTTTAACGCTAACCCTAATAAACATACAAGATGAATGTATCGGCAGTAATACCAACATTCAATCGAGGGCACTGTCTTCTTCGAGCTATTAATTCCATATTAGCTCAGACTACTCCTGTTGATGAAATAATTGTTGTTGATGATGGATCCGATGATAAAACATATGATCTTCTTGTGGAAAGCGAATTGCTGGACATGCGAGGGCAATTGCCCAATATTCGGTATCTTTATCAGGAAAATAAAGGAGTTAGCGCAGCAAGAAATTTAGGAATAAAAGAGGCTGAAAATGAATATATAGCATTACTAGATTCTGACGACGCTTGGAATGAAACTAAGATAGAAAGACAAGCGTTAAAACTAGAGGAAAAAAAATTTTCCTGCCGAATAACTCACACGGAAGAGATCTGGCTCAAAGACGGGAAAAGGATCAATCCAAAGAAAAAACATAAAAAAAGCGGTGGTTTTATTTTTGAGAAATGTCTCCCTTTATGCTGTATTTCACCAAGTTCTGTATTATTACATCGGACTTTATTCGACGATTATGGCTTTTTTGATGAAAAACTTCCTGCTTGTGAAGACTATGATATGTGGTTGAGATTATGTGCTTTTGAAGAGGTGTTATTTGTGGAGGAGGCCTTAACCATTAAATATGGTGGCCATGCAGACCAATTATCTAGGTCATTTTGGGGAATGGATAGGTTTAGAGTTCAAGCTTTAGAAAAACTGATTAATTCGGGCAAGCTGTCTAAAACACAACGTTCACAAGCATTAGAGATGCTAGTAAAAAAAATAGAAATTCTTTTGCTTGGTGCCAAAAAAAGAGAAAAAAAAGAGATGATACAGAACCTAGATAGGAAATTAAACTATTGGTTAGAAATGATTTGAGTTAATGGTCAGCGATAGATCAAAAGTGGATGTCTCAAACGTCGAGCCAACAGTATGTTGGGTGGTTGCGTTAAAATCTGAAGCCAAACCAATAATTTCTCACTTTAAACTCGATCATCAATCTGGAAATAATATTTTCCCAATTTATAGAAATGATAAATTAGGTCACTCATTAATAGTATCAGGTGTGGGCCAGATTAACGCAGCGGCAGCAACTACTTATTTGGCTAGTGAAAGTGGCTCTCCTCCCTGGGCTGCGTGGATAAACCTAGGAATAGCAGGGTCAATGGATGGAGAGATTGGAAAACTTTATCAGGGAATAAAGGTTACTAATCCGACCAAGGAAAAAGTTTTTTTTCCGGGTTATCGGTTTTCTAAAATAGTTTCTTTAGCCGAAATACAAACTTTAGACTATCCTAAGCCGGTCAAAAAAAATGGGGTTTTGCATGACATGGAGGCCAGCGGATTCATCGATTTCGCGACCAGGTTTTCTTGCAATGAATTGGTATTTTCTTTCAAGGTCGTCTCGGATAATTCCGAGCAAGATATGAAATTAATAGATAAAATGATGGTGAATTCTTTGATAGGGAATAGGTTGCAACAGCTAGACGCTTTACTAGATAAGATCTTCACATTGAGCAAGCTCGAAAAGCAAAGACTGCAGATTCCAGATGAAGTTGAGGAAGTTTTGAAACAGTTTCATTTTTCTGTAACTAGGAGAAATCAATTAATACAGAAATTGAGAAAATGGAAAATTCAATTTCCTAACCGATCCATCAGTGACTTAGTTAAAGAGGCTAAAACTGCAGCAGACGTCATTCGTAATATAGATGACGCTTTAACTAATTTGAAATTTGATTGGACTTGAAGAATTGATTGATACAATTTTCATAGAAAGGGGGGTTGTCAATCATTCGAGAACACAATCCATAAAATCCAAATTTAAGAATCCAACTATAATTGAAGTTGATCGGTATCAGGAGGTTTTCAACAAAAGATCACAAAATTTCAGAATTCAAAAACAAAACCCCGCTCTAATTTTGGCCGAAAAACATGATAATTTTGTACTTCCTGCGCCGTCAGGATTCGGTCTGGCATCTACACGAAACTTTTACTTTTCACACATGTATAATTGTATTTATGACTGCCGATATTGTTTTTTACAAGGTATGTATTCTTCCGCTAACTACGTGATTTTTGTAAATTTTGAAGACTTTTTTGATGAGATTGAGAAAAGTATTAAGGCAAATGGTGGGCAGGATCTGACTTTCTTCTCAGGTTATGATTGCGATTCTTTAGCGTTCGAGAACATAACAGGATTTGCAGAGAGTATTTTACCATTATTTAAAAGCTATCCAAAAGTAGACCTGGAATTTAGAACTAAAAGCGTTCAGCTGGAACCTTTAAAATCGGGACTTCCTATTGCCAATTGTATTGTTGCTTTTAGTATGATGCCAGAAGAATTAGCAAAAAGATTGGATAAAAAAGCGCCCAGTATCAAAAGAAGAATAAACGCTATAGAGAAACTAGCAGCTAGGGGATGGCCAATTGGATTGCGGTTTGACCCCTTAATTTACTCCAAAGATTGGAAACAATTGTATAAGGGACTGTTGATGGAAATAATGCATAGAGTTCCGAGAGAAGCTATTCACTCTATTTCCCATGGGCCACTTAGATACCCCAAAAAAATGTATCAAGATATTACAAAACTTTATCCAGAAGAGTTGCTTTTTTCTCTCCCAATGTCTGAGAATAACGGTTACGTAGATTATGGAGTTGATGTTGAGAAAGAAATGGCTGAATTTTTAATTAAAAACCTTAAGAATTATGTGGAAGAGGCAAAAATTTTTCAATGTGTTGTCCAGACGTGAGGTAGAAACCAATTGGATTCCCAACAAAAAACTGCTGTCGTGACGGGTAGTTCCAGTGGAATAGGACGTGCGATTTCTCAAGACTTATTGTCGCATGGGTATAAAGTCATTGGCCTTGCTCGAGATCACAAGAAATTTGATCCTGAGAATAAATATTACTTCCCTTACGAGATTGATCTGACTGATTTTGATCGGACGGTCTCCCTGTTAAAAAGGATTTTGGCAGACCATGAAGAAGTTAATGTTTTGGTGAGTAACGCTGGTTTTGGAAAGTTTCAATCCTTAGAGAACTTTTCAGTAAAGCAAATTCAAAGTTTTTTGGACCTTAATTTACTGTCACATATTTTAGTGTGTCAAATTTTAGTTAGATATTTCAAAAAGCAGATGGGTGGTGATATCATAATAATGGGATCGGAGTCTGGTGTTTTGGGTAAAAAGAAATCCACACTATATTCTGCAGCCAAATTCGGTTTACGCGGTTTTTCCCAAGCACTGAGAGATGAAGTGGGCTCCAGTGACATCAGGGTGTGTCTAATTAACCCTGGGATGGTTCGATCTCCATTCTTTGATGATTTGAATTTTTACCCGGGAGAAAATTTTGAAAATGCCATTGAAACATCTGATGTTGCGACAGTGGTCACAGATATCCTTGCGATCAGAAGGGGTACAACTATTGATGAAGTTAATTTGTCTCCCGCAAAAAAAGTGATCGTCTTCAACAAGTAAACGCAATGAAACGAAATCCTAGCTGCGCAAAGATTCTGAAAATGTATAGGCTATATCTCTAGCGGAGTTTTGAAAATTAAACAGGATGTTCTCGCATAAACACAATTTCTTCAGCACTTGATTCTGCTGGAACGTAATTGTACTCAGCGCTGTTGAACTTGAACAAATCGTCGAGACTTTCTACACGGTTTTGAATAATAAACCGTGCCATCATTCCACGTGCTTTTTTGGCATAAAAACTAATAATTTTACTCTTCCCAGATTTGTTCTCTTTAAAAATAGGAGTGATAACTTTCACATTTAATGCTGATGTATTTACTGCTCCAAAATATTCTTGTGAAGCACAGTTTATTAAAATATCTGTACCCGCGTTCATGGCGTCGTTGTTTAGCTCG
>QCQB01000022.1 GCA_003212315.1 SAR116 cluster bacterium AG-447-C21 | reverse complement strand
ACTGCATAAAGATTGAAGCCAACTGGTGGCGTGATAACACTGAGTTCTACGCCCATTGTTACAACTATTCCTAAATGGATTGGATCGATACCGAGGGCATTAGAAACGGGAAAGACTACTGGCACAGTTAAGAGTATCAGTGCAATGCCATCTAAAAACATACCTAGAACAATCAGAAGTGCTAAATAGCTGAAAAGGAAAGGCAATGGCTTCAGGTTCATCTCAATAACCATTTCGGCGAGATCCTGAGGCCAAGCCATGTTTGCGGCCACAAATTGGAATACACCTACGCTACCTACCAGAAAAAATACTACGGCAGTAAGGTTCATAGACCTGGCCGCGACGGGAAGTAGTTCTCTGAGAAATTCGCGTCGTTTAGATATGAACCCATAAGCCAACGCGTATCCACAAGCTGCCGCAGCTGCTTCTGTAGGGGTAAAGAGCCCTCCATAGAGACCACCAAGAACCAGAACTGGCATTCCCAGACCAGGAATAGCGGCAATAGTGCTTGAGATTAGGATACTGACATCAAATTTCCCTCTAACTAACGATGGAACGCGTGACGCTGCTATTATTATAATAATATACATGCCAAGAGCCAAAAGTAGACCGGGGATCACTCCTGCCATAAATAGTCGAACGATTGATGTTTCAGTCGCAACGCCGTAGATGATCAGCGATAGACTTGGTGGTATAAGCAATCCAATACCGCCGCCTGATGCAACTATTCCAGCAGATAACCAATCAGGATATTTTCTTTTCCGCATTTCCGGAATTGCAATCAGACTCATCGCTGAAGCGACAGCAACACTCGACCCAGAAATAGCACTGAACATCACGCATGTTGATACTGTTGCTAAACCAAAACCACCTCTTATCCAACTAACAAGAGACTCAGCAAATTGAAACAATTGTCGAACCATTCCGGTTCGCTCCATTAAGAAACCTGCAAATATAAATAATGGCACGGCCATAAGACTATAGCTTTGGAGAAAGTTAAAAAAGCTGAGGCCTACTGTTTCTACATTTAACCATGGGTCTAAAATAATAAAAACCATGCTGGCCGCGCAGAGCGCTATGCCTATGGTCACGCCAGACCCTAAGAGGCCTAATACACTAAAAAGAAATCCTGTCATTTTTCACTCTAAGCTAATTAGTTTTTTGGTATCGTGTCCAGTAGTAACGTATTCACAGTATCGGACCCGAGTCTTCTTCCTCCTCCTGCATAGCGATTATGCCAGGTAAGCCTATAAATAACCGTACCTCATTCCATAATTGGAAGATGAAACTGATGCCAAGAAATCCAATGCTGATGAGAAAAGTTAGAAAAAAGGGCCACATAGAAAAGTATAAACTTTCTGTTTTCCTTCCTTCTTTAATCAAATAAAAAAGATGATCTATACTGGTCCAAACCATATATGTACAAATCCAAACAGCCAGTAGTTGGCCAAATATCTCTGCAAAACTGGCAATTAAGCGGCCCGGCCGTCCGCATTTATCTCGGAGCAACAGAAGTAAGGCACTAACCCGAAGGTGGGCTTTTCGAGCTTGTGTAATTCCAAAGAAAAGAAAAATACCTGAAAGAATACCAAAAGTAACCAGATCTTGCTGCCATTCAAATGAAACGCCAAAAACATAACGGCGTACCACCTCAAGAAGAGCTAATAAAGTTAGGCCTACCAGCAATATAGCAGACAAGTATTGTAAAAAATTGTCCTGAAACGATCGCCAGGAATTATATAAGCTATTCATGTAAAAACCTAAAAGTAAAAGCTGGGCCCAAAAAGAGCCCAGCTTGATTTTCTAATTTAGGACTATTTTTTCTTTTTTGATAATAGGTCTTTATATTTGGAACAGTCCAACTTATAGACCGGATCGGTACCGGGGCCAAATTTAACAGATGCGGCCTTTCCGTCCTTAAGATAACGGTCCACCCAGGCATCCGCTTCGTCTGGTAATTTTTCTTTAAGAAAATCTGCTACATTTGTGCCAATTGCTTTTTGCAGTGGGGCAGCTTCTGCAGCTGTAGCCTGATAAATACCAGGTTTAGAGGGGTCTGTTGTTTTATATTTATTGATAGCAAACTGATCATTGCACCAATTAAGTTTATTTTGATATGCGATGGTGTCTTTGACCAAACTACGAATTTTATCTTGCGTGGTCTTATTATATTTGCTCATCCATTTAGAACTCGCTCCTACCCAATATGTATCAAAAGCAACGGTCGAGATTCCTGCAATGGTATAGTATGGAGTTTGCTCGGTAATTGCTCTCCAACCACCAATGGAGGTAATCACACCGTCAATAACACCAGATTCAAGTGCACTTGGTACATCACCAAAAGACATCACTACTGGAGATGCACCCCATGATGAAACAGTAGGGTTTACACCTGCTGCAAAGGTTCGGATTTTACGGTCTTTCATGGTGTCTAGAGTTAACAACCGTTTTTTCCCGGCCATGCCAAGTGCAAAGCTTATGTCAGAAAATCCAAACATTTCGATATTATGTTTATCTTTTAATCTTTTTTGCAACATCTTACCGGTTGGTTGATTTATGAGGTCATGCACGGCTCCAGCTGTTGTTAGAACCCCTGGCTGTCCAGGGATACTCAGCCAAATATCGGTCGCCGCAGTTTTACCGGCCACTAGCCAACCCATCTCCAAATTGCCTTGGCTCATAGCCGTCATGGCGTCAGGATCCTTATAAAGCGCGCCGGCATAGTAGATACGCACTTTACTGCCACTAGGGAATTCGGACTCTACCTTTTTCTTAAACCACTCCATAGCAACCGAGGTGGGCATAGGTGGTGGCGGAATATCAGCAGAAATTCTGATCATTACTTTTTGTAGACTTTCTGCCTTGGCTAAATTTTGCTCAATGCCCCATGTCAGCCCAAATATGCTCACAAAAGTGACCGTGGCAATCTTGGTCAATAAAGACTTCATTGTCTATTTTCCTTCCCTGTTGACTCTAATTTTTTAGGTACTATTCAGTAGATACAGTTAATCAAGAGTGGACCCGGTATCACAAGTGCGTACGGCCCTTCATTCTATATGTGCTATAATATTTGTTTGAAGTCGGTTTAAAGAAATAATTTTCTCAATTGGAGGTTTTGTGAGCGTAACAATTTCAGATCTCACTAAAAAAAGTATTTTGGGATACTCATCTTGTCTGAGTGCGACAGATTCTGTAGCACGCATCGTATCGGGAGTAATGAAACCCAGTGAAATCATTTCTGAATGTATAGCACATATTGAAGAATACGAGATGAAAGTAGGCGCATGGTCTTTTATTGATAAATATCGAGCTATTAATGAAGCCTCTGAATTGGATAAAATAAAACCTGAAGGCCCTCTCTTTGGAATACCTTTCGGAGTCAAAGATAATATCGATACCCATGATATGCCTACAGCGCATGGAACCAGTATTTACGAGGGTAGCCAGCCGTCGCGCGATGCCGCTTGTGTTGCAGGGTTGCGTTTTTCCCATGCGCTCCCATTAGGAAAAACGGTTTGTACAGAGTTTGCTCATAGAGCCCCCGGTAAAACGGGTAACCCATGGAATCTTGATTATACTCCTGGAGGGTCGTCAAGTGGCTCAGCGGCGGCGGTCGCAAGTGGCATGGTTCCAATAGCAATAGGCACTCAAACAACTGGATCGGTCATACGACCAGCCGCATATTGCGGGGTTATTGGCTATAAACCAACTTATGGAGATTTCAACACTTCTGGAGTGCTCGCTAATACACCAAGTTTTGATACGCTTGGATTTTTTTCAAAGGAAATAGAAGATATGGTGCTCATTAGAAGAGCTCTTTTGGATGATTCTATTCCTGCATTGCTGAACGATAGTTTAAAAAACGTTAAAATAGGCATAGCGGTTGAACCATATTGGGACAATGCATGCGATCTAAATATGAGTATGATTGAGCAAGTAGAAAGCTTGTTAATCAGAGCAGGTGCTCAAGTTCTAAAATTTGATGGAACAGAGGCATTTAAAAATCTTGAGCAGATTGGGACAAATATCTCAGGTTACGAATTTGCCCGTACGCTTTCTCATGAACGTAGATGTTTCTATGATCAATTAAGTCCTATTTTACGCGATGGACGAATGGCTGATGGATTTAAGATAAACTATTCCCAATATGCCTTATCTATCCAGGAAATGGAGAGGTTACGGATCAAACTTGATGATGCTATGTCGCGTGTAGATTTTGTTATTTGTCCCTCGGCCCCAAGCACGGCATCTCTGGGATTACATGAAACTGGGAGCGCTTCGTTCAATATGGCTTGGACCTGGCTGCATACACCAGTTGTTACACTACCAATAGCGTTCGATACAAAAACTGAACTACCACTAGGGTTACAAATGGTAGGAAAACGGCATCAAGATGATAAATTATTGACCCATGCGAGCGCTGTTCTAAAATATCTTTTCAAGTGATGTCTAATATCCGACTTAGTCTGATTGGCGATAATAAAATTACAAAGAAAGGATGAATTGATGGGTGAAATTAATACGGCTTTCGTTAAACTTATAGCTACCGTTTGGCATCGTTTTACCCCGTCTAATGAGGAGGCATCGACTTTGGCAGATATGCTGATCCCAATGGATCTTGCCGGCGAAGAAGTCTCAGAAAACTTTGAGTTTGATGATGAACCATCTGATTTTAATTCAGCATTGGAGGAGTTAGCGGACGTTGGAGGGAACGAGTAATGGAAGAACTTTATAAACTCGATATATGTTCTGTCTCTAATTTAATAAGTACTCGCGAAGTATCTGCGGTTGAAGTGACACAAATCGCTGTAAAAAGAGCGCAGGAACTGCAGCCATCTATAAATGCTTTTATACAACTCGAAGCGGATGAAGCGCTGGAATCTGCAGAGGGAATAGACAATAAAATTAAAAAATGGTGAACGTGTCGGTCCGCTGGCCGGTGTACCTCTAGCCCATAAAGATATGTTTTATAGGGAAGGTAAAGTTACAACTTGTGGATCTAAAATAAGGTCTAAATTTAAGGCGAACCAGACTTCTACTGCATTAGATCGATTATCCAAAGCGGGTGCCATTTATTTAGGCGGTCTGAATATGTCGGAATTTGCTGTGGGGCCAATAGGCAATAATGTTCATTATGGGGATTGTCACAATCCTTGGAACTTGGATCATGCCCCAGGGGGGGTCTTCAAGTGGTTCTGGAGCTGGTGTGGCCGCTCGTATTTTTTATGGCGCATTAGGATCAGATACGGGGGGATCAATAAGGATCCCTTCTGCAATGTCTGGAGTGGTAGGATTAAAACCTACTCAGACTCGTGTTAGTCGCTTCGGCCTAATGCCACTTTCGTTTTCTTTCGATTGTAGCGGCCCCCTAACACGATCCGTGCGTGATGCTGCTAGAATATTGGATGTTATTGCTGGTTATGATAAAAAGGATCCAACATCGAGTCAGCGTGCAACAGATAATTATGAGGAAGCATGCGCACAGCCAGTTTCAGGATTACGAGTAGGAGTGCCCAAAACGTATTTCTATGACGACTTGGATCCCGATGTAGAAGCGGCTATGGAAGCTGTAAAAAAAAACAATATACAGAACTAGGGTCGAAACTGATCCCTGTAGATGTTCCGGATCACGACCATATTAATCTTATTTGGGCGGCGGCACTGGCATCTGAGGCTTCAACCATACATAGAAAGTGGTTGAGAAAATATCCAAACGACTATGGTCCCATGGTGAAAAGAAGAATTGAATTTGGTCTTTACCAGCCTGCTACTCGATACCTTGAGGCCATGACATTGAGGGAAAAGTATTTGCGGGAATATTGTGGTACCGCATTCAATGATTGTGATGTTCTATTAACGCCAACAATGCCAGTAACTGCGCCGAAATACGAAGAATTAGATGTTGGCGGAGGTGAAGATATGCCAAGACTAGTTTTGAAGTTATCGCGGAATACGAGGCCAATCAGTTATTTAGGACTTCCAGCATTAAGTGTGCCTTGTGGCTTCAATAAAGCTGGGTTGCCCATAGCCTTTCAGCTAATCGGCCGCCCTTTTTCTGAAGCAAAGCTCTGTAATCTTGGTTCTGCATATCAAGATGCGACAGATTGGCACAATCAG
This sequence comes from SAR116 cluster bacterium AG-447-C21, assembly GCA_003212315.1. Classification (GTDB taxonomy): domain Bacteria; phylum Pseudomonadota; class Alphaproteobacteria; order Thalassobaculales; family Thalassobaculaceae; genus UBA7326. The sequence continues at coordinate 28,986 of QCQB01000022.1, read as the reverse complement.
ATACCCAACATATCGTGATAAGAGTTATAAAACGCGTGTCCCAAATTTTTTGACGGCCGACTCCGAAAGTGTAAGGCCTAGGCCTGGAGCTTCATTTAAAGTCAACCACCCGTTGTCTATATGAGGCGGGTTTTCATAAAGTTCTGCCTGTAAAGGATCGCGTTCTGGATCAGTAAAAGACTCCACTATCCGACCTGCGGGTGTGCCAGCTACTAAAGGCGCATGTATAAAACAATCATGATGTGGAGCGACATCAACATGGTTTAATTCACAAAGTGCCGCAAGCTTGCGTCCTTCAGTAAAACCACCAAACATGGTACAATCAAATTGTAGAATCTGTATTGCTTGCTCTTCGATCATCGCCCTACAGCCGTAACTTGTAACTTCGCTCTCCCCGCCGGAAAGTGGAATGTTAGTTTGTTGAGACAGTAACTTTAGTTCTCTTCTATCATCGGTCCAACGAACGGGTTCTTCCAGCCACACTGGTTGTAGAGGCTCTAATAAGCGAGCGCCCTCAATAGCAGTTTTTAAGTCCCACGCCCTATTAACATCTATCATTAAATCTTTATCAGGTCCGATGATTTCACGGACGATTTCCATTCGGGCAATATCTTCATTGAGTGAGAACCCCCCGACTTTTCCTTTAAAGCCTTTATGACCCTGTTCCACCAGCATTTGTATTTCATCCCTGAGCTCAGCATTGTCTTTTCCATCACGGTAATATGCACAAGTCACATAACACGGCACCTTATTTCGGTAACCTCCAAATAGGCGGTAGAGTGGTAAGTTCGCCATTTTACCCACGATATCCCAACAGGCGATATCCACTGCCGATGATATCCGAATTAAGGCTTCTCTTCCCCAACTATTTTCGGCAGCTTTTCTTGAGAAGGTAAGCCCAAATAATTTTTCGTATAAGCCCTCTGGTGAAAGTGCATCCATTCCTAAGATCTCATCACTGAGACCGCCTTTGACCACGTTTACCAGCGGCGTTATATCGGTATAACTTGTCGCGAGACCAAATCCTTCTACTCCATCTTCAGTTCTCATACGCACGAGTAGTTCATTTGCGCTCGGCACTTTGAACAGACTGACCCAATGAGGGCGTTTTTCGTCAGGAGCTGTAAGTATAGAAAACTCAATTTCTTTTATTTTTGATGACATTCAAACAATCTCCATCTCGTTCAGACAACATTTATGATGCCTTTATTCATCTGCTTGTGACCTAAAGATCAGCCCAAAGATATTTGGGTGTTCACACCTTTTAGAGAATAGATATATCAGAAAGTTTATGGGAAGATAAAGTGGCTGGAACCAATAACCAATGGGTATGATGACGAACTTGATGGGTGTGTAAAAATCTATGTTTAATAAGAAAGCTATTAATGAGGATACCGAGTTCGATGCGATTGTAGTTGGTGCTGGCGTAGCAGGTTTATATCAACTGTATAAGCTATTAGAACTGAAACTGCGGGTTCTAGTACTCGAAGCTGGAAGTGATGTTGGAGGAACTTGGTATTGGAACCGATATCCAGGGGCACGGTTTGACTCTGAGAGCTGGTCATACGGGTATTCTTTTTCGGAAGAATTACTGCAGGAATGGAGTTGGCCAGAGCATTTCGCGGCGCAACCGGATACGTTAAGATATCTGAACTATGTGGCGGATAAATTTGATCTTAGAAAAAATATCAAGTTTCACAGCCGGGTCGCGGCTGCCCACTTCCATGAGGCATCAAATCGTTGGACAATCAAAACAGAAACAGGAGAAGAGTATGCCACTGTTTTGATGATAACCGCTCTTGGTCCTCTTTCAGCATTTACACTGCCAAATATCCCTGGGCGTGATACTTTCAAAGGTGATGCTTTCCACACAGCACGCTGGCCTCACGAGCCCGTAGACTTTTCGGGCAAACGCGTTGGCATTATAGGCACTGGTGCATGTGCTATCCAAACCATTCAAACCATTGCAAAAGAGGTCAAAAGTCTGACAGTTTTTTCAACGAACGCCTAATTGGGCTGCTCCTCTCAATAACAGCCAAATAACCGACGAAGAGCAAAAAAAAATCAAAGCGAGTTTCCCGGATATTTATAAAAGATGTAAGGAAACCGTTGCTTGTTTTATTCATGATCCTGATCCTAGAAGTGCACTTGAGCTTTCGGCAGAAGAGCGCGAAGAATTTTGGGAACAACGCTATTTAGAACCTGGGTTTGGAATATGGATTGGAAATTTTAAAGATATTTTGACCAACCAAGCGGCAAACGATTTGGCCAGTGAGTTTGCTGCCAAAAAAATAAGACAAAGGGTTAATGATCCTAAAGTAGCAGATTTACTAATCCCTAAAAACCATGGTTTTGGCACCCGCCGATTACCTCTAGAAACGGGATATTATGAAGTCTACAACCAAGAAAATGTGACACTAATTGATATAAATCAGACACCTATTGAATGCATTACCGAGAGTGGAATTAAAACATCGGAGAATGAATTTGAGTTTGATCTTTTGATATATGCCACCGGTTTTGACGGCGTAACGGGCCCTTATGATAGAATAGATATCAAAGGTAAGGACGGTCGATCATTAAAAGAGGATTGGACTAGTTTTCCCAGAACGTTATTTGGAATGCAGGTAGACGGATACCCAAATATGTTCATGATTCTTGGTCCACATACAGCGAGGGGAAATATTCCAAGAAATATTGAAGAAGTTGTGGAATGGCAAACGGATCTTATTAGTTTTATGGCGGAAAATAAATTTGATCGTGTGGAACCAAAGTCTGATGCAGTCGACGAGTGGATCACAACAGTAAGTAAAGCTTCTGAAGGACTATTATCTAGTAAGATTGCGTCGTGGCAAACCGGAGTTAATAGAAACGTGGAAGGTCGAAGTGCGCCTCGTGTGCTTGGTTACAACGGTGGTGCAGTCAGATATAGAAAAATAATAGAAGATGTAGCTTCGCGTGAATATGAGGAGTTTACCTTCTCAAAAATGAGTCAGTGAATTGGGTAGCGAAAACTAAATTATCTATTGCTCTATTAAATTATTTTTCGATTTTATTTTTATGAACTAAGACCTGACTCCCTTTTCCATAGAACGTTTTGCTCTTAATCCCATCAATATTGTCCTCGACCATATAGGGCTCACTTTCGTTCTTAAGATAAAGTTTTTGCATTTCCTTGAGAGTGAATGGTCTTGAACCAAGCCGGCCAAACACAGCAATTTGTCCGCCCGTTTCATCCACGCCACGATCTCTATCAAGACCTTTCGATAAAGATAAAGCAGGGTATTCTGTTTTCCACCACGCTATTAGTTGTGGTTTGGGTTCTGGGCTGAATCCATAATAGCGAGGTTGTGTGTCCGGTGCTGTTAATTGGATAACCTTTAGCCCATTTTTCCCATCCGCGACATATGCAAATAGTGAAGCATTGGTTGAGCCTACGATCACATCTTGCGCATCGTTTATTTTACCATCTGCTGTGAAGATTTGATTTATAAATGGCTTCTCGGGGTTCTTGACGTCAATTATTGCTAGGCCCTCTTTTCCGGCAGCTACATATGCATAGGTCCGAGCTATGTATACCTTTCGCGCATCATTTAGTGGCACTACCGCTACGGGTGAAGACTTAATATTATTGGGAGAGGTTGCATCGAATATTTTCACGCCATCTTTATCTGTAACTAATAGATATCTGAATTGTAGAGCGGATGCCCTTGGATCGTTCATTTTTATTCTATTTAAAAGTTTAGGAGACAAAGGATCATTAAGATCAAGAACAACAAGTGCATCTGGCGTCGTTATATAAACAATATGACCAGCAATGGTGATATGTCGAGCGCCATCCAGCACATTATTTTCATTCCATGTGAGGGACCGTTTCAAAAAGTTGTTCCTTGGCAGCCCATCAGCAAGGGTGTTTACGTCAACTAGGATAAGCCCCTCTTCAGAGTCGGTTATAAGCGCATAGTTATATATAGGGTGGAAGGGTTGTTCTTCATTCTCTATCCGCATCAGGTCACCTTCGTTGCGCGGGGGATGAATGGCCTGATTGGTTGGTAGGGCCATGCAGGTTGCGTTCTTGGACTCAACCCTTGTGTCATGTCCTAGAGGCGAGAATGGTGCAGTGATAGCTCTCTGGCTAAATCCTTTGTTCGCGATAGAAGCAACATCATAAACATTGAACCCTTCTGGCCCACCAGAAGTGAATAAGTATTCACCACGTAATTGTATGCAGTTCACGGAGCCACCCGCCGAATGCTTGTGACTAGCAAGCAGTTCATCATTTCTATCTTTGTGTTCTTTATACCAATCTGGATATGCATATCTTTGGAGATAGCTTCCGATCACGGCTTGCGGCTCATCCCACTCGGTAACCTGTACGGCTTCAACTCCTCCGGCTCCGCCAACCCATGCATTATAGCCTACTAAGTTGACAAAATTAGTTCCGTGAAGCAACAACTGAGCCATACGCGCGTTATTATCATTTGCTGCAGATATGTGGCAGTCTGAGCAGGTTTTAGTTTCCTCTTTTCGAACGGTATGAGGAAAGTGAGGAGCAAATGCCTGACTTGAATAACCACTGGCCGCAATTGGTGGCTGTTGGATATAAAGTTTTTCACGATTGATATTTGTCGAAGATAGAACAAGCGCCGATGTAGAGCGTATAGGTGCGATAGTATTGCCTTTAACTGATGCATTACGACCAAGCTGAAACATCTGATCTCGCACAACCTGAGGGTTATAAGTGGCAAAGTTTCTTGTTTCGCCGCCCTCATAATGGTGACGTTCCGTTTTCCAGTTAGCCTGAATAGGAAGATGACAACCGGCACAACTGGTGGTCCAGGATAAGTGACAAGTAAAGCATTCCATTTCATCCGCCTTGTGAGCACGATCATCACTAGGCACATCCTTACCCCAGGCCATGTTGTTCGGGTCAGCCTTCATAAGCTTTGCACGAGCTGCTTTTGCATTATAACTAGGATGGTTGGGATTTGTGGTATCTTTTACTAATGACATTTCCCATTCTAATTCAGGCCAAAGCGCTGATCGTTGAAATAAAGCGCCATCTCGCCATTCGAACCGTCTCGAACCATCCGAATTTCTTAAAACACTGAGATCATTACCCCCCTCTGGTGCGGCAGGTCCCGAGGTTTTAAGCGATGGGTATTGGTCTGCGGTTCCATGGCAATCTTGACATGTTATTTCAATTGCTGCCGCAACTTCACCATAGAGATGCCCCGTCCCATGCGTATCTTGCTCAAAATGGCAGTCGACGCAATGCATGCCAACGTCGAGATGAATTGACGACATATGGACGGCTTTTTTAAATTTATCTGGATCGTCATGAGAGACAATATCGCCTACTTTATCGAGAAGATTTCCTGCCTCATCTTTTTTGAATATCGCCCGAAAGTTCCAGCCATGCCCATGATAGTCAGCAAACTGTGTATTCTTTAATTTTGGATTTAAGTCCGTTACATTTTTTAGAAACTCAGCGTCGCCCCATAAACCTCGGATGGCTGCTTCTTCTGGGTTTCTTTCAAGGATCTCATGCATTTCAGAATGTGATGGGTATTGTTGCTTCTCAGGCCACATATGAGGAGCATCAGATTCGTAATCCCACATCGTATATCCAAGAAATGAATTTACGAAAATGTTTGGTTGATGCATATGGCAGATCATACATTGACTGGTTGGTATGGCACTAGTGAATTCATGGCGTAAAGGATGCCCTGATTCACTTTTTGAAATTGTTGGGTCTGCAGTTTGTGTTTTTCCGGTATGTCCAAATTTCGCGTATGGCCCAGAATGACGCGGGTCTCTATCGTTTGCATAAACGACGTGACATGAAGCACAGCCAGAGGACCTGTAATCTCCTGGCTGGTCGTTGGTTCCGAGAAACCAAGTAAAAGGGTCATTCAATCGAGTTTTTGTTATATTGATTACTGGCACGGAAATTCTAAGACCCGTTCCGGGCCCTCTGTTGGATTGCTTGATATCTGGCCTGCCGGGCTCCTCCAATCGTTGGAGTTGTCCCACCGAATTAGGGAGCCCTATTTCTGGAAATAAGTTTACAATGTTTCTACCACCACGCTCAAATACGCGAAAAATATCACCTGGTGGCGTAGCTTCCCAAGCGGGAAGGGGGGCCAATTGTTCTAAAACACCTGCCGCCTTCATTTCTTTGGAAACAGGGAGGGGGTTTTTTATAAGTGTTCCGGTCCCATCACGGGAATAGTTCTCCCCAAGAATATAGCGTTTAAAAGGCAGGATACCATTATTATAAGAAGCACCGCCCCATAACATAGCTCCTGTTGACATGATACTTGTTTTTGCGGCTTGTATCGCCCCCGCATGGCAAGCCCCGCAACCTTCATCAACCACCCGGTAATCACTCGGATTGATGAATCTTATGAATTCTGGGCTTTCTCTATTCAGAAGGGCATAAGTTCTTTCTGGATTAGCGCTGCTGGGATAATTCCAGGTTGATGGGTAAAGTGGTTGAACATGCGCCTTATCCAACGCCTCTCTATAGGCTTCTTCAGATGGGGCACCATTCGTAGGCTTAAAACTTTTTGCATTTCCTCCATGGCAGTCAGTGCATCCCAACGGAACGCCTTCTGTTTTATGCATACTTGGTTCATCTGTTGTCTCGTGACAACTCATACAACCAGCACTTTTTTCTGTTATACTTGTTTGTGGCTGCCATTTTGGGGCAGGCGGAGTGACAGTATATGTTATGTCTCTGGGTTTTTCTCCAGACGCAGCATAGGCTCCGGTTACTCCAAGAAGTAATAAACTCAGAAAAATGACTGATAGACGAGATAAAATCACTAGTTTCCCTTAGTAAGTGAGTACAAGATTTCCCTGTATTGACAAATAATAGTCGTCATTCTCTTTTTGTTCTCCGTATAGATCAGTGAAGCCTGCACCTGGAAGTAGAGCGGCTCCAGAAAGACGAAAAACAACATTTTGACTAAAAAATGGTCGATATATAGCCGCAACAGACAGGTCTAATCCTATTTCAGGAGAAATTTCCTGTTGATTGCGGGCTACTTCGAGAACTGTGGTAGTATCAAATTCCATATAATTCATATTAGTGGAAACTCGGAGTTCAGGAAGAATATCAAAATCAGCGCCAATTCCAATTAACCGGAAGCCGGGGTTATTAAAATTAGATTGTCCATGTTCTTTAGAAGTGCGAAGTGCTGGTAGCATTGCATTTCGTGCAGACATAACTACACCACCACCACCTATAAGTGGAATGGTTTGTCGTATCCAGTAGTTGGTATCAGATCCAGCGATTTGAGGGTTTTCGAAAATCGCATCGAAACCTCGCTCTGTATTATCAAATGGATCATTATCACCAGACGCATAGATAATAGAGCCCCTGAGTCTTACCCAATCAAAATCGATAGAGGGTTCAGCAGCAAAGAAAAAGGCTTGAATATCAGCGGTCTCGTCTGTGAAAGCGCTGTCACGATTGCTGCCAAGCGCAGTGTAAAATGACGTAGTTAAATTAAGACGATCGAAATGACCATCGCCATTATACCCTAAATATACAACATCATAGTTGCGTCCGCGTTCGCTTCCGAAAGACGCGGGACGTTCAATAAACTCATTATCGTTGAAGAAAAAGTCACCCGCCTCATTATTCCGGTTATAAATGCCGGTGACTTGACTCTGGAAACCTAATACTGGGAAGTCCTGCCAATATAGGTTGGCGATGAAAATATCATCATCTCTGATTTTTCTTTCAATATGATTTAAAAGGCTGTTCGTATCTTTTTCTAACCGTCTGAACCAGGCTAAATTATATTGGAAAATATTATTATCTCGGTCGCCAAAAAAACGAATCCCCAATTGGCTGTCTTGAAATAAGAAACCACGGAAATCGCTTGAAAATGGCTGGATGCCGATCCTAACCGAATCAAAATCATATCGGTCTGAGACATTCCTTATATGATAGTCAAAGAAAGCCTCTGCAAGAGCAATATGCCTATCGGATCTATGTCTACCGAGTCGTGGGTCGGCTTTTAAAACGCGGTTCTCCTCAACTTCCACATGATTGAAATTGATAATCGGCGTTAACCTAAATTCATAATCTGGGGGTTTAAAGGCTGTATCCCCTTTTATTAAGGATAGACTTATAATCAGATTTTCATTGAATACGTATGAGTCAGCCCCTCCAAAAAGATCAAGGTCGTTGGCATCACGCGTGGTTTGGACTCCAATTGGTTGCGGAAAGGTTCTTGGCTCTACGACAGTATCTGAGATAATTGCAACATTAACGAACCAGTCTTCCCCAAATATAGGGCGATCTCCTTTTATTGGGTTTCTATTGTAGGGATCCCAAACACTTTCCAGAACCCCTATTGTTTCAATGAGGCGCCAACGATCTGGAACTGGTATAAAGCCGGTCGAGTGATCTTTGATTATTCTTGGAGCTCTATTTTTAACACTGTTGGGCAAAGGCTTGCGGGTTTCCGGTGCTTTTTTTGACGCAGCTGGACGCTGTCGTTCAAAATTTTGCGAGACTTCCACGTTTTCAGCCCAAAGTGGTGAGCTGGCCAATGCTATGGAAATAAGTCCACTGGCAAGAAAGCTGGTTATTTTTTTCTTTTTATTAGTTATTTTCCGTTGCATGGCGTTTGTTCATTAGAGTCAAGAAAAGGAAGGAAGGGGCAGTTTACATATCTTAATCGACCGCCGGGTACTTCTAGATTATCTGCTCTGATTAGACGTGGTGCGTTACCCACACCAGTGCCTAATTCTAAGCCAGCATTATGCAGTCCCAGAAAGGAGATCATGTCATCTTGGTCAATGCCATCGCCCGAAACACCAATTCCACCAATAAGAGTATTATTTCGATAGATCGGGACACTACCAGGAAATATCTGTATTCCATTAGCTACTGGGCTTTTTGAAGTTTGGGGTCTGACCGGTATAGGAGTGCAATTCATTGGAGTGTCAGTGGATGATTGACCAAGTAGAAATGATCTATGGGCAACAATATTAGCAGCTATAAGATCAAGCTGTAAGCCAACGTTAAAAGGACTCCATTCAGAAAAAGGTTTGCTGAAAGGACCGTGTGGTGCACCATCTATACCGTCTGGAAAGAAAGGACGGGATAAATTACCCCCAGAACGGTCTGCAAATGCAGTACCATCACTTAATGCTCCCGGGCCCAGCACGGCCTTTGCCGCTAACCAGTAATTGCCCAAGTTTGCCCGAATAAGGTCAGCTGCTGTGTTAGTATTTGAGAAAAATGCTGCCGTTCTCGCCTTCTGAAGAGATACATCTGTACCAAAGACCGGTCCGTCAGGTGTTCTTGCGATGCCAAGAATGGAACCATTTGTATCTACGACCGAAACTGTTACTTGAGCGTGGCTTCCTAAAGGACGCCTGATCTGGGCTCTTGCCCGAAATGCAATGGTTAGGGCATTTCTAATTATCGTTCTTACTTCATTGGCAGTCAGAGACTCGGGTGTACCCTCTGTCCCGTCTCTTGGTGGAAATCTTGGTCGGTCATTGGAGTCAACCAATACAAATGCATTTAAAGTCCCATAGTCCCCTGTTGTATTTGCTCTATACCCAGACGGCCCAGTTCCGAAAACTGTTCCGGGTCGGACTGTACCGTCAAAGTATGTGCCTATAGGAGTTAAACCACCCACCGAGCGGGGTATTTGATCGTACGGTAAAGCAGTTAAGGGATTAGATCTTATGGATCGAATTTTACGATCTGTATATCTGAAGTTCTTACCTTCGACTGTTATCCTATTACCCTTAATATCGAACGGTGGCTCAAAGCCAACGGTTCCTGCCATTGCAATCAGCTCATCCTTATCGTTATCGTAGTCACCGATGTTTGGATCAATGCTGTACAAACCGTCTGAGATAACCCCGATAGCACCTACTGGCTCCCCGCCTTTGTATAACGGGATCCCGCCTGGATCTGCAGCTAGGCCAAGCGGAGATCGTTTTGGCCCTACTGTGACGGCAGCGCTGTTTTGATGAATAACTAAATCTGAACAAGGCAACTGGCTGAATTGCACTCCAAATAAAGGACCGCTAGGCGAAAACCTCTCTTTGGGATTAAAGTGTTCTTGGACAATTTGACTAGCAGTTCTGGTAGTGAAGGCGTTTCCGCGCGACGATAAGTAGGCCCCAGTGATCGCCTTTGCAATTGCTGCAACTGGCCCAGGCACATCGACTCTTTCCAAGCCACCCTTGCCTGGTACACCATTCGGTTGCGTAGGGTCTGAAGTAACAACCACGCATCCAACCGGTATGTTGCCAAGCCCGACAGTACAATCAACGCCGGACGCGTTGAACTGTCTATTGGCACCAATCATATTGTATACCGCGAGAATATTCCCAGTTCGATCTGATATTGCTATTGAGGCTCCAACCCCTTGGGCTTGGGCTTCTTGTATAGCTTGGGAGATTACCCGTTTAACATCGTCAACACTCAGACTCTCCTGTGCAGTCGAAACGGTGGAAAAACTAGCTACGAAGAAAAGTACTGATAAGAGCCTTACTAGACTTTCGCGAAAACAAATTACCTGAACCCAATCTACCGCAAGCATCAGTTCTGACCTTTTATTAATTCAAAAACGCCAAATTTAAGTCTTGAAGATGTTTCGTAACCCACAGTAATTCTGATTGGAAACATTTCATTAGACATGTTCTCTTCCTTCAGAATTTTAATAAAAAGTTCGTTACCTGTGCGGGTACTAAAATTATTAATCAATTCATCTAACTTTCCCGACCATGGCATCCAATATCCTAGGTTATTCCGTTGAAGAACACTTCCAGAAGCTGTGTGTGCGGTTACAAAAGTGGTAGATGGTTCATCATTTTCCACATTGACTGTTAAATCTACTGAAACATTCTCGGCATTAACTGCAATTGATGGAAGAATGACCCCGAGTTCGGTGAGATTAACTGGCTCGGCTAATAAAGTTTTTGTGCTGAAAAGTATCGCGGGAATAATGCAGAATAAACTGATATATCTCCAGCCTCTACCTCTACTCATTGGACCATTTTCCCCGACGCGCCGCCCATGATAGCGACGTCATCCCGATGGAAACCGTGGCAACTTATACAAGTGCTTGGAATTTTCTCAGTCGCCTGTTCTCCGCCATGGCAGGTTTGGCATCCCTCTATTTTTGGCAATAGTACATCGGAACTCTTCATTGAGGTATCTGCTGCATGACATTCCGCGCAGGCCACGTCTTTGTGCTTGCCGTGGTCAAATACTGATTTTGGTTGCCATATTTGGGTGACTTTAACGGGCTCTACGCTGTAACCGGATGCATTCTTCTGATCGGGGGTTATTTCATGACAAGAGCCACATTGACTTGCTGAGAAAAGGTAGCGCGATGCTTTTTTTGTTTTGAAGTCGGCCCATTGTAAGGCTTCTTTTTTCTCCTCTTCATTCACAAGCGGTGTTCCAGGTCTTCGTCGAACAATTTCTGGTGCTGCTTTGTCAGTGACGCCGCCTTTTAGTGCGAGTGCCGAATAGAACTCGGCTAGTTCTCGATATATTTCCTCAGGTTTACCATGAGAGACCATTCGTTTAGGGGCTATGCTATCGAAAGTAAGTAAATGGCAATCGCCGCAATGTTCTTCCATTTTTACGGGTTCTAAATAGGCACCGCTTATTTCGGGCACATGACAACTTGCACACTCCAGCTGCGTATTTTTGCCAGTTGTGGGGTTTCGCATTCGATTGACATTCATGTGCGTTTTATGAGGAAACTTCAAATTAGAAACTTCGAGTGGATTGTCATCCAAGCTTATACGTTTTTGAATTCCCTTACTCGGGTCTTGCCAGACTGTTGGTTTAAACTGTGGGTGATTGGATGCAAAATCAGACACATTAGCAAGATGCATTCCCTCTACTTTCGTATCGAGATCATTATGACAATCGGAGCATAACGCTTGTTTGGCTGCCCTTACCGGATGGGGCCCCTGGTGATCGGTATGGCAAGTGGCGCATCTTGTAGATGTCAACTCCTTTGATGGAAACTTGACCTTATCGATGTGTCCATGCTGTTTGGTATGACATGCTGTGCATGCAGCATCTTCCACCATTACAAATGCTTTGGTATGACACGCGGCACAGTCGTTTGCGAAGAATTTATGAGAGTTCATGACTTCACCGGAAACCCAACTTACGTCAAAATCAATATCATTACTGTTAACCATTGAATTGGAATTTTTATCGGATGTTGGGGCATTAAAATAATTCGATAATGGAGTATCTGCCATAAATAATGGAAGAGCTAGAAACAATATCAGGGTTAAAGACCCTAATACCCAGGAGGAGGCTCGCTTGGTAAGGCCAATATTATTAGTTGTAAGCGTGCTTCTCGATAATAGTGCCTCAACATCGTCACCTATGGGATGAACGAGCTCAAGCGTTACAGCTATATTGATGCCATCTTCTGGATCAGCAACGACAAGTTCATACGGACCAATTCCAACCACATCCCCAACGTTTAGATGCGCTTTTCGGATAATAGCACCGTTCAAACGAAGATCGTTTGTTCCGTTGGCTTCAATAAATAGGCCGTCTGCTCCTTCATGCAGTTCTGCTAGGTGTAAAGGAACACGATGGTCTAAAAGAAAAATTTCATTGTCTGCGCCTCGTCCGATACGGAGAACTTCACACGCCTTGATATCTTCTTTTTGGCCAAGACTGCCATTTCTTCTGCGAGTGAGTGTGGTAATCGATACTTGCATCATAGCCCTGTCACCAATAATAGAAGACAGAGAAGATATGAATAACAAGCGCGGCCAGCAAAGCCACAGTCATAGGCACGTGGACCCGCAGCCATATGTCCATAAACGCCTTTAATTGTATGTCTCGGCGAACCGTTGTTAAGAGGCCACATTTTTTCCCGATTAAAACAAGTAGTTTTCTAGTAGCCTGTGCGTGTTCTTGTTCGACTTCTGATACGTGTGTGCGTAAACGTTCAAACGCGGCAGTCGATCCACAACTATTATCCCTACCGCTCAGAATGCGCAGTAGCGAGCCACCGATTTTGGTGTGCTCACATGATTGCACCACTAATTCAGCTACTGAATCTGGCAACGGTGCCGCTATTTGACGGCATTCACGGTCGATATCTCCGATCTGGGCCAATAAATCATCCAGTGATGATCCGCGGCGATTTTCCGACATCACTTTTGGATAGCGAGTGTAGGCATAAATACCAAACCCACCACTGATAATAACGATCATCATCAGTACATATGCTAATGTGTGAACATTCCAGCCAAATTGAAAGCCTGTATGAAGAGTTGCGATGACAATTAGGCTCAAGCCAAGATATACGTGAGCAGAAACCCAAGCGCTCAATCGAAAATTGGCACCGTATCGCCTTTTTCTAATCCCCAACCAAGTCAACCAGAATATTAATAATGCACCAATAGTGCCTAGGGTATATCCAAGCCAAGTCCCGCCGTTATGTTCGTCAATGGGCTGATACCAGACATAGGCGACAACAGCGACGACACATAGAACCGCCGCCATTTTAAGGAACTTCATATTCTGGTAGGTTAAGAATCCATCATGCATTTCTTAGCCCGCCTTGGCTAAGTTGGTGATAGATAGGAACTCCTCGGGCTTGACGCGAATGGCCGCACCTGTTGGACAGGCGCTAACGCACGATGCACCGCCTTCAATATCCTTACACATATCACATTTTGCCGCCATGGAACGCGCGCCTTCAACTTTTTTCCCGGAGCTCTTGTCCTGTCCAGGGCCTGGCCCCGAGCCAAATAGTAACCAGGAAAGCAGCCCAGGTTTTTCTTTGGCGGGATAAGCTAGCTGTATGACGCCGTATGGGCAATTACCGGCACAGTTTCCACAACCTATGCACGTGTCATCTATAAATACTTCTCCATCTGGAGCACGATGAATAGCGTCTGCGGGGCAATCTGACATGCAATGAGGGTGTTCACAGTGGCGACAGGATGTCGGGACATGAAGTGTCTCAAAGGTAGGCCCTGCTTCCCGATTCAGGCGGGATATACCTCCATGGGTTTCAGCACAGGCTTTCTCGCAGTTATCGCATCTTACACAAAGTGACTCATCGATTAATAAAACATCAGAAGCTTCACCAACACCTTGTCCAACGAGAAAATCGATGACGTCCCCCGCTTCAGGCCGCTCTTCAGTCTCAAGGTTTTCAACCATTCGGTCTTGAAACTTAGCCTCTATTTCTCGCCTAAGCTCATGTTCCGTTTTTAAAAGGGCCCTGAATGCCGCTGCGTCTATTTTTATGACTTCGGAGGCTACAGTGGCTTTAACCGTTGCTGATCGGGGAGCTTCTGTCAAAAGAGCCATCTCACCGATATAATTCCCTGATGGAATATAAGATAGAACTACATCGCGGCCACCTATCAAGCTGGATACCACGAAGGAGCCGGAGCGAATTAAAAATACACTATCGGCGTCATCCCCTTGATTAATTAGTACATCCCCGGCAGACAGGCTCTCCACTGTGGCCGTCTCAACGATATCTTTAAGGAGCTCTTTTTCAATGTTTGGAGCCAAATGTGTTTGAATTTGACGGTATATTGCGGCTGTATCCAGAACCTTCTTGGAGCCTGGTACCGAATTTATAAGCCTTAACATAGCCCGTCTTGGGGTTTCTACTAAAAAGCTGTCTTCATTCGCCACAATTGTAGCAGTTCTGCGACGACCCGCGATAAGGCCCATCTCACCGAAAAATGAACCCTTCTTCAGTTTCACCCTTTCGCTGGGATCATCAGGGTTTATGAGTGCACTCACACTTCCTTCGACAATAGAATAAACACTGTTTGTGTAATCATTCCTAAGGAAAATAACGTCGTCTTTTTGGACGCGATGTATTGTACTATCAATCATGAATTCTCTAAATTGAAGCGCAGACATGTGGGAAAGGAGTGGCACGTTTTCTTGTATGGTCTGAAGTACTTCGTTTACGGCCCTACCTTCTAGACTAGCAAATTTTTCCTCTAATAGTGGCTCATCAGCGGGTGCTATGTCATTTCCAGATATGGTTTCGACTACCTCGTAGCCTTGGTTCATTGCTAGCTTGATTAATGGATAACCGGCCAGCGCGCCGACTACGTATAACCCGGGGACTGAGCTTTCATATTTTTCTGATAAATCTGGCAGTGCGCTGCGGTCTTCACTCGTGAACTTTATGCCGCAACTCTCCACAAATCCTCGGGGCGCCATTGCACCTAGTCGCGCTATTATTCTTTCGCATGGAACAACTGTCTCACCTTCCGGGACTTTTAAAACAATCTCACCAGGGGCTACGCGCGCTGTGCTTGCGTTATAATAACACTCCAGTAAACCACTCTCGATTGATTCTGTTATCAACGTCAAATTCCCCGACTTTACTCGGGCAAATTCGCCTTTCCTATTTACAATCGCAACTTTATTTTGGGCTGCTAAAGCCACGGCATTCTCAATAGCTGCATCACCGGCTCCTATCACTATGATGCGCTCATCTTCATATTCCTCCGGGTCGTCTAGTTGATATTGGACACCTTCCCAATCGTCTCCATCTACATCAAGCTTTCGAATATTGCCCTGCATACCAATCGAAAGCACAACATGATTTGCAGTGATTGTTCGCCCATCCTTAATGGTGAGTGTGAAATTATCTTTTTCACCAGTTATGGCGGTCACTTCACTATTATAACTGATATTGATTTTTTGCTCATCGATCTCTTTATCCCAGGTTTCAAGGATATCTTCTCTAATACCAACTTCGAAACTTACATCACTTCTTAGCGGCATTACATCTGGGGTTGCCATGACGAACTTTTTCTTCTGAAATTTGTAAATGGTGTCGGAAGCGTGATCGGTTGTCTCTAGCAGGATGTGGTTAATGCCTTTTTGTGCGGCCCGTGCACCTGCACTCAGACCTGATGGGCCTGATCCAACTATAGCAACGTCGTAATGATCAGCCATGACGCACCATTACTATCAACGTATTTCCCCTTTTTAACTTGATACATAAGTGGCTAATAAAGAGTGTTCCCTAAGCTTATTTGTAGGCGTTCCTGACTTCACTGTCAAAACTCTTTAATAAAAAAAGCAAAAAAATATTATTATTTTTGTGGAGGTATATAGGACAGTTTTTGTCATACAAACTTTACTGTTTCGACGTATTATTCGGAACTAGTTGCATAGCTAACATATGGTTTGTAACCATATTATCCAACCTGATATGCACAAGAAGGGGCCAAATGGTATTTGTTCGTTAATGTTGGATCGTCTTACTGCAATAAATCGTAACAATATGAATAAAATACCTGAGACAGAAGAGAAGAGAATAAATAAAGGGAGGAGTTGCCATCCTATCCAAGCGCCGAATGCACTGATTAATTTTACATCTCCCCAACCAATGCCGATGTTCCCTCTCAGTTTCTTATACACCGTGGCTATTAGAGCTGTCATCAAGCCTCCAGTAACAGCGCCGAACATACTATCTTGGAAGTCGATATTGTGCAGCCAATAGGACTGGCTGAGGCCCAATAAAAGAAATGGTAATGTAGCTAGGTCCGGTAATCTCTTGGTTAATATGTCGTGGATAGATAGCCCAATTAAAAATAAAGCCATTGAATAAAACAAAATTAAGTGAGAAAAAATCAAACTTTTACTGATGCTCAAAATAGTAATGAAAGCTAATAGGCTAGAGAGTTCAGAAAAAAAGTAAATTGGGGTCCTGAGTTTACCGCAGTGTTTGCATCTACCTTTCATCAAAATGTAACTGAATAATGGTATTTTTTCGGCAAGGTGTAACGGATTGCAACAAACGTTACATTTCATAGGCCTTATTATTAAAGAAATATGTTTTTTTGCCGCGTAAAGAAACAGTTTTGCAACAATGGTTCCTATGATGGGGGTGAAGCAGATAAGAAAAATAGAGTAAGCGTAAAAATAATCCATTTTTATCTTGAATATTCCGATTTTCAGTTGTTTAAGTTGGAAGCAATAATTTAAATCATGTAATGACAACATCTAAGAGCGGTGGGAACGATATCTCGATTAAAGCTATATCTCATTTCTTTTGCAATTCTCGTTGCGCTAATAGTAATTCCTTTACTCGGTTTTCTAATCACTTTAGACGACAATGCGTCGGGCTCCAAGAAGGTGCAATCTGAAGATTTTAAAACTATTGAGAAAAGGATAAAAGAGTTCACGGCCCACTTGAAAAATAATCCAGAAGATGGCCTTGCTTTTAAACGACTTGGGGAGCTGTATTTAAAGGCGGGGAGATTGAGTGAAGCGGTTTCAACTTATGTTGCAGCGGAAAAAATTTTACCAAAAGACCCAGAAATAAGGAAGGCGTTTATTCAATTACAGAGTATGGGTCACACTACTAGTAATCGTTAGAAAAAGGTACTAGAGTTGTTCCAGGGGGGAATCAGGTATGAATATTAATGTAAGAAAAATTTTAGCGGCGATTTCTATAATCGCTATTGCAGAGATTTTTCTAACCAGGTTCGGTGTTGCGCAAACTATATTGCCGCAAAATGCTGATGATATTCATATTGGTGTGACGTCCTGCGCCGGCAGCACGTGCCATGGAGCAACAACACCATGGGCTGGTTCAACTGTATTGCAAAACGAATATATGACATGGGAGCAATATGATCCTCATTCGAAAGCATATTCCGTTTTATTAAATTCAACCTCCAAGAAAATGGCAAAAAATCTTGGAATTGGTAAGGCGCATGAAGCTAAAATATGTTTGGATTGTCATGCTGATAATGTTCCGCAAAATAAACGTGGACGTGTGTTCCAGATTTCTGATGGCGTTGGGTGTGAAGCATGTCACGGTGGAGGACAGCGATGGCTTGGCATTCATGTCTCAGGTGTTGGGACCCACGAAGATAACGTAAAAGCAGGCTTATACCCAACAGAGGATCCCGTTAAGCGCGCTGAATTATGTATCTCATGTCATTTTGGGGATGAAACTAAGTTCGTGACCCATAGAATAATGGGTGCTGGGCATCCAAGAATGAGTTTTGAGTTAGATACGTTTACTGCCATACAACCAGCTCACTATAAGATTGATAGCGACTACCGTAAACGCAAAATAGTTGCAAACGGAATACAAACTTGGGCTATTGGGCAGGCCATTGCTTTGGAACGACGGTTGGATGCTCTGTTGGATCCTAAACGCAACCGAGATGGAATTTTTCCAGAATTGGTGCTTTATGACTGCCAGGCATGCCATCATTCTCTTATGGAGCAAAAATGGCAACCACGACCGAGCACAGGACTTGGCCCTGGGGTTGTCAGGTTTGACGACTCGAATTTACTGATGTTGCAGATAATAGTATCGAATATTGACCCTAAAAAGGGTGCATTACTCGTCCAGCAAACCAAAGCCTTACATAAGTCCACTACAGAGAATGAATCTAAGTATTATGCGGCTGCTAAAGTGTTGAAGCAAACATCCTCGGAGTTAGTCGCCTTGTTCTCTAGCCACAAGTTTGGAAAGAAGGACGTATCTAGATTACTGAACGGTTTAATTGATAGGGCAAAAAAAGCAGAGTTTTCTGATTATGTAGGCGCCGAGCAAGCGATAATGGGGATAAGTGCTGTACTCTCAACTGCGGATAGAATGGGTATGAAAGCAGCGGCAAAATCGGCTCAAAAAGCTGTGGATAAAGCCTACTCCGCGCTCTCGAAGTATGACAACTGGGACTATACTGGATTTAAGACTGCAGTTGGGATGATAAAACCAATTCAATAGGTTTCTATTTATCAGTTTCAAATTTTAAGCCGAATGCTCCGGTGCCGGCGCAGCAATGCCGAACCTCAAGGATGTAGGCACCGGCTTTCAGAGCTTTGGATATTGAGAAGTTGTATCCCTTGCCACTGTCGTCATCTCTTTCAATGATAGCGCCAGTTTTGTCTTCTGTAATAGTGGCTGTCACGTCAGAAGGGCCCACAGAGGATATATTAACATTTGCATTATTATTGAGTTGAAGTCGGTAACGTTTTACTTCGCCACTAGTGACAATTCTATCTAACAGATTATTAGAAATTTTTTTGTTTTCGGAAGACGCAACGTTAGATGAATTGAAATGTATATCGTCGTGAGAACCTTCGGTTAAAATTATTTCTTGATAATTTTGAGGACGGAATTTCTGGTCACTGGAAAAACCAAAAACTGTCGTTGTACCAGGCTTTGGATTTCCTTGACGCGAAACTGTTGCGGTGACGCCTCTGCTGATTGTGCTGGGATGTTGCACCTTCAGACTCGGCGTTGCTATAACGATTGCAGATTCTGAAAAATTTAATTCTAACCTTTCACTGCCTCGTAGCGTAGGAGAGAGAGACCTATTGTCAATTGCCTGTGACAAGACTTTTTCAATTTGAATAGGGTTTTGACTAGATGGATTGAGAAAATTAGACTTAGAAGAAGAGGAAGAAATAACCTTGCTTTGATTAATTAAGGAAAAGAAAAATTTAATTAATGCTTGGTCCCGATCAGAATGCCAACCGGATTTAAAACTCGAAACTGAGACAAAAAATAGATCGTCCTTCACTTGAAAAAAAATGGGCTGACTGAGCTTTTCTCCACCTAATTGTCTATATACATCATACACTATTAATCCAGATTCCACCCAAGATCTATCTGCATCCGTGTAATGGTCTCCTTTTAATGAACCTGCTATATCTCTAATAGGATCATAAAACATTCTGGCGCCGGATGCTTCTCTCAGAAGAATAGCTCCCTTTTTTGCTTTCAACTCTTCTACTTGTTGGAATAGATATGATGCACTATTCGTTTCGGTTAGTCCCAATGAAGGGGATATTCCGAGACTCGAAATAATTGAAACGCTGATGCCTAATTTTAACAAACTGAATAGTTTTATTGGGCGTAATTTATTCATTGGCTTTTAGTGCGGGGTTAGTGGCCAATAATCCCTTATATTTTTGCAGGATATCTTCAGTGATTTTTTCTGATTCGTCTCTACTTTTTATGACTTTTGGCGAAATCAGAACCACGAGTTCGGTACGTTGTTTTTGTCCTCCAGTAGTTCCAAAAAAATGCCCTAATACGGGTAATTTATGCAGTAATGGAATACCGGATTTTATGTCCGTTGCTACTTCTCGGATTAATCCAGCCAGTAAAGCAGTGGTGCCGCTCTGGAGGCTTGCTGTACTTGTTACTTGTCTTTGTTGGATTGTAGGGGAATTAATTTCCGAACTGCTTGTTCTGACCACATCACTGACTGTTTGGGATATATTTAAAGTCACCGTTCCGCTAGATTTGACTTTTGGTGTTATATCAAGGGTAACGCCAGTGTCTCGATACTCGATCTCATTAGTAATTCTATTGTCGTCAGTAGCAGTGGAGGAGGAGGTTCTAGTGATAATAGGCACTTGGTCGCCAACATGAAGACGGGCTGTGCCGCCATCCATAACTAAAAGTTGAGGTGAAGATACGACGCGTACGTCCGTTATCTCAGACAGTGCATCGATCACTAGTTTTGTGGTGTTTTGTCCCCCAAATGTAACGCCAAACCCGGGTAGTATACTAGAAGCAATAGCAGCATTACTTTGGGTAAATAATGATCGAAAGTTGCCCGACTCAATTAAATATTTTAATCCATACCTCAAATTATCCTGCAGTGTAACTTCTAATACAGTCCCTTCTATCAAGACTTGAAGCGGAGAGATATCCACTTTGTTTAATACTTCAGATATTAATTCATATTCGCGCCCGGTTGCCCAAATCAAAATAGAATTACTCGCGTGATCCGAATTGAAGTTTGGATGTAATGTTGTTTGGGAAAGCGCGCTTTTAGTATCTTTATTTTTAACATCATTGTCTTGTAAAATTCCTCTGCGATGCCGTACCGAAGACGCGAAAACTCCCTTAAGCGTCTCAGTTAAAGCAGTGGCATCGCTGTGTTTTACAAAATAGACAAAGAGCCGTCTCTCATCCGCGTCTTTTGTTTTATCCAATCTCGCGATCCAAAGATTGACAGTTTCTATGAGTTTTTGATTTGGTGTGATCGCCATTAGAGCATTAAGTCGTTTGATGGGTGTAAATCGCACAAGGCCATTCCCTCTTGGACTTAGGATTTGTTCGAGCTCAGAAATCATTACCTCTGGTCTTGTGTTTCGAAGACTTACTATCGCCACATATTGTGATGCCATTGCATCTACATCGAGCAATTCAATCAATTTCTTTATAGTTATCCTTTGCTTTTTAATTCCTGATATAAGCAAAAGATTATTTATGCCGGGTAAGTCAATAACATCATCTTTCTCCACTACTGGTGAAAGTAGGGTCAGCATTTTCCCTGTTGGAATATTTGTTAACGGGATAACCTCAACTCCAAACCCATCTTTGGTTTGTTTAAGCAAGTGTGTAACTTTCGCATCTTTTTTACTTGAGGAGGGAATGATTTGAACTATTCCATCTCCATGAACTGCCATGAGACCATGTGCTTCCAGTACGGCATCTAGGAGCCCCAGCATCTGCGTTTTTGTTATTGGTCGGACTGTCCTTAAAGTAACTAAACCTCGAACATTTGGATGAAGCACGTAATTGAGTTTCAGTATATCCCCAAGGATTATTTTGATCGCTTGTTTAATATCAACCTTGGTTAACTCTACAGATAAATCTCCCGCCACTTCATACTTCTGCAATTTTTCTTTTGATGGAGAAGGCACGTTTTTTAAAATCGGAGTATATATCTTATTCAAAGACGTGGTTTGTGAACTCCCTTTAGAAGCAACCTGCTCGTTCAGTCTCGTTGAATCCCCCTTTGGAACCGAAGGAGTTTTAGAAGAGGTAATTAAAGCAGTTCGGTCGGGATTCGACTTCTGATATTCTGGCAGTGTTTTACATGAAGTAAGCGCTAGAACTATAATTCCGCCGATTATTACTTTTCTTGAAATCATTTGCTTCGCCTAGCTTTTGGTAACCATCTTGTGTTTCTCGATGTTGCCTGCTTTTTACCATTTTGATTTATTTTAAGAAGGTCTATTTCTATTTTCCCATCGGAAAATATTACCGAATCGCTCTCGACGTCTTTTAAAACCCAACCATCTAATTTAGCTCCTAAATAAAGCTCTAGTGTTTTGTTATTTTTTTCCACAAGGATCATCTTTTTTCTTCCGCTGGCAACAATACCCTTTATTTTAAGTTTTAAAAGGGCCGAGCGATTTATTTCTCTGGCCGGTAACGTCGGGGTTTTCTCAGAAGGCCTTCGTTTGGGATTGAATAAAGGACGTTGAATTATCGCTTCAAAACCGTTTTCTTCGTATTCAGGTAATTGAAATACTAATTGGGATACCCTGGCTTTTTTATCTTTAGTGGAAGTCACCTTAGGGGGGGCGCCTTTCCACCAAGGCAATATGATGATTATAGTAAGACAGACAAAAATTATTGATAAAAAATACTGCCGCCGCCTCATCTTTGATGATCCGTTAATGCCGACGCCTCAAGCGAAATAATAAGTCGCGTGTTATTAGTATCACGACCAGATGAAATTAAGTCTAAGCTATCTATTCGAATTAAGGGGTTCAGAAGAGCCGTTTTTTTCAAAAAATCTCTCACGTTTTCAATCGATGCAATACCTTCTACCTTAATAGAAAGCATCTGCAGGTGACTTTCTTTGCTGATTTTAGGGATTTGGATTTTTGTTAGTTGTATTCCGTTATCTTTTGCTAATTTTCTGATTAGCGATTGAAACACAGGTATAGGGTTTCCCTTTTTTAGGTCTATCAGGGATTGTATTTTCTGCTTTTCCAGTTTCGCTTGAGCCAATACTTCTTTTATTAAACTAGCTCTAGCAATGAGACTTTGTTGTTTTTGAACTAGAATTTGAGCCTGGGACAAGTAATCTTTTTGTTGGCTAGCGTATTGCACGACGGTCTGGTAACCGCCGAGCCAGATTACAAACAGCACCAAGCCCAATAACCCCCATGCAGTAAAAGGGTTCATGGGTTTAATGTGCTGCCTTTCTGGTATCATAATATTTTTGCCCTGATATGAAACCGCTCAAGGTTTTTTGAAAGGTCTTTTATTATGGGTGATTGTAAAGTGGCGGTAGATAAAGTTTTAATTTTTGCTAATTCAGTAAGAACCTCTGAAGCATCTTTGGCAAATCCGTGGAGCGTAATAGTATTATTGGTCGCGGAGTAACGACTTAACCACGCTGAGTCTGGCACTGCTTTACTGACAGTGTCCAATAACTCGATTATCTTATGCGTCTCTTGGGCAAACTTTCTTATTGTCTGCGCCTCCTTCTTAAGATGCGCTAACTCTCTCTGGTTTAGTTGTATGTTTTTGATTTGAGTTTTTAGGCTTTGATTAAGGAGTTCTGCTTTTTCAATGCTGATATGTCTTTGTATAAATGGTGAGCCTATCGCTGCTGCTATCAATATTAATAGGGCTACACCCAAAACCTTTGAGAGGCTCCCTGACCTTTTATGGAGTTCCGTTTTTTGAAAAAAATTTATATTCTCGGCTTCAGACATTCTCGTCTTATTAACAATTGCTATTATAGGCGATAGGCCAAACGTTTTAGCTTTATCCATGATTTCATTTAATTTAAGTTTTGGAACTATTTGCGCTCCGATCGATACTTCACCGTTATCGGTGGATGTAATTTCATAACTTAGATTTACCTCTGACGCATCAAAAGGGGTCTGTGTTTGGATCTCTGATTCTATTAGTTGCTCGAGCGATCGAAGGGCGGTTTTTGGCAACGTCAAATTAAATGTTATACTATCCTCGTCTGGAATAACGATTACTTGTTCACCCCGGTAATTTGCCGCAATCTCAATTGCATCTTCGGGTGTAACTGTTCTCGATTTAATAAAGTTACCTTCATGAAATTGAGATATTAGAAAATCATCTCCCCTGAGCTCAATCGCGGTGTAGTATAGTCCAATCCCTATCAGTGATTTCAATTGATAGGGAATACCTTTTGCAATGCCCTTTGACCATGAGGTCATAAAATAATTCAGTTTTTGCACCGTCACCAAGAACCTTTATTTAAAAATAATACTCCAAGGTATAGCTCACTTTTGTAGTATAAATCCAGTTTAGTAGTTAGATTGCCAACTTAGGGTTTCTATAGGGTTCATAGGATCGTTAGTAATATTCAGGAAGGCCTTAACGCTAATTCTTGATCCTGGCCCCAACCGACTTGTTGCTTTGATCTCAAAGGTATTCCCCGGTCCGGGTCTGCTCAAAAAGCTCGGGAGAGGGTGCAATACCTTTCTCATTAAATCAGAGCTGCTTGTAGGATCTACTTGCGGTCTTCGGCAGTAGACTGTTATTTCTTTTATGAACTGTGATAAATCTAGACCCTTTGAGCTAGGTAAGGCTAATACCTGGTTGATGTGCTTGAACCCGGCATTGGTTTCTCTAACTTTTAGCAGTTCTCGCACAAAGGTCTTTGATCCCGTAGGGAGTAATTTCAGAAGCAATGCATTAAGTATATCGATGTGGCCGCTGTTCAGGTCCCATTTTCCGCAGGCATCATAAATCTCAACAAATATATTTGTACCTCCAATGCTGTGTCGAAGCCTGCCCCCGTTAACTTTAAGAATGTGGTCTCTATTTTCATCAAGTAGCAGAGGGTAAGTTGCTTTTATTGCACCGTCGGCAATTGCCAGGCTTTGAGCCCTTTTTATTATCATTCTATTTTGTTCAAACGCGTTGTGGCCCTTTTTTATAATGATCAGCGCCAGTGTAGAAATTACCGCTAGAGCAAAAAGTGTCAGTAGCATTGCAATACCTGCATCTTTGTGAGAGCTCATCGTGCCTCAATATGCCTTGGAGGCTTAACTGTGATGGGAAAAAAGTTATTAATAGTAAGCCTGACTAATTTTGGCGTATTTGTCTGGTCTTTCCATTTTCGATGCCAGCGAGCCTTGTGTTCCCCTGCAAGTGTTCCGAAATAACTAAAATGATGGGGCCCTATTTGATAGGTGTTAAGAGTTTTCTGCAACACACCGCGCGAAAAGCTTATCATATTCTCTTTATCTGATAGGATAGCATATCTCTGAGGACCATTTTCACCTTGTGCCATAAATGTAATCCCATCCTTCTCTCCGGAAAAATAAATCTTTGAGTCATCATCATCAGAGATTTCTATGGGGATCAATGCGCTAATTGTTCTTCGAAACAAGCGGTCCAAACTCTGGACTGTTTCGATACTCTCCATTTTTTCTGAGATTTTATTGGAGCCGACTACCCCTGTATTAATTCCATTTATTACCAAAATAGAAAATAATGACAGGATACTGAGTGATATTAGTAATTCTACTAAAGTAAACCCGTCTTGAAGGTTGTCTTTCATCGTAGGTTACCGTTAATAGTATTCTTAACAGTATAAAACTTGTATTGACTGTTTTGAATTGTGATTTCGAGGGCAACATCATAAGCCATTACTCCCGCCTGTTCTGGTGCTCTGTCATCAAAAAAAAGTGGCCGCTTAGAGATAGTAGCACTCCAATTTGCGATGTTTCCAATGCGACCGCTTATTTCGCCGCGTTGTAATGGGTGTATAACACCTATTTCACTTAGTAATGATCTACTGAGGCTTGCAGCTAAAACGGTCGTATCAGTTTTTTTTAATTGGAAAATACTTATGTTTAAGCTCTGCAGAAGTAACAATAATAAGCTGGATATTATTGTTAGACTTACAAGACTTTCTAAGAGGGTAAAGCCATCATTAGATTTCATGGTTTACTGATATCAGCATCTTCTGCTTGACCGCCGATTGTGCCATCAGCCCCTAGACTTTTTAATTGATACGGTTTTCCGTTCGTGCCAGGTTGGATATATATATATGGCCTATTCCACGGATCGTTGGGTATCGCGTCATTGGTTAGATAAGGCCCTGACCATTGTGGCATATCATTTGGTTTTTTTATTAGGGCAGATAGGCCTTCATTATTATTAGGGTACCTTCCAACATCGAGACTAAATAGATTTAAGCTACTCGTAATATTGTCCATCTGTACCTTGGCCACATCACTTTTTGCTTTTCCGAGTAGCTTCATCACTTGTGGACCGACAAGCCCGCTGATAAGCCCTATAATAACAAGAACTACGAGTAGTTCTAAAAGTGTAAAACCGGCGTCACCTGATGGCTCAGATGTTTTCTTCCCACGGATAAAAAGTCGTCGCAAAACCATTGTTATGTAACCATCAAGTTAAGGCTCATCGTTGTTGTCATCAAAGCAATAACAACCAAAGCAACTATTCCACCTAAAACTATTATTATTAAAGGTTCAAGTATCGAGATGGCTGCTTCTAATTTTGACTGAATTTCTGTAGTTAGATAATCGGCCGACTTTTCGAACATGATGCTGAGATTTCCAGTCTCTTCACCTATTCGGGCCAGTTGAATAATTGAATCAGGGAAATGACCGGATTCTGCCATTGAGATTGTTAGTTGTCGTCCCTCTGCAGTCTGCTTAGCAATCCTTTGTCCAGCTCTACGCATTTCTTCATTATTAAAAAGTGGAGCCCCCAGCTCTAATGCTTTTGGCAATGGGATGCCCCGATCTAGTAATAAGGCCATTACTCCCGCCTGTTCTGGTGCTCTGTCATCAAAAAAAAGTGGCCGCTTAGAGATAGTAGCACTCCAATTTGCGATGTTTCCAATGCGACCGCTTATTTCGCCGCGTTGTAATGGGTGTATAACACCTATTTCACTTAGTAATGATCTACTGAGGCTTGCAGCTAAAACGGTCGTATCAGTTTTTTTTAATTGGAAAATACTTATGTTTAAGCTCTGCAGAAGTAACAATAATAAGCTGGATATTATTGTTAGACTTACAAGACTTTCTAAGAGGGTAAAGCCATCATTAGATTTCATGGTTTACTGATATCAGCATCTTCTGCTTGACCGCCGATTGTGCCATCAGCCCCTAGACTTTTTAATTGATACGGTTTTCCGTTCGTGCCAGGTTGGATATATATATATGGCCTATTCCACGGATCGTTGGGTATCGCGTCATTGGTTAGATAAGGCCCTGACCATTGTGGCATATCATTTGGTTTTTTTATTAGGGCAGATAGGCCTTCATTATTATTAGGGTACCTTCCAACATCGAGACTAAATAGATTTAAGCTACTCGTAATATTGTCCATCTGTACCTTGGCCACATCACTTTTTGCTTTTCCGAGTAGCTTCATCACTTGTGGACCGACAAGCCCGCTGATAAGCCCTATAATAACAAGAACTACGAGTAGTTCTAAAAGTGTAAAACCGGCGTCACCTGATGGCTCAGATGTTTTCTTCCCACGGATAAAAAGTCGTCGCAAAACCATTGTTATGTAACCATCAAGTTAAGGCTCATCGTTGTTGTCATCAAAGCAATAACAACCAAAGCAACTATTCCACCTAAAACTATTATTATTAAAGGTTCAAGTATCGAGATGGCTGCTTCTAATTTTGACTGAATTTCTGTAGTTAGATAATCGGCCGACTTTTCGAACATGATGCTGAGATTTCCAGTCTCTTCACCTATTCGGGCCAGTTGAATAATTGAATCAGGGAAATGACCGGATTCTGCCATTGAGATTGTTAGTTGTCGTCCCTCTGCAGTCTGCTTAGCAATCCTTTGTCCAGCTCTACGCATTTCTTCATTATTAAAAAGTGGAGCCCCCAGCTCTAATGCTTTTGGCAATGGGATGCCCCGATCTAGTAATAAGGCCATTCCTCTCGACCATTGTTCTACTGCTATACTCTCGATAATAGAGCCGACGCGCGGTGCTTTAATAATCCTATTATAAAACTGTTTTTTCCCATCAGGAGTTTGAAAGTATAAAATCAAAAACATTATCACTAAAATAGCGATCCAACCATATTCCATGAGGAAGTGGGAAGATGAAAGCATCATAAGAGTAACTAGTGGGGGCGCATTCTTTTGTTGAACCAGTATGGGCTCGAACTGAGGTATCACTACTGTTAGTAAAATAACTATAGTAATAAGGGATGCAACGGCAAGTATTGCTGGGTAGGTAAACGTTGTTCTTAACTTCTGACGCAAAGCCTCGCGTTTCTTGTGGTATTTAAAAAGTTGTGAGAAGCCCGCCACAAGGTCGCCGCTTGTCTCTGATGTTCGAATGATTGCTATGTCAAACGTGTTAAATATTTTATCTTCGTCCTCGAGAATATCCGACAGTAGCTCGCCTTTTTCCAATCTAGCTGCAGTTGCAATAGCCATGTCTGGAAAATAACCGGAATGGTTATCGCGGCCCATCGATCGAAACGCTATATCGATCGGCAGCCCAGCTTCTAGAAGTGTTGCAATCTGTTCTAAAAATAATGACAAATGTTTTCGTGGGCTATCGAATAAACTGCCTTGTAGTTTTAAAAATCGATTCAATCAAGTGATCCCATAATGCTTAAAAATTCTTCAATACTTGTTTCACCAGACTCGATATGAGCCCGAGCGGCATTTGCCAACGTTTCTTCTGGCAGAAGACTGCAATCCACGGAACTAGTCTTTCTTGAATTATTAATATAGTCACGAATATTATCGTTCAATTCCAATAATTCCGTAAGAACTATTCGCCCTTTATAGCCTGTTTGATAACACGACATACAACCATTAGGACGACTTACAATTGTCCCAATTTTAAGTCCAAGTTGTTTCTGTTCTGCGGGTGTGACCAACCCACTTTTTTTACATTTTGGACAAAGTCGTCTGATTAATCTTTGACTAATAATAGCCCTAACGGCCGCACTAATTAGAAAAGGCTCAAGGCCCATATCCAGTAAACGGTTTATTGCTCCAAATGCATTGTTTGTATGCAGCGACGAGAGAACCAGGTGACCCGTTAGGGCTGATTGAGTTGCAAGTCGCGCAGTTTCTTCATCTCTAATTTCTCCCACCATGATAATGTCAGGGTCCTGTCTCAACACGGATCTCAATAGTGTCGCAAAATTGAGTCCTACTTTTGGATTGAT
>QCQB01000021.1 GCA_003212315.1 SAR116 cluster bacterium AG-447-C21 | reverse complement strand
TCTGTAAGAGGCTTTCCGATAGCGCACTGCCACCGGCTGTCATCGAAAGGGCGATAGATATCTTCCATCGACTTGCTGTAGCAGAGGGAGCAGTTCATGGTAAATCGATAGATGCAGTTCATTTTCATGAGATAGCCGACTGGGACTCAATTTGTGATATTGTTGGAACAGCAACTATTCTTGAGCTGCTAAACTGTTCTGAGTGGAGTGTTGACGATATTCCAATGGGGTCAGGAACGGTAAATACCGCCCACGGGTTAATGCCTGTTCCAGCTCCGGCCACCAGCCAACTTCTCAAAGGTTATATAATGGCCGACGATGGTATCTCTGGTGAAAGAGTCACACCCACTGGGGCTGCAATTTTGACACACATTGCGGCCTCTCAAAATACGAAAAGAAATAATGGCCGATTGATAGCTAGTGGATACGGCCTTGGTACAAAGGAGTTAAAAGGCGTACCAAATATGCTAAGGATTCTGGCGTTTGAAGAAACAACAGCAGAATTTAGAACTAACGATGAGGTCGGCGAAATAACCTTTGAAGTTGATGATCAGACTGGTGAGGAGTTAGCTGTTGCTCTTGATATACTGAGGGCTACTCAAGGTGTGTTGGATGTCATTCAATATATGGTATTTGGTAAAAAAGGTCGTCTTGCAACCTCAGTGCGCGTTTTATGTTATCCTAACTATATAAACCAAGCGATTGAACAGATATTTCTGCAAACAACGACGATTGGATTGAGAAAGCAAATCTCAAATCGCAGCGTACTAAGCCGTGAGAATATTAGTCTAGACGGCGTAAGCGCAAAAAAATCGATTAGGCCGGATGGGGTCATTACCATTAAAGCTGATATGGATGAATTGATATTAAACACATCTACGCAAGCCGAGAGATCTCTCCGCAGAAATCAATTATTACAAGGTGCTACAAAAAAAAATGAAAAGCGCTGATTTCCAAAAAAAAATAGCATCAATTCTAATGCATATGGAGTCAGTAGCCATCGCTGTCAGCGGGGGTGTTGATAGTATGACATTGGCGCATATTGCAAAGAGAACTCTGAATGTTTCGGTTACAATGTTTCATGCTCTGTCCCCAGCAGTGCCGAGAGAGGCAACGGAACGTATTGAGAGGCATGCTAAAAATGCTGGATGGCAACTTGAATTAATAAACGCGAATGAAATGCAAGATCCAAATTACTTGGAAAATCCTGTTAACAGATGTTTTTTTTGTAAAAGTAATCTTTACTCTCGCATAGCCCAATTTACCTCTCAGCCAATCTTATCAGGGACTAATTTAGATGATTTAAGTGATTTTAGACCTGGCTTAGAGGCAGCAAAGGATTTCGAGGTGCGTCACCCTTTTGTTGAGGCTAATATAGGCAAACGGGATATTAGACTTATTGCCGAGGATCTTGGTTTGGACGATATCAAGCAATTACCTGCGGCGCCTTGCCTTTCTAGTCGAATAGAAACGGGATTGCACGTTACGAATGAAAAATTGATGTTAATCGACAGTGTTGAACGGTTGTTACAGGAAGAATTTGGACTAGGCATAATCCGATGCAGGGTTAAACGTGTTGGCATTGTAATAGAGTTAGAAGAGACTTTGCTGAATAAGGTAGATTGCAATTTACGCCAAAAAGTCGATAATTTAGTAAGAATATATGGTCACAATAAAGGTGTGGAATATTCTTCCTATAAACAAGGAAGTGCTTTCTTACGAGAAAAATTATGACTGACGACGATATGGAGAAGTTAGTTTGCTTCGATACTGACAGAGTTGAGAGAATTGGGCTAACCGAAGCAATTCTTGCTAACGTGAAAACACCAGAACAGATTTCAGAGGCCCTTAGGCAAGCTCATAATTCAAAAGGGAAGGCTTTAATAACGCGTTTAGAAGTGGAAAAGTTCGATGCTTTGTCTGAGCAAGATAAAGCCTTATTAGATTATGATTCAATATCTAAAACCGCAATATCTGGAAAAATTCCAAGGCCCAGTAACGGAGCTAACATACTTATCATAACAGGAGGTACTTCGGATCTATGTGTTGCTAGAGAGGCTGCTCGAACTCTTCTATTTCATGGGGTCTCCTGCAATGAATTAATAGATATCGGCGTGGCTGGTTTATGGCGTGTGCTTCATAATCAAGAAGCTATAAAGGCCGCCTCTATTCTAATTGTGTGTGCAGGTATGGAGGGGGCTTTGTTCAGTGTAATCGGTGGTTTAGCTCGGGGATTAGTTATAGCTGTCGCTACATCGAATGGTTATGGAGTTTCTGAAGGCGGACGGGTTGCGCTAGAGTCAGCATTATCCAGTTGCGCCCCTGGAATAGCCACAACTAACATTGATAATGGATATGGAGCTGCTTGCATTGCCTTGCGCAGTATATCTGCTTCTTAGGAAGAATGTTTGTAATATTGCCTTATGTCATCAAGTCTTTATTATTAGTGGATGTTTTTAATATTGCACGTGTGACTATATTGTGATCTTCCGATGCTCCTGAAACTGATAAGGCTTATTCGCTATAAGCTCGTTATCCCTATTCTGCGGAGTCAATCTCCACCGGTTGAAACGGCGAGGGGCGTGTTGGTTGGACTAGTGTCGGCTATGAATCCATTTGTTGGAATACAAATGGTTTTGGTCGGCGGATTTTGGGTATTTCAGAGATTTTTATTTCCGAAATGGCGGTTTAATATTATCCCTGCCTTGGCTTGGACGTGGGTAACTAATGTTTTTACGGTTCCTATTGTTTATTATATATTTTTAATAACCGGTCGGTTGATGCTTGGTAGATGGGACCAATCTCTCGGGTTCAAGGAATTTTCAATTAAGCTGGAGGAGTTGCTGCTAATAGGTGGCGGTAGTCTTACTGCTGTGTGGGATATTACTCTAACAATGATAGACCTCTGGGGGTTGCCACTGTTTCTTGGATGCTTTCCATGGGCTGTTTTAACTGGGTGGATTGGTTATAGCTGGACATTAAAATTTCAGGAAAGGCGTCAGTCTAATAGGCGAAAAGTGGTAAAATAGAAAAATGATGTATATAAAATGATTTGGGTATTTTACAGAGACGTGTAAAAAAATAGTGATGGAGTGTTCATGGTGATGAAAATTGAACCGCTATCCGATGCGTTGGGCGCTAAGGTTACTAATCTGAATTTAGAAAAGGAAGTTGCGGATTCCGATTTAATTTTACTTAACGAAGCGTTTTTGAAATATCATTTGCTTTGTATAGAGGGTAATCCTTTAAGTAGTTCAAAATTTGCAAAGTTTGCTGCAGTGTTTGGGGAACCTCAAATGCAACTTCTGCGACATCGATGGGATAAAGAGAACCCCGAAGTCTCTATTTTAGAAAGTACCTATAAAACCCCCGATTCAAAGCCAAAAGACCTAAATTTGGTTAGGCTTTCAGGATGGCATACCGATGACTCATATTTTGAAAAACCTGCAAAAGCCACCGTTTTACAAGCGCTTGCAATACCGTCGTCTGGAGGGCAAACACGCTTTTCTAACACTCGTAAAGCCTTTGAAGAGATGCCAGAAACTGTAAAATCGAATATAACCGAGCTCATCGCTGTTCATTCTTATGATACTATCAGAGCAAACGCTCGAGCACAGAAACTTACCACAGAAGAAACAAATGAAACAAAGGATGTTGAACATCCTCTCGTTCGAACCCACGAAGATACAAATTTAAAGTCAATCTATTTTAACCCTAACAGAACTGATAGAATTATTGGGATGGGTCGTGAAGAGAGTGATAATTTATTAGATGTTATTTATGCTTGGGTTACCAAAGAAGAGTTTCAATATCACCACGAGTGGCGTTTGGGAGATATACTTCTCTGGGATAACCGATGTTTGCTGCACTCCGTGAATGTTGATTATCCAATCGGAGAAACAAGGAAACATCAGAGGG
The DNA here is from genome assembly GCA_003212315.1 of SAR116 cluster bacterium AG-447-C21. Taxonomy (GTDB): domain Bacteria; phylum Pseudomonadota; class Alphaproteobacteria; order Thalassobaculales; family Thalassobaculaceae; genus UBA7326. Next base: position 32,982 of record QCQB01000021.1, on the reverse strand, counting down.
TTTTATTAAAAGGCACGCGGCCCGTTTAACAATTGTTAGCCGCCTTACTTTTAAATTAAACCTTCTAGGTTTTATAAAAACGCTAAATTACTCCGCTGCGTCTTTCTCATTTCCCTGCCTCTTTTGATGTTTATCTATTTCTGATTGAACCGCTGCTGCGGCTTGCCCAACAAATACATCTCGGTTTTTAAAACTATAATCATAACTCGCTCTTCGAAGATCATTTAATCCCTGAAAATGTGGAGCAACATGCCGCGACATCAATTCATAATGACGTTTCGTAGCATCCCAATCCGCCCAGTTATGTGCAAGCTCAAGGTATGCGCCAAACCCACCTGTGCCTTTTTGTAATTTTTCAATGTGCTGGATTGCATCATCGGGTGTACCTATGCAAGCCATATTATTTTCCATCAAAAACTCTACCGCGTTCTCGATTCCATCGGGTACGATTGGGAAAGTTGCTATTTCTCTAAAATATTGTGCCCATTTTTCTATGCCAAATTTTACATTCTCAAGCGCTTGTTTTTTTGTGTCAGCAATGTGAGCTAGAGTTACGACACGCCAATTTTCTCGGCTGACTGTTTTCCCGTTTTCAGCCGCTGTTTGTTCGCAGATTTTCCAGTTATTAGCGTGGTGCTGAAGTGCCTCATCTGATGTTCCGCCTATGGATAGCATACCTAAGCCGTGCTTACCAGCCGCTAAAGCACCGGAGGGAGATCTCGCACAAGCCACCGCCATTTCCATATGTGGTCGTGTGTAGCAAGGAAGTTGCATTTGTGCTTCCCGCAGTTCAAACCAATCAGTTTTAGCATCAACAACCTCGCCATTTAGCAAAGGCATGATCGCGTCTAATGCTTCATTCATTCGTGTCCGTTGGCTGGCGGGATCGATTCCCATTCTGAATGCATCACCTACTAAAGCCCCCGGGCCAACCCCAAACATAACGCGGCCTCTGGATTGGTGGTCTAATTGGACCATTCTATCAACACTCATAAACGGATGGTGATAGGGTAATGAGACAACTCCAGTTCCTAGTCGGATATGTTTAGTTTTTTCTATTGCAGCGGCGATGAAAACTTCTGGGGAGGCGATAATTTCAAATCCCCCAGAATGGTGTTCTCCTATCCACGCTTCATCATAACCAAGATTATCAAGGTGCTCAACTAACTCAAAATCGCGCTCAATAGCATTAGTTGGGTTTTCTTCAACCGCGTGAAATGGTGCCAAGAAAATACCAAAACGCATGCGTTTATTAATCATCGGGATACCTTTCACTTAAGTGTACGGTTACAAACACGTTACATAATAGCCATTATGTAAAAATTAGAAAGTTTTGATCTAAAATGTAGATTACGAACATGTAGGCGATGACCATGTTATATTTAAGAAGTTTTCAAATTTATTATCAATGCTGGAATGATTAGCCCCAAGGCGAGTAATTCATTTATGCCAATTGTTTCTGTTAATAGGATAGAACTTGCAATTACCCCAACAATTGGAACCGCCAGTGTTCCCATCCCAGAGACTGATGCTGGAAAGATCTGAAGTATACGGAACCACAAAAAATAAGCTAAAACATTAGCTATTAAGATTAAGAAAATAAAAGTTCCCAGTGTTAATAATGTAATTTCTCCCCAAGCAGTTTTAGTTCCCAGTATTAACCAAAAAGGTATGAGCGGGACTGTCCCTATGAGAAGTTGCCAACCGGCTATAACAGTCGGATCAGTTACCCAAATGCGCCGTTTCATCCAAACAGTTCCCAGCCCAAATGAAATTGCACCAACTACCGTGCATGCGGCTCCAAGACCAGGGGCCCTGAGATGGCTAAAGTTTTGGCTCAACAAAGCTGCAAGCCCAGCCATTCCCAAACTAAGCGCTATTAATCTTTTTAACAATAGCGGTTCCTTCAATATATACCAGGCAAACAACATCGCCCAAAGGGGCATCGTATAGACGATAACGACTGTTCTGCCAGCGCTGAAATAATGAACACCAAACGTCATGCATATCTGGAACACCGTCATATTCAATAAAGCGGCTATGATGAGGTCTCTATGGTATTCTTTTGGGATTTTAAGTTCTTTTTTTCCGAGGAAACCTAATATCAATAATAAAGCGCCAGCCGCTCCCATGATTAATGTTCTACTTGTCCAAATATCGAGTTCACGCAGCATTATTTTGGTGGCAGGATAGCTGAATCCCCAACAAAACCAGAGTGTTACGAGGAAAAGAATACCAGTTTTGTGTAGTGCGAGTAAGTTCATATTTTAGATGGAATAAATGGTTGACGCAGTCCCGCCTGCTCTAACAGGGGAATAACTTCGTCGATCCATTGTTGTGCTTCCTGTAGGTAGTCGACCCAGGACAATAATATTCCATCAACTCCCATTTGAGATAATTTTTCTATATTGGTGACAATCTGCTCTGGAGTTCCGACTAAAGGATAGCCGCCGTGTCCTGCTTTGAAATGGTATTTGAAATTATCTAAAACTGCTGGCTCTAGTGTTTCGGATTGTAAACCAAAAATATCCAACATATTTTTCACTGCTACATCGTCACCTTTCTCAACAACATAATGGTGGAGATAATCTTTCGCTTCTTTCTCTGTATCCCGACATACTACATAAGCATGGATCCAACACTGGGAACTTCTCCCCAAATCACTCGCCAAGACTTTTAAATTCTTGATTTGCTTTATATCGCTAGTGTCATCCTTTTGACGTAGCATGACAAAATTCATGTCAGCGTGTTTCGCAGAAAAAATTTGACCTTGAGTGGACGACCCCGCATTCATTATAGGTAGTCTTGGTTGTTGAAGTGGCTTTGGTTCACTCCATAAGCCTTTGCCCTCAAAAAACTGGCCTTGAAAATCAAATTCATTAGTTTCTATCCAAAGGCGCTTTACTAATTCAATCCACTCCGATGCGTATTCGTAACGTTGATCATGTTCACGCCAAATACTGTTGAACATTTGAAACTCATTTTTGAACCAACCTGCAACTAAATTTATCGCAAATCTTCCATTTGAAATATGATCTATTGTTGCCGCCATTTTTGCTGCAGCTACCGGATGAATAAGTGGGGCGTGAACTGTTGCAAAAACAGTACAGTGTTCTGTGATGGCACTAATACCTGATGCCCAGGTAAAACTTTCAAAAGTACGGTTATTAAAATTGGTGTCGCCTCCGTATCCTTTCCATCTTCCTACAGGCAGGAGCACTTCCATTCCAGAGTTATCAACCATCTGAGCTAAAGTGGCGTTATCGGACCAAGTCATTGGCCAAATACCATCCGCCATAGTTACCGTAGAACCATGAGAGCAGTTAAAAGCCATAACGCCGAGCTTCATAGTGTTGTTATTGAACAGTTGATTTTTCATGAAGGTAAACTATTCGCTTAAATACTTTTATTCCAATGAAAATATTGGTAATTATTTTAAAGAATAAAATTCAATTCACAGAACGTAAAGAATTTATGAGCTATGAGGTGCTATAGTGGCTATAGAAAAAAGAGCCTTTGGACGAACAGGGCACATGAGTTCAGCTGTTATTTTCGGGGCTGCAGCCCTCGGTCGAGTTGACCAATACACCGCAGACAAAACACTCGATTTACTTCTAGAATATGATGTAAATCATCTCGATACGGCTCCAGCTTATGGTGATGCGGAAATTCGTATGGGGCCATGGATGGATAAATACCGAGATAATTTTTTTCTGGCCACAAAAACGCGAGATAGAGATTATCAGTCAGCAAAGGATAGTATCAAGCAATCCTTAGACCGATTGCGGGTTAATACTATTGATTTGATTCAACTCCACGCCTTAATCCATCCTGATGAGTGGGATTTAGCGATGGGCGATAAGGGCGCCTTACGAGCTTTGATTGAGGCTCGAGAGGCAGGCCAGGTTCGATTTATAGGTGTGACCGGGCATGGATGGAATGTCGCAGCAATGCATCGGCGTTCAATTGCACATTTTGATTTCGATTCGGTTTTGATGCCATACAATTGGGTGACCTCACATCATGTGACGTACGGAAAGGATTTTGAAGAGACATTGAAATTATGTAACGAGCGAAAAATCGCTGTGCAGACAATCAAAAGTCTTGCGCGTGGACCTTGGGCGGCCGGTATATCTAAGCGACGAGCAACATGGTATGAACCGTTAGAGGCAGATGAGGATATCAGGACCGCAGTTAATTTTGTTCTAGCACGTCCAGGCATATTCCTTAATTCTGTCGGTGATGTTGGACTTCTCCCTTCCTTGCTAAGGGCGGCTAGCGAGAGAATTGAGTTGCCAGATCCGAATATCATGGAGGCGCATAGTCAGAGAACTGGTCTTTCTTCTATCTTTGGGATTTAACGAGAATGGAGTTTGATACAAAAATAGCAATAATACTGAGAGAAGATTTAGCTACCTGGCAAAAGTTGAATGTAACGAGTTTTCTTACTTCTGGAATCCTGGGTGCGAATCCTTCTTTATTAGGCCTAGAGTACAGAGATGCGGCAGGTAATTTATACTCGCCTCTACTAATTCAGCCTGTGATTGTATTGTCATGTGGCGAGCAGAAGTTACAAACTATTCATCGTCGTGGATTGGAAAGAGAAATAAGATTTTGTTTATATATTGAAGATATGTTTTCTACTGGCCACGATGAGGCAAACAGAGCGACTGTTGCGGTAAGGAAACCGGATAATTTACCTATTGTTGGTCTCGCTTTAAGAGAAGAGAGAAAATTAGTTGATAAGATAACCAAAGGGGCAAAGATGCACCCCTAGCCATATTAACAAAGGAAACGGGATATGAGCGCTGAGAAGAGACTGAAAGATTTAAACATAATTTTACCTAAATCATCCCCACCTGCGGGCTCCTATTCCAAAGTTGTCGTCCTGGATGGGGTCGCGCATTTATCAGGTCAAGGCCCAAGAAATTCTGATGGTTCACCGATTACGGGCCAAGTCCCAACAATTTGCAGTCTTGAAGATGCTATCGCGGCTGCGCGCAATGTAGGCTTATATACCTTATCTGCTTTGAAAGAAGAATTGGGATCATTAGATAAGGTCGAACGAATTATCCGTACTTTTGGAATGGTGAATTCAGCTCCTGGGTTTTCTGATCATCCAAAAGTCATAGATGGTTTTTCTAATTTAATGATCGAAGTTTTTGGCGAGGCTGGAAGAGGGGCAAGATCTGCTGTTGGAATGAGTTCGTTACCTTTTAACATAGCCGTAGAAGTTGAAATGACGGTGAAGTTAGTAGATTAACTCAAAACATATATAAATACCCGTTTTCTGCAGCTAGCCGTTTTGATTTTGTTCAAGATGCTTCTCTATGGAAATTTTTTCTCTATACAATACATAGAGACCTGCTCCCAAAATCAAGGTCATTCCAGCGAACCCATTGTAGCTGGGAAAATCCTGCCAAAGTAGATATCCAAGAACGACGGACATCGGTAAGGAGACATACTCAAATGGAGCAATAAGGTTTGCTTCTCCCAAACGATAGGCTTGGCTTAGTAGATAACTTCCAAAACCACTAGTTAGTCCTAGAACCAAAAAAATCCAGAGATCACTGTGAGCTGGAATTATCCAAGCCCTGAAAAGAAAATCTAAGCTAGCATGACCCATATTAGAAAATTTCCCGTCACCGATGAGGAGCCCTATAATAAGGCTAACAGCAACAAGAGTACTTTGATTATAAAAGGTCATCGTGGATGCTTTATCAGTAATTCCCAGTTTGCGGGTGAGCATCTGCATGAGCGCATAGGCTAATGCCGCAATTAAGGGTAATAAAGATGCCCAATCAAATATACCTGCCGTAGGCTCCATCATGATAATGACTCCTGAAAGTCCAATAATAACCGCAAGCCACCGTCTTGGCCCCGCCTGTTCTTTGAGGATAGGTATAGAGAGAACTGTTATAAAAAGTGGTGCTACAAAAAAGATCGCTATAGCTTCTGCTATTGGCATGGCGGCAACTGCCATAAATAATGCCATATTTGCAATAATTAATAATCCCCCCCTAGTGAGTTGAAGGCCCAAATGCCTCGTTTTCATCAGTTGGAGACCACCATCCATCACGATAATCGTGATAGCGATTATAAGGCCTATGGCACTTCGGACGAACATAATCTGATGAAGAGAATAATCAGGGCTAAGCCATTTGACGGTGCTATCTTGGATCGTAACAATGACCATTCCGATCAATATACAATAAATGCCTCTGAGGTTATTATTTGAATCAGATGGGATAGTGTTGTGCATGTTTTGCCAAGGATTGATTTTCAAAAATAGACAGAAATCTGATATTGATAGGTATTTTGCAAAAAATAGTAACAGTAGTGTCGACCGAAACTGTTTGTCTATTAACAATAGTAATTTTTATACGTAAAGAGGATTATTACAATGGAACAAACACGGTTAGAAGGTAGGAAAATTCTTGCAGAAGCTCTCGGAGATAAATATCTAGAAAATCGCGATGAAACGACAAACGATTTTAATCGACCGCTACGCGAATTTTCCGAAGCCGCGGCTTTTGGAATGATTTGGAGCCGTCCAGGATTAGAAAAGAAGTTTCGCAGTATGCTATGCTTAGCAATGTTGACGGCTCTAAATAGGCCTCACGAACTCGAGTTACATTTAATGAGTGCAATCAATAATGGTTGCTCATTGGAAGAAATAAGAGAAACACTTCTGCACACAGTTCCTTACTGTGGAATACCAGCAACATTGGATGCTATGAAAGTGGCTGAGAAGTTCCTTTTAGAAAAAGGACTTTTGCCAATGGAGCCTGATGACTAGATTGCCTCAAGCAAGCTTAGATAAATTTGTAGATTTTTTAAGTATCAAAAAATTGGAGCTAATATGACTTGGCGTTTAGGTGTTGATATAGGTGGCACATTTACGGATTTTGCGTTGCTTGATCAAGCAGGACAGAAGCTTGCAATTCATAAACAACTTACAACGCCGTTAGACCCATCTGCTGCTGTTGTTGATGGAATTAATGAAATTTTGAAAAAGAATAATGTGCCAATTGCAGATGTATCTGTGATCGCCCATGGCACGACCCTTGTAACCAACGCTGTTATTGAAAGAAAAGGCGTATTAACAGGAATGTTAGTTACGAGTGGTTTTGAGGATATTTTAGATACTGGTATGGAACAACGTTATGAGCTTTTTGATCTGCGCATTACTTACCCTGAGCCAATTGTTCCACGTAATTTACGAAAGGGTGTTTCTGAACGGATACACTTCAACGGAGATATCGAAATAGAGATTGATATGGAACAGGTTCTTGGCGCAAGCAAAGAACTTGTGGAAACTCATAATATAAAGGCGTTAGCGGTTTGTTTTTTGCATAGCTACGTTAATCCTTCCCATGAAACCTCCGTTGTTGAATTTCTCAAGAATAAATTTCCAGATCTTTATGTATCTGCATCGTCTGAAGTTTATCCTAATATGAGGGAGTTCGAGCGTTGGACGACTACCGCAATTAACGCATACACCCGACCAATGACAGACCATTATCTCCAAAAATTAGAAAGTAACCTAAACAATTTAGGCTTCGGAGGGCAATTATACATCATGACTTCCAGCGGTGGTATGTTATCGCCTACAACCGCTAGAAGGTTTCCTGTTCGCCTTCTTGAGTCCGGGCCGGCTGCGGGTATGTTAATGTCGGCAGTTCAAGGCAAAGCTTTGGAGCTTCCCAATATTCTGTCATTTGACCTGGGAGGAACCACTGCAAAGGGAGCACTAGTTCGAGATTATAAACCACTCAAAAGTGAGCAGATGGAAGTAGACCGAGTTAACGAGGCGAGGAAAGGAAGCGGTTTTCCATTAAGGATCCCAGTTCTTGATATGATTGAAATTGGCTCGGGAGGCGGTTCGATAGCTGGCATTGACGAGCGTGGTTTGCTTAAAGTAGGACCTCGTAGCGCAGGGGCTAACCCCGGCCCGGCATGTTACGGTAAAAATGGTGAGAACGCCGCACTTACTGATGCAAACTTAATGCTTGGTTATCTTGATCCCAATTTCTTTCTGGGGGGAGAAATGAAATTAGACAAGCGGGCATCTGAGGTAGCTATAGAGAAAAATGTTGGTTTGCCATTAAACTTGTCTACGTTAAGAACTTCCTGGGGAATACATGATAGCGCAAGCGAAGACATTGCCCGGGCCTTTCGCATCCATGCGGCCGAACGCGGTTTTGATTATCGTAATGCTACAATGGTTGCTTTTGGTGGGTCTGGGCCATTGCACGCTATGGGCGTGGCAGAAAAACTAAAAATTCCTCGTGTTGTTTTTCCTATTGGAGCAGGCGTTTACTCCGCGCTGGGCCTTTTAGCGAGTCCTTTATCATTTGAATTATCAAGATCGCGTCGAGTGATTGTTGATGATATTGATGTCAGATTGTTTTCCAGTTTATTTGAAGCCTTGGCCGATGAAACAACTAAATCGCTGAAAGAGGCTGGGGTCCTTGATGAAGAAATTCGAATTAGTAGGCAAATCGAGGCACGGTATTTTGGCCAAACTCATGAAATCGAGGTATTCTTTCCAGAGGAGGAGTCGTTAGAGCATATATTTTCTGGGCTTAGGAAATTGTTTGAGGAACGGTATTCCGAGGTCTATTCGTTTGCCGTGATAGACGCACCTATAGAAATTATAAATTGGAAGGTTATAGCCTCAGGGCCTGAGCCTGATTTTAAGATGGGCTATGCATTAGATTCGGAAAAGAGTGCGAAATTAGAGACGGCGATCAAGGGATCTCGTGAAGTTTATTTTGAAAAGGGTGGATTTCAGGCAACTACAATCTACGATAGATATTTATTATCGGAAGGAATGGAAATCGTAGGCCCTGCTCTAATAGAGGAGCGCGAGTCAACCTGCCTTATTACGGTTGGGGCTAAGGCATTCATTGATCCATCTTTGAATATTATCGCTGAGTTAGGGGATTAAAGATGGAGGTAAATGAAACGCAGTTTGATGCAGTATCTCTTGGTATTCTATGGAATAGATTGGTTTCAATAACCGATGAAATAGAGTCAACATTAGTTCGCACTTCATTTTCTACTATCGTATCGGAGAGTTACGATCTTACCGTGGTAATTCTAGATCGACAGGGTCGGTTGGTTGCACAAGGAAGTCATTCTATTCCCGTTTTTATCGGAACAGCGCCTCGGACTCTTGGGTACATGTTGCAGAAATTTCCACCTGCTTCTTTATCACCAGGCGATGTGATTTGTACTAATGACCCCTGGATGGGCACCGGACACCTTTTCGATATAAACGTCATGCGGCCAGTCTTTAAACCTAATGGAGAATTAGTCGGATATACAATGTCGATTACGCATCTTCCAGATATTGGTGGTTTAGGGTTTGGAGCGGCTGCCACTGAAATTTTTCACGAAGGGCTACGGTTACCAATTGTTAAACTTGTAGAGCAAGGGAAAACCAATCCATTTATAATAGATTTGCTACAGGCGAATGTTAGGACGCCAGAATCGACGATTGGGGATTTAATCGCGAATGTAACATGTAATGAAGTGGGTGGGCGTCAGCTACTAGAGTTTATGGATGAATATAACATCAATGATTTAGGATCTCTTAGTGATGCAATAAGATCACAATCAGAATTAGCAATGCGTAGCAAGATCCAAGAAATAAAAAATGGATTATACAAAAATCAAATAATGATTGAAGCCATAGATGAATCAATTCCACTTGTGTGTACCATCGAGGTTAAAGATGAATCGATAGATATTAACTTTGATGGAACTGGGGAATGTGTTAAGCGAGGTATAAACGTCCCGTTTTGTTATACTAATGCAATGTCATTGTATTCGATTAAATGCATTACAATCCCAAGTCTGCCAAATAATGAGGGTGCTACCCGTCCTATTCATGTATCTGCGCCAGAGGGCTGTTTGTTGAATGCCCAGCCCCCATATCCTACGGGTGGGCGACACGCTATAGGTCATTTTGTTCCTGGTCTTATTTTTGGCGCGCTATCTGAAGCAGCCGCTGATAAAATCCAGGCAGATAATGGAATGATAGATTTGTTAACTGTTCAGGGTACCCACCCAGACGGGCGACCGATTTCCACCATTCACTTTACTGCTGGTGGATTTGGAGCATTGGATGGATTAGATGGCCGTGACTGCTTGCCTGGGCCGTCTAATATGGCAACCGTTCCGGTTGAAATATGGGAAACAATTACTGGAATGACCGTGGTAAGTAAAAAGATGATCCCAGATAGCGGTGGCCCTGGAAAGTTTCGAGGGGGGATGGGACAAGAGGTAACCTTGAGGAATGACACTGGCAGTCCGATGACAGTCTTATCAATGGCAAACCGGACGGAATTTCCAGCCTCTGGTTATAATGATGGGCACCCCGGAACGCTTCGAGAACATAGAATAAATGGTAAAATTATTCATCCAAAAGGGGCGCATACGCTTAAACCCGCCGACACGATTACTTTAGTCCAGGCTGGCGGCGGTGGTATTGGTGATCCTGCGGAAAGATCAAAGGAAAAGTTAAAACGAGATCTATCTTTAGGGTTAATCTCTGAGCAGGCTGCCGCGAGGCACTATGGTTATAAAATATCAAAGTAGAGTTTGATTGATATAAAATGTTAAGAGATGTTTACAATAGAAAAGTTAGGGGGCTCTTTGATAGTGGCAAAAAAACCAATTGGCTTCTGTTGCATACTTGTATTGGATTGATAAGATTAAAAGTAATTTTTTGACCTATTTTAAATTTCTGATAATAAATGAAAATAGGAATTAATTTTTATTGTGGGGGTTAAACTTTGTTTGAAATCGAACAATTTTGTGCGGATTGCAGACTTGCAATGCAGGAAACAGATCAGCAACGTGCTGTTAGAGAAGTAGTGGCCAAGGCTGTCTCTGACCCGGCGGCACTGATGAAAGCTATTGGAGAACCCCAAAAGGCAGGTGTCAATACTTTGCACCGTTCCGATGACTTAACGGTACTCAACCTTATTTGGGGTCCGGAAATGAATTTGATGCCACATGACCACAGTATGTGGGCGGTAATTGGTATTTACCAAGGTCGTGAGGAAAATACCTTTTATCGTCGTTCCGAAGCGGACGGTTTAACAAAATTAGGATTGAAAATAATGAATGAAAAGGATTGCAGTTTTCTTGATGAAACAGCAATCCATGGTGTTTACAATCCTCTCACTAAATTGACGGGTGGTTTGCATGTTTATGGAGGAGATTTTTTTGGAACTCCCCGAAGTGAATGGGATCCGGACTCGTTCAAAGAGGCGCCATACGATGTTGAAAAAAATGTTGGGCTTTTTGAACTATCTAATAGACGCATGGAAGAATTGAAAAGCCAGTCATAGCCTATCCTAATTTTTAAACCCAGAGAGTATTTTTATGCCAATAATTAACCGTATAGCAGATTATCAAGAGGAACTGACAGTATGGCGGCGGTATCTGCACCAAAACCCGGAGCTTGGTTTCGAGGAGTTTAAAACGTCTGACTTTGTTGCAAACAAATTAGAAGATATGGGATTGTCTGTTCATAGAGGGCTTGCAGGAACTGGGGTTGTTGCAACATTGGTATCCGGTGATGGAAACGGAGGATCAATAGCGCTTAGAGCTGATATGGATGCACTGCCATTGCAGGAGAAGGGATCGATTGCGCATCGCTCGGAAACGCCCGGGAAAATGCACGCATGTGGTCATGATGGTCACACTACAATGTTATTAGGAGCCGCGAAGTATCTCTCCGAAACACAAAATTTTAATGGTACGGTACAATTTGTTTTCCAGCCTGCAGAGGAAGGCAAAGGCGGCGGCGAGAAAATGATTGAAGATGGACTGTTTAAATTGTTTCCAGCTGACGAAGTATACGGGATGCATAACATGCCTGGTATTAGGGTAGGTGAGTTTGCTGTCGCGCCGGGACCAATGATGGCGGCAAGAGATAACTTTGAAATTTTGATTCAAGGTAGGGGGTCTCATGCAGCGATGCCGCACCAAGGCGTTGACCCTGTGGTTGTTGGATCACACATTGTTTTGGCGCTTCAAACGATCACAAGCCGAAATATAAACCCTCAGGAATCTTTAGTGGTGAGTGTGACGCAGTTCCATGCTGGAGAAGCATTTAATATCATCCCTGATACTGTTACGCTTAAGGGTACCTGTCGCGTATTTAATAGTGAACTTCAAGAAACTCTCCCAGATCGAATTCGACAAATAGTGGATGGTGTTTCTTCAACATTTGGTGCGAATTCAGAACTGACTTATCATAAGGGGTATCCAGCTACGATTAATGCAGTGTCCCAAACCAATTTCTGCGCTGATGTAGCAAAAGAAATAGCAGGTTCGGAGGACGGGGTAGACCTTAAACCTACTCCATCAATGGGGGCAGAAGATTTCTCCTATATGCTGCAAGAGCGGCCCGGTTGTTACATATGGGCAGGTAATGGAGACAGTGCAGGATTACACCATCCGGAATACGACTTTAATGATCAACTTTTAGCAGTTGGAGCTAGTTACTGGTCGAGATTAGTAGAACAGCGTCTTCCAAGAAACATGTGAAAGCAGCTGTCCTAGTATACTCGAATTAAAGATTAGGCGTGCCAGATCGATCCATGGAATTGATAAGTGATTGAGCACGATGGATCTTTTCTGCGTCTTTATCCCTTTGAATTATACGCAGTAAAGTATCCCTAGATAAACGATCCCCGTTTTCAGCCATTTCAAAAGCCATCTGGTCTCGCGCCTCGTAATATTGTTTATCAAATGGGACAGTTTTTAGATTCAGTTTTTCCCAATAATACTGGCCTGCATTAGACTCCCATTCAGAGTATACCTCTTGCCAAGTCCCCGTCCCAGAATACGGATGGAGATTTGGTTCGGCGACGGTAGTGCGTACTGGCTGATAGCGAGCATCGAAGGACTGCCGGATCTCATCACTTTTATTGGGAAGCGCTTTATGCACAGTCGTATCCGAAAATATAAGAACGTCTCCTGCCTCAAATGGCCCGCTTACCCATGTTCCCGGTATTTCCACCGCGATATCCATCCCTCCTGCGCCTGTTCCCACTCGGGTATCTAATATCCCATTCAAGTGGGAGCCTGAGGCAATCGCAAGAGGACCTTTGTCTATTGAACAATCTCCGATCGGCACCCACATCGCATAATTGGTAGAGCCACCAATGTGTACTTTGTCTTGATGGGCACCGGTAGTGAAGTCAAATGTTTCATGCTGAGGAAAAATGTTCCTTTGAACAAACATTGGATGTGCCAACGCAGGTTCTCCAAAAATTGTTGCAAATAATTCCAATACGTTTTCGTGAATTCGAGCACGGTGAAGTTCCTCGTCTTTCCATAGTGTACGGAAAATTTTCATATACTGTTCTTCAGGGTCTTTGCAGGACGCCGCCAGATTAGCCACGCCTTTTTCAATGGGATAAGAAGGGTTTAACCATCCACCTGATGATGCCTTTTCGAGTAATCGGCTTCGGATATTCAAAATGGTATTCTTTGGCAGTAATCCGCGAATAAAAATATAACTGTTTTCATCGAGACGTCTTCGTAACTCTGTTCCGTTATTTACAAACTCGGTTGAGTCTTCAAATGCTGACATCGTTTCCATGATTAAGTTCCATTTTTCATATTGTGTAATAGGAGCATGTAATGGGTAGAAAATATGGTCAAGGAGATTAGGCAATGTTATAGGGTCTAACACAGTCAAGATAAACGGAAATGTATTCAGTTTTACCTCAGTGATGGGTGTAACTATTTTTATTGAATTAAACTAATTATTGGCTGATTTGATATTAATCGGGTTAATACAAAGGTCAGAAAAAGTGGGAGACGTAGAATGGCTTTGGAGGTAGGTATTATGCTACGTGGCCAGTACCCGTTTGGGGCTGACATGGTGAAAATGGCGCAGGCACTCGTTGAACAGGCCTGTTTAGCGGACCGTTTGGGATATGCTTCAATTACCAAGGGTTCACATTATTCGACCCCAGATTACCAAGCACTACAGCAACTGCCGATTTTGGCAAGACTCACAGGAGAAGTAAAAAAGGCCCGCTTAAACGCAGGGATAATTATTTTGCCCCTGCACAAACCACTTGATATAGCGGAGCAAATGGCAACTTTGGATATATTGTCTAATGGGCGGATGATTTTTGGTGTTGGTATTGGCTACAGAGAAGTTGAGTTTAACGCGTTTGGGATGAGCCAAAAAGACCGTGGAAAACGCACTGATGAGAACCTCATAGCGATTAAACGTCTTTGGAATGAAGATAGTGTCTGTATGAAAGGAACGCACTTCGAACTTAAAGATGCTGTTTGTTGGCCCAAGCCAATTCAAAAACCCAATCCTCCAATCTGGATTGGTGCTAATGCTGATATAGCTCTAAAAAGAGCCGCAGAACATGGGGACTGCTGGTACATTAACCCCCATACCACGATAGAAACTTTAATCAAGCAGGTAGATACATACAAAGGGTTATTGGATAAAATAAGAAAACCTTTTCCTGAAGAGTTTCCTATGAGAAGAGAAGCTTTTGTGGCAAAAACAAAGGAAGAGGCGATGCGGCTGGCTGGGCCATTTGTTGCCAAAAAGTATGCCTCATATCATGCAACTGGACAGAGTGACCAGCTTCCGGAGGGGGAGAGCTTGTCCGGAGATTTTGAGGCGCTTGTTGGAGACCGTTTTTTAATTGGTTCACCTGATGAAGTTGCGGAACAAATGATTGCTATAAATAAAAAATTGGGTGTAAACCATTTAATCCTCTCAATGGAGTGGGCGGGAATGGATAAAGCGACCGCCACAGATTGTATGCAACTCATGGCTGAGGAAGTTTTACCTAAGGTCAAACAGGCCACTTGATCATACTCATATAAAGTTATGTGATTATTTATTTAAAATATTGAGATCAATAATTTCTGAAAATGAACTGATACTTTCATCATAAATGATCTCTTTTATTGGTAATCTTGAATACCCATAAGTGCAGAAGATAAAATAAACGTTTCCATCTTTCGCCATTGCAGCGTCATGCTCATTGTCGCCAACCATTAAAGTTTTTGCAGGATTACCCTTAAGGTCGTCTATGAGATGCAAAAGATGGTGTTTATCTGGTTTGCGCACTGAATAATAATCTCCCCCAGCTATTTTACTGAAAAATTGACTGAGGTTCAGTGTTTTCAAGAGATGCTCACTTGCCTCTTGAGGCTTGTTGGAACATACACCCATTTGGAACCCGGCTTTTTTTAATTTTGTTAGTGTCTCTAAAACTCCTGAATAAGGCTTAGATAGATCGGCTGAGTTCTTTTGATAGTCTTTTAGAAACAATCTTTCAATTTCATTCAACTCTTCGAGATTTGCCGAGTGACCAACAAAACTTAATGTTTTTTCGATAAAAACACGAACTCCATCCCCAATAAAGTTTTTACTTTGATCTAATGAAACTGGTCGCTTGTTAATTTGGCTAAGGATCCGATTAGCACAGGCGTTAAGATCGGGAGCGCTATCTACCAGAGTTCCGTCTAAGTCAAAAATAATAAGCGATGGTTTCATTGGGGGATTCAACCAATAGAAGATTAAAAAAACTATAATTAATTATCATACACCATTGTTGTAAATTAATGAAAACAGTCTTTTCGTCCTGTCATTTTCAGTAATAAATATTTATTTCTACTAATCTTTTGCTTGTGTCATATTGAGTTGGCAAAATTAATTTTTTTGAATAGGTCAAATGCAACAACCATTATCAGCTCTTGTTCTTGCTGCGGGCAAAGGAACAAGAATGAACTCCCGCAAACTTAAAGTATTGCATGAGATAGCAGGCCTACCTCTTGTATGCCATGTCATTGAAGCAATAAAGCCACTACAGCCTGATCATATTGTTGTTGTTATTCCATCGGGGCACGAGACTATAGGCGATGTTGTTAAGCCAGCCGCCATAAAAATTCAGCAAAATGCTCTTGGAACTGGAGACGCAGTCAAATGTGGACTAGCGGATTTAAAAACTTTATCTGGAACTGTTCTGGTGGCCTTTGGTGCGGATCCTATGATTACTACAGAGACTCTAAAAAAAATGATTGAGGCAAGGGAAATCGAAAACCCACCTGATGTCGTCGTATTGGGCTTTAGAACTGAGAACCCGGATAGATATGGTCGCTTGGTATTGGATGATGATGGAAAATTAGAACGAATAGTCGAAGTTTCGGAGGCGGACACCATTGATAAGCCTGTTGAATTATATAATGCGGGTGTTATGGCCATTAATGGAGCCAAAATATCAGGGTTTTTAGAAGAGCTTTCGCCGAATAATGGAAAAAAAGAATACTACCTTACAGATATAGTGGGAATTGCTTTGGCGAAAGGGGGGTATGCGGTTGTTGTAGAGGGAGAAGAATCAGAAAGTTTAGGTGTGGATTCTCGAGCAGACCTTGCAAGAGCAGAAGCGATGATGCAAGCACGTCTCCGTCACAGAATGTTAAGCGGTGGGGTTACCCTAGTTTCTCCAGAAACGACTTTCTTTTCTCATGACACAGTAATAGGGAAAGATTCAATAATACATCCAAATGTGGTTATAGGAAAAAATGTGACGATAGGAGAAGCTGTCGAGATAAAAAGTTTTTCGCACCTTGAAGGCGCAATTATATCCGACGAAGTTGTCATTGGTCCTTACGCTCGATTGCGCCCGGAGTCGGAAATTGAAAAGGGGGCAAAGATAGGAAATTTTGTTGAAATTAAGAAGGCGAAAATAGGCGAGGGTGCTAAAGTTAATCATCTTTCGTATTTAGGAGACGCTAAGGTAGGGCAGAATGCGAATATAGGCGCAGGTACGATTACTTGCAACTATGATGGTTTTTCCAAACATCTCACAGTTATAGGTGATGATGTATTTATTGGTTCAAACACCTCTCTGGTAGCCCCGGTTGAAGTTGGTGATAATTCTATTATTGGAGCAGGAAGTACTATAACAAAATCTGTTGATGAAAATGCTTTGACTGTAGTTCGCGGAGAACTAAAGAAGATACCGAACGGAGCGAAAAGATTTCGTTCTAGACGGCAGCAGGACCGTAAGAAAGATTAAAATATGTGCGGTATTATTGGAATGATAGGAAACACTTCTGTCGTGCCTTCTATTCTGGAAGGCCTTCGAAGGCTCGAGTACCGAGGTTATGACTCGGCAGGTATTGCTGTTTTGAACCAAGGGACCATGGATAGGCGGCGTGCAGCGGGAAAAATAGCCAAGCTGGAGAATGAATTAAGAGAGAAGCCATTGGATGGTAATACTGGAATAGGACACACGCGGTGGGCAACGCATGGCGTTCCAAATGTAGTCAACGCCCATCCGCATGTCTCTGGTTCGGTTTCTGTTGTTCATAACGGTATTATCGAAAATCATAAACAATTAAGAGAAGAACTTGTTTCATTGGGTTTCGCAATGGAAACGGAAACTGATACAGAAGTGGCGGCGCATCTGGTAAAATATTACTACGATCAAGGTCTTACACCCGAAGAAATAATGCGCGCTATCATTGATCGCTTAAGTGGAGCCTATGCACTCGTAATTATGATAGCCGACCATCCTGGTATGCTTATGGCTGCGCGAAAATCGTCACCGCTGGCGATAGGTTTTGGGAATAATGCGATGTTTGTAGGATCTGATGCGTTGGCACTAGCGCCGATGACGCGCCGTATCAGCTATCTGGAGGATGGGGACTGGACTATCATTAATCGGGATGGTTTGACGATATATAATTCCAAGAATGTTCAGGTTGAACGTCCGGTAAGCTTAACAGAAGTATCCGGTGCCCTTATAGGGAAAGGGAAATACCGTCATTTTATGGACAAAGAAATCCATGAGCAACCAGAGGTAATAGGCTACACACTATCTGCTTTTTATGATCCCAATTCAAATTATATGAAAATGCCTAAAGTTGCATTTAACCCTGGTTTATTGCCTAAGTTAACAATAGTTGCTGCGGGAACCAGTTATTATGCTGGGATGATAGCTAAATATTGGCTGGAGGGCTTAGCGCGTCTTCCGGTAGAAGTCGATATAGCCTCAGAATTTCGCTATCGGAATTCAGTCTTGCCAGACGGAGGAGCTGCACTTTTTATTTCACAGTCAGGAGAGAGCCTTGATACGTTAATGGCGTTAAGGCATGCTCGGGAAAAGAGGCAGCATATTATCAGTTTGATCAATGTGGGTGAGAGCACGATGGCTCGTGAGTCTGATGTTGTCTTAAAGACGTTGGCAGGACCAGAAATTTCTGTGGCGTCCACAAAAGCATATACAACTCAGCTTTCTATATTGTTATGCCTATCAGTTGACTGGGCACAAAAGCGTAATTTTTTAGATAAAAAGAAAGCGTCTGAGATAATGGATGAACTCAGTCGTCTACCCACGGCCTTAGCGGAGGTCCTTAATGATAAGGAACGATGGAATGCTTGTGCTCATGAATTGGCGGGAGCCAAAGACGTAATATATCTAGGGAGAGGACTGAATTTTCCTACGGCACTGGAGGGAGCACTTAAGCTCAAAGAAATTAGTTATATTCACGCTGAAGGATATGCGGCGGGAGAAATGAAGCACGGTCCTATAGCATTACTCGATGAGGGGATGCCTGTCGTGATGGTTGCGCCTTATGATGAATGGTTCGATAAAACGGCTTCAAACTTAAAAGAGGCGCTGGCTCGAGGTGGCCGGGTTGTTCTACTTTCTGACAAAGAAGGTATCGAGCGCCTCGATGACAAACCGGCTTGGGTTTTCGAAATGCCTAAAGTAAATCCAATAGTTTCTCCTATATTGTACGCATTGCCTGTTCAACTCCTCGCGTATTATACAGCTATCGAAAAGGGGACTGATGTGGATCAACCTCGAAATTTAGCTAAGAGTGTTACAGTAGAATAAAATAACGACACGGTACATGTTTTTGTATGGATTTGGGCCTGGTATAGTTAGATCATGAAAAAAGTTTCCGTTTTTGTTGACGTTCAAAATATTTATTACACAACAAAACAACAATTTAACTCTAATTTTGATTACAATAAATTCTGGAAATTAGTAACTCATCAAAGAAAAGTTGTTGGAGCGTTTGCCTATGCCACCAACAGAGGTGATGCGAAACAGATCCAATTTCAAAATATTCTGAGAGCAATTGGTTTTGAGGTAAAATTAAAACCCTTTATTAACCGGTCGGATGGTTCTTCAAAAGGAGATTGGGATGTTGGAATCACAATTGATATCATGGAATATGCGAGTAAGTCGGATATTATAGTTTTAGCTTCTGGCGATGGTGATTTTGATATTCTGATAAGTTGGATAAGGACGATGTACAACAATGAAACAGAAGTTTATGGTGTTTCAAATTTAACTGCCAACTCTTTAAAAAATATTACGTCTACTTTCTTCCCAATCAGTCACGAACTTCTCTTAAGTTAGTCTGATTTTTCAGCGAGAGTCTTATCACCTTCTTAGGAAACATTCTTCCCAAAGTTTTGTATCCAATGATAACTGCAAATTTTTATTTTATTTGATCATTTTTGCCCCATAAATTATTAAAGACTGGAGCGCTTGATGTGGGCCGTCAAAAGTTTTTTGCTTTCAAGTCAAAATGTATCTTTTGGGCCCCATTTGGCTAAAAAAACTCGCAATTGATGTTTTTCTTTCTCCAAAAACTCTAATTCTATCCGATAAGTAGCGTCATTATCAGTTTCTTCGTTAAGTTGTTCTATTTTTTTATTTGTTAACTCCAACCGGTTTTTTGCTTCTTCAAGGATGTACCTATCAGTATACAGCTTATTCTCACTGACTTCCTTCTCCACGCCGGTTTTAAGCAAGCCGTCTTCAACATCAACGACCTTAAACTGATGAACCAGTTCGTCGCATTTGAAAGCGTCTCGGATGAGTTGACGAATAACCATTTTTATAGTCCGTTACCAATGATCAATTAAAATATTATTTTATAAAAGTGCGATCATATCGTCAACGTAAGTAACGGTTCTTAATCAAAAAAATAATATGAGAATAGACGCAGCAAGTCATTTAGACATTGTTTAGTATATCTATACTGATATTCGCAATATTCGTTTCTTTTTAAAACTATAGTAATAGTCCATTTAGTTTTTCATTCGTTAATATCGAAATCTATTTTTTTCATTTCCTTTTGAGATATTTACTTGGTTTAAAAGATGTCTGAGAGTAAAAAATAGCTTTGATGATAAATGTTTTGAACTCGTGAGTTGAATATGATCGAAAAACTTATCCAATTAACTGCCTCTGATGCAGTTCAAAAATTACTATTGGGTGATATTTCCCCTTTGGATATGATATCGGCAGCAGAGAAAAGAATCGCAGAAGTTGAGCCAGCTATTAATGCGCTTCCTACATTATGTCTGGAACGCGCCCGAGATCATGCTAAGCGGCTGATGAGTGTTAAGGATAAGAAACAAAACCATCCGCCGGGCTGGTTAGCAGGGTTACCTGTTGCCATTAAGGACCTCACTGACGTAGCTGGTGTGCGAACGACCTACGGGTCGCCAATTTATGCGAATTACATCCCTAAGACATCACATCCTTTAGTTGAGAGGATAGAAGCCATGGGGGGGATTGTGATAGCAAAATCGAATACTCCAGAATTTGGAGCAGGTGGTTCAACATTTAACGAAGTTTTCGGCAAAACACGAAACCCCTGGAATACTTCTTTAACCCCAGCTGGGTCAACCGGTGGTGGTGCAGCGGCACTAGCTGCTGGTGAAGTTTGGCTTGCGCATGGTAGCGATCACGGTGGCAGTCTTAGGCGCCCCGCAACGTACTGTTCTGTAGTTGGTCTTCGACCATCTCCCGGTAGGGTTACGAGAGGAACGGTTAACACCTTATTTTCCCCATTATCGGTGCAAGGACCCATGGCGCGAAACGTTACGGATTTAGCTTTATTTCTTGATGTTATGGCAGGCTTTTGTCCCCTAGATCCACTGACATTTGATCGACCGACTATATCTTACAGCGATTCCCTACGCAAACAGCCAATACCTCGGAGGATAGCCTATGCTGCAACTATCGGAGGCTCCCCAGTTGACAAAGAGACTATTGAAATAACCCGTTCTTCAATGAAATATTTCGAAGACAGCGGCATCGAAGTAGACGAAATAACGATTGACATCGATGACTTGGAAGGAACTTTCCTGGCTTTACGGTCTCAGCAATTTGTCATAGATCGTGAGCTTGAAATTCAAAAACACAGGTCAAAAATAAAAAAAGATATAATCTGGAATACCGAATTAGGTCTAAGCCAAACTACATCAGACTTGGCGAAAGCAGAAAGAGCCAGACGGTCGCTTTACACTACATTTTATAACCTTTTTACTACGTATGATATTATTGTGACACCTGGGGCAAATACACCAGCTTTTGATGTAAATTTGCGTCATCCCACCTCTATAGCCGGGAAAAGGCTTGAACATTACATGGCGGCCTCCACACTGACCGGCGCTGTGACACTATCTGCTTCGCCTGCCCTTTCGCTACCGTGCGGGTTTGACCAGTATAACCGACCGGTTGGACTTCAATTAATTGGACCCCCGAGGGGAGAGGCGTCCTTGTTAAGAGCCGGTTTATTGTTTGAAGAAGTTCTGGGTCTGGATCTCAAATTGCCAATTGATCCTATGACTGGAGAGGTGCCGCCTCTTGAGTAATGTGCCCTGGGGTAAGTTTTGGTTTTTCATTATCTGCATTTTGAGCACTCTGGTTTTAGCTCTGGTGGGGGCATATTTTTTTGCTGATCCCCATTTCCGACAAGTTCTAAAATCTATTGAATTCTTTTCAGACACTCCAGGGCTCAGTGGGCTTTTTATTTTGACACTATCACCAATCGTTTTCTTGCTGTTGCTTTACGGAATATCAACCGTCGTCAAACTAATGAAGAAACCAAATTAAAATTTACCATTGAGGCCTGGTCTTAATAACGCGACGCCGTCTCCAGAAATTGAAAATCAAGGATAATATAAAAATAATATGATAGAGAAAATATATTATTCACAGAAAACGGGATTTAAAAAATATTTAGTAAGTTAGACTTTTATGAGTTATTGTTGTCTTTTTAGTCTATTTTATTTATGTTTAACTGAAATTTCGAGTAGTTATGGAGTCAGAGCATGCGGTACTCGCAATATCTTGCACAAACAAATGTGAGACATAAGACAGTAAGTTACAATCTGTTAACGCCTAAACCAGTAGAGGGCGATCCCGATGCTTTAAAGCCAAAAAAGATTGAAATGACGCTCAAAAGCGCTGGAAACTTGCTTGGCCCATACAGTTATGTTCGAATTATGGATCAAATCAAGGCCGTTGTTCCATTGGCGGTATACTTGATTCTTTTCCAAGTCTTGGTTTTACGACAACCTATAGATCAAGCGGTATCTTTATGTATAGGGCTAGCAGCTGTTATGGTAGGACTAGCTGTTTTCATGGAAGGTCTCAGCACTGGACTCATGCCTTTTGGCAAGATTATTGGTGATAATCTTCCCAAAAAGGCTTCGATGACCGTCGTTTATATAATCATTGGTATTTTAGGTGTTGGAGTTACGTTTGCTGAACCAGCTATCGGTGCCCTTCAGGCATTTGGGGCTTCGGTTGACGTCAGAAAAGCGCCTTATTTATTTGAACTGTTAAATAATTGGACCCTGCCTCTAGTGCTGATGGTTGGAGCTGGTGTTGGAATCGCAGCGATATTAGGTACCGTGCGGTTTGTAAAAGGTTGGTCCCTCAAGCCGATGATTTATTGTGCATTAACACCTGTCGCGTTGCTCTCCTTTTATGCTTGGAGCGACCCTAATTTAGTCAGCATTCTTGGTCTAGCCTGGGATTGTGGAGCTGTGACAACTGGCCCGGTTACTGTGCCGTTGGTATTATCTTTGGGGATAGGCATAGCCAACGCTGCAGGAAAAGGAAACTCCTCCTTATCTGGTTTTGGTGTAGTTACACTTGCCTCTTTATTCCCAATACTGGCCGTCTTGATTTTATCTGTTTTTGTGTCTTTTCAAGTAAGTCCTGAACAAATCATAGCAGCATCCCAGACAGCGTCCTCAAACGCCCAAGTAGAATTAACTGCGTGGGATAAAACTCCATTAGTAGAGATCGTGCTTGGTGTTCGTGCTATCCTGCCTCTGGTTCTGTTTTTGATGTTTGTTTTATTTGTAATACTCAAAGCAACACTTCCTAATAGGATGGTAACATTCTACGGTTTGACCTTATCAATTTTGGGGATGTGCATTTTTAATGTAGGCTTGACCTATGGTTTAGGCGCTATTGGAACCCAGACTGGTGAAGCATTACCTGCCGCTTTCATGCCCCTAGATATAGTTGAACATTCTCCTCATTATCCAGAATTAATAGGGTTCGTCATTTGCATCGGTTTTGCATTTCTATTGGGATTTGGCTCTACGTTGGCTGAACCTGCTCTGAACGCATTAGGGTTAACGGTTCAAGAATTGACAAATGGGGCTTTTAAGAAGTCTATGCTAATGTATAGTGTTGCCATTGGTGTGGCAGTTGGTATAGCTCTTGGCGTCGCTAAACTGATTTTTCATCTTGATCTGATGATGATGCTTCTACCTCTTTATGCCATTGGAATCATAATGACGGTTCTTTCTACCGAAGAGTTCGTTAATGTAGCCTGGGATAGTGCAGGGGTTACCACTGGTCCGGTGACTGTGCCGTTGGTTCTTGCCATGGGACTCGGGCTAGGAAATGCAGTTTCAGCAGTTGAGGGGTTTGGTATTTTATCCCTTGCCAGCATTTGCCCAATCGTCGCTGTCTTAACAATGGGGTTAGTTATTCAGTTTACTCAAGGATCCAAAGCTACCAACGAGAGTTAAATAATACTTTAAAATAAGGATATTAAATATGGCTGGAAGAAACGTTACTTATCTATCAGAAGCGAACTTAATAACCTGTGTTTTACAGACGGGGCTCGCAGAAAATGTTTTAGACGCGGCTAAGAATTGTGGGGCACAAGGAGCAACTATAAGCTATGCTCGTGGTACAGGTATTCGAGAACGTATGGGGCTTCTTGGCGTTACCATAGACGAACAAAAAGAAGTGATTAGAATTATTGTTTCCGAGGAACAGGCGGATAGAGTTTTTGAAGCTATGTATCTTGCTGGCGGATTAGATACACCTGGTAAGGGCATAATGTTCATGACCAAACTGGAAAGAGTTGCGACTTATATACCAGAATCCGTTCTTAAAGAGATTGCTTGAGGAATAAGGATATGACTGTTGAGATAGGAGCTCTACTGCAAAAAGATTTTGGGCAGAAGGTTTTGGAAGCCATGAATGAGTTTGATGGTGTCAAAAGTGTAACTGTTGAAACAGGCAGATCGAGTGATTTGTTTGAGGAGAAACAGTTTGGCGATTTTGGTGAAGCGGCGATCCTCAGTATTATTGCAGAAAAAGAAGCAAAAGATAAAGTTTTTGATGCGGTTTACGAATTATGTGAATTGGATGGGCATCAAAGCGGCCTTGTATTTATGACGCCAGAGATACTTAGATCGGCGTGAATAATTAGATAAAACAAAGGATGTTTTAGAAAATTTACTTGCAAGATTCGATCGATTAACCTGTATACACCCTGTTTGCTATTTTTCCGTCATGACCCATTCTCCGCTCCACCCAGCTGGGGGTGGATTTTCTTTAAATAAATTGCAGCGTTCGATATATAATTGGCTGGGAACGTCAGTATCGTTTGCCGCTAACGCGGCAGAAAATGATTTTATTGCAGTGTCAAAGTTTGTAGAGCGATAGTGATTCAAGCCCTCCAGAAAATGACCGACAACGTCCATACGTGCTGGGAACGTCTCGTCGTCATGAAAATCTAATACTTCGAATATGGAAACAGGTTCAGTTTTTCCTTTAACTACGATTCTATCTAATTCTCGGAGTGCATAAATTCCTTTTAATTTACTCTGTGTGAATTCCGAAATTATAATTTGTGCTCCGTACGTTTTACAACTGCCTTCCAATCGGGCTGCCAGGTTTACTCCATCGCCAATCATGGTAAAGTCCATACGTTTGGAAGAGCCTATATTCCCTGTTACTACATTATCTGTATTAACCCCTACGCCCATATTAATTGCTGGTTTATCTGCCGCAAGCCTGCCTGCATTCCAGTCACGGAGTTGTGATATCATCGAAATGGCTGACTTTACAGCAGCATCAGGCGCATCATCACTTGGTAAAGGGACACCGAATCCCGCCATAAGAGCATCCCCTATAAATTTATCGAGCATCCCTCCGGCGTCAGAAATGCAAGCAACCATTATTTCAAAATATTCATTCAACATTGAAACAGTTGCTTGTGGGCCGAGTGACTCTGCTATTGTCGTAAAGCTCCTTATGTCCGTGAATAAAACCGTTGCTTCTGCTGCTTGCCCACCAAGCATAGCTTGGCCATCGCCCTCTTCTAGGAGTTGATTAGCTAACTGCGGATCCATATACCGCGACATAGTAGATCTTACCCGCTTTTCGCTAGATATATCTTCAACAAGCATAAGCGCGCCAATCGTTTCTCCTTCTCCCGATATCATGGGTTGGAGTGCTATATTGGCAGAGACTAATTCGTCTTCTCCAGTGTATAAGTCAGCGTCTTCAAGGTTTTCCGTTGAACCGGTCTCTCGAACTTTAGTGATTTCCGCAACTAACCACTCGTTTTTTTCTCCTAAGATTTCTGCTAATGGTTTACCTAAGTTGTCCTCTGCGCCGATTTTAATTATATCTTCAGCCGACTTATTAAGGCTCTTTAGATTTCCTGTCTCATCCACAGTTATAACGCCGTTGGACATACTTTGAAGCATCGCTTCATTGTAGTTTTTTACTGCCTGCATATCGTTGAACATTTTAGCATTTTCTAAACCTACAGAAATTTGCGCAGTAAATGCCTGTATCCTGTTCTCATCTTCTTCTGTAAACGGACCGCCGATTTTGTTCAAAGCCTGAGTAACACCTATACGTTTACCGTGTTTATTTAGAATTGGGACACATAAAACAGATCGGGTGAAAAAACCTGTCTGTTTGTCGAAACCGGGGTTAAAACGAAGATCTGCATACGCATGTGGAATGTTAACATTTTCGCCAGATTGAAAAACGGCTCCAGATATTCCGGCACTATTAGGTAGACGAATTTCAAAGGCGCCCAAACCTGCTCCAACCATCGAAAATAATTCATCAGTTTTTTCGTCGTTGAGAAATACGGTAGCTCGTTCACAATTCAGCATTTCGGTTGCTGCATCTACAACATGATTCAAAAGACGGGACAAATCCAACTCGGTTGTTAGTTTGGAAACTAATGTCATGAATTCGGCTTCGCGCCTTTTCTGAGCTTCCATTCGTTCTGTCAGAGCATAGGTATTTAACGTTGAAGCACATTGAGAGGCCACTAATTTAATTGCGTCGATATCGTCTTCCGAAAATTTTGCATCTAGTTTATTTAGAACTTGTAATACACCAATTGGGGTTTCTCCGAAGGTAAATATTGGAACACAGGCTATGCTGTCAGTGGTAAACCCTGTTCTTTCGTCCACTTCTTGATTGAAACGTTCATCATTGTATGGATCGTTTACAATTACAGACTCCCCATTTTTGAATACCCAGCCGGCTATCCCCGATTGTTCGTCTATTCTGATTTCGCGCGACAGATTTCCTAGGGCGACTCGAGTGTATAGCTGATGGGCAGCAGGATCATGCAGGAATAAACTACCCCTCTCCGCCGCAATAGTCGATGTAACATGCGTAATTAAATATTCTAAAATTTCGTCAAAAGAGCCAAGGCGCGACAAATCACTGGCTATATCAACCCTTTTCGTATTGAGATCAGATTTTGGTGTACTTTCTCTAGATGTTTTTTTTGATTTTGTTTTGACGGCTGGGGCCTTCATTATTTTTCCTTCTGATTTATTTGACTCAAGCTTATAGCAAAAATAGTAGATATGTCGCTTTATCTATCATTTCTTTTGGTAAAATTTTTTTCGTAATCTTTTCTTATTAGATCCATGGTTTCGCGAAGAGCCTGAATACTTGCTTCAGAATCTCTTTTCGAATTTTCGTTTGAAGCTCGTTCCCGGTCAAGTTTCTCTTCATAATTGCTACGCATGCGTTCCATAGTATCACGTAACGCCTGTATACTTGTTTCTGAATCCCGCCGACTGGCATCATGCTCTGCTCGTTCCCGGTCAAATTTCTCTTCATAGTCGTTTCTCATATTATCCGTGGTATTTCTCAAAGCCTGGATATTAGACTCGGCTTCCCTTTGTGCCGCTCCATGTGATGCACGTTCATTATCAAGTTTTTCTTCATAATCGTTACGCATTCTTTCCATGGTATCACGTAAAGCCTGAATATTGGCCTCTGATTCTCTTTGAGCTCCTTGATTTACAGCACGCTCATTATCAAGTTTTTCTTCATAATCGTTACGCATTCTTTCCATGGTATCACGTAAAGCCTGAATATTGGCCTCTGATTCTCTTTGAGCTCCTTGATTTACAGCACGCTCATTATCTAGCTTCTCCTCATAATCGTTACGAAGTTGCTCCATAGTGTCTCTAACGGCTTGGATGTTTCTTTCAGCCTCTCTCTGATTGCCATCATGAGCAGCACGAAGGTTCTCGAGGTTCTGTGCCGTATCTGCCGTAGCCACCTCTAAGTTCTCACGTAAAGTCCTAATAGTATCTTCTAAAAGACGCCTGTCGGCCTCCGATGAGGCGCGCAGTTTAGTTAACTCTTCTTCCTGGCTAGTGATTTTCGGTCTCCAACAATGGATCGTTTGTTAACTCAGAGAGGTTTATTCACCTCCAACCAATTGCGAACTGCATCCATCAAACTATCTGAGGTTATAATACTATTGGAATTTATCTCTATTCCGGCGGATTGTATAGCATTTGCTACCCAAGTATTACAGGTATTCAACATATGAAATTGTCCATTAGCAGCATAAAAAAAACTATTTTCTTTTCCATAAAGACCTGGCCCTTTTAATTGCGCACTTCCATCTGCATTTAGCGTAAAACTCTTATGGATGAAATAAAGTAGCTTAATATAATTATCTTCCTCTATGTCCAGCTCGATGATTTCAGCGTCTTTGAATGTTGTTCGTATTGTCTGATTGAAGCCATATAAATGTATGACTGAAGATGTTGATTTTAATAGTGCATTGAAAGCCATACTAAATGATGGATTTGATGTTTGGTAAAAAGTCTTATCTCCCCACCCAATCTCTATATATTTGCTATCAGAAAAATCAAATGTTTCGGGTAAATTACGTTTCAAAACATTATCAACTGGGACTATAATACCTACATGCCATCCTATATTTACCAAGTGAATTTTGCGTTGAGAAGCGCTTGTCGCATTAATAGATGCGAAAGTGATACCTATCAGTAAAATGATGAGTGGCAATTTGTTATTAGATCGACGCATAGGTCCCCAAGAAATCAATTATTAAAGTCCATGCATTCAGAGAGTATCAATAAAAAACTGTATTATTTCACCCTATATTTACTATAGTTCACTTTTTTTATTTTCTCAAAATTTAATCGATACCAGCTTCCTTCTTATGAAAAATGACCATAGTATATTTGAGCAATAAAGTTATAACATTGTCATGAAAACGCTTCGTAGTCATAAAATTGACGAATTAAATGATTCAGCGAATATTAAGGCGCAAAAATTTAAAAAAATTAAAGGGTAAAAAGATGTCTGAATACAATTACGATCTTATCACCATTGGCGCTGGTTCTGGGGGTGTCAGAGCCTCGCGTTTAGCAGGCGGATACGGTGCCAAGGTTGCTATTGTTGAGGAACTTCGAGAAGGCGGTACTTGCGTTTTAAGAGGATGTGTTCCCAAAAAACTTCTCGTCTATGGTAGCCATATCCAAGAAGAAGTTTCCGATGCAGAAGGGTACGGATGGACTGTAGATGGTCTGAAACATAATTGGGAAAAGATGATTGATGCAAAAAATACTGAATTGGATAGACTTCACGGTATTTATGTTAATTTGTTAAAAAATGCAAATGTGGAGAGGTTCCATGGGCGTGGAATTATAGTTGATGAGCATACTGTCTCCGTGGATGGAAAACATATAACTGCAGAACGTATTCTTATGGCCGTCGGCGGATGGCCGAGTACCCCTGAAATTCCTGGAATTGAATATGTAATCAGCTCCAATGAAGCGTTGGATCTAAGGGAAAGGCCGGATCGAGTCCTCGTTGTGGGATCTGGCTATATTGCCGTCGAATTTGCAGGAATATTTAATAGTTTTGGATCTAGAGTCGATCTAGTTTTCAGAGCAGATCAAGTACTTCGGGGATTCGATAAAGATATTCGAAGTACGCTGACAGATGAAATGACAAAAAAAGGCATTAATATTATTTCGAAGGTTCTTCCTGAGAAAATAGAAAAGAGCGATACAGGTTTTCGGGTATATTTATCTAATAAAAAAAATATTGAAGTCGACCAAGTTCTTTATGCCACTGGTCGGTCTCCTAATACTCAAGGATTGGGATTAGCAGAAGCGGGGGTCGATTTAACAGAGAACGGAGCGATAAAAGTGAATGAGTGGAACCAATCCAGTGTCGAGAGTATCTACGCAGTTGGAGATGTGACTGATCGCATAAATTTAACACCTGTGGCTATTGCTGAGGGCCGCGCTTTTTCCGAAACACTCTATAACAATAATCCTATGAAAACAGACTATAATGATGTTCCCAGTGCTGTTTTCAGTCAGCCTCCTATTGGATCTGTTGGGTTAGCAGAACACGAAGCAAAAGAGATCTACAATGACATTGACGTCTACATATCAGGTTTCAGACCGATGAAGTATACGATGACTAATAACACGGAGAGAGGGTTGCAAAAATTAATAGTCGATAGAAAGACGCAGCGGATAATTGGAGCGCATATGATAGGCTTAGATGCAGCAGAAATCATTCAAGGAATAGGTATCGCTGTGAAGATGAATGCAACTAAGGCGGACTTTGATGCCACAATTGGCATCCATCCAACTGCTGCTGAAGAATTTGTTACTATGCGAGACAAGAGGGCGGGTTAGTTTTATGAGGATATTATAGTAAGATAGAAGAAATAGGGTTGAACTTTGAATCAGTAAAAAAATTAGCGAAAAACTACTATAAAATAAACTAGGAGTAGAGCTCGAATTTTTTAATGATTGGCGTCTGAAATCGGGATAAGCCCGATTTCGCAAAGGGTCTGTTGACAACGCTCTACATGCCAATAGATGCTAAAAAATAAACATTCTAAGATAGTTGCGTGTTGTACTTGGCAAGCCATTCGGATTTTAGAAGTTCCTCATCAGCCCCGTCGTCGTATGCTGGAGATAAAATTTTCTGGGCATTTAAAATCTCGACCACAAACACGCCCTTAGCTTTTTCAAAAAGAGAACCCCATGCTGTGAAGTTTTTTGACATTCCATCAAATTTTTTATCATCTCTTTCAATATAGGTGGCCTTTCCCTTAATCCTGCATGCCTGACGTCGAAAAACATCTATATAATTTAATTCAACAAAAGGGTTCGCTTTTATATTCCTTTTAGTTTTTGGTGACCTGAGATCGATAAAAGCTAGATGGGTGCTGTCAAGAACGATTGTAGTCGCCTTTGGAGAAACTGCCGGATATCCGTCAGGCGTAACGGTTGCAACCAAACCAATGGTATTTTCTTTAACAAGTTTTTCCATTTCTTTGGTAAGCATATTAATTTTTATCCTTTTATTTTTTGCCAAGTATCCCGAAGAGAGATAGTCCGGTTAAAAATAAGCTTATTTGGTTTACTGGTTTCGTCTTTGAAGAAATAGCCCATTCGCTCAAATTGTATTGCGACATTATTATTCAGTTCTGAGATGCTTGGCTCTAACTTGCAGTTATTTAGGATTTCAACTGAATTGGGATTAATATCATCGATAAAATCGTTTTCTGATCCTGGGTGTGGACATAAGTAGAGCGGATTATACAATCGAATTTCAGCATCTTGTGCGTGTTCCGAAGAAACCCAATGGATTGTTCCCTTCACTTTTCTGCCATCCGGTGCATTCCCTCCACGCGTTTCAGGGTCGTATGTGCATCTGACTTCTATTATCTCGCCACTTGTATCTTTTATGATGTCAGTGCAAGTTATAAAAAAAGCATATCGCAATCTAACTTCTCTTCCTGGTGCAAGGCGAAAGAATTTTTTGGGCGGGTCTTCCATAAAATCATCACGCTCAATCCAAATCTCTTTGGAAAAAGGCACCAGCCGCGACCCCTTTTCAGGCAAATTCGGATTATTAGTTGCTTCTAGCCACTCCGGTCCGGGAGTTGGATAATTTTCAATAACAACCTTAAGTGGATTAAGTACCGCCAAACGACGTTCCGATTCAATATTAAGGTTGTCTCGGATACAATGCTCCAGCAAAGCGATTTCTACTTCACCTTCATTTTTTGAAACCGATAGTCGTTGCACAAAATCTCGTAGTGCTGCGGCTGGAACCCCACGACGTCTAAGTCCTGACAAGGTCGCCATTCGAGGGTCATTCCATCCTTCTACATGATTTTCAGTAACTAATCGTGTTAACCTGCGTTTTGAAAGGACGGTATAGGTCATTTGCAATTTGGCAAATTCATATTGATTTGGGTGTGCGGGAACAGGTAACGCATCTATGAACCAATCATAAAGTGGTCGATGGTCTGCGAATTCCAGCGTACAAAGGGAGTGGGAAATTTTTTCAATTGCATCAGACTGACCGTGAGCAAAGTCATAAGTCGGATATATGCACCATTTATTTGCCGTCCTTGGATGACTAGCATGAATTATCCTGTAAATTACTGGGTCTCTCAAATTGATATTGCCTGATGTCAAATCGATTTTAGCTCTAAGCACCCTCTGTCCTTCGGCGAACTCACCATCTTTCATTCGTCTAAAAAGATCGAGGTTTTCATCAACATCGCGATCACGAAAAGGGCTTGGCTTTCCCGGTTCGGTCAAAGTGCCGCGGTATTCTCTCATCTCCTCCGCTGTTAAATCATCCACATATGCTTTTCCTGCTGTGATCAGATGTTCTGCCCACAAATAAAGTTGATCAAAATAATCGGATGCAAATTTAGGACTGCCTTCCCAAGAGAAACCTAGCCATTTAACGTCTTCTTTTATAGCTTCGATAAACTCAATTTCCTCCTTTGCTGGGTTCGTGTCGTCGAAGCGTAGATTACATTTCCCCCCAAATTCCTTTGCTATACTGAAGTTAAGGCATATCGATAAGGCGTGCCCGAGGTGCAGGTAGCCATTTGGCTCAGGCGGGAATCGGGTAGTAATTACCCCATGTTTTCCTGAATTAATATCGTCGCGAATTTTTTCGCGAATAAAATCCGTAGTCATAGTTTCGTGATTAGTATCAGCGGTATTTATCGTCATAATATGATCTTTTAGCTACTAGGTAACGTTCAACGTATTTTAAAATACACTGGACATTCAGTAATACCAATCACTTGTTGTATTATTATTTAAACCCCTGGTCCTTTGACCATTGCGGCTTCAACTAAGTCATCGACCGATATTTTTGGAGGCGTGTAAGATTGCCCATGCTTGCCATCACCCAATTTAAATCCAGGGTACTTCTGTTTGGCGATATCCGCACAGATAGCTCTATATCTAGCCATGCCTCCAGCATATGGCATGAAAACCCTTGGTTTTCCGGGGACATTTGCTCCATAATACCATGTATGTTTAGCATGGGGCATCAGCGTTACATTAGCTGCGTCGTTAACATGTTCCACCCATTTCTGCATTGATTCTTCGGTAGCTTCTATAGAACTGATTTTATTGTCTTCGAGATATGATATACAGTCACGTATCCATTCTACATGTTGTTCAATTGCAACGGGCATATTACAAAGCACAGACGGACTACCTGGACCGGTTACGGTAAAAAGGTT
>QCQB01000020.1 GCA_003212315.1 SAR116 cluster bacterium AG-447-C21 | reverse complement strand
TCCATGTTTTATCGGATATATAGCTAAAAGTTTGTTATGCATTTTGTACTACACCGAAATAGTTCCAGATAAACTCTGCATATATTTAATCTCTTAAATGATGCGGGCGGGGAGAGTTAATTGCCTTATATCTGTGCCATTCTCATATCAACATACGCATTATCAATAGCTTAGCTGATCTTAAAGTTTGATCAAGTAGCACGATTTGTTATGCAGTCGTAAATTTATGTAACTCTATTAAATAGACTTAAAGGGGTACGCAGTAGCCAGGCCCATCTATGGGGATATAGGTAGATATGAATTTGGCACTTTACCCAAATAAACTGTCAACAAGTTGAGAGGGTTTTTAAGAGTCACTGAACAGCATTAAATATTAATATAGGTATATACTCAGATCATTCTAATGACTCTGTATGAGTCTTAAATAGAGTCTGATGATAGGTGTATATATTGGGGTTAGATATGGTCTTAGTTGAGTATGATTGAGGGATTAATTTAGTTAATCCTTATGGGTATACATAATGGGAAAGGCGGAGCATACAGCGTAGTCTCTCATTCTTCAATCTAGATAACTCAAGCTTAGCAAATACCGCGGCATCACGGCCTGAACGGAGTTTAGGTCTGGTAAATATTTTTTCATGTTGTTTTAAAAGAAGATAGTAGTAAAATAATATAAACGCCGGTCGAAATATCAGCTAGTTATTTGATGAGATAGTCAGACGTTGGAAAAGCTAACTCGTCAGGGTTTTCCGCATGGAAGTGGAATTAAAAACCATCGCTTAAACTACTTGGCCTCTTGCTGATTATTTGAATTATCAAAATAATGAATAAATATATCTACTAGCATATTGATGAATTTTAAATGAAAAGACAGTCCATTACCAAGTTTTGGGTGACCAGGAAAAATGGAGTCTCCGATTGGGAAGATATATTTCTCATTAAATGTTTGAATTTGGTCGGTGAAACGAAAATACGGCGAATAAGAGAATGGGCGTTCAATTACTACCTTTTGACAGGCGGGTTCACTGATTATAATCGTAAATATACCAAGAATTCTTTTATCAAGATCCGAAATATCTGAAAAATGGGTCTTCACAAACTCTTTGAGGTTTGCCTGCCTCGGCAAAAGTGTCAAAAATTTTTTTTCTGTTTTTTTTGTGAGATTAATAAAAACCATAGCTTCATTGATGCTCTTGTGTAAATTACCTTTCCATAGAAAAAATAAGTTATCGCCATTATTTCCAGATATGAATTTCAAAATTCTATCAGCGGAGTCTGCTGGAATTCCAGTTAGTTTCATCATTTTTAACTCAATTTTTGTGCCCTTAAAATAAGGAAAGTGATATGCCCCAATTGCTTTAAGGTAATACTCATTTTTATTTTCATGCGAAGCGGTGTTTTTTTTAATTACATTCAGTCCCCCGTAGAAATTGGGAAAAGATATTCTGCTTGTAGACACGTTAATATCATTAGCTTGGAGTATATTGCTTTGTTTTAATCGACCACCTGTCGCATCGATATAAAAACTGATATTGTCATTATCTAGGTCGACGTTTCTAATATCCGGTGAGAAATGAAAAAATACTCCTAATTTCCTGCAGGAAATAGATAGTAAGCTTTCTAAAACATTTATTGGAACACTCGTCATGTCACCTTGGCTAAAGCATTTGATAAGGCTTTGAATATCTGTTGCCGTATGTTTTTGAAGTTCCTGAAAGGGAATATAAGTTAACCAATTACGATCAAATGTTTCACGAATTCCAGAACGATGTGATCTGTTGTCGATTACCATAATATTTATCTTGGAGTGGAAACAATTTTTCAGGACATTCGCCAAAAATAAGCCTGTGATGCCGCCACCAATTATTACAATATTTAAGTTCTCATGAGTAAAGGCGTTTAATTTTTGTCCTAATGAGGACGCGGTATTTGAATGATCCGGGAAGTTATGGGTAAGCATAGTATGGTGGGTATAGATAAGCTCTTTTATCTTTCTATATCTATCAACTAAGGATGGGATCTGACTTATCGTTTTTATTATGTCTGTTTTATCGGCAAGTTCGTCCTTGGAAAAAGGTTCCCGTATAAATTCATTTAAAGTATTTCCCGGAGAAGTTAGGTTTTTAATTTTCTCTTTTTCTCCAGACTGAACGTAATGACAATCAAAGTCTAATGCAAATTGCCATCCTCTAGTTGCATTTGAAACTAGAGTTTCTTGGTTATGTTTGTAGAACTCTGCAATCCCTTGTATTAATGTTGCTCCCGAATAAGACATGTCTCCTAAAGGGGTAAATTTATCGGATAGTTTTAATCTTAATTGATCTATCTTACCTCCTTTTAATCCTATACTTCCACCTCGCTTTAATACTTGCCTAGCATCATCCAACATTCCGAGTTTTAAGAGTGCTTCAATATAACTTAACCACAACTGTTCGTGTTTTGGGTTGCTTTCAAGAGCGAGTTTGAAAAAAGCAAGCGCCTCTTGAATTTTTCCGAAACCAACTGCTATTGTCCCTAAGTTATGGTTTGCATCTGGATGGTTTGGCTGACTCTTCAGGATAGCCCGATAAAGCTTTTCAGCTTCCTGTAGTTTACCCTCTCTATGAGCAGTAACCCCTTGCTTTAACACCTGATCAATCGTTGGTTTCATAAGAACCACTAGTATATAATATGGTTTGAAAAATACAGTTATTTATCCATGTTTTATCGGATATATAGCTAAAAATTTGTTATGCATTTTGTACTACACCGAAATATTTCCAGATAACCTCTGCATATATTTCAATGAGTTAAGGTGTATTTAATCTCTTAAATGGTGCGGGCGGGGAGAGTCGAACTCCCACTTCCAAAGGAAACCAGATTTTGAGTCTGGCGCGTCTACCAATTCCGCCACGCCCGCATGTCTGTCATTTTTAACTCATAATTTACAAAGCAAAAACCCCCAAAATAAAAATAAAAACCAAAAACACTTTATTTCTAATATGGAGCTCCGACTAGGAAAACTCTATTAAAGAGAAATCAGCCACAGTATTCATTGTGCTGACGATTAAATTGAGTGTTTGTAACCTATTTTTTCTCAATAGCAGGTCGTCCGAGTTCACGGTCACATTTTCAAAATATGCATCAACCGGTTCTCTTAGAGTTGCCAAAGTCTCTGCAGCTTTATTAAACTCTTGACGCTCTATAAGACTAGGAAGTGATTCTATTAGATGCGCTAATGCTCCCATCACGTCTACTTCCTCTTTCAGCTGTAACAGCTTTGTATCTGGATTCGAAGCAAATGAGACGCCGTCTTTTTTCGATTCTATAGACACGATATTCGCAGCGCGACGATACGCTACCAGCAAATTATTTCCATCATCGCTGGATAAGAATTTTTCTAGAGCCTCTATTCTTTTGATAATTCTATTTATGTCGTCATCATTGCCTGCAGCAAAAACTGAGGAAATACGATCATGTCCAATTCCATCATTTCTCAGAAAAATCTTGAGTCGCTCCATTATGAAATCGACTAGGCCATTTTCATCTCTAAGTTCAGGATATAAAGTTAAGGCTTTAGAAACCACTTCTTGTAAGGGCAATCTAAGGGAATTCTCTCTGATTAACCTAATAATGCCTAGAGCACAACGACGTAGTGCAAATGGATCTTTAGATCCAGTGGGTTTTTCATTTATGGCAAAAAAACCAACCAAAGTATCAATTTTATCTGCAAGAGACACCACTACACTTAAAGGCGCCGCTGGGCACAAATCAGATGGACCTTGCGGGCTGTAATGTTCTTTAATAGCCATGCAGACTGCATCGGACTCCCCATCATTTTGAGCAAAATAACTTCCCATTATACCTTGCAGCTCTGGAAATTCTGCGACCATCGATGTGGTTAGGTCTGCCTTGGCGAGTTGAATGGCCCGTTTTAGGCTCTCTATGTCAGTATCTGGAACCCATTTACTGAGATGAACTCCGAGAGCTTCTACTCGAATCATTTTTTCACCTAGCGTTCCAAGTTTTTCATAGAATTTAATATTGGCCAGTGCAGGAATGCGCGAACTTAATTTAACTGCTCGATCTTGATCCCAAAAAAATTTGGCGTCTGACAAACGCGCACTCAAAACTCTTTCATTTCCGTTGATAGTAGTTTCATTTCGTTTGGAAGCAGATGACATGTTAGAAATTGTAATAAAATTGGGAGAGAGTTCACCATCATGATCGATTAATGCAAAATATTTTTGATGGCTTCTCATTGCACAAACCAAAGCCTCGGGCGGTACTGCCATGAATTCATGCCTAATTTTTCCTATTAATGGATTAGGCCATTCTACTAATCCGCAAACTTCTTCTAATAGACTGGGGTCACTTTTGATTGTTATACCTTGGGCAGTGGCTAGATTTTGGGCTCGTTTCATTATGATAGATTTACGTTCCTCGCGGTCAGTCACTACGAAAGCCTCTTTCAATTTTCCCTGGTAGTCGGAAAATGATTCTACTTCGAACGACTGAGGTGCTAGAAAACGATGACCTTTGGTCGTATTTGTGTATTCGATAATATCATGACCCAAATCAAGACGACCCTGCAATTTTTCTTTATCAAAGATAGCCAAGATTTGATGGAGAGGTCTTACCCACCTAAATGAATTGCGTCCCCAGCGCATGCTTTTGGGCCACGGCATAGCTTTAATTGCAGACTCAATTATTTCAGGCAAGATATCTTTTGTTTCTCGGCCGGGGTTATCAATTATAGCGAACAAAAATTTTCCCTTTGGAGTTTCTCGCTCTTCTAGGTCATTTACCGTCAGACTTACGCTTTTAGCAAATCCTTTAACAGCGACATCTGGAGCGTCAACTCTGGGCCCGCGCCGTTCATCACACATACTGGGTTGCTTTGAGATCAATCCTTTGACTACAATACAAAGACGATGCGGTGTAACGTGACTCAGAGAACTATCAAAGGTTAACGAATTATTTTTCAGACCCTCGATTATTAACCTATTAAGATCCTCAGCTGCTCGCTTTTGCATTCGAGCAGGAATTTCTTCTGAGAAAAGTTCTAAAAGAAATTCACCCATCACTGTTACCCTTAGTATTCCGCAACTTGCTGTCTTCGGCGTTCTTCCAGTTTTGACCCGCTTCAACCCAGACTTCACAGCAATGACGCGCCAAGTTTCTAACCCTGCCGATATAAGCTTGCCTTTCAGCAACACTAATTATACCCCGAGCATCCATGAGATTGAACAAATGACTTGCCTTCATGCACTGATCATAAGCGGGTAAAGGTAGGGGTTTATCTCTTTCTAGCAAAGATTTGCATTCCACCTCGGCGTCGGAGAAATGTTGTGATAATTTTTCAGTATTAGCAGCTGAGAAATTAAACACGGAATATTCCTGCTCGGCCTGATGAAAAATATCTCTATATTTTTTCCCGCCACCCTCGGCTGGTAAACCGTTCCAATCAAGATCATATATCGAATCAATATTTTGTATATACATCGCCAGACGCTCAAGCCCATAGGTTAATTCTAACGGGACCGGATTGCACTCCATCCCGCCTACTTGTTGAAAATAAGTATACTGTGAGACCTCCATCCCGTCGCACCAGACCTCCCAACCCAAGCCCCAAGCTCCTAGAGTTGGACTTTCCCAATCATCTTCCACAAAGCGTATATCATGCTCCAAGGGATCCAATCCGATCGCTTTTAAAGAACCAAGATAGAGTTCTTGGCTATCTTGTGGCGAAGGTTTTAATAAAACTTGGAACTGGTAATAATGTTGTAAGCGGTTCGGATTTTCGCCATAACGCCCGTCTGTGGGACGTCTTGATGGTTGGACGTATGCTGCATTCCAGACATCATCTGGTCCCAGAGAACGCAATGTAGTAGCTGGATGGAAGGTTCCCGCCCCAACTTCCATATCATATGGTTGGAGGATAACGCAGCCCTTTTGTGCCCAATAGTTTTGT
The DNA here is from genome assembly GCA_003212315.1 of SAR116 cluster bacterium AG-447-C21. GTDB lineage: Bacteria > Pseudomonadota > Alphaproteobacteria > Thalassobaculales > Thalassobaculaceae > UBA7326. Next base: position 32,504 of record QCQB01000020.1, on the reverse strand, counting down.
AATATTAATATTAATGACTGAAAATCCTTGCGGACAAAATGTTCATTAATTTCAGACATAAAATACTACCATCCGTTATTTATGGGCATTCGGCAAAATAAGTCGCCATAACCAATGAATCAAGCTAAGTGCTCGTATTTTTTGAAGTTATAATTCCACTTTATCTGTAGCAGCTCTATTTCAAATGGCTAATTCAAGAATTTCTATTACTTGCTCGGGAGTGTTGATTTTCCGTGGGTTAGAAAAAGTCCAATCGTCTAGCATGCAGTTTTCTGCTAATTGTGGGAACTGTTCTCGTTTTATGCCTACTGCTGTCAAGTTCCTAGGCATACCCAACCCGTCTATAAGTTCATGAAGGATTTCAGAGGCGGGAATATTTGGCTTACCAAGAGCTTCTGAGAGGTTAGCCTGTCTTTCGCTATTTATAGTTTTATTCCATTCTAATACTGATGGTAGCATTACGCAGGATGTATGTCCGTGAGGTACCCCCGCAGTACCTCCCAAAATATGCCCAATAGCATGGCTTGCCCCTAAGCGGCAGCCCGATACAATACCAGTCATCGATAACCAGGCACCCATTAAACACTTCTGACGTGCTTCGAAGTCATCGGGGTTTGACTTAACTCTAGTTAAACCCTCGCTCAATAATCGAAGTGCGTGCAGTGCGGCGCCGTCCCAATAATCGTTAGCATCTAATGATAAATAAGTTTCCACGGCATGATCTACCGCTCGAATACCAGTTGATAAAAATAACCATTCGGGTGTATGCCTAGTAACTTCCCCATCAAGGATTACTGAAATAGGCATTATGCCACGATGGACATAGGATTGTTTAAGTTTTAATCTTGGCTCGGTGATACCTGCTCTTGCGTTAAATTCTCCTCCAGACAAAGTAGTTGGAACCGCTATTTGTCGAACTGTTGGAGCGCTATATTCAGGGAAGTGTCTTTTGCCTGTCTCATCTACTGTGGTACGATATGGCTCCAAGCCATTAATATCTGTAATCCCATGCTCAAGACAAATTGTTACGGCTTTTCCTCCATCTGTCACAGAGCCACCACCAAAAGTAACTAATAAATCTGCCTTAGCTTCCCGGGCAGCATTCGCGCATTCAATAACTGCATCACGTGGTGAATGAGCAGGCATATTGTCATGTAGGCCGCAAAATCGAGGCCCTAGAGCGGAGATAATTTTTTTTACCTCATCGGTTTCTCTATTAAGCGTTCCTCCAACTAAAAGAAAAACCCTTTTGGCACCGGTACGTTCTGCCTCTTTTGCAATAGCTACCGCAGTGGCCTCACCGAATATTACACGTTCCATGATCCCAAAATTAATCATTCCGCTTTTCATTTTTTTGGATCCTCAGATTAAATTATTTTTTACTATGTTCCGATTGGTCTTGAGGTGGATGAATGCTGGTAGTATCAGCTTTAGTTCCTGATACGGGAAGTTCTCCGGGTTTTGGTAATGTCTCTTGACCTATATCTAAAGTTTCTGGGCAAGCGTATTGGGCAAACCATGTCGCCAAAAGGAAAGATGCAAAACCCATTGCAAGGATCCCTTTTAACATGTCTGGTGACCAGGAAACCCAAAGCAAAAGTGGGGTAACTAATGCCACCAATCCACACATCGCCATCCCTATTTCGGCTCGCTCCCGAGTTAAAATACGTCGAAGTATAGCCTTGATAAATGCAATTACATCACTCATTTTCTGCATTTTTCCCAAATAGTTTACATGAGAATCTCGGTTATTTCCTATCAATCAAATCGCACACTTTCAAGTCGAACAAAATTCATATTTAAGTATTATTTTAATCTTTATTTTAGATAGTAAATTTTCATAACGCATAGTACTTCAGGATATAGTTTTTATACAATATTCTTGTGCCGCATAATATATTATCTCAAGATGATCAAATGCGTTAATGCCGCGAACGTTTTACATTAAATACTAACCAATAACGGATGAAAATTGAATGGCCAATCGATATCAAAGCAACGACCTCACACTTTATATTGAAGCCCTCTTTGTGGCTGCTGGAATGGATGCGGATAAATCGGCGATTGTTGCTCCACTGCTTGTAGAAGCAGATTTAATGGGACACACCACTCATGGAATAGCGCAAGCCCCTGCTTATTTGTCTGGCCTGGAAAACGGTTTGATGAAGGGTACTGGCGATCCTCTGGTTGTTGCAGATAGGGGTGCTACGATAACATGGGATGGTCAAAGAATTTCAGGTGTTTGGCTTACAGCTAAGGCTATCGATCTTGCGGTAGAACGCTCAAAAAAATATGGCACGGCAACAATAGCGATAAGACGGAGTGGTCATATTGCCTGCCTAGCCGCATTTCTGTCTAGGGCTACTGAAAAGGGCTGCATGATAGAGCTCGCATCCTCGGATCCGTCGATTGTTAGTGTGGCTCCCTATGGCGGCACAAAACCTGCCTTTACACCCAACCCGATAGCAGTAGGAATTCCAACAAGCGATAACCCTATCCTTATTGATATAAGTGCGTCCATTACTACTAATGGTCTGACAGGACGCTTATTCTCCGAAGGGAAAAAACTTCCCGGAGATTGGGTCCAGGATAAATTTGGACAACCAAGCGATGACCCAGCTGTTTTGTTTACCGATCCACCTGGAACAATTTTGCCAATAGGCGGGAAAGAATATGGTCATAAAGGTTTTGGCTTAGCATTAATGATTGAGGCTTTAACTCAGGGGTTATCAGGGCTGGGGCGGGCAGACCCTCCAGAAGGTTGGGGGGCGGCCGTTTATCTGAAAGTCACAGACCCTGAGGCTTTTGGAGGAGCGGAGGAATTTATAAGGCAAACCTCCTGGTTGGCTGAAAGTTGTCGAAGTAATCCTCCAGCACGTGGAGTAGAGAGTGTAAGGCTTCCCGGTGATAATGCATTTGCAAATAAGGCAGAAGCTTTAAAAAATGGATTAGCATTGTACCCTGGTTTGCTTGATGGATTAAAGGAATTTTCGGATAAGTTTAATATCTCTGAGCCAAAACCAATTTGATGTACTGCACGGTTTTCCCGAAAATGCTAATTTAGTTTTTAATAAATCTCCCTGCTTAACTTCGAGGTTTTCGTCTGGCGACGGCTTCTCTATGCGCAATATAAGTTGAGCTCGCTATAATTATGGCCGATCCAATCCAAGTCCATATTTCGGGTGCCTCTGAAAAAATTAAATAACCGATCAGGGCGGCCCAGAACAACTGCAAGAATTTAATGGGTTGAAGCGCTGATAACTCCGCAATTTTAACCCCTTTAATCATGCAAAGGTGTCCTAATGTTGCTAATCCTGCTGTTAAAAACATCCACGCCCATTCTTCCCATGTAGGCCACTGCCATACATACAAAGCAGGGCCCATAATCGTCAAAGTTACGAAAACTGAAAGATAGGCTACCAGAGCGGATGGGCTCTCCTGACGGGTCAGTACTTTTGAAAGTAAATCGGATATTGCAAACACCGGTGCGGCGATTAGCATTAGAAGTGCCCCTAACTCAATTTCTGCAAAGCCGGGACGTAAAATTATTACGGCACCCAGTAGCCCAATAAATACGGCTAAAATTCTTCTTATCCGAACGACTTCACCAAGAAAAATAGCAGCACCGATCGTCGCGAAAACAGGTCCAGTGAAACCAATAGCTGTCACATCAGCTATGGGAATTCGGCTCATTGCATAGAACCAACACATCACACCAATAGAATGAAGTAGTCCGCGTATTAAGTGTAAAGAAAAACGTGCCTTTTTAATATCAATGAGCCTTAATTGAAGAAAAAATGGGAGCATGAAAATTAAACCTAATCCATAGCGCAGAAATGCCACTTGAACCGGATTTAGAGAGGTCCCAACGTGCCGAACAATTCCCATAAAAGATGCAAAAATGAGCCCCGCCAGGCCCATCCAAATTATTCCTTGAACATTATAGGGTAATTTAGCCATTTTTATTCGAGCGTTTTCGAAAATTAGCATATTATAAAATCCAGCTAGAAAAAGTTTACACTTAATAAATCTAAAACCTCTATGGGACGCAAAAATGGTAAAAGGCAATGATAACTTTAAACACCCACAATACCTAGTAACGGCAGAGTGGTTGTTTGACAATTTGCAAGACACTAACCTTAGAATATATGATTGCACTGCCCATCTTTTACCTCACCCGACAAAGACATACACAGTCGGGAGTGGTCGAGATGACTACAATAAAGCTCATATACCGGGAGCAGATTTTCTGGATTTACAAGAAGAACTCTCCGATAAAAATAGTGAATTACGTTTTACCTTTCCTCGTGGAGAAGATTTTGCTGCGGCCGTTAGTAAGAAGGGATTAGGGGATACTAATATAGTAATTTTGTATAGCACGACCTCTCCGCAATGGGCGACCAGAATTTGGTGGATGCTAAAAACCTTTGGTTTTGACAATGCCAAGGTGTTGGATGGAGGCCTCATACATTGGCAGCAAAAAGGGTACCCAGTTTCCACAAAACCCGCTCAATATCTACCGACCACGTTCACGCCTAATTTACAACCTGGTCTCATAGCGGATAAAGATGAGGTGCAAAAAGCTATTGATGATTATTCTGTTTGTACAATCAACGCGCTGTCAAAAGCGCAACATACGGCTACTGGTGGAACAGTATATGGGCGTCCAGGTCGGATCTCTAAAAGTGAAAATGTACCCACATCTAATCTTATAAATTCGGATACCAACATGTTTTTATCGCCAGATGAAATCGCTCAGATGTTTCAAGATGTAGGAGTGGACACGGCGGAACGGATATTGACTTATTGCGGGGGTGGTATAGCGGCTAGCGCTACTGCAATGCTCCTTTTTATGTTGGGTTATGAGAACGTGGCCCTCTACGACAACTCCATGTCTGAGTGGGCTAATGATGAGAGCTTACCTATGGAAACGGGATAGTATTATTAGAGAAAATAGTTTTTCTAAAACACTACTTATTGTAGGTATTGAATTCGTCACTCAGCGGCGGAGCGGTGTTCCCCTACTGCGGCTCGTCCCGCTGACTCTCCAGCTATTTTTCCAAATACTGCTCCATTAATTAACCCGCTACCACCAGGATAATTAAAGTAGAAGATCCCACCAACCATCTCACCGGCAGCGAATAAACCTTCAATAGGTTGATAATCCGTATTCTGAACCTGCGCATTACCATCAATGCGAACACCACCAAACGTGAACGTTATACCACATGTGATCTGGTATGCTTCAAAAGGACCTTCGTCTAAGGTATTTGCCCAGTTGGACTTTGGAATATCAAGCCCGTTTGTGCCTCGTCCATCCTTTATATTTGGGTTAAAGGGCTTGTCTTGTTGGACTGCCGCGTTCCATTGCTTTATTTCGTCTACCAAGGCGACTGCATCAACACCTTCTAACTTACTTGCTAAATCCTCTATTGTATTACCAGTAACTTTTGTTACCTGTTTGATACGATATTCATCTCTCAAAAGATGAGTAACTTTCTGGTCAAAGATTTGCCAGGCAAATTGGTTGGGTTGATTAAGAATAACCCGGCCATATTTCGCATACGTATAATTACGAAAATCGGCCCCTTCATCCACAAAACGCCTTCCTGTAGCATTGACCATTATTCCAAATGGATAACTGTGCTTCTGAAAAGCATCACCAACAGCTAGGTCACCAAATTCAGGTGCATTTCGCTCCCATCCTACCGCGTGGCATCCGGACCAGTTTCCTTTGGTGCTTGCGCCAATATCTGTCGCCATTCGAATACCATCCCCGACATTGTAGGGGGTGCCCCGGACTTTAGCCAAATCCCAGCCTGGCCCAAGATATCGCGTTCGCCATTCAGTATTGGCTTGGAAACCGCCAGAGGCTAATACTACTGACTTTGCGCCTATCTCCTCGATTTTGCCTTTATGTCGGACCTTTACTCCCGTTACTTGGTTTCCATTAGTAATGAGATCTAAAGCTCTAGCTTCGAATAAAATCTGTATCCCGCGTTTTTTTGCTGATTCCCAGAGTGCTTCACAAAGCCCGGGTCCCCCCCCGTATGCCTCTACGGTAAGTCCTCCCCAAAAAACAAACCGCCCGTCTACCTTAAATGCTTGACGTCCCCAAATAGGCGCGAACCGTATGCCTTTTTCACGCATCCATTTAAGCGTATTGAAACTATTTTTTACTAGAATTTCGACAAGTTCGGGATCAGTTCTGTACTCTGTGACACGAAACATATCATCGAAAAACTGATCTTCCGTGTAGGTTCCAAAGTCTGTTATGTCGCACTCGGCGTCTGTGAGGTCGGGCATTAGTTCTCTAAGGTCGTCAACGCCATTGTAAACGGTGCGAATAGCACCTGCAGTATAACGAGTGTTTCCTCCGCCGAGTTCTTCCGTTGCCGCTTCTAGAACAAGGACTTTCGCACCTACTTCTTCTGCCGCTAAAGCAGAACACATGGCTGCGTTTCCAGCGCCTATCACAACAACGTCGTAATCCATTTTTTCCCCCTCTGGGTTTTGCGTAAACTCTCTAAATAAATACCGTAATATTATCATTAGTGAAATATATGAAGTTGATTCATTACAGTTCTGTGATTTTGAATTCCTCCTGTGAATAATCTAGAGCCTTAAGCATCAATCCGCGATCGGATAAAGATATGCTTTATGATCTTTCCGCTAGACCTTTCAGCTTTATAGAAGCAGCATTAAAGCTTTAACTCAAATCACAAAACAATCTGAGGAAGCGTATTAATGAAAATTGACGATCTTACCCTAACATTATTCAAGTGGAATGATATTCCTTTAACCAAATATGCTGCTGGTTCAAGCAATCTGACAGGCGAGACTGCGCTTGGCCTTTTAAAAATTCGAACTGACGATGGTATTGATGGATATGCTTTTCTTGGATCTGCAACTTATAGCGCAGAAGTGGATTGCAAAGGATTAATGCAGTTTCTAAAACCCCTGGTTATGGGGGAAGATCCGCTGGATCGCGAAAAAATATACCAGAATATGTGGAAACAAAACCGTAAAGTAACACTGCGATCAATTGGGGCTATCGATGTTGCGTTGCACGATATAGCTGCAAAGGCTGCTGGAGTGCCGTTATACAAGTTGTTGGGCGGTTTTAGAACTCAAATTCCAGCCTATGCGTCCTCTGCCATCTTGTCTGAGCCAGAAGAGTATGCGGAAGAGGCACTGCAATATAAAAAAGATGGGTGGGCTGCCTATAAAATACACCCGCCAACAATTTGGCGAAAGGACATAGAGGTTTGTAAGCAGGTTCGTAAATCGGTTGGTCAAGATTTTGATATTATGCTAGATTCTACGTGGGCTTATACCTATGATCATGCTATAAAGGTCGGTCGAGCGATAGAAGAACTGGGCTTCTTTTGGTATGAAGACCCATTAGCTGATGACGATCTCATGGGGTGCATAAAACTTCGGGAAAAGCTGTCTATTCCGTTGATGGCGACTGAATACTCGCCAGGTGGGTTTACCAATTACGTACCTTGGATCATCAACAAAGCTACAGACTATCTTAGAGGAGACGTTGCCGTTAAAGGCGGGATCACAGCATTGATGAAAACGGCTCACTTAGCGGAAGCATTTGGTATGAACTATGAAATTCATCATGGTGGTAATTCGTTAAATAATTGGGCAAACCTTCATGTTATTTTAGCAATTAAAAATACTACGTTTTTTGAAGTCCTCTTACCTTCCGGTGCTCAAAAATATGGAATAATAGATGACCTCAATCCAGACTCAAATGGCATGATAACAGCCCCTGATGTGCCGGGTTTAGGAGCCAATATTGATTTTGACTTGATTAAATCAAAATCATTTGAAACGCTTCAATAAATTTCAGAGTGAGCACTCTAAAATATGTTTATTGAATTCGATACTTAATAATCAATGGAGATAAAAATGGACACCAAAGATTTATTTGACCAAGGACTTGAGACAAGAAAAACTGTTTTGGGTGAAGCTTATGTAAAAAATTCCATAAATAATGCCGACGAATTTGGCATGAAATTACAAGAATTTATAACCACCCATGCGTGGGGCGCAATTTGGGGCAGAGAAGGATTACCTCTCAAAACGCGCAGTATGATTAATATTGCTATGCTAGCTGCATTAGGCCGAACTCATGAATTCAGACTGCATCTTGAGGGAGCCATCAATAATGGAGTTTCAAAAGATGAAATTGCTGAAATTCTTATTCAGGTTGGAGGTTATGCTGGATTTCCATGTGCCGTTGATGGTTTCCGTCAAGCGCGTGAGGTATTTAAAGAAAAAGGTATTTAATTAATTTTCTTATTTTAAAATCGCACAAGCTGGTTACTAACTCCAACATCGTTTTTTGATTGGCTTGTTTTATTGACGGCGGGGATGTTGCTGTTAAACTTGTTTGTATGCAAATGAATATAGTAAGCAATGCGTATGTATGTCCGTCCTAAAAACTTTGATGAAGCAATAGCGTTAATGTCACAAGATACTTGGAGGATACTAGCAGGTGGAACTGATATTTATCCTTCTATAGGGGAGCGACATATTAACGCTTCTTTCATAGATTTAGCTGATATATGTAATCTAAAAGGAATAACCGAACATGATTCTTTTTGGAAAATAGGTGCACTTACAACTTGGACTGAATTGATAAAAACCAAGCTTCCCCCTGGCTTTAATGCTCTAAAACAAGCAGCTATTGAAATTGGGTCAATTCAAATACAAAACAGGGCGACAATTGTCGGTAATATTTGTAATGCAAGCCCGGCGGCTGACGGAGTACCAGCATTAATGATCCTGAATGCAAGTGTCGAACTTGCTTCAGTAAATGGCATACGAGACGTGGCACTAAAGGATTTTATAATTGGAAATCGTGAAACTGTCCGAAAACAGGACGAAATTGTTTCTTCCATAAAGGTTCCTAAAACTGATTTAGAATCTTTTTCAGTGTTTAGAAAGCTAGGGATAAGAAAATACTTGGTAATATCCATGACTATGATTGCCCTGAGAATGAGTATCGGTAGAAATGGAACCATTAAAAGGACCGCTTTAGCTGTTGGGGCCTGCTCTGCGGTGGCTAAGCGTTTATTTGAATTGGAAAAACTAATTACAGGTAAAACTATCAGAGAAGCCATAAAATTTATAGATGAAGTTCATCTCGATATTTTAACGCCCATCACCGACTTGAGGGCACCAGCAGCATATAGGAAAACAGCAAGTAAAATTCTGATCCAGCGGTCGATCGCTTCATTCGAAAATATAGATGAGGCTGAATGATTACCTTTAACTTAAATGGTAGAAAAGTAGAAGTAGATTGTGAGCCTATGGATCGCTTAAGCGATGTTCTAAGAAATACGCTCGGATTAAAGGGAACCAAAGTGGGCTGTAACTCTGGTGATTGCGGCTCTTGTTCTATTATTTTTGATGAGGATTTATGTTGTTCGTGCCTTCTCCCAATGGGACAAATTGATGGTGGCGATATCACAACAATAGAGGGATTAGGAGATGGTCAGGCACTCTCAGATATGCAACAAGCATTTTTGGATTATGGGGCCAGTCAATGTGGAATTTGTATGCCGGGAATGCTTATAAGTGCAGATTGGTTGCAAAAGCATATAGAAAACCCAAAACCCAAAGATATAGAGGATGTTTTGGGAGGCGTACTCTGTCGCTGCACGGGATACAAAAAAATATTAGAAAGTGTGATGGCGGTTACCAGCGGTGAATACAAAAGAACAAAGAAAAGTACTTGTTCTAACACAGCAGTCGGATCAAGGATCAATCGTCTTGATGGAGCCCCAAAAGTTACTGGAGAAGAAGTTTTTGGTGCCGATAAATTCCCCGAAGAAACATTAGTTATCCACATTTTAAGATCCCCATTTGATTCATCTAAGTTTACAATTAGCAATATTCCTCAATTTCTGGAGGATAATCCTGGTATTATTGATATTTTAACAGCTGATGACGTGCCTGGAAAAAATCATTTTGGTGTTATCCCGGGTTTTTCAGATCAACCCATTTTTGCTCAAAATATCACAAGATTTGCCGGCGAAGCCGTTGCTGCGGTCGTTGGAGAACCAAAAGCTTTAAGGAAGTTTGAACCAGACAGTTTCCCAATTAAATGGGAGCGTGAGCCTGCTGTATTAAAACCGGCTGAAGCAACTGTTAGTGGTGCTCCAGTTTTGCATTCCGAAAGACCCAACAACATACTGACAGAAGGCTATGTTGCGAGGGGCGATGCTGAGGGAGCATTTCTTAATTCTATTTATGTAATAGAAAATCGATATAAAACTCCCTTTATAGAACATGCCTATATTGAACCCGAATCTGGATTTGCTTTCCGTGATGGAGATCGAATTATTATTCAAGGATGTACGCAAGCACCTTTCATGAATAGGGATTCGATAGCTGATATACTTGATTTGGAATCGGAGAGTGTAAGAATAATACCAACGGGATGTGGGGGTGGTTTTGGGTCTAAGCTTGATCTCTCTTATCAACCATATATTGCTCTGGCTGCCTGGAAGTTGAACCGGCCTGTTGGGATCGTTTATTCAAGGCATGAATCAATGGGAACCACCACCAAGCGTCACCCGTCGGAGATCTCTATTAAAGTAGGTTGTGATGAAAATTTTAAAATCACCGCTGTGGATTTTCATGGAGTTTTTAATACGGGGGCATATGCAAGCTGGGGGCCTACGGTCGCCAATCGCGTCCCAGTGCATGCATCTGGTCCATATCAAGTTCCTAATTATTTAGCAAAAAGTATAGCAGTTCATACGAATAATGTGCCAGCTGGTGCATTTAGAGGATTTGGAGTCCCGCAAACGGCAATAGCACTTGAAACATCCTTATCTGAATTAGCTCAAAAAGCAGGTGTTGATGAACTTAATTTTCGAATGATAAATGCCCTCAGAAACGGCACCCCTACAGTCACTGGACAGGTTTTTAGTTCTGGAGTTGGGATAATAAAATGCCTAGAGGCCGTTCGACCCGCCTGGGAACGCGCCAAAAAATACAGTAGCCAATGCAACAATGAGTTGGATAAAAGCATCCACAAAAAGGGAGTTGGAATAGCGACCTGTTGGTATGGGTGCGGAAATACCTCGATCGCGAACCCTTCTACCATTAGGATAGGAATAAGACAAAATGGTCAGATTATTCTCCATCAGGGAGCGACAGATATTGGCCAAGGTTCCAACACAGTTATAACGCAGATCGTTGCAGACGCGATACAAACTGATATTAATTCAATCGAGCTTATAGGGCCTGATACAGACCTAACTCCAGATGCAGGCAAGACATCGGCATCAAGACAAACTTTTATATCAGGGGAAGCCGCTTCACTCGCAGGTAAGGCATTGAGAGAGAAAATTCTCCGGCATGCTAATGTGGGGGAGAATGCTCGAATTAAATCTGGTTCAACCGGACTATATATTGAAGATAGTAAGCGGTATCATCAAGTTGACCTGTGTCACCTACCCTTGGATGAATTTGGTTATGTTTTAAGTGTTCAAGAGAGTTATGACCCAATCACAACACCTTTAGACGAAAATGGCCAGGGTGACCCTTATGCATTGTATGGTTATGGAGTTCAAATTGCTGAGCTCACAGTAGATACCGAATTAGGAACGGTAATAATAGACCGCATCACAGCTGCCCATGATGTTGGAAAGGCCGTTAACCCTACTTTGGTAGAAGGACAGATTGAGGGAGGGATTGCTCAGGGCATTGGTCTTGCGTTGATGGAAGAATATCAGCCAGGGGTAACAAATAATTTACATGATTATCTAATTCCCACTATTGGAGACATGCCCGATATAGATATTTTTATTATAGAAGATAAAGCAAGTGATGTTCCAAATGGTATTAAAGGACTTGGTGAACATGTCTTAATCCCCACGGCTCCTGCTATCCTGAATGGAATTCGCAATGCAACGGGTGCAAAAATTAATACATTACCTGCTACACCTGCAAGGGTTTTAAATGCTATGAAAGAGGTGGAATTCTAAAGTGCCTGAAAATCTCTCCAGCTCTGCAAAAATACGTTGTGACGCTTGTCCAGTTATGTGTTACATCGCCGAGAATAAATCGGGCGCGTGTGATCGATATGCTAATGAAAATGGTAAACTAATACGAGTGGATCCATTAACTATCATTGAATATGATGAAGAAGTGCACCTAGTCCCATTTTTAACAGATGAATCGGACTGGGATGGTAGTATTTTGCCTAAACCGGACTCTTTTATTACGGCTGTTGGCGCTGGTACTACATATCCAGATTATAAACCCGCACCCTTCATAGTCAGTAGTAAGGTCGATGATATCGATATTGTAACTGTCGTTACAGAGGGCATTTATAGTTATTGTGGAGTTAAAGTTAAAATTGACACGGACAGGCACATCGGTTCGGAGACTTCCTTAGTGCGCGCTAATGGTGAACCCATTGGTCATGTGACGACAGGTGAATATGGATCACAAATGCTGTCAATAGGGGGGGTTAATCATTTAACGGGAGGTTCAAAAAAAGAAGGTAGAATCACCTGTTCCACAATGCTTAATCTTTGTAATTCTGAGGCAGTGGAGCTTTCGATCGACGATGGTAGCGATATTATTGTTCAAGCGGGGAAACCACCTATCATCGATGGATGCGTTGAAAAACGTATGCGGGTTGGATGTGGATCTGCAACAATTGGCATGTTCGCCACACAATGGAAAGGACTGGTTGATGAAGTGGTAATCGTCGATGACCATATCACGGGCGTGGTATCGGAACATCAAGCAGGAAAGGTGATTGATTGGCCCGATACAGGCATACGAATAAATGGACGGAAATCAACCCCGGGGAGATATTTTCAAGTTGCCGAACCTGGAAATGGCTGGGGTGGTACAGATATCCAGAATCCACTAGAAATTTTAGATGATTTTAATCCAAAAATAGCGTCTCCTGGCCAGTCGCTTCTGATGATATCGACAACAGGGGATCAATTTGCTTACTTTGAGCTTGATGGAAGTCTAGTTCCAATTCAGAAGAAAATCCCAGAAAATCTAAAAAAACCGATATCTATAATAACCGAAAATTGCGAACCTGCGCTTTGCACCGTTTTATTTATTGGAGGTGCTGGGGGGTCGCTTAGAGCCGGTGTAACAGAAAACCCTGTACTATTAACAAGGTCAGTTAAAAACATGCTAACGCGCGTGACCTGCGGTGGGGCCCCAACGTATATTTGGCCGGGTGGCGGAATAACCCTGATGGTTGATGTTACCACAATGCCCAAAAATTCTTTTGGTTATGTTCCAACGCCAGCTTTGGTGGCCCCGATTGAATTCACAATGCGCGCAGAGGATTATAAAGCCTTAGGCGGGCATATGGATTATATTCAACCTATTGAAGAGGCTCTTAAAGGTATTCTCGGACCACAAAATGATCATATTCTGAGATCTGATATTCGTAAAACCCCAACCCTGAATAATCCATGGCCAAGAGACAATAAATATTTTAGTCAGACAAAAAAAGAAAATCCTGATGCATAATTTTCCTCAATCAGGGATTTTGAATGATGGTAACCGTCTTCATTTAAATCATGGGCCGATAGATTTAATTATTGAGGCCTTCGGTGATCACGCAGTCGTGCGTTCTGCTTATGAACAAGCTCAAATAAAATTTAATCATATTCTGATTGACTTAGTCGCGGAACTCTCTCTTTTGCGGGCTCCAGTCTCCCAAAACAAAAAACTATTAAAAAGTGCTATAGGATTGAGAATGCAGGATGCTGTTTATCCATTCTACCCAACTTTTGTAACGCCAATGGCTGCAGTAGCGGGGGCTGTAGCAGATTATATGCTAAGCATATTATGTGAAAATAACGCATTACGTAAAGCTTATGTCAATAATGGTGGGGATATCGCAATATACCTAAAGGATAATGAAGTTTTTAATATTGGCATTATCACAGATCTAAAAACGAGAGCCATTGGCGGAACGACTACTTTAACTCAAATAGATAACATTAATGGTATAGCCACGAGTGGAAGGCATGGACGAAGTCATTCACTCGGTATAGCAGATGCTGTTACTGTCCTCGCTAAAAATTCTGCGCAGGCCGATGCTGCGGCGACATTAATAGCAAACGCGGTGGACTTACAGGATACGACACTAGTGAAAAAAATACCTGCAAAGGAACTTTCTCCCGATAGCGATCTAGCCGATAAGCTTGTTACCGTGGATGTCGGAAAGCTGCCCAGAAAGTTGGCCGAGAAAGCGGTGGTACAGGGTTGTGATCGTGCTGTTGATTATATTAATCGAGGGCTCATAAAAGCAGCAACGATTAGTCTTCAAGGTATTGTTGAGGTAGTTGGGCCGAGGTGCGTCTTAACCCAAAATTGTAACGCCAAAATATCATCATGATCCTCGCGTGGATCAATGTGTAAAGGAACTTTCATTATGGCCATCGCAAAAATTAGAAAGTTAGTAACGACTGTAGATGAAATATACTCCGAGATGGGAAAAACAATTAGCCCGCCAACTAGAAGGGTCGCCGCTATAGCGATAATTCAGAATCCATTTGCAGAGTTTTATCAGGAAGATCTCGAAGATTTGATGAGTATTGGTGAGCAGTTAGGAAGCTTGCTAGGAAAAAGATGTATTGAGGCCTTGGGAATAAAGCCTTCGGAAGCCGAAAGCTATGGTAAGGCAGCTTTAATCGGAGAGAATGGAGAATTAGAACATGGAGCTGCTTTATTACATCCGCGAATGGGAGCCCCACTTCGAAGGGAGGTAGGGCAAGGTGCTGCGCTGGTACCATCGTCTAAAAAACGGGGGTCGATGGGAGATACTTTGGATATTCCTCTTGGTCACAAAGATGCGGCATATATAAGGAGCCACTTCGATGGCATGGAAGTAAGAGTTAATGATGCTCCCAGAGCAAATGAAATTTTAGTTGCTATCGCTATCACTGATTCAGGCAGACCTTTGCCACGGGTGGGGGGACTAAAGGCAGAAGATGCAGAAGGTAAAGACGGACTGCGATAGAAAATTTGTTATATTATATTCTTTGATCAGGCCAGAAAGCTTAACGTTGAGATAGCACTTTTTATTCTGAGTTTTCTTGTTTAATTTCAGCGAAGACTCGTTTAGCTACAAGCATTGCACCTCGGACTGACGGTACACCTATATAACCAGATAAGTGTAGCATAGTCTCCAGTAATTCATCTTCAGTCCATCCTTGACCAATAGCAAAACGTATATGAATGGCTAATTCTTCTTCTCGTGCTGTAGCGATGTCTGACACCACACAGATCAATGCGCGCGTTTTGGTGTCCAACCCTGGGCGTGTCCAGAGAGCACCAAAAACGGTTTCAGTTGCCACGTCTAGGAACTTGCGCATAATTGGGTCACCATAAACGGTATTATTTGCTTTTTCGTAGGCGGCATCTCCATACATACTTCTACGCATAGCATCGCCTTTTTTATATAAATCGCTCTTTGTCATTTGTAACTCCATTTAAAATATCAACTATTTATACTAAACCACCAGAAACATCGATGGTTTGACCCGTTACATAATCTGCGTCCGTAGACGCAAGAAAGCAGATCACCTTCGCTTGATCTATCGGTTCTGCCATCCGCCGAAGGGGTATCTTTTCAATTTGTTCTACTTGATCTTGTGGACTTTGTTGTTCCCAACGAGGACGGATCCTTTCGCTAAGCGTTGTATTAGGGGCTATTGCGTTAACATTAATACCAAATGGTCCAAGCTCTCGTGCTGTCTTCTTTGTAAATGCTATGACCCCCCCCTTTGCGGCCGCGTAAGCACTACTGCTGACATCGCTAAAACCCCTGCCCGCGATAGAAGCGAGATTGACTATTTTACCGCCACCTTGGCGCTTCATGAATGGTACGATAGCATTTGTGAATATAAACATGCTGTTCAGATTAAAGTTTAAGATGCCTTTCCAATCGTCTAATGATAACTCATCTACCCGGGCTTTAGGGTTGCTGATAATAGTGCTTCCACCAACAGCGTTTATTAAAATATCGATAGTTTTATTAGTCGTCAAAACCTCAGAAATCGTTGTTGTCACTGCTTCTTCATTCGTAGCATCTATGCAATAGGTTGAAAGCTTTCCTTTGAGATTAGAGCACTCAGAGCTCATAGTCTCAAGGCGTCTGTCATCTGTATCTATCGCTATTACTGTGCCGCCTTGTTCTACAATCAGAATCGCTGAAGCGTGTCCTATTCCACTTGCGGCAGCAGTTATAACAGCTACTTTATCGTTAAATCTCATTATACTCTCCATAAGTAACCTTCGGACATTGCCTCAGAACAACTAGCCGCATAGCAAACAAGTTAACAATCATATCCTAAAATAAATCACCCTTTAGATAGAATTATTTAATGTTTTGTCTGTCTGTCGCGTAATAGATATTTATTATGGAGTCGACTCAACACATAAAATCCATATATTGTAGGAGGTGCGCATTTAGGAACTATATATAGAAAAGCTCATGGCCTTATTAGATGATGGTGATAATAAATCTTTAATCGGCGTGATACGACGATTGCCGGAGGGACTCGTCAATAGAATAGCGGCTGGCGAGGTAATAGAACGCCCAGCAAGTGCAATTAAGGAATTAGTCGAAAACTCCATAGATGCCGGCGCTAGCCGAATTGATATAATCATGCGAGAGGGTGGTCGTACCTTGATGACCGTAACCGATAATGGGTGCGGTATGTCGAGAGAAGAGCTGTCACTCTCGATTGAGCGGCATGCAACTTCCAAACTACCCGACGATAATTTGACTCAAATCAATACGCTCGGTTTTCGGGGTGAGGCATTGCCCTCCATCGCGTCAGTTAGCCGAATGGAAATTACGTCTCGCTCGTTAGACTCAGAGGATGCATGGAAAATTATAATCGAGGGGGGATTAGCCGCTGAACCGTTACCAGCATCTATCAAGAATGGTACAAGAGTAGAAATTAGGGATCTATTTTATGCTACTCCAGCGAGATTGAAATTCCTGAAAACAGTCAGGACCGAGTTTAATTTAGCGGCCGAGGTTATTCGAAAGCTGGCAATGGCAAACCCTGAGATTGCATTTACGTTTAGCGATGGAGAACGAACCAGTATTCGATTGAATGTGGCGCAAGGCGATTTTCTTAAAACCAAGCTTGCGCGTTTAGCAGATGTTATGGGGCAGGAATTTAAAAACAACGCGTTAGCAATACAATCTGAACGAGAGGGATTTGTGCTTACAGGATTTATTGGGCTACCAACAATGAATAGGCGAACCTCGAGCCATCAATTTCTTTTCATAGACGGTCGTCCTGTGCGTGACAAGTTGCTGTATGGTGCGGTGCGTGGTGCTTACTCTGATTTTGTTGCTTATGATAGACACCCGATTGTAGCTTTGTTCCTTAAAACTCCCGCGGGGGCAGTTGACGTAAACGTTCATCCCGCAAAAACAGAAGTGCGTTTTCAGGAACCGGGTTTGGTTCGTGGGTTGATTGTTGGGAGTTTGAAAAATGCGTTGGCTGAAGCAGGCCACCGTGCCTCTTCAACGGTCTCAACAGCCGCCCTTGGCGTTTTCAATAGGTCTGCTAACGCTCCAATAAATCCGCGGCTCTCCCAATATACCAGCAGGCATATTTCCACACTTCCCCCTAGCGCAAGCAAATTAAAAGAGGCAGCTTATGAATTTCAAAAACCTTCTGAGTCTGATTCTCTGGCTTCAAGTTCGGGGGAAACGGTTGACCCGCATACAGGAGTTATAGAGGACTATTTACAGTTTCCTCTAGGTGCAGCGAAGACACAACTTCATGCAACTTATATAGTTTCACAAAATAAAAATAGTATCATCATAACCGACCAACACGCTGCTCATGAACGGCTTGTTTACGAGAGAATGAAAAAAGCACTCCAGAATGGTGGTATACAGAGACAAATTTTGCTTATACCAGAGATTGTAGACTTGGAAGAAAGTAAGCTTGCCCGATTACTTGAACAACAGATAGATTTTGAAAAGTTTGGTTTTAGCATTGATGAGTTCGGTCCCGGAGCTTTAATAGTGAGAGAGGTACCTAGTCTATTAGGCGACGCTGATATTCAAACTTTAATAAGAGATCTTGCGGATGATCTCGAAGACATGGGTGCGTCAACTACGTTAGAAGACAAGCTAGGACAGATCTGCGGAACACTGGCGTGTTATGGTTCTGTCAGGGCGGGCAGATCCTTGAACATAGAGGAAATGAATGCCCTACTTCGAGAAATGGAAAACACACCACACTCTGGTCAATGCAATCATGGCAGGCCAACCTATATCGAACTTAATTTAACAGATGTTGAACGTCTTTTCGGAAGGCGATAACTTTAATCTCGGCTCGATGTTTAATGATAGTCTATCGAACCGTTATCTTGACGATCTGATAGACTATGATTATCATCATTTCCATGATGAGAAAACGATTCGTTCATATGAATAAGCAACTTATTTACCCGGTTCTTTTGTAGAGCCGGGCAGTTAGGCAGCGAATAATCTAGCCACTTTCTCAGAATAAAATCACTAGCACAATTTGAAATTACTAATGTGACATTCTGATAAGATCATTTTCAAAATAAAACCAAGCGAAATAAGATGAAAAACTTAGAAACGAAAACTTGCATTACGGATGATGCGCTCGTCAGTGTGCGCTCTCTGGGACCCCAGCATAGGAGTACGTGTCGATGAAACGTATGCCAATTGAAAAATACCAAAGCTATCCTCAAGTTCCCATAAACGAAAGACAGTGGCCAAGCCAAACTATCACCAGTGCCCCAATTTGGTGTAGCGTAGATCTTCGTGATGGAAACCAGGCTCTAGTTGACCCAATGGATTCGGGTAGAAAACATAGAATGTTTAAAGCGCTGGTAGAAATGGGCTTTAAAGAAATAGAAGTTGGATTCCCGGCAGCATCCGATACTGATTTTAATTTTGTTCGCGAGATTATTGAGCAGGATTTAATTCCAGATGATGTAACAATACAGGTACTTACTCAGGCAAGAGAAGAGCTTATACAAAGGACCTTTGAAAGCCTTGTTGGATCAAAAAATTGTATTGTGCATCTTTATAACTCGACGAGTACATTACAGCGAAGAGTAGTTTTCGAGTCAGACAGAGGCGGTGTTAAACAAATTGCTGTCGATGGCGCTATGATGGTCCGTGATAGAATGCCTATGCTTGAGGGTAAAGGGTCCAATGTCCGTTTAGAATATAGTCCGGAAAGCTTTACAGGCACCGAACTTGATTACGCTTTAGAGGTAAGCGAGGCTGTCATGGAAATCTGGAAGCCTACAGCAAGCAGACCAACCATTATTAATCTTCCCTCAACTGTTGAAATGGCAACGCCAAATATCTTTGCAGATCAGATTGAATGGATGCATCAAAATTTTAGTAATCGGGAGCAGGTAATTCTGTCGGTTCATCCTCACAACGATCGAGGGACGGGAATTGCTGCGGCAGAGCTGGCGCAAATGGCTGGCGCAGATAGAGTAGAGGGATGTTTGTTTGGAAATGGAGAAAGAACAGGAAATGTTGATATAGTAACGCTTGGGTTGAACTTGTTCACCCAAGGAGTAGATCCAGAATTAGATTTTTCTGATATTAACTCGATAATGGAAACAGCGATCCATTGTAACCAACTGCCCATTCATCCGCGTCATCCTTATGCCGGAGAACTTGTACACACAGCCTTTTCTGGATCTCATCAGGATGCAATTAATAAAGGGATGAAAGCTATGGAAACGGCAAATAGCCCCTTGTTTGAGGTTCCTTATTTGCCCATCGACCCTAAGGATATAGGCCGAGATTATGAAGCTATTATCAGGGTAAATAGCCAATCCGGCAAGGGGGGCGTATCTTATATCCTAGAAAATGATTATTCCATACGATTGCCAAAACCGGCGCAAGCGCAATTCAGTCAGATCATTCAGAAAATTACGGATGCAACGAGCCAGGAAATAAGCCCCTTAAAAATCTGGGAAACATTCGAGGAAACATTTATAAACCAAAAAGGACCATTTACTCTAATATCATTTATATCGGAAAGAGCTTCTCGGTCTAATGATTTAGAAAGAATTAAAGCAACGGTTGAGCTTGATGGGCAAAACCATAAACTAGAGGCAGTCGGTAATGGGCCTATCGCGGCCTTCATAAAAGGTATGAGAGATGAATTTGATTTAGCATTTCGATTAAAAGATTACACAGAACATACACGAACGGCTGGATCAGAATCTGAGGCAGCCGCTTATATAGAACTGAAAGTGCCGGATGAAAATGGTAAAAGCGTATTTGGTGTGGGCATAGATACCTCAATTACTTTAGCACCTATTAAAGCAGTGATAAGTGCAATTAATCGGATAGATTTGAGTTAAATTAGATATTGGGTCTGGTTTTACCTATTGCGTCGATAGCATTTGCCTTTTCCGAAAGAGCTAGCAATGCCGAAATACCTTTGTTCTCCATATTTTCTGGCATTCTTATGCCGAGATAATCAATGAGGCAGACAGTCGTTATATCGGCTACAGTGATAGTGTCCCCATGAAGCCACTCAGAGGAAGATGAAGCAATTTTCTCCAAAGCGTCTAGGCCTTGGTTCAATTGCCCTTCTAAATACATTAACCATTCAGGATAAATTTTTTCCGGCGGGCGTCGGTTTTGTTCATAAGATATAGCTACACCCTTTTCCATTACGCCATGAGCAAGTAGAGTGGTCTTTAACATTTTCCGCCGCTCGGCCCCTCCAATAGCTAATAGCTGCCGACTCGTGTCAAATTCCTCGATCACATAATCTATTATAGCATTACTATCGATTAGTGTTTCTCCATCAGGAAGTATGAGCGCTGGAACCCTTCCTATAGGATTGGACTCTTTTATTTCAGTTTGATCATCTGCAGTAGATAACATTTTCTGCTGATACTGAGCGTTCACCATATTCATTACTGCTGCAGTTCTTCTCACAAATGGTGATAAGTTTCGTCCAATTAGTATCATTATTCTCTTCCAGTTTAGTCATATAAACACATAAAGTATGGGCAAAATTACAACAAAATTACAACAAAATTAAACAAAGTTTTCCCATTTAATGCCAATAGTAGAAATTTCCCTTTTTTTTTGTTATAATAAAGGATTAATTGGTGGAGACCAGTGATGGCAGACGATAACCAAGTAGATGCAAATACAAAACAAGGTTTGCGCATTCTCGCCGATAGTACAAAACTTAAAGGTACCGAGGGTGTGGCTCGGCGTCTTTCAAAGGCGGCCGACAGTGGTATGATTGAGGATTATCAACAAGCTGAAACAATCTTTGATTCACTTCCCGTCGATAAAAGGGCAACGATAAAAGTAACAGCTGAAACCAAGGCGGAGACTATACGGCTTACTAATCAAAAACGAAAGCAACCAGGATCTACTGCAACTGAAGATAACAAGATTGCACCAGATTCTGCGGCTTGGGATCTTGGCGACCCTAACAGCGATAAGGGTATTTTTAATAATAAAGATAACCCAGCCGAAACAACAACAGCCTCAGGAGCACAAGATTTAGATACCAAAAATGAATTGGATGCTTTGAAAGAAGAAATGCAGCAGGCACTTAAAGGCTAGTTTTCGGCAAGGCTATAGGCCTTGAAATCATTATCGCTGCTATTATTTGACTGAATACTAAGCCAGACAATCCAAGGGTGTAGGAGTTAGTATAGCCATGAGCTACTCCGACCAACCATGGACCAATGCCTGCGAAAATATATAAAACTACATTGGCCATTGCATAATTCTTACCATATGAAAAAGAGCCAAACGCATTTCGAATAAGCATGGGGGGTAACATTACAATTCCCCCAACCACAAATCCAGCTATTGAACATGCGACCAGAATCATGGAAAAAGTCTCAGCAAAAATTATATAAGCGATACCCGCCCCTTGAATAAAATAACTAGCCGCTGCCAGTTTATTTACTGAGATATACCGGCTAACAAACGCTATTAGAATCCTTCCTATTGCTGCTGAAATAGCTACTATGGACACTGTGGAGGCTGCACTTAATTGATCAACTTTGTCTGCAACAATTGGTATCTGATGAGCAAGAAAACCAACTTGCCCGCCTAACCCTAAAGCCGCTGCTATAGCTATTCTCCAAAAAATAGGTTTTCGAAGGATGTCGAATTGGAAGTGTTGATCTTCAATTTTGGCGGCTTGTTTTGATACAGAATCTGGAGTTTTGTATTTAAAGAGTATAGAAAGACAAAATAAGACCACCAATACAGAGAGTCCCAGAACTAAAGTTGTTGTTTGGAATCCAACTGCTCCGATGAAAAAGATCGTGCAGAACGGTATAACCGCTCCGCCTAGGCTGGCTCCAGTAAGAGCGATCCCCAAAGCTAAACCAAAGTTTTTTGAAAAATGCGGAGCTAGCGTAGCACTGATCCCTGCGGCACCGATAGCTGGATATGCGAACCCCATCAGTGCATAGCACATGAAAATCTGCCAGAGTTCCGTTGCTTGTCCTAAACCTATTAAAGCTAGACCAATAAATAATGCCCCAAGTATAATTATACTAAAGGGGCCTTTACTGTCTATTAAGTAGCCAATAGATAGAGTCCCCGGTAGGCTGGAGAACCAAAAAATTAAAATCGCAGTAGTTATCTGTTGGGTTTTCCATGCACCAAACCGTGTGAAGGCATCTAAATAGACGCTATGCCCATAAAAAACTGTGCCCCACGCTATGGTTGCCATAATAAAACATGCGAGTAAAATACTGCAATTCGTTGGTGTTATCTTTGTTTGTATTTTCATCCCTGCATTATAGAGGCTTATTGTAGTAATTGTTTCAAATTAAATATTTAAATCAATCATTTATTTTGAAAGTGGATAATGGCTTCACTCGCCAGAGTTATAAGGAAAGAACGAGAATTTGATAGACTTTACATTACGTATTAATAGGGAAAATTATGACGTTACGGCAATGACCGATACGCCGCTTCTTTTCGTTTTGCGTAATAATTTAAATTTGAAGGGGTCAAAATTAGGTTGTGGTTTAGAACAATGTGGTGCTTGTGCTGTCTTAGTTAATGGAGAAAGCACCTTTAGTTGTGCGGTTGCTGCGTCAAGTCTAGTTGGAAAGAGTATTATTACGATTGAAGGCGTATCCGAGGGGGGGACTTTAAGTGTCATCCAAAAAGCATTCTTAACGGAAATTGCAGCGCAATGCGGGTATTGTACTCCTGGGATGATTATTGCAACCACAGCGCTTTTTAATAAAAACCCTAATCCAAAAAAACAGGATATTTTGGAAGCACTTCAAAAGCACCTTTGTCGTTGCGGTTCGCATGCTAGGATTTTAGCTGCAATCAATAATATGCAATTGGATCATCCGCAAAATGACTAAAAATCCAAGCCTATTGAAGAATCCGGAAATAGATTCGTGGATATCGTTTTCAAGAGATGGCTTGATCAATGTTCGCATAGGAAAAGTCGATATTGGTCAAAAGATTTCAACTGCGATTGAAAGAATAGTTTCTGAGGAGCTTGATTTAGATCCTAAAAGGATAGTGATGGTTATGCCGGATACTATTCTTAGCCCTAATGAAGGTATGACCTCTGGAAGTAATTCAATGGAAGAATCGGGAAATGCTATTCGATTGGCCGCCGCGACAATACGAGAAACGCTGATAGAAATGGCATCCAGGAAATTAAACGTCAGTATAGCTAGTTTAGAAGTGACTGATGGAATGATCAGCTCACGAGAAACCGACAGGACCACTAATTATTGGGATCTTCAAGAGGGAAGATTATTCAATAAAGCAATTAATGTTGAAGCAAAAGTCAAACCAGGAAACCACTATGGAAAATCCCAGGAACTTTATAGTGGGGCGGATATTACGAATATTGTAACCGGTTCATATAAGTTTATCCAAGATGTGAACCTAAATCCAATGTTGCATGCGAGACCAGTTCGACCACCTAATATCAACTCTAAACTCTGTCAAATTGATGTTGAAGTTGAGAAGCATCTGAAAAAAAATGGCATCACTGTAATAAGAAATGGAAGTTTTTTAGCTGTAGCAGGAACGGACGAGTATGAAGTTATTAAGGCTGCTGATACTATAAAGAAGTCAGCCGTTTGGAAGCAGTTACGTAGGTTTGACCCAGCGTCAATCTTTGAACAATTAAAAAACAATAAACGTATTAGTTTAAAAGTTGTTGATGGAATGCCTACAGAAGCACCCCTAGCCGCTGATACAAAAATTAATCCAAATATTAAGTCAACATATAGCCGCCCCTATGTTATGCATGCGTCGATTGCACCATCATCTGCCGTTGCTAAATTTGAGGAAAACGAGCTCGAAATTTGGACGCATAGCCAAGGTATCTATCTTCTTCGGGCTAGTCTTGCTGAACTTTTCCATATGCCAGATGATAAGATAAAAATTTATCATAGAAGTAATTCAGGCTGCTACGGGCATAACGGGGCTGACGACGCAGCAATCGATGCAGCTTTGATAGCCAAAGCCGTGCCGGGTATAGCGATCCTTTTGAAATGGACGCGACAAGATGAGCATGCATGGGAACCATATAGTTCCGCAATGGTGATGGAGCTTTCAGCAAACATAGATAAGAAGAACAAAATCAGCAGTTGGAAACATAGTACCTTCAGTGATACTCACGTGTCCCGACCTAAACCGGGACAAAAAGGACTCGGGGCGGCCAATTTATTGGCATCCCGTTTTCTTGATCCCCCAATTATAGCGAAACCAATTCCGCCAAATAAAATGAAACACGGAGGAATTCACAGAAACCTAGAACCGCTATACCGGTTTGAACACCAGTTGCTTATAAAAAACTTGGTTCGCAATTTACCTCATCGAACCTCGGCTCTCCGAACCCTAGGTGCCTACGCAAATGTTTTTGCAATAGAGTCTTTCATTGATGAATTAGCAGAGGAAATCTGTGTCGATGCAGTAGAATTGAGATTAAATTATCTCTCGGATCAGAGAGCAAAAGCTTGCATCAAGGCGGTAGTTAAAGAAATTGCTCATATCGATGCTAGCCAACCAAACCATGGTTGGGGCATAGGTTTTGCTCAGTATAAGAATTCCAAAGCTTACGCTGCAGTAGCGGTGCACGTAATGGTAAACGAGGCTGCAGAAATAAAACTTCTGAAGGCAGTTATTGCTGCAGATGCAGGCCAAATCATTGACGAAAAGGGTGTTATCGCGCAACTTGAGGGAGGATTTATTCAGGCCGCAAGTTGGACCATTTATGAAGAGATAATGTATGACGATGAAAATATTCTTTCTATCGACTGGGAAAGTTATCCAATAATTGGGTTCGATAATATTCCAGATTTTAAAACAATTTTAATTAGCATGCCCGATGAGCCATTTCTTGGTATTGGAGAGGCTGTCTGTGGGCCTGCTGCTGGTGCCATTGGGAATGCTGTCTTCAAGGCCACAGGTTTAAGGGTTCGACAACTTCCCATGACACCCTCAAACCTAAGATCACTGGCTCTAAAAACCTAGCTACAAGTTTTAAATGGTACTTCTTGGAAGACCTGGAATATGACCATACAACGAATCAACAAAGCCACCGTCTATCAAAAGGTTTTGCCCTGTCATATATTCAGCCTCCGGAGATATTAAAAACCCTATGGCATTTGCGATATCTTCAGGTTCACCTATTCTCCCTAATGGAATCAAGGCGGCTCTATCTTTCGCGATCTGATTGTTTTCGTAAACTTTATGTGTCAATGGTGTGCGAATCATACCCGGAGAAACCGTATTCACATTGATCCCATCAACAGCCCATTCTTGCGCCAATACTTGGCACAATGAGATTAGCGCCGCCTTACTCGGGCTATATGGCCCCATTCCTGGATGCGCGCCCATACCCGACATTGAAGCAACAGCCACAAAGCTACCTTTTGAATTTTTTAAACTGGTGTACGCGGCTTGTGCGAGTAGTAAAGTCGCTCTGGTATTCACGGCTATCAACTTATCCCATTGATCTATGTCGAGTTCGTTCAATGGAGCGGGGCTTGTGATTCCGGCATTACTGATCACGGCATCTAGTCCTCCAAAAGAATCGAGTGCTCGGTCTATGAGTATTTTAGGGATGTCTTTTTTACTTAAGTCTCCTGTTAAAATAAGTACTTCCGCACCTAGATCTCTAAGATCTTTCGCTAATGTTTTAACAGCATCGGTCTCGGTAATTTCACAGGCAGCTAACTTGATTTTTTCTCCTTTAAGATTGGCTATTTCAACTAATCGACGGCATGTAGCCCCACCTATACCGGGGCTGGCTCCAGTAATTAATGCGCGCATTGTATTCTCCTTCATTCTATGAGGCATAGAGAGCTTATGCTTAAATTCTAGTTTAAGGTATACTGCATCAATTTTGATAATTCGTTCTAACGAACTTTGCCAGTAAACCTTTTTTACACACCCGTGATAAAGAGATTGTTCTTTCTACGATAATTTCCAATTATTTTCCGCTGCAGTTAAAGTTTCATGAATAACGAAGCCATAGGGAGAAACCGCATGACTTTATCTAGTGTTAGTGAGCACGATGTAACATCTAATAGATACTTGCGAGGGAAATATTCAATCTGTGGGGTAGGCGAAACGACATATCGTCGCGGTTCGGCAGAATCCACCCGCTCTCTTGCAACGTGGGCTATCTCTAATGCTATGAAAGACGCCGGCATGGATTCAGGCGATATCGACGGAATGCTGAGTTATTCTGGAAATGACTCAACATTTGCGCCATGGGTGGCGGGAGACTTAGGTATTAGGCTCAATTTTTATATGGATGTCCATGGTGGTGGCTCATCAACAGAGGCTTTAATAGGTATCGCTATGGGCGTTATTGAAGCGGGAATGTGCAAAACGGTAGCTATTTATAGGGCGATGAACGGTTATTCAGCAGTGCGAATCGGTGGAACCGGAGCTCGATCAGCGGCACCTATCCTCGGGGATCAAATACACCACCGAGCTTATGGTTGGCAGAGCGCAGGACAAATGTTTGCACCAACTTTTTTGCGGCACATGTATGATTATGGTACAACTCCCGAACAGGTTGCTGCCGTGAAGGTTGCACACTCAAAGCACGCATCTAATAATCCCAAAGCCTTTTACAAACAACGTTACACTGTTGAAGACGTCGTTTCCTCGCGCATCATATGCAAGCCTTTACATCTTCTAGATTGCTGTGTTGAAACGGATAATGCGACTTGCATAATAGTGACACGGACCGAACGGGCCCGCGATTGCCCAAATCCTCCTGCTGTTATCCAATCTGTCGTTGGGCGGTGCTGCAAACCACGAGCGGATATGCATTATCAGCATGGGCCTATTTCTACGGTAGCGGGCCATTACGCTAAAGATATTTTATGGTCAAATGCGGGACTTGGACCAGAAGATGTTGATGTTACGGGATCATATGACGCGTTTACCTTTACTACGATGTTGCAACTTGAGGACTACGGTTTTTGCAAGAAAGGTGAAGGCGGCGAATACGTGTCGGATGGTACAATTGAACTCGGTGGTAGGCGCCCAAATAATACGTCGGGTGGACATCTTTGTGAGGGTTATACGCATGGAATGAATATGGTAATCGAAAATACCAGGCAGTTAAGAGGAAATGTGGATGATTCCTGCCCTATTAACGAAGATGGTGTGCGAGAGCACACGTATAACTACGAAGAGGGGGGGTGTAGACAAGTAAAAAATGTCGAAGTTACAGCCAATCTTGGATGGGCGATGCCTGGAACAGGTTCCGCCATGGTTATGGCTAAAGACCACAAGTAAGAGGAGATAGACAATGCCTATACAAGGTGACTACATGGGTATGATGCTGACCATAGAAGATCTTGATCAAGAAAATAAAGATTTTTTTAAATACTGCTCAAAGAAAGAATTTAGGCTTCAACGAGGAAAAAAAAGCGGTTTGCTCCGGTATCCCCCAACGACCGCCTGCCCATGGACTGGAGATAGAGTATCAGAATGGGTTCCGGTCGAAGGCAGGGGCACTGTCCATTCTTATGTTGAGGTTCATCACCCAATTCAACCTGCTTTCAAAGATAAAGTTCCATACATGATTATCTTAGCAGACCTCGACATGCAAAAGGGGCAGCCCACAGAACATGAAGCTTTGAGGGTTGCTGGTAATCTAATGACGGAAGATGGCGAATTTGTGTCGCCAGAAACTATAAAAACGGTTGGTATTGGAACGCGTGTTAAACTTATTTACGTTGATGTTACAAATGAATTCGCTTTGCCCCATTGGACTATAGATAAGGAAGCCGAACAGCCTCAAAAACCATGGCGCTACCCTGAAGAATAATTCAATAGAATCAATTTTTGAAAACTAAATAAGTCCTAGTTTCTATACTTTCTCGAGGTTTAGAATTTTCTGTTTGATCTGGATGATCGAATGCTCCATGGGGCGTAAATCGCGCCCGGCCATCATCAATGCTATCCCAGCCTTTGATGAGGATAACTTCTTCGGATGTCATTTGAGGAGCGTAGTACCAACGGTGCGTAGTCCCATGGGCTAGGGAGTAAATTTCACCAACTCTATTCGGAAATCTTTGATCGGTTGCAATAAGGTCGTTTGCTGGGATACTAGCGGAATCCGCTAGTGCTAACGGAGCACTCTCAACAGGACCGTTAATAGGCCGCCAAACGTTAACTTGGATAACCCGCCCACCTTCTGTGAGAATTCTTTCAAATTCCTCTTTCCCCAGGGTATCCATAGCTCTTTGTGGTCCTGATTTTACAGTGTAATCGGCATGTACGCGGACGGCCGGGCCTCTTTTCCCATCCGGGTTGTTAGCACCATTGATAGCATTAGACCGCCGCGTATGGTCGAATATTACTACCCTATCAGCACCAGTTCTTTCTTTTAAAAAAAGGTCTAATTCTTTGTTATATTGTGTCTCGATTAATTCATCTTCATAAAAGTCGGCTACATCGCTGCAATGGGATATCAATTCAAAACCATTTATATCGATGGATAGAGATTTTGATATGTTTCTCATATTACCGATAGCGGTTGGACATTTTTCGGTATTAAAAAAAATCTTAGGTTCGCCGCCTGTACTCATCGAGCTTTCAAAATAGGGTTTCTCCCCTTGACGGACCATATAAGTGAGTTCGCCAATGATATGTTTCCCTGGCATTCCATGGTCTTTGTTAACTATCTGGTTCATAACGCCCCCAGCTTAACTTTACTTGTTTTTATCAAAAAAAAAATGTCTAAATATAAAACACTATAAATCCATAACTGCAATAATTGACGAAGTAATAAAAACGATAAATTATTAAGTCAGCAGGTTATGGGGGATGATATGCTCAAAAGGGATGATAATCTTAAATTAACACAAACTGGACCCGGGACTCCTATGGGAGATCTATTCAGGTATTTCTGGATTCCGGCATTGTTGAGTGCAGAATTGCCTGAGCCGGATTGCCCACCAAAACGTTTAGATATACTTGGTGAACCACTATTAGCGTTTAAAGACAGTAACAACCAAGTTGGAATTATTGATCGACGGTGTCCACATAGAGGGGCAGACCTCTACTACGGGCGTAATGAAGAATGCGGGATTCGCTGTGTTTACCATGGTTGGAAATTTGACATTAATGGAAATTGTGTAGATTTACCGACTGCTCCTAAAGACAGTAATTTTAAAGAAAAAATCAGAGTGACAGCATATCCCACACAAGAATTAGCAGGATTTATTTGGATCTATATGGGGCCTCGAAAAAACAAATTACCTGAGATTCCCAAACAGGAATTTACGTTGCTCCCAAGTTCCCACGTTTTCATTTCTAAAAAATGGCAAGAATGTAATTGGGCCCAATCTTTAGAAGGAGGCATTGACACAGCTCATCTTTCTTTTCTTCATATGCCGGCCCCCATTCATAATAAAGAAAATATAACAACCAACGTTGTTTCCGGTGCTGCTCTAAGTGATCAGGACGGCGATAACCGAATTAGATGGGTTCGTGATGACCCATGTCCAAAATTTACAGTGTTACAACATCCCGCGGGTCTCTTATTGGGGGCTGCTAGGCGAGCCGATAATGAAGATATATATTGGAGAACTACGCAATACCTTATGCCCAATTACGCCTATGCACCTAATGCCTTTCCCGGTGAAACTCAGCATGGGCAATGCTGGGTTCCAATAGATGATACGAGCTGTTGGATCTTTTGCTATAGTTGGAATCCGGATCGTGCATTAACCGCTGAGGAACGTGAAAAGTTTACAAAAGGATTTTCCATTCATGCTGAGGTAGATACTGAATTTCTTCCGCTTCGTCGCCAAAGTAATGACTATTTAATGAATCGAAATGATCAGAAGATAAATACGTATACAGGTATTCAGGGAGTTTCAGAACAAGATGCTGCGATCCAAAACAGCCAAGGCCCTATAGTTGATCGATCCCGCGAGCATTTGGGCCAGACCGACGTCGGCATAATTGAGTTTCGCAAGCTGATATTGTCTGCAGCAGACAAACTGCATTCTGGACAGGCTCCTTGTAATGCAGTTGCAGACGATTTTGCAGTTCAATGTGGAGGGGCCGTTGCCCATAAAGACATCTCTTTGGAAGAAGTAATGAAGCAGCGGTTCGACCATGCCACTGGTTACGTTGGAAGTAGATATGGACTAACGGGTACAAATAATTGATTGGTTAAAAGTTCCTCCGCGAGTTTGTAAACAGTTGGAAAAGATGAACTTACATTCGCTTTCCCGCGGTCCAACCGCCGTCTATTACTAAATTGTGACCGGTACAAAAACTTGCATCTTCGCTCGCTAAAAATAAAACGGCTTTGGCAATCTCAGATGCAGTCCCGGTACGGTTCATTGCGTGAATTTCTTTTATTTTTTGCGCCATTTCGACATCCTGAAAATAAGGCTCTGTCAAAGGTGTTCGAATAACTCCAGGTCCAACTGCATTGACCCGGATATTGTGTGGAGCCAAGTCCATTGCCAGTGACTTTGTCATTCCAACCACGGCATGTTTTGAGGTGGAATAGGCACAACGCGCTGTCGATCCCATAACCCCAAGAGTGGATGCTGTATTTACTATTACGCCTGATTTCTCTTTAGAGATACAGTGCTTGGCAAACGTTTGAGCAGAAATAAATACTCCAGTGACATTGACATCTATAACTTGTTTCCACTCCTCGATTGCCAGCTCTTGAGCTGGTGCTATTTCGCGGATTCCTGCATTACAGAAAATAATATCGAGTGACCCCATGTCTTCTGCAGATCTATTGATAACAGTATCAGTTTGCTGTTGGTTGGTTACATCTAATTCGTATGCGTGAGCCTTACCTCCTTTTTCTCTAATTTCGGCTGCAACTCTCTCTGCTAAATCCAAATCTAAATCTGTAACTGCAACTGCAGCGCCTTCTTCGGCAAAGTGAAAACATGTCTCTCGTCCTATTCCCCCTGTTGCTCCTGTGATCAAAACACCCTTATTTTCAAAACGCATTTCACTGCTCCTAGGTTCTTATATTGAGTAAAAGTAGGCAATTGAATAGTCTCGACTTTCATGGTTCTGTTTTAGTCTGCCATTGTTAATCCTCCGCTGACACTCAGAACCTGACCCGTGATATAATTAGACATATCTGAGGCAAAAAATAAAACAGCATCAGCTATTTCCTCTGGTTCTCCAATACGCCTGAAGGGCACAGCTTTTGCCAGTTTTTCGCGCATCGATTCAGGCTGCGCCATAAGTAAGGGAGTATTTGTAGGGCCAGGGCAAACACAGTTTACATTAATTTTATGCCGAGCTGTTTCGCGTGCTAGTGATTTAGTGAATGCGATCATGCCTCCTTTTGCGCCTGCATAAATGGTTTCTCCCATAGATCCAACTCGACCAGCATCACTGGATATATTTATAATTTTGCCACTATTTCTTTCGACCATTTCGGGCAGAAAATATCGGATAATGTTTATAGGACCCTTTAAATTAATATCCAACACTTTGTTCATAAAGTCAGGCGTGGCATCTAGAAATGGTTGAATTTTGTCCCATCCCGCTACGTTAACAATAATGTCGATAGCTTCTCCCCCTAAGTCCTGGGAATTGCCAATCGTTTTAGCAAAAGACAGAATGCTGTCTTCGTTGGTGATATCCAGATTGATCGCTACAATATTCCCATCTAAAGGTTTCGATAACTCTACTGTCTTTGCGTTTCCATCGGCGTCTATATCCCCTGAAAAAACAATCGCACCCCATCGAGCTAACTTTAATGCAGTTTCCCGCCCAATTCCAGACGCTCCGCCAGTAACGATAGCTCTTTTCCCTGCTAAGTTTAACATGTCTCACAACCTTTATTATCCCAATATACAAATTTTTTGGCCCAATTATCAGCAGACTGCTCGTTATAAGTTTAATTGCTGAACCTTCTTGACTCCATCAAAATAATGTCCTGCTATACGTTTCT
>QCQB01000019.1 GCA_003212315.1 SAR116 cluster bacterium AG-447-C21 | reverse complement strand
ACCCCTTGATAATCAATTATTGCTTGACGAACGGCTCGAACATCCCCACCAGCACAAAATGCCCTATCACCAGCACCTTTAATGATGACCGCTTTGATGTCATCATTAGTCATCCAATCGGTGAAGGTTTGTCTCATTTTTTCTATCATATTCATAGTCAATGCATTCAGCGTTTTAGGCCGATTAAGTTTTATAATCCCAAAGCTATTTTCTACATTGAATAAAACTTCCTCTTCCATCAAATTTTCCAATCTAAGGTCTCATACTTTTATCCGGCTTTTTGGTCCAAAAGCCTTTTTGCTATTATTGACTGCATAATCTCATTAGTGCCCTCTAATATTTGGTGGACGCGTAAGTCCCGGACTAATTTCTCTATCGGAAAATCTCTAAGGTAACCGTATCCCCCGTGAATTTGCAGTGCTTCATTACAGATTTTTGAACAGATTTCTGTAGCCCAGCGTTTGGCCATGGCGCAATGCATTGTTGCCTCTGCATTGGCGGTTCCCAAGCTCTTGGCGGCTCGATAAACCATAAGTCTCGCAGTTTCTAGTTCTGTAGCCATATCCGCTAATTTAAATTGAATTGACTGGAACTGACTTATTGCATTCCCAAACTGTTTACGCTCTTGAGCATACGAGATAGATAACTCCATAGCAGCCCTAGCTCCGCCAACTGAACATGCTGCTATGTTTACCCGCCCTCCATCCAAACCAGCCATAGCAATTTTAAACCCATCTCCTTCTTGACCAACCAAGTTCTCTATCGGAATTCGACACTCGTCAAAATGAACCATAGCGGTGTGCTGACTATTCCAACCCATTTTCTTTTCTTTTTTACCAAACGACAGCCCCGGGGTTCCCGATTCGACCAAGATACAAGAAATCCCTTTGGCTCCTTCAGCGCCAGTTCGGCACATAACTGCATAAACATCACTCGTTGATCCGCCAGAAATGAACGCCTTTGCTCCATTTAAAATATAATGGCTATTTCCGTCCAATTTAGCTTCTGTTTTCAATGAGGCAGCATCGGAGCCAGCGCCTGGCTCCGTCAAGCAATAGCTTGACATTAAATCCATTTTAGTTAAACCGGGTAAAAACCGATGTCGAATTTCATCGTTGCCAAAATTATCTACCATCCAAGCAACCATATTGTGGATAGATAAGTATGCCGCAGTGGAGGGGCAAGCTGCTGCCAATTCCTCAAAAACAATAGCGGCTTCTAGTCGGTTCAGTCCGGCACCGCCAACTTCCTCCGATATATATATTCCAGCCAGGCCCAGTTCCGCCGCCATCTGCAGTTCCATCCGAGGAAAGATTTCCTCCTGATCCCATATCCCTGCATTAGGCTGGAAATTCTTCTGCGCGAAAGAACTAGCCATTGCTTTAATCGCTATCTGCTCCTCTGTCAGGTCAAAATCTACCAATTTACTAAATACCGTCCAAATCCAAATTTCACCTAATATTTTGCAATGTTATAAGCTTAAGCTTTTTTTGCTTTTATCCCAAATCGATCACCAACTTTTAGCCCGTGTTCCATTATAAATTCCGCGGCATCAACTTTAGGCCCTTTTCCTAATCTCAACCTTTTAATTTTTATCCCTCCTAGTCCCGCATTAATAGTTAAACTTTCAGCATCAATAGCACATACCCGCCCTACACGGCCATTCCCTTCTGTTAATTCAACATCAAAGATTTGAATAACTTTATCAGAAAAAGTTGTCCAAGCGCCGGGTTGCGGGTTACAGCCTCGAATTAAGTTGTATACTTCTAACGCTGATCTTTGCCAATCAATCTCTGCATTTTCTTTCCTGCACCAGCTTTCATAAGTGGCGAGAGAATCGTCCTGACGCATGCGTGGCGCATTACCTCCTTTAATTAATTCAACTGCTTCCAATATGGCCTCAATCCCCAAGGGGAAAATTTTATTGAAATAGACAGAGCCTAAAGTGTCTTCGGCGGTTATTTCAACTTCTTTTTGCAGCAAAACATCTCCCTCATCTAGACCGTCATCGGGCCAAAATATAGTTAGGCCTGTCTTTTTTGCCCCCCAAATTATGGGCCAGTTAATTGAGCTAGGTCCTCGATGGATTGGCAAAAGTGAGGGATGAAAACAAATAGTGCCTAACACCGGGATTTCTCTGGCTTGCTCTGGTACAAAAATAGTTACATAAGCTAGTATCATTAGATCCGCATTCCAAGACTTGAGCTCTTCGATGATATTTTCATCTTTAAAGTTATCAGGTTGTCGTACCTCTATGTTCGCCTCTAATGCTGCTGTTTTTATTGGGTCATTCGGCCTACCCTCTTGATCTGGCGCTGTATAGACACAAACCACCTCGTCTACACCTTTGTCTAATATTGCCTCCAAACACGCTTTACCAAACGCCTGTTGACCATTGATTATAATACGCATCACTCAACCTCTTATAAAATTATTAAAATTTGCCCTTTTGAAGAGGCGTTCTAATTGTTTAGTTGTAATTAAATTGATATAGTTAATAAGCTGTTTTTCACAAAGGAATTGAAGGCGAAAAAATGCCCTCCGACAATACTAAACAATATCCACAAGATGGGTCAAATTCAACAGGGCGTTCATTCCCGTCGACTAGAATGAGAAGAAATAGAAGAACAGGATGGTCTAGAAGATTAGTTAATGAAAACAATATATCTGTAGATGATCTTATTTGGCCTTTATTCATTTGTGAGGGGTCGAAAAAGATAGAGCCTGTATTAGCCATGCCTGGAGTTTTTAGATATTCCATTGACACCGTTGTCGATGCAATAGACGAAGCAAAAAATCTAGGCATACCTGCCATAGCGCTTTTCCCGCATGTGGAATCGTCACTAAAAGACCCAATGGGAAAAAATGCGGTTTTTGAAAAAAATTTAATTTGCGATGCAATTAAAGAAATTAAAACAAAGCATCCAGAAATCGGCATTCAGTGCGATGTAGCGCTAGACCCTTATACAACCCACGGTCACGATGGAATTCTCGACTCCGAAGGCAATATTCAAAACGATGCGACAGTAGATATACTTTGCCAGCAAGCACTGGTTCAAGCGGACGCGGGTTGCGACATAATATCACCCTCGGACATGATGGATGGACGAGTGGGAGCAATTCGAAAAATTTTAGACGCTCATAACCACAGTCATGTGCAGATAATGTCGTACGCAGCAAAATACAACTCGGGTTTTTATGGGCCATTTCGGGAGGCGATAGGTTCATCAAGCACACTAGGTGGTTCAAGCAAGGCAACTTATCAGATGGACCCAGGAAACAGTGATGAAGCATTATTAGAAGTAGCTTTAGACATCGCTGAGGGTGCCGATATGATTATGATAAAACCGGGGCTTCCCTATTTAGATATAATTAGACGAGTAAAGGATAAATTTGGTGTCCCTACATTTGCCTATCAAGTAAGTGGTGAATACTCGATGATAAAAGCTGCTGGATTAAATGGCTGGCTGAGTGCCGAACGTTGTATGATTGAAAGCTTGATCTCTTTCAAACGCGCCGGTGCAAACGGTATATTAACCTATTTTGCTATTGAAGCGGCGAGGCTAATAAAAAACTCCCACTAGAGAAAATTTAGGGTAAAAAATTATTA
Source organism: SAR116 cluster bacterium AG-447-C21 (assembly GCA_003212315.1). Taxonomy (GTDB): domain Bacteria; phylum Pseudomonadota; class Alphaproteobacteria; order Thalassobaculales; family Thalassobaculaceae; genus UBA7326. The sequence continues at coordinate 35,883 of QCQB01000019.1, read as the reverse complement.
GATTAATAAGGCGTCACGGCTACAAAAGATTGACTCTCAACTGCAAAATTTAATGATCTAATTCAGTGCTCAGAAACGTGATTCAATTTAAATTTTAATTAAGAGCAACAGAAATAAGATTCAAACTTAAAATTATCGACTAAACTATTGTTTTTTTTTCAGTTTTCCTGTATTGATGATAGGCAGTAGGAAAATTTTGCCCATCAACACCGCCTGATAACATGAATAAATATATACAATTTTATACAAATTATGATAGTTGGTCCGGTTGATATGTTTACCCAAATATAAACAGTAATTATGAAAAGTGGAGCTGTTTAGATGAATCCATTTGCAGAACTTTTGAGAAATTTAGGGCCTGTTAGGGTCGCGGCTTTATTAGCGACCGCGTTCGCTGTTTTGGGTTTTTTTATTTTCCTAAGCTCCAGGCTTAGTTCAGGGGGAATGGCTCTACTCTACGGCGATCTCGATCCACAAGATAGTGGGCAGATAATACAAACCCTAGACGCCAAAAATATACCCTACGACATAAAAGCAGGAGGAAAGCAAATTTATGTCCCGGGGGACGAGGTGCTCCAACTTCGAGTGTCCTTGGCCGAAAAAGGCCTTCCCGGTGGTGGTTCAGTAGGCTATGAAATTTTTGATTCTAGTCAAGGTATAGGAACAACAAACTTTGTTCAGAACGTAAATTTACTGAGGGCCCTTGAAGGTGAATTAGCGAGAACAATAGGGGCAATGAAAAATGTAAGAGGTGCCCGCGTTCATCTAGTGATGCCAAGACGGGAACTTTTTAGTAGGGAGCGGCAAAAAGCCAGTGCGTCAGTGGTTTTGCAGGTCCAGGGATCCGGACGATTAGGCAAAGAGCAAGTTCAAGCGATCCAACACCTTGTTGCTGCAGCTGTACCTGAAATGAACCCCGATAAAATCTCTATTTTAGATGATAGAGGTCAGCTTTTAGCAAGGGGCCAGGGTGACAGCACAGCTACTGCGGCAGGAAGTGTAGCAGAGATGCGTGCTGGTTTTGAAAATAAGATGCGGCAAGCGATCATTGAATTGCTAGAGCGAACTGTTGGTTTAAACAGAGTGCGAGCAGAAATAACTGCCGATATAGATTACGATAGGGTCGTTGAAAATGCTGAAATCTTCGATCCAGACAGCCAAGTGGCCCGTTCAACACAAACTGTTCAAGAAAATGAAAGCAGTTCAGAAAATGATGACTCGGAAACAGTAACTGTCCAAAATAATCTGCCAGAGAACGAAGCCACGGCTGCGGGAGCCGGCAATTCAGCCGCCAGTCAAGTGTCGAGAACGGAAGAAACGGTAAACTTTGAAATTACAAAAACTATCCGGAATAGAATTAAAGAATCTGGAAAAATAAAACGACTATCAGTGGCTGTTTTAGTAGACGGCCGTTATGTTGAAAATGATAATGGTGATAAAGTATGGCAGCCACGTCCACCAGACGAATTGGCTCAATTAGAAACTCTCGTTAAATCAGCGGTTGGCTTCAACCCACAGCGAGGTGATAGTGTGGAAATTGTAAATATGCAATTCGTAAAACTAGAACCTCTTGAGTTTGATGATGGATCAATATTTTTAGGCATATCTAAAGAGGACTTTATGCAGTTAGCGGAGGTTTTGGTGCTAGCTGTTGTGGGTTTACTGGTGATTCTTTTGGTGGTCCGACCAGTATTAACGCGTTTATTTGAGTCAATGCCAACAGCATTCGCAGGTGGACCAGGAGGAATGATAGGAGATGGAGAAGGTGTGGCACTTGCCCAGCTTACTGGCCCTGAAGCAACCGCTGATATGGCAGAATTATTGGAAGAAGACGACGTAGAAGACGAAGCTGACGAATCCTTATTAGACCAAATGATTGATATTAACCAAGTGGAAGGACGGGTAAGAGCATCATCCCTTAAACAAATAGGAGAAATTGTTGATAAACATCCAGAAGAAGCGATCGCCATAGTAAGAAACTGGATGTATCAAGGAACCGATTAAAATGATGCACTTAAAATTTGACTATTGATCGAGCTTTTTGAAATGGACAAATACCTTTTTAATACGATGTTCGATGAGGAAGAAACGAAAAATGCAAAAGACGATAAGAAAGATCTTTTAAAACAAGAACAAAAACTTTCGGTAGAAGATACACCCACATTCTCAGAGGAAGACTTGCATGCGGCTAAACAAATCGCCCTAAAGCAAGGGATTCAAGAGGGTAAAGCCGAGGTTATGAGCGGAATAGAGCGTGAAATCGCTTCATCACTGGATACTATTTCTCTGAAATTGGAAAGTTTAATGCAGGTTCATAAAAAATGGTCAGAAGCTATAAATAAAGATACCTTGAGATTGGCCCATGCAATTATGAAAAAGTTAGCCCCTCAAATCACAAGAAATGGTCAATTGAGCGAGGTCGAACGCACTATTACACATGCCTTTGAATTTATAGATAAACAACCCAAAGTACTAGTACAGATCTCCCAACATTTAACCCTCCCTCTACAGGAAAAAATAGATTTAATCACTTCGCGTGCTAATTTTGATGGCCAAGTCGTTTTGGTTGTTAACAAGGAGTTAACTGGAGACGATTGCAGAATTAGTTGGGATTCTGGCGAAATGGAACGATCCATGTCAACCACCTGGGGCCAAATTGATAAAATAGTGGACCGTGTGATTACAGAGACAGAAGCACCATCCACAAAAGATGCCGGCCTGGGAGGTCAAAATGACAAAGATTGCTACTGATGATTATACTCGTTCACAAAAATATAGGAGTAGATAATGGCTGACGATACCGATCTAAATCTGGATGATCTTGAAGAAGATGAAGTTAAAGCTGCTGATAGCAAAGAGGAAGATATTGAAGAAGTTTTTGCGGAAGATGAACAAACCGAAATAACCTCTCGGGAACTAGAAGCTGTCTATGATATTCCCGTCCAAGTATCAGCTGTTCTTGGCAAGCAGACTATGCAAGTGAGCCAGCTCCTAAAACTTGGAAGAGGTGCGGTGGTTGAGCTCGATAGAAAAGTTGGAGAGGCCATAGATATCTATGTAAACAATAGATTAGTCGCACGAGGTGAGGTGGTTATAGTAGAGGAAAGACTAGGTGTCACAATGACAGAAATCATTAAGTCGGATCGAACCTAGATTAGAGATAAATATCCAAAGAAAGAAACATGTTCGATTCACAATTTGAAACTTTAAGAATAGAGGAGAAAAAGTGTCCACTCTGAAAATAGATTCTCTTTCTATTAAGAAAAAAAAATATGATTTTGCATTAATTTTTGGTTTGATTTCTGCATTTTTACTCATATTTGGGGCATTATTAATTGGCGGGTCAATAGCGTCTTTTTACAACGTTCCGGCAGTTTTGATTGTCATGTTTGGAACTATTTCCATATTAATGGTTTCATTTAATTTCAGAGAGATACAACGAACTTTAATCCATGCCTCTGAGATATTTTATGCAACACAGTATTCTAAGACTAACGCAATAAGTGACGTAATTAGTCTAGCGCAAATAGGAAAGGACAGAGGGATATTAGCCCTCGATGAATTAAATGAAGTTTTGGAAGATAGACCATTTCTTCAAAAATCAATCGCGTTAGTCGTTGATGGCAACGATAGTATTATCCTAGAAAATACTTTGAGAAATGAAATCTTGTCGATAGCCGAGCAAAAACAAAAAAGTGTTGCAGTTCTCAAAAAGGCTGCTGAAATTGCCCCCTCTATGGGATTAATTGGTACGCTTGTCGGCTTAATACAACTTTTGGGGAATTTAGATTCTCCCGACCAAATTGGTCCAGCGATGGCAATAGCGCTTCTTACTACATTCTATGGGGCCGTACTAGCATATATGGTCTTTGCACCAATATCTGCAAAATTAGAAAACCACATTCGGAATCAAATTACGGTCTTAGACGTTTATATAACTGGGGCAATATCGATCAGCAAACAGGAAAATGTTCATTCATTAAAAACTTACTTGGGCGTTAAGTCCTATTTAAAGACATAGTGATAAACGGTTGGTCAAATTTTAGATACCCCCGTTTAAGCTGAGAAAAGGAGAATAAAATGCGGTTGCTAATAGTCGGTATGCTTGAAGGACATATCAGCGCCGCTGGCCAAATTGCCATATCACGCGGTGCAACAGTATCTCAAGTAGACAGTGTTGACGCTGGATTACATTCCCTTCGGAGTGGGCAAGGTGCTGATTTGGTGATGATTGATATAAAACTTTCCATAGCCAAATTCATGAAAAGTATGAAAGAGGAACGTCTTAATACATCGGTGGTAGCTTGCGGAATTAGTAATGATCCTGATGCGGCGGTTGCCGCTATTAAAGCAGGGGCAAAAGAGTATATTCCTTTGCCGCCAAACCCAGAGATGATCGCAGCGGTTCTTCAGGCTGTATCAGAGGAACAAACATCAGTGGTATTCAACGACCCATTGATGGCGGGAACGTTGAAACTAGCCGCCCAAATAGCTCCTTCTGAAGCCAGTGTACTCATCACGGGCGAGTCTGGAACCGGCAAAGAAGTCATAGCGAAATATATTCATTCCAAGAGCAAACGTTCGAGCCAGAAGTTTGTCAGCGTCAACTGCGCAGCAATACCAGATAATCTTTTAGAGTCTGAACTTTTTGGCCACGAGAAGGGTGCATTTACGGGGGCTGTTGCTCGCCGGGTTGGGAAGTTTGAAGAAGCGGACGGGGGCACTTTACTCTTAGACGAGATTAGCGAAATGGATATTCGTCTTCAAGCCAAATTACTACGAGCGATTCAAGAACGTGAAATAGATCGGGTTGGAGGATCACAACCCGTCAAAATAAATATTCGACTGATCGCAACCTCAAACAGGGATCTAGAAAAACATGTCCAGGATGAGAAATTTCGTGAAGATCTCTACTTTAGACTAAATGTCTTTAATCTCCAACTACCTGCCTTACGTGAGCGAACTGGTGATATAAGAGTATTAGCAGAGTTTTTTGCGACTAAGTATGCTGAGGCAAACGGCGTCCCCAATCGTCACATAAACGATCAAGCTATGAAGAGACTCGAAGCGCATCATTGGAGGGGTAATGTGCGCGAGCTGGAAAATACAATGCATCGAGCAGTACTGCTTGCTACGGGAGATGAGATAGATGACACAGCTATCCTACTTACAGGGGAGAACCTTTTGGGAGGAAATAATGAAATACAATCCCCAGTATCTCCACTGGCGTCAGCAGCGGTGGCGGCAACAGCTCCATCTCCAATAATAAAAAATGAAATAGTTAACGATACTGCCGATAATAGTGATGAGCTACTTGGAAAAACCGTAGCAGAAGTTGAGCAAAAATTAATCATTAATACCCTACATCATTGCCTTGGAAATAGAACACATGCAGCCACAATACTGGGAATATCAATTCGTACCTTAAGAAACAAGCTTAAAGCATATTCAGATGAGGGGATTCAGGTTCCATCATCTGGTGACTTGGAGAAGGTTTAATGAAAACTCATTTATTAAACTTATGTGTAGATTATGTATTCTGCTAACGTGGCACCAAAAACATACTTTCAACTTTCAAATTATTTTCTACAATTAATCAAGATGCCAAAACTAATAAAATTTTTGTCTCAAAAATGAGAATTGTTTAAAATGTCCGAAACTTCTAATGAAACAGCACCAACTCAGCAAACCACTTTCGACAATTATGGTGCTGGGTTATTCGCGAAAATCACCAAGCGGAGTGATATAGCACTTGCTTTAGCGGTTGTTGCTATACTGGCTGTGTTGATTTTGCCTATGCCAACGTGGTTGCTCGACCTTTCATTAGGCATTTCCATAGCATTCTCAGTACTGATTATGATGACAGTTTTGTTTATTAATAAACCGCTAGATTTTAATGCATTTCCCATGATACTTCTTATAGCGACAATGCTCAGGCTGTCGCTTAACTTAGCCTCTACTCGCCTAATTTTAGCTGATGGCCATACTGGAACCGATGCCGCAGGGCAGGTAATCCAAGCCTTTGGACAGTTTATGATGAGCGGAAACCCTGTGATCGGGGTAATCGTTTTTTCAATTTTAATTATCGTTAATTTTATAGTAATCACAAAAGGATCAGGCCGTATCGCAGAAGTTTCTGCTCGTTTTAGTCTAGATGCCATGCCTGGAAAACAAATGGCTATAGATGCTGATTTATCATCTGGTTTAATTAGCGAGGATGAAGCAAGAAAACGAAGAGAAGACCTCAGTTCAGAAAGCACTTTTTTTGGAGCGATGGATGGCGCCTCAAAATTTGTTCGAGGTGATGCTGTAGCCGGGTTGCTTATAACTCTTATTAACGTCCTAGGAGGCATAATAATTGGAGTTGCACAGCAAGACCTAACTTTTAAACAAGCATCACAAACCTACACACTTTTAACAGTAGGTGACGGCTTGGTAAGTCAAATTCCAGCACTCATTGTTTCTACAGCAGCCGGCTTATTGGTTACAAAAAGTGGAACAACAGGCTCAACAGATAAAGCAGTTTTTCGCCAATTAGGAGGATATCCCAAGGCGTTAATGCTTTCCGCTTTTCTGATGGCCGGGCTTTCATTACTGCCGGGTATACCTATGATACCGTTTATAGGGGTGGCGATTTGTATTGGTGTAATCTGTTACTTTCTTTTTAAAGCTCAATCTGTCGAAGAAATTAAAAATGAGAAACTACTCTTAGAGGCTGCAAACGCTCCAATCGCTGAAGAACCAATTTCATCAGCCCTCCATATAGATTTAGTTCGGCTAGAGCTAGGGTATGGATTATTGCCTTTAGTTAGTGAGGAAACGGAAAATTATAGGTTAACGGATCAAATAAAGGCACTTCGCAGACAAATCGCCAGCGAAAATGGATTTATTATGCCTCAAGTTCGGATTCAAGATAATCTTCAATTACCAGCAAATACTTATGTTGTTCGGATTAAGGAAATAGAAGTTGGTAGTAGCGATATAAGACCAAACCGTCTTTTAGTTATGGACTCCTCGGGGAGTCCTATAGATTTACCCGGTACTGATACAGTAGAACCCACATTTGGGCTCCCGGCTATGTGGGTTGATCCCGAAAATCGAGAGGAAGCTACATTTAAGGGGTATACGGTTGTAGATCCAGCCACGGTAATCACGACTCATATTACCGAGTTGATCAGAGATAATATGCAAGAATTATTGTCATATACCGAAACACAAAACCTTTTAGATGAACTACCAACTGAACACCAAAAGTTAGTAGCAGATGTGATACCTAACCAAATTTCTGTTGGTGGTGTCCAACGAGTTTTGCAAAACCTACTAGGGGAGCGGATTTCAATCAGAGACCTTCCGACTATACTTGAAGGAATTTCTGAGGCATGCGCGTTTACCCGCAATGCCACACAAATTACAGAACACGTAAGATCTCGCTTGGCAAGGCAAATCAGCGAACAGAATTCTACCGATGACAATTTCATACCACTTGTGACTCTTTCGGCGGAATGGGAACAAGTTTTTGCTGAATCTATTATAGAGAACGGAGAAGAACGCCAACTCTCTATGGCCCCCAGCCAACTTCAGACCTTTATAAATAATGTTAGAACGGTGATGGACGATTATTCGGAAAAGGGAGAGAGCCCAGTAATGTTAACATCCCCAGCTATAAGGCCTTTCGTTAGATCTATAGTCGAACGTTTTAGACCCGAGACTGAGATAATGTCCCAGAATGAAATACACCCAAAGGCTAAAATTAAAACACTAGGGCAAATATAATGGCACCTCACAAATCAACCACGCGAGTATTTTGCTAATGCGTTTAAAAACCTTTTCTGCACCATCTATGACAGAGGCTTTAAAAATTGTTAAAGAACATTTTGGCGAAGAAGCAATTATTGTATCCTCAAAAAAAGCGGATAATGGTTCTGGAGTTTGTGTCACTGCTGCCATAGACAAAGAGGAACTTTCCATTAATTCAAAAGACTTACAAGAGGTTAGTGAAGCCAATGATTTTGATATAATTACAGAAGCCCTAACTCGGCACGGAACACCACCTCAAATATCTAGTCAAATAATGGATATAATTAGTCAATTGGCAATCGATGATGTCGATACAGCGCTTGCGACTTCAATGGATCAAGTTTTCAATTTTCAACAGCTGCCAAGTGCTGAAGCTCAAGGTATTTTTATGTTAATTGGACTGCCCGGGGCTGGAAAAACAGTGACAACGGCTAAACTAGCAGCAAGAGCGGTAATGGCAGGAAAGAAAGTAAATGTAATTAGCACTGATAAGGTTAGGGCTGGTGGTTTTGAACAATTAGAGGCTTTCACAAAAATCTTAAAAATAGACTTGATGAGCGCAAGCAATCCAACCTCATTAAAAGATGCCATCATGGCAGGTAATTCAGAGTATCAAACGATAATAGATTGTGCTGGCGGCAACCCATTCAAACCAAACGATTTCAAAAGACAACAGGACCTCATTGATGCCATTGACGCCAAAGTTATAATGCTTCTAGCTGACGGAACTGACCCCCTAGAGGCAAGCGATTTAGCCGAAGTGTACTCTGAATTGGGCGCAGAAAGCCTAATTGTTACGCGGATAGATGTAGCACGACGACACGGATCAGTTCTGAGCGCAGCAGCAGGAGGAAACCTCAGTGTTTGCGGAATCGGTGTTGGTCCAAGCGTAAGTGATGGCCTACGACCAATTAACCCAGTATCGTTGGCACGCTTGTTGCTGGGGAATACAAGTTCGCGATTGAATAAATAAAGACCTTAATCGGGAGGTAATATGAGATGGCTATAGATAACACCATGCGCCAGCAGAATGGCGCAGACAGACCAGTAAACGATAATATAATAGCTGTGGCATCTGGCAAGGGTGGCGTGGGCAAAACATGGTTTTCCATAACTTTAAGTCATGCTTTTGCACTTAGAAGCTCTCGAGTTCTGCTTTTTGATGCTGATCTTGGGCTGGCTAATGTTGATATCCAGCTAGGGTTAATGCCTCAAAGAGATATTGGAGGGGTTATTTCTGGAAAATTAACAATGAGCCAAGCGAAAACGAGATATGAAGAGGGAAAATTTGACGTGTTAGCCGGACATTCCGGTTCTGGAAACCTTGCTGCACTCCCTCCAAATCAATTAATAAATTTGGGTGATGATTTGGTTGAGTTCTCTAAAAACTACGACAAAGTTATTATGGACCTCGGCGCGGGAATAGACCGTACGGTGCGCAATCTTTCTGGTAAAGCTTCTACAATCATAGTCATCGCAAATACCGAGCCAACATCGCTTACTGATGCTTATGCCTTTATAAAATTGTCTATACAAACTAATCCATCTGCCGATATACGACTTGTGATAAACAATTGTGCAAGCCATATTGAAGGTCAACGAACCTACGAAACATTGAAAAAGGCTTGCGAAAGTTTTCTAAAATATGCCCCACCATTCTTGGGATCAATTCGCAGAGACACAAAGGTGAATGAGGCCATACGTAGCCAAATCCCATTACTCACACGCCATCCAATGACTAATGCCGCCGAAGATGCTATTTTAATACTTGATCGTTTAATCGCGCCGTGAGCCCCATCCTCCCAACCTCGGCAAATTTCCCATCAAACCTCAAGGAAGGTCAAATCGCAGCCAGAATAATCTCCGGTTTTGAAAATCTAAACTTAACTTCTTCCAATCAAACGATCAAAGCTCACGTGACCGAAGTCTCAAACAATGGAAATGTAGTCTTTTCTGTAAATGATAGCAGAATAGCAGCCAAAATAACGAGCCAACTCCCTCGAACATTACGAATTGGTATGCCTGTTATCCTTTCATTGAACTCTAATAACACTGACCTCACGATTCAAATGATGGAGCCAAACCCTAAAATAAAGCCTATCGCAAAAAATAGACTTACAAGCGAAAAAATATTTTCGTTACCTCGGCTACGCCAGGGCTTAGTTGTCGAAGCGAGTATTATGACAAAACCATCAAACGCAAGTTTAATGCTAAAAGATTTTGGTAAGCCTCGACCTAATGCCAAGCAACTACCTACCCTGCCAAATATATTTACTGAGTTTTTCACGAAAGATGAAAAATCCAATAACAGAATCCGAGCCCCCAAACTGGCTATTTCAAAAGAAGGAAGTCGACTTCCTCCACCCTTAATTAATTTTACGAAGACAATAAATAATAAAAAAGACCCAATTACTTTTCTATCTTCAATTGATAATAGCACTAAGAAAATAATTACCCCGAGGGATAGTGATTATATTAAAAAATTTAACGCAATCCAAACCACGGAAAGTTCAAAAAAAAATTCATCTAACCTATTTCTAAAACCCAATACACAAACAAACCCACAGACGTCTGCCTATAATTTTCGGCACAATACGAAAAACAGCATTAAACATATTGTAAATATTAATAATTCCATTCAACACATTACAAAATCTTTACCTATAATCTTTTTGCACTCAAAACCAATTGAGAATACTAAAAACACGAATAATAAATCTAATACTCAGTTGCCTCATCAAAAGCAATATGAAGAAAACGCAGCAAATAAGAGTTCGCCGAAAACGAGTAATCCAACATCTAATTCATTAAATCAAATGTATCCCAAGAGTGCTCCAAAATATTCAGCTAATCATAATAAACTAAAACACGCCATTACCACTTTTATTGAGAAAAACCAAACTGGGACTACCAAAATACAGAATCCCGGAATTAATACGGATATTGCGCCTGGAAAAAAAAATGCAGACGTACGTATCATAAAATTGCTCAGTCCAAATTCATCCCCTAATACTACAAAAATTGCAAATAAGGATACTATTGTTATTGGAACAGTGATTGGTAAAACACCTCATGGAAAAGTCATAATAGATACGCCAGAAAAGTTTATGACCCTATCGGGGACAACCGATCTTCCCAGTAATACAAAGATACTAATTGAACCATTGCCTGTCAGAATAAATAAAACTGTCACTCCTGAAAAGCTAACGATAGGGCAATTGGTAAATGGTTGGGTGCGTCTTGAAACATTTGTATCTGATCTGAGTATCAAGTCTCCTGACAAAGCAATTAATTTCACAAACACCCAAATTGGAAAACCAAATTCAAAATTAACAGCTACTATGGCGATATTCATTGCTGCAATTCGGATGGGCAATCCAAGTTTATGGCTAGGTCACGAAAATCGAAATATCATAAATAGAACCCAACCTGGTTTAATAAGAGGGTTAGACGAAGATTTTCTGCTAATGCAACGAGCAAGCGAACCTTCTGATAGTGGCTGGAGAGCATTTTTCTTTCCAATGTTGAGTGATGAACAACTCAGCCAAATTCAGTTTCTCATTCATCAAGATGAAGGTTCCCCGAATAAAGACACAAATTCATCTCGCAAAACACGTTTTATTGTAAACCTGAAGCTCGACAATATTGGTGAATTACAGATAGATGGAAGGGTTAATTCCGTAATGGTTGACCTATTGGTTCAAACAATCAAACCCCTTCCATTAAAATTGAAAAAAGGTATGCGTGATGTATTTAAAAATACATTAGAGAGAACCGAGATTGATGGAAATATAGTTTTTAAGGTTCGGAAAATGCTCGACCCCTTGCCAATAAATCAATTAAATGGTTTTTCCAAAACCTCACCCTCAATTACCGATATTTAATGGATTTCTGTGATGCGGCCTAAAGCTATATTATTCGATCTTGATGATACCCTTATTTCACCTCACCATCACCGAACTTTCTTTTGGCATGAAGCTATTCAAGATATCTGGAAACAAAAAGAGGTACACCGAGTTCCTGAGCCTAAAGACATAGATGATCTGGTAAACAAAATAGATCTATCCGCAGCAGATTTCTGGTCTGTGCCCGATCGACATAAGAGCGGTAGACTAGATATAAGAACTGCGCGTTTCACAATACTTGATAACGCCATCGGCTCTGATAAAAGATATGATCGGAATACTCGTTGGTTAATAGCTGATAGGTGCGGTGCGCTTATGTTTGATAAAACCACACTGTTCCCAGACGCTATTTCCACACTAAAAATTCTTAAACTAGAGGGAATTAAACTTGCACTGGTAACCAATGGTGCTTCAGAAGCACAGCGAGCAAAAATAAATAAATTTGATTTAGAACAGTATTTTCTGCACGTCCAGATAGAGGGTGAGGCAGGTGTTGGAAAGCCCGAGTTACAAGCCTATAAAATTGCAATGGAAAAATTAAATGTCGTTGCCACAGAAACTTGGATGGTTGGTGACAATATCGACTGGGAGGTCATCGCACCTCAGAAACTAGGAATATTTTCTATTTGGCGTGATCCACGAGGACATGGAATATTGCCACAAGGGACTTCGGCGAAACCTGATAAAATAATAACGAAGCTTGCCCAATTAAAAAGCACGGAAAACTATCCCTAACAAACCATCTAATTCTTAGTAAGAATGGAAACAATATGTTCGATTATATTGTAGAGAAATCAAGAACCAATAAGAATATATTGTTGCACTCCTGTTTCTCATCATTACTAATTAAGATAATGGTAGATGAGACCTCCTTTGAATTGTCCATTAATTCTGGGGATATAGAGGTTTCCGCAACACTCAATTCAAAAGATTATGACTTCACATTAAGCGCCACAAAAAAAGCTTGGTTAAATCTGAAAAAAGCAGTTGCGCCACCTGGATTTCAATGCCTTTCAACCATGCGTCGAACTCAAAACCTTATTGTAACCGGAAATGTAATAAAGTTTAACCAGCATCTATTACTCCTAGAAATGCTATTCTCCAATATAGCATCTGATGAAAACACCAGTAAAAGGCCTGCTCCGGCAAAGATAGAAGATATAAAAGGACAATATATTCAATTAACTATAGAAGGAACTCCGCATCGACTCTACTTCGAAGAAGCCGGAAAGGGTGTTCCCTTAGTTTGTCTGCACACAGCGGGCAGTGATAGCAGGCAATATCAGCATCTACTAAACGACCCGGAAATTACAAATAACTTCCGCGTGATTACATTCGACCTACCTTGGCACGGAAAATCATCTCCTCCTCATGGATTTGAAAAAAGTATTTATGAACTAACTACAAATTCCTATATGAATATCGTCATGACATTTCTGAGGACCTTAGAATTAGAAAACCCAGTCGTAATGGGATGTTCTATTGGTGGACGAGTAGTATTACATTTAGCATTAAATCATGGAAAATCATTCAAAGCTGTTATTGGTCTTCAATCCGCGCTTTTTGCCGAGGACAGAAGCCTAGGAGAACCGACGCCTTCAGACGTTTTACATCGACCAGATATACACGGTGGGCAAATCGCCGGAGCATTGATGGCCGGTATGACTGCACCACAGTCCCCCTCTCCAGAACGCTGGGAAACGATGTGGCACTATATGCAAAGCGGCCCAGGTGTTTTTAAAGGTGATTTAAATTACTACTTTGTTGATGGTGATCTCCGTAATACGCTAACTGATTCTTTAATAAATTCGGACTGTCCTATTTATTTACTCAATGGCGAATATGACGCATCTGCTACACCTGAGATGGGCTATAAACTCTCTCAATTGATAAAAGCTGAACATTTTGAGATAATGAAAAATGTTGGACACTTTCCAATGTCAGAGAATCCAGAAGAATTTCGGCGCTACTTGATCCCTGTTCTTGAAAAAATCTTACATAGCTAATGGACAGTCTCTAACCCTATTTACTTAACAAAAGTACTTTAATGGTATCGCAAGGTATTACCATACTGATATATTAGCGTCTCTCAGCAGATTTTGGTTTAAACAAAAATTAAAACGTTAAGATAAGCTTGGAAAGAAACCTTTTGTTTTCTAGGGAGACTGCAGTATGTCGAGTGAGATTGATGGCTACAAGGTTAATGATGGAACAGAATGGTCACCGGCGCTTATAACAACGCCCCCACTTTTTAGCTGGCCGCTCCGTCCATTTTTAATTTTAAAGTATGTATTTGGATACCCCGGATACTTTCTTCCTCGCAACATATGTTATATGGCGCTCGCTTTGGTTACGTGGTTTTTTTTAACCCCCAACTTAGAAAGCATGCAAACATTCAATATCGAGTGGGTGAGTACCATATATTTTCGAAATCTTGCATTAATGTTCTTAGTTTTTGGAGGATGGCATTTCCGATTTTATATTCTAAAAGCTCAAGGAAAAAAGTTTTCGTTTAATAAACGATCGCCACAAGCGAAACATCGGCGGTTTCTTTTTGGTGATCAAGTTTACGATAATATGCTGTACAGTGTTCTTAGCGGCTGTACTATTTGGACAACGTACGAAGTCATCACTATGTGGGCCTTCGCGAATAATCTGATTCCCTTTCTGGATTGGAATACGAGTCCTGTATGGTTCATAATTTTATTTCTCGTTATTCCACTGTTTAGAGACGCCCACTTTTATTTAGTTCACCGTATTCTACATATTAGATTCCTGTACAAACATGTTCATGCATTACATCACAAAAATGTAGATATAGGACCGTGGTCTGGATTGGCGATGCATCCATTTGAACATCTGCTTTATTTCAGTGGTATCCTGATCCACTGGCTAGTTCTGTCCCACCCAATTCACGCTATCCTGCATGTACAAGCAACAGGACTTACACCGGCGCTTGGACATTTAGGGTTTGATAAATATCTATTCGCAGAAAAAAAACCTCTAACCTTAGGGCAACGTTATTTTCACTACTTACACCATAAATATTTCGAATGTAATTATGGTGGGGACGGTACAGTGCCAATGGATAAATGGTTTGGTTCATTCCATGATGGATCAGAGGAAAGTAATAAGCTAATACTTGAGCGTCGAAAAAAGGCTAGAATAGGTGCCTAAAGTTTGAATGAAAATCATAGGAATATCAAATGACTGTATTACCCGCCAAAATGAAAGCCGTTGAAATAAGGGACTTTGGTCCCCCAGAAGGCCTCCAACTAACGGACCGAGTAATGCCAACACCTAATGAAGACGAAGTACTTATCAAGGTGGCGTTTGCCGGAGTTAATCGGCCCGATGTGATGCAACGACTTGGCGGTTATCCGCCACCACCCGGAGCATCGGACATTCCTGGTCTAGAAATCGCCGGAGAAATTGTTTCTAAAGGAAATAAAGTTGGATATTTAAATATTGGCGAGAACGTTTGCGCTCTTGTTTCTGGAGGTGGATATGCGGAATACTGTACAGCACCTGCTCTTCAATGCCTGCCAATCCCAAAAGGTTTTACCTTAGAAGAAGCCGCCTCCATTGTGGAAACAAGTTACACCGTCTGGACAAATGTTTTTACGCGAGGTCGCTTACAGTCGGGAGAAACTATCCTTATTCACGGAGGAAGCAGTGGCATCGGCACCACTGCCATTCAGTTAACCAAAGCCTTTGGAGCGAGAGTAGTTATTACTGCCGCATCCGAAGCGAAATGCAAAGTGTGTAAGGAGTTAGGGGCTGATCGTACGATAAATTATAATGAAGAAGATTTCGTGGAAGTAATGAAATCAGAAGGACGAGCTGATGTGATACTCGATATGGTTGGTGGACCATATATGCAGCGTAACTTGGATTCTCTCAACGTGGAAGGCCGGTTATGTCAGATTGCTTTCTTGCAACCTCCAGTAGTTGAGAAATTTAATTTTTTAAAAATGTTAACTATGCGATTAACCCTGACAGGGTCCACACTTCGCCCCCGAACAGTTGAACAAAAAGCAGAAATAGCAGCGGACCTAAACGAATACGTTTGGCCACTTTATGAGCAAGGAAAAATTAAACCTGTGCTCTATAAAACGTTTTCACTAGAGAATGCTTGTGATGCTCATACTCTAATGGAGTCCAGTAAACATATCGGAAAAATTATGCTGAATTGTGGCTAGTTTTCGACCACGACAAGTATCAACGTTCCACACTTATATCCAGCCATAAGTTTGATGTAATGACCGCCTCATCGCCTTTGCGAAGGACGATAGTAGTGGTCGCTGACTCAATTATAGCGGGACCAGAGACGGTTGCACCAGGAGAAAGGCTCTCCAAATCAAAAACCAAAACATCTTGCCAGCCTGACAGGTATATATGTCTCTGTTTACTTTGGCCTACTGTCGTGCCCGATGTTTTTTGCGGCTCGTCCGGTAATCTTGGTAACTCGCCGATAACAGCCAACCTGCCATTGACGAGAACAGCCTCCTGATCTGGCAAGCTGTAAGTAAAAAGTTCATTGTGCCGCGCGTGAAACCTATTTGATATTTCTTTCATCAGGTCTTTACTATCAAAATTAACACCATCCAGAGATACATCTATTTCATAAATTTGCTCTCCGTATCTCATATCGGCAGACGACTTAATACTAATTTCACCGTCAAAAGCGGCGGCTAAACGCACTCTGCCCTCCTGCTCCATTTCATGAAAAATCTGACGAACCGAGCTTGCTTCTAAGGACCCCGCGTCTCCTATATGTGTTCTGCTAACCTCGTACCTAAGATCAGTTGCAAGCATTCCCCATGCTGATAACACCGCTGCTGTCCGGGGGACTACTACCCGTCTAACCTCTAACTGACGCGCTATTTCGGTAATGTGAATTCCAGCCGCCCCGCCGAATGATAACAACGCGAATTTGCGAGGGTCAACTCCTCTGCGCACAGAAACAAGCCTTATACCTTCTGCCATTTGGGTATTAATAACTCGGTGAACACCTTCTGCCGCTTCAGCTCTACTCACTGACAGTTTGCTCGCTAATTTATCGACCGCCACCTCAGCTGCTTCTTTATCAAGGCTCTCTCTTCCCCCTAAAAAATTATTGGGGTCTAGAAATCCAAGCACAACACTAGCATCTGTTACAGCAACTTCAACGCCGCCTTTTCCATAACAAGCTGGTCCTGGAACGGCTCCCGCACTTTCTGGTCCGACACGAAGAATACCCCCATTATCTACCCTTGCAATTGAACCACCCCCAGAAGCAATACTGACGATATCTAGGGATTGTAGTGCAACGCGCTGTCCTGCAATCCCTCTTGTTGATGAAAGTGCAGGTTCACCGTTTACGATCATCGAAATATCAGTACTGGTTCCCCCCATATCAAAAGGTACTAGGTTCTCCGCCCCGATTAACGATGATCCATAGCGACTACCTGCAACACCCCCAGCGGGACCAGATAATACCGTACCTGCAGCCAATCTGACTGCTTCATCAATTGGCGCTACCCCACCATGGGATAAAATAATTAAAACAGGGCCCTTATAACCCGTCTCACGTAACCTATCCCCAAGTTTTCGGAGATACTTTTCCACAACTGGTCTTACATAGGCATTTACAACGGTCGTTGAAACACGCTCATATTCTTTTATCTCTGGGAATACTTCAGATGACAATGAAACCGAGACACCGGGAAGTTTCGATTCAATTCGTGCACGTGTTTCTTTTTCATGTTTTGATTCTTTGTAGGCATGCAAATAACAGACGGCTATAGAAGTAACATCCGCCTCTTTTAGTTTCTCGATAGCTGCGTCGAGAGAATCATTATCTAATGGGACGTGGATTGAACCATCGGGTCTTATTCGTTCCTTTACCCCAAGGCGTAAATATCTAGGGACGAGGGTTTCAGGAGCAGCTAATCGCATATTATAGCGATCGTCTTTCAATCCTTCTCGCATTTCTAAAACATCACGATGACCGATTGTTGTTAATAAGCCCGTCTTGGCTCCCTTGCGCTCTAATAACGCGTTCGTGGCTACAGTAGTGCCATGAACAATTCTCTCAGTTTTGGATAGCAACACTGCACTCTCAGTCCGCAGCTCCTGAGATAATCTAGCTATCGCATCCATAACTCCTATCGAGGGGTCCGCCGGCGTACTGGGTGCTTTGGAAAATATCACTGTCCCTTTATCAGAAACTGCAACGATATCAGTAAATGTCCCGCCTACGTCGATACCTATTCTATAGTTGCTATCATCCACTTACTAATTTCTCCAATTTAGCCATAACTTTTAATTTATACTGTCCTTCGCAATCCGCCTGCCACCATCGAGGGATATCCTAAACACCGTCCTTATCTCTACGAACAAATCACAGCAAGTGCATTACTCTTTAGATTGTTGATTGTATAACAAAGCATTAATTATGTTAAACTATCGTTAAAAAATATTTCGACAAATTGGATTTCATATATGGTAAAGCCCTTTATCTTCAATACGTCCCCATCAATCCGCTTTGGAGACGGCTGTCTCAAAGACATCGGGTCGATCCTTTCGGCAGACGGTCATGACAGCGCCCTTATCGTAACTGATCCAGGCATGGTGGCTACTGACATTGTCTCTGAAGCAGTAAATAGTCTTGAGATAGCAGGAATAACTGCCAATCTTTATGGCGAGGTAAAGTCAGACCCACCCGAATGGGTGGTTCACGCCGCTATTGATGCTGCACGCTCGGCGGGGGCTAACATAATCATCGGCCTTGGTGGTGGATCATCTCTGGATATCGCCAAATTAGCGGCGTTGCTCGTACCTGGGCATCAAACGCTTGATCAGGCCTATGGAATAGGTAACGCTGTCGGCCCTCGCCTACCATTGGTGTTAGTACCGACAACAGCAGGTACCGGATCAGAAGTAACGCCTATTTCAATTATTACGACGGGTAAGAGTGAAAAGATGGGGGTCGTATCGCCTTTAATTCTTCCTGATATTGCGCTTCTCGACCCAGCTCTGACCATCTCTGTTCCTCCTCATATAACAGCAGCGACAGGCATTGACGCTATGGTTCATGCTATCGAAGCGTACGCATCAATCTCGACTAACAACAACCCTATCTCCCGCAGTCTTGCCATACAGGCACTCGGTCTACTTGGCGGCGCAGTCGAAATAGCGGTAAATGATGGTAATAATAGGGAGGCGCGGTCAGATATGCTACTCGGATCGATGCTAGCCGGACAGGCCTTTGCCAATTCCCCAGTTGCTGCTGTTCATGCATTAGCTTATCCGATTGGAGGCCATTTTAAAATAACCCATGGTCTATCCAACGCACTGGTTTTAGCGCATGTGCTGAGGTTTAATGCAGTGGTCGCACCAACACCTTATGCTGAGATTGCTCCTTTTGTGTTTCCTGCGCTTTCTGATATGGGACCGCAGGAAAAAGCGGCCGCTTTTGCAGAGGAGATGGCCAGCCTAAGCGCGCGATGCGGTTTAGAGACACGCCTGCGGGATGTTGGAATCCCCGCTGATGCGCTACATCTGCTTGCACGCGATGCTATGAACCAAACCCGGTTGCTTGTTAACAATCCGCGACCTCTTGAAGAAACTGATGTTCGTGCTATCTATCAGGCTGCCTGGTAGTCTTGTTGAGACCAATCCAATCTTTTTGTGTAAAAAAGATCGTCATATACGCCCAAAAACGACAGAGAAAACTTCCAATAGGAACAAAGGTTAAGCATACTATTCAAAAGTCCTTCGGATTATTTTCAAGCATAGGAGACGAACAATTCGGATATCAATTTGAGGAAATGGGCTAAATATCTTTAATTTGCCTCCAAGTGTCGTCTAATGCACTAGTAAATCGAAACCCCATAGTATCAATTTCCTCTCGGGTAATAATTAACGGTGGAGCGAAAACGAGACGCTCTCCAACTACTCGTGGTATTAATCCATTCTTTAATGCATTCTCATGAAAACGACCCGCAACATTTAATTTCTTTTCGAATGGAATTCTTTTTTTACCATCCCTCATTAGCTCTATGCCGCATATCAAACCTATTCCTCTAACATCCCCCACTAAAGGATGTTCTCTAACCTCCTCTAATTTTTCCAAAAAATAAGGAGATATAGAGGCGATGTGATTGACTAAATCCATTTCCTCATAGATTTTCAATACCTCTAAAGCCACTGCGGAAGTTACCGGATGCCCTGCATAAGTGTAGCCGTGCGCAAAGGCCCCCAGTTTAGAACTTTGTTTCACCATAACATCAAAGATTTTTTCATTTATCAACAACGCTGAAATTGGTTGCATGGCGGCAGAAAGAGCCTTTGCCGAACTAAGCATGTCTGGTTGTAAATTAAATGTTTCGGAGCCCCACATTTTTCCTGTTCGTCCAAAACCACAAATCACTTCGTCAGCGATAAACAAAATATCATATTTCTTTAATATCTGTTGGACCTTTTGAAAATATTGCTTGGGCGGTATTATAGCTCCACCAGCTCCCATAACCGGTTCCGCAAAAAAAGCACCTATGGTTTCCGGTCCCTCCAAAAGTATTAATTCTTCAAGCGAGGCGGCCATTCGACTGGAGAACTCTTCTTCAGTTTCTCCCTCAATATGGTTACGATAAAAATGAGGAAAATCGGTGTGCAAAAATCGGTCTAATGGTAATCCAAAGTCCGCATGCATATCGTCTTTACCAGATAGACTAACAGCCGCTACTGTACTTCCATGGTATCCCATTTTCCTGCCAATAATTTTGCACTTCTCTGGTTTTCCTATTGCATTGTGATAGTACCAGACCAGCTTTATTGCAGTATCATTTGCCTCTGAACCGGAACATTGAAACAAAACTTTGGACATTGGAACAGGAGCTATAGAAAGCAATTTTTCGGCCAAAATAATATTTGGTTCGTTTGTTCGATGACGATAAGAATGATAGTAACCAAGCGTGCGCATCTGCTCATATGCTACAGTTGCCAGTCGCTCTACGCCAAAACCAAGAGAGGCGCACCAGAGCCCCGCGACACTTTCAATAAAGTCTTTGCCATTATCATCAAAAATTCGAACACCTTCCCCATGGGTAACAAGCATAGGGCCTATTTCTTGATGTTTTTTTAAATTTGTTTGAGGGTGCACAATTGACTGAACGTCGCGAGCATGTATGGAGTTAGGAATAAAATTCATCGATTATCTCCAACCAAAATGTTAAAATCTTGACCTTCGTATACAGTATTACGTCATGTCATCTATGTAGAATCATTTTTCACCAACTCGTCTACGTCTGTGACACCGTATTCATTTTTAGCGGCTTCCTCACTGATGTAACCGTCTAATAAATCATTTTTAATCAACTCAATATCTCGATCCTCAGGAACTCCATACCCCCCAGAGCCTGGGACATGGAGATGAATTCGTCCTCCGTTTGGAACGTCGAAGCCGCCTTTTCCGGGAGCTACACCTTGTTTTCCATTAGCATCTTCTGTCCAAATTTTTCCTGCTAATCCCGAACGTCCACCATCGAGCCCAAAGGGAGGCGATTTCGTTCTCTCCAAGCACGCTGAAGCTCTAGCTTTGTGGTCTAGAACAGTCCATGTCCTACTCGCGGCTAATCCTCCCCTAAAACGACCAGCACCACCGCTATCCGTTATCAGTGTATATTCATCCACGCGCACAGGAAAACTCATTTCTAAAACCTCAATTGGAGTGTTCATGGTGTTTGAGATACCGCTTGCGATTGCATTTATACCGTCTTTATTTGGCCGCGCACCAAAACCACCTTTTATCGTCTCGTAACTCACATAACGTTGATTATTTCTAGGATCTTTACCCCCAAAAGTGATGACTGCCGAAGTTCCCTGACTACATGCCATCGTATTATCGGGCCAAAATTTAGCTACCGCACCAAATGTCATATCGCAGACGCGGTGTGAAATCTCATGATTTGCGTAGACTACAGGCGATGGAAACTGAGCGTTCAAAACACATCCTTCTGGCGCAGTCACATTTATTGTTCTCCAACAGCCCGAATTTGGGGGGATTAACCCATCTGGGTCAATAATTGTTTTAAGGGCGCAGTAAACCCCCGATGCTGTAACCGAAAGCGGTGCATTCATCGGACCGGAAATTCCACTATCAGTGCCGGTAAAATCAACCGCTAAATGATCCCCAGATTTTTTAATAGCCATGCGAATGTTGAACGGTTGGTCCTCGGATTCACCATCTTCGATGATCCCATCTCCATCACAAAAATCTTCAAAAGTTGATTCACCATCTGGCAATCGAGATAGCAGTGTCCTCATCATACGTTCAGAATAATTCAATACTTCGTCCATAGTATTCAGAAGCACCTCTATACCATACTTATCCGCCAAGCTTTTTAGTCGTTCCGAAGCTCTTTTATTCGCGGCAATCTGCGCTCCCAAATCACCTCTTCTTTCGTCTGGGGTTCTGACATTAGAGAAAATTATCTTATCAACATCTTTATTTAGTTGGCCCTTCGTGTAGAGTCGCACAGGAGGTAGGCGCAAACCTTCGCCATATATTTCAGTGACAGCACCATAGCTGCCTGGTGTTGCACTTCCAATATCAGGCCAATGCGCTCTTATACAGGCGAACCCAATTAACTTCTCTGCGTGAAATGCCGGTGTAACAACATTTACGTCTGGCAGATGACTACCGCCATGATAGGGATCATTATGAATAAACACGTCACCATCGTGAACGTTATCAAATGCTGAGATTACAGCTTTTACCGCATCGGGCATTGAACCCAAGTGGATCGGCAAATCTGGTCCTTGTGCTACCATTTGTCCTGTTGCGTCAAAAATTCCACAGGAGTAATCGCCAGCTACTTTCAAGATTGGAGAATAAGCCGTTTTGGCGAGGACTATTTTCATTTCTTCTGCAGCAGCGTAAAGACTATTTTTTATAACAACAAATGTCGCAGGATCCGAACTCTTCACATTCTCTTGTTTTTTAATCATCGAACTCAACTCCAGAATTTTTCAGTAAAATGAACCCTTCCTTATTCATCGCTCCCTCCCAGTTTGGAGGGATAATGATCGTTGAGTCCAGAGACTCAAGTACCGCCGGACCAGTTAATTTTGTTCCGTCCGATAAAAGTTCCCTTTCATAAACCATTGTAGATAATTTACCAGTCTTATCAAACCACACATCTCTTGTCGATTTAACCTTTTCTATTCCCGTCTCTGGCGAAACTTTTTGTTTAATCTTTAAGTAGGGCAATCGAGCTTTGGCCGATAATCGTAGAGTGACAATTTGTACGCGCTCTGTTTGGTTCGAATGCCCATATGTCATTGCATGCTTTTCGTGAAATCGGTGTGCCAAATCGATCAAACTTGGCTCATCAATATTTTTTGGGGCCGCAATATTCAATTCATAAGCTTGCCGAGTGTACCGTACATCAATACTTCGATCCAAATGCCAATCTTTCTCTTTAATCCCTGTCTTGGAAAGCATTCTCCTAGCATCCTGTTCTAATTTAAGGAAAACGTTTTCTACATCCTGAGCATTCGTTTGATCTATGATTGAGAAAAAAGTTCTCCCATAATCTCGACTGATATCTGAACCTATAAGACCAAGAGCCGAAAAAGCTCCAGGTATTGGCGGGACTATAACCTCTTTCATTCCAAGTTCTTCAGCTAAGGCAACTGCATGTAGAGGCCCCGCCCCCCCCAAAGCAGATCAGAGAAAATTCGCGAGCATCATGACCTCGTTCAACGGAGACTATTCTTAAAGCTTCCCCCATGGCGTTATTTACTACTTTTATGATGGCGGACGCTGCTTGCTCTATAGTGATATTTAATGGCATAGCGATTTTTTCTTTAATAGCAGTCTCCGCCCGCCCAATATCTATAGATAGATCTCCTCCAAGGAGAGACTTAGAGTCGAGGCGACCTAACACTAAATTGGCGTCAGTTACTGTTGGTTCAGTTCCTCCCCTACCATAACAAACAGGCCCCGGTGTGGCTCCAGCGCTCTTTGGTCCAACTCTCAAGGAGCCGACGGGATCAATCCAGGCTATACTGCCTCCTCCGGCACTCACTTCAGCCAGATCAATAACAGGTACCCTTATAGGATGTCCCGTCCCGTGCAGCCAACGACTACCGCTACCTTCACCTCCAACTTCATATTCTGGTGTTGTTTCTATTACACCATTTTTTATCAAACTGGCTTTTGCAGTAGTACCTCCCATGTCAAAAGATAGAAGATTGGCTCGATTGATCTGGTTACCGCCAAGCGCAGCCGCTATAACACCGGCAGCAGGTCCAGATTCAGCGGCCATTGCTGGCATCATCAAACTCTCCTCGATCTCAAATAATCCACCTCCAGAGCCCATGACATATGGAGTTGGCAAACCCTTCTCAGTAACGGAGTTCTTTAAGCGAGCCAAATAAGATGAAAGTATTGGACCAACATAGGCGCAGATGGCCGTAGTACTCGTTCTCTCAAACTCGCGTATCTCAGGAAGCACCTCTGATGATAAAAACACTGGTATGTTGGGTAACGCCTCCCTCAACCTTCTTCCTACTAATGCTTCATGCTTATCGTTTAAAAATGAAAATAATAATGATACTGCTACAGCTTCTACTTGAGCGGTCTTAAGCTTAGAAATTAACTGCTCTATTTCATCCTCAATAATTGGAATAACAACCTGGCCTTCAGCATCTATTCGCTCAGTAATTTCAAAACGATTACGCCGTTGCACCAAAACAGAAGGCGGGTCCTGAAATAAATCATACAGGTCTGCTCTAGCTGAACGACGAAGTTCCAAAATGTCACGAAAACCAAGGGTCGAAATAAGACCCACTTTGGCACCCTTCTCTTCCAGGATGGCATTGGTGACAACAGTTGTTGCATGAGCTAAAAGGGATACATCGTTAGACTGAATTTTGTATTTTTTTAGAGCCTGTTCGATCGCTTTTAAAACACCGACTCCAAAATCTTTGGGAGTTGATGAAACTTTCGCCACCCCCATCGTTCCATCTTCTTCGTTTACTATGGCGACATCTGTAAAAGTACCGCCTACGTCTACCCCTATCCTCCATTTGCTATTCACCACTTGCCACCTCTCTTTTTGCCAAAGCTGTGCTTCGTGTGTGGAATTTCTATATCTGCGACTTTTAATTAAACATATGGCGGGAAGATGAAGGGTGCAAGAACCGATTGGTATGCGAGTGCGTGCAGTTAAAAGTTGACACAGTGGGGTGAAATTAATTCTTAACAGGTATTGTCACGACACTTTTATGTCAAACGTTTATGGCCTTCGTTAGAAGACATCACAAAATTCGAGAGTTGAATGTAGAAAATAAGCGAGCGAGTTACCCTCGCCCGCTTAATATATCAATCGGTTGCCGCTTAAACTAGCAGATATGACGAGCGTTAGGAATTAAAACAACGCTTGAAACTAGCAGCCATCCCACTCAAAAGTTCAAAATATAGGTTGGGACCATCTTTAATATTCGCGCCTAGTGGATCAATCAAAGCGGTTTTTGCCGAAGTTCCTTTTATGACAGTGCGAACCAGACGATCCGAAAACTGAGGCTCGCTAAAGACGCATGCCGCTGACATTTCATTGAGTTTCTCCCGGATTTCCTTTAGACGTTTTGGCGATGGAAAATCATGGGGATCAAACGTTATGGAGCCCACTCCATTGAGGCCATAGTGTTTTTCAAAGTATTGGTAAGCATCATGGAAAACAATAAACGGGAATTCCTTTGAATTTGACAGGGCTGCACTTAGCTCAGAGTCTAAAGCAGTGATCTTCTGAACATAACTTCGCGCATTTGCTTTGTATACGTCTCTATTCTCAGGATAGACCTTACTCAATCCGCGCGTAATTGCCTTAATCATTTTAATGGCATTGTCAGGATCTAGCCATACGTGCATGTCGCCACCACCTTCATCGTGATGTCCTTCATGACCATGGTCGTGCCCTTCATGTTTATCTTCTTCCCAAGGGCCCCCTTCCCTATAAGGGAGTAGCTTCAATCGCGCTTTTTCCGCCACTGGCAATTTGACAACATTGCTTGGTATGGTATCGAAAGCCTTCTCCATAAATGTCTCAAAAGTATCTCCGATATAAAACACAACTGCGGCGTTATTTAATAATTTAATTTGAGACGGCTTAAATTTAAATCCATGCGGAGACTGGTTTCCATCAACAATTAAATGCGTTCTCGCTGTATTGCCGACTACACCTGTTACTAACGAATGCAGAGGCTTGATGGTTACAACTATGTCCTTCGCGTCTGCGTTGTGAACTGGGACAAATGAAACCAAGGCTGCAACTACCGTAACGGCTAAATGTTTAAACTTCATAATCACTCCTAGAGTAGAACTAATTTATCTTTCTTTTGTATAGATGTGATGTTATAACATAACAACAAAAAAATGACTGTTTCTAACGACTAACAAAAAAGAGATAATAAATGTTAAAGAATTTAGCTCCACTTCCCATGCTAGCCTTAATGAGCGCCCCAGTCTATGCCGCTGGCGGCCACGATCATGGTAGTCATTCAAAAGGTGATAAAGGCTTCTATAGCCATGTTGACATAAAAATTCACTTTGACCGAATTGTGGATGCAGAAGAGGCCAGCGAGGAGTTTGATGAGGCTTACACGCACTCGCACATGGAACTCGGAATGCGTTTTAACTCAAAACTTTCAGTGAACGCAAATATAAAACTTGAAGGAGAACCCGCGGGTCATCATCACGGGCATGGTCATGCTGAAGAGGAAGAACACCACGATGAGGAAGAAGGCGAACATCATGAGGAAGAAGGCGAACATCACGAAAATGAAGTAGCAACAGATAAACTCTTCGACGATCACCCTCTTCTTGTTGAACAGCTGACAATCAACTTTGATGATGAGCATTATTCATTATATGCTGGTAAATTTAACCCGGTTGTGGGATTTGATTATCACAACTTTCCCGGAATGTATGGCTACCACGTCATTGAGAGCTATGTGATCCGCGAACGTATTGGAATAGGTGCAAAGTTGAATCACGACGCAGGTGATTTTGGCAGACATACCCTTAACGTCAGTTCGTTTTTTGCCGACACCGTATTGAGCGATTCTGCAGTACATGCCCGCGGGAACACCAGTAAGGACGACGGCGGCATATCAAATACAGAAGACTTTCAATCTTTTTCTATCTCGCTGGGGGGTACTGATTTTTACTCACTGGATAACAACATCGCTGAAGGTCTAACCTATGGCGTGGGCTATGCAAAACAAGCTGCGGGCGCAGGGAACGCAGAGGATGAAACCCGTTATTCAGCGTCACTTGCATATACGCAAAAACTAACAAAAGATATCGAAGCCGATCTGATCGCAGAGCATATGCAAATAAATCACTTGGGTGGAGAGAATGGCCACGATCGAAGTTACACCACAGTTGGATTAGGGTTAGATTACAAAAACTGGAATCTTGGCACCACCTACACGCATATAAACAACGATGCTGATGAAGCAGATGAGGGACATGACGGCCACATCTATCAAGTATCTGTCGGATACACATTTTCCAACGGTCTGGGTCTAAGTATCGGTTACCAAAAATCTGACGAAGAAAATGAAGAAAAAGAGCGCATAGGCACATTAGTTTCGTATAGTTATGACTTTTGAGGAGTTAGATACGGATCAGTCTTTATGGGGTAACTAAATAAGGGGTATAACGATCGTGTCATGTATTTCAGGAAAGAATGGGATCGTGCCGTGTGAAGACCATAAAGACTGCATCGACAAAGCTATGGAAATAGC
This sequence comes from SAR116 cluster bacterium AG-447-C21, assembly GCA_003212315.1. GTDB lineage: Bacteria > Pseudomonadota > Alphaproteobacteria > Thalassobaculales > Thalassobaculaceae > UBA7326. Next base: position 8,383 of record QCQB01000019.1, on the reverse strand, counting down.
CGAGCGGACCTGTTCTGAAAAGCAACTTAAGTTTACAAATTTAAGACGAGAAATATTGCGCATGATATGGGAGGGTCATGGGCCTAAAAAGGCCTATGACTTATTGAGCGAATTACAGTTAACGAATCAATCTGCTAAGCCAGCGACGGTGTACCGAACTCTGGAGTTCCTTATTGAAAATGGTTTTATTCATAAGATTAATAGTCTTAATGCATTCGTTGGCTGTTCTCACCCTCTAAAACAGCAAGACTGCTACTTCCTAATTTGTGATAATTGTAACGACATTAGCGAGCACTGCGACCCGGCGATCACTTCTGCTATCAAGACAATTACCGAGCGAAATCAATTCACACTCAAAAATACAACATTAGAAATTGCCGGACATTGCAACTCGTGTATCCAGCACAGGGATTAGAGGCTAAGTATTTTTGACTAGAGCATAAGTTATAACTAGAGAAAAAACTTTATAAAAATTACATCATACTGATGCAAAAGAGATCCAACCGGATGATTAATAACGTATTAACTTCCCATTTGTTCTGATAGGGACCATATTCGTTTAGGGAACACATACGTTCTTGCGTGAAAATTTTGTAATGTTATAACTAAATTGGGCAGCTAGGCTCCCTAAATGCCTCTGATTTTAGATAGACCCGAGAGAGACCTCTAATGGATACAGCAATAACAACCGGGCACTCCCAAGACGCTACGGCAAACGGTTTGAATGAACGCAAGCGACCTAGTAAAGAGGAAGCGGAAGCCGCCGTTCGGACGCTTATAGAATGGGCTGGGGACGACCCCGATCGAGAAGGCTTGCTAGGTACGCCTGATCGAGTAGCGCGCGCGTATCAGGAGTTTTTCGCTGGATATAATGAAGATCCTGTCGCTCTACTGTCGACTACGTTCGAGGAGACAGAAGATTATGATGAAATGATTGTCCTTCGAGATATTCGTTTAGAGTCGCACTGCGAGCATCACCTTGTTCCCATAATAGGTAAGGCGCATATAGGTTACTTGCCGGCCGATAGAGTAGTCGGGATATCCAAGCTTGGTCGCGTTATCGACGTTTTTGCTAAGCGCATGCAGATACAGGAAAAACTAACGTCCCAGATTGCACACACGCTTTATGATGTTTTGAAACCTCACGGCGTTGGCATTGTGATTGAAGCAGCACACCAGTGCATGACAACACGCGGTGTGCATAAACCGGGGGTTAAAATGGTTACTAGCCGCATGCTTGGGTCGTTTCGTGACGACATCACGATACGAAAACAGTTTCTTGATATTATAAAAAGCCCCGCAGGCGCGGTCAACAGCGCGTAAGGGTATTTTTCTTCCGAACTAGATTTACTCTTATTCCCAATATATCTGAGGGTGGCTGATGCGCTGATATTGGTGTCTTAAGTGCAAGCTAACCTGCCTTTTATAACGAACCCCAACTGGAAATAGTTCGGATAGGCATCAACAGTCGAGTTAGCTAATAAGACATCAAAAAACTAATATCGTTGAACAGTAATCGAAGATCCCAAAGATATAGTTCCCGTTGCCAGTAGCTTGCTAAATCTTGCATCAGTGTTCAAACTGTATTTATTAGATAGAAACTCGGGAGCATATCGAATGGAACCTGATCGCTTTGAATACAGTCCGATTGTCGACCGTCCACAACTCCGCTGGCCAAACAACGAAAGAGTGGCAATTTGGGTGCTTCCAAATGTCGAGCATTATGAGTATTTGCCACAAATACAGAATGTTCGCAATCCATGGCCCCGCTCACCACACCCTGATATACTTGGATACGGGGTCAGGGATTATGGTAATCGAGTCGGTTTTTGGCGGATGACTGATTTGATGGATAAACACAATATCCGTTGCACTATTTCTCTAAATTTCTCCGTAATCGAACATTATCCAGAAATTTTCGAGGCGATGGAGGAACGGAATTATGACTATTTATGCCATGGAATTTACAATACACGCTATCTTTGGAATTTATCAGAAGACGACGAAAGAGAAGTAATAACTAATTGTGTTGAAACCCTGAGAAACGCAACAGGGAAGCAACTACAAGGTTGGTTTGGTCCAGCTGCAAGTTTCACCGTCAACACACCAGACCTTGTTGCCGAACTTGGAATTAAATACATAAGCGATTGGTATCACGATGATCAACCCTTTCCAATGAAAACACGATCGGGAGCCCCACTGATAAGTGTTCCCTATTCGATGGATATAAATGACGCTATCGAATACCGCTATCACACCGAAGGTGAGGAATTTGCTCGTATGATCTGCGATCACTTTGATACAGTTTACCGAGAAGGTGCTGAAAGTGGTCGCGTTATGGCAATAGCGCTGCACCCTTATTTGTATGGAACACCCCATCGCATCCGTTTTTTAGATAAAGCTTTAACTTATATTAAGGGCCATAGCGATGTCTGGTGGGCTACAGGAGAAGAAATAGCCAACCACTACATTGAAAATCATCTCCCTATTATAAAGAAACATCTCGAAACATCGGACAACTACTCATGAGCCAAAAAATTGAGAAGATTTCCCAAACTGTTAGATATCGAAGTGGTTCCGGGTATGATCATAAACATTTTGCATTCACTCCTTTAAACCAACGGCGAACTATCAAATGGCCAAATGGCGCTAAGATCGCCTGGTGTGTATATCTCTTTTTAGAATACCTAGAATTGGACCCAGCAGAAAATACAGTTAAAGACCCGCGCTATGGTGGGGCCTTGGGCAGCCATTTCCCAGATTATCTTAATTACTCAGTTAGAGAGCATGGCAACCGGATTGGGTTTTGGCGTATATTAGAGGTTTTAGATAAATATGACATTAAACCAACGGTTGCTATCAATGCAATGGTAGCCGATCGTTACCCTCGTATGGTTCGCGAATGTATAGATCGCGGATGGGAAATAGCAGGGCACGGCATCAGCGCTTCGCAAATGATAACCTCACAGCTTGAAGAAAAAGAGGAGAGTGTATTTATAACTAAATCGCTTGAAACTCTGCAAAAAATTTCCGGGGTGCAACCTAGTGGGTGGTTTGGACAGGACTTTTCCCAAAGCGAACGCACATTGGATCTACTCTCAAACTTGGGGTTACATTACGTAGCTGATTTTCCAAATGACGATACACCCTACGCGACGAATTATGGCGATCTAATATGTATGCCAAACCACTCCGAATGGGATGACACACAATTAATGGCGATACGACGGCTCATGCCGTGGCGCTGGCTCGATGTTGTTAGTGAAGCATTTGATTATCTCTATAACGAAGCACATCCAGCAGGAACTGTCATGACACTTTCGATACATCCTTGGCTTCTTGGTCAGGCTCATCGCATCAAATATCTTGATGAGGCTCTAAAGAAAATGACTTCTTACAAAAATGTGTGGCAAGTAAACGCGGCAGAAGTAGCGAAGCATTATCAAAAAAATTAATCTGATTTAGTCCGTTGACGCTTTAATCAAAGAATTTTTTTATCCGGGCCCAATCCTCAATAGCTGACTCATTACCCGGGGTTAATTGCACAGTGAATTGATTAAACCCGGCATCCCGCAATTTTGCTACCCGGTCTTTGATATCCTTTTCAGTACTTGTGAAGGTTGTTCGTTTAATTAATTCTGCGGTTACAAATGGGCGTTCTATATCCTTTACAAACATTAAATGCCCTCGATGATTTTCCAACCACGGTGCATCTTTCGGTTTAAATTTTTTGGCTAGTTCGACATAGCCACTTACAGCGTCCGAAACAAATTCTGGTATAGCACTACTATTAGGCATTCCTGCTAGTGCTTCATCGGCGCAGCGATGCAACAGAACAGCTGCGCGAGGACCAGCTTGAGCCATAGCACGATCCGAGTCCGATGGTTCTCCTTCCTCCAAAACACACCCCAATACGAAGGCTGTTGTCTCTAATTCCTCGGCCGCGTGTCCAGCATCACGCCAGCTTTTTTGCATACCCTTGAGGCCCGAAATTCCTTCATCAACATCATTAAAGAAAAAAATCCATCCTGCCCCTAACTTTGCTGTTAGAGCTCTTCCACGAGGACCATATGCTGATACATGCAATTTTACAGGGTCATCCGTATTTATTAGCCCAGCTCCTGGATTTAAAAAACGAATTTTCCGATTTTTCCCCTCGATTTCTACCTCTGTTGTTTCTCTGTTTAACATCGATGTAACTATACGAATATATTCTTCCATATCTGCAAGTTTTAACGCTCCTAATCCCATCGCTCGCCGTCCAGTAAACCCAGTACCAACCCCAAAATCTATCCGACCTGGAGCAAGTTGATTTAATGTAGCGAAAGCATTTGCTGCGACTGGTGCTATTCGGTTAGATGGTATAAGAACACCGGTGCCCAATCTTATACGGTTAGTTTTAACCGCAGCTGCTCCCATAGCTACGAAACAATCGGCGCTCAGCATTTGGGTGTCATAAAGCCAGGCATTAGAAAAACCAAGTTCTTCTGCTCTCTGAATAACCTTCCATGAATCTGCTGAAGTAGCTAACGCAATTCCAAAATCCATCCATGGCTCCAATCAGAAAAAATCAACAGTATCACCGAGAAACGGACGATAACTTGCTCACACCTCAGCCTGTAATTTCGTTTTTGATGTCTAATTCACGTGCCCAAGCCGTCCTATTCTTTGGATCTCCCCAACCACCGCCGCCAGCTGAGTGAATAATAAACCGATCTCCCGGATTAACTGGAACAGAAATTTCTTTCGTCTTTAATGGCCGAATACTGCCATCCTGATGATGCAATTCATAGTGATGTGGTTTGCTATCCTCTCCGCCAACCATACCTCGGGACCCATGCCGATTACCATCACCTGCAGTATTAGCAAGTGCGAGTTTCTCAGTTTCCAATTCTAATTCTAATTCAACTCCAGCTCCTCCTCTAAACTCCCCATCACCCGAGGAATTTTTCCTGAACTCGTGTTTATTAAAAAGTAGCGGAAAACGCGCTTCAGCCAACTCAACACTTCCAAATTTAAGCCCACCAGCAGAGTGCCACTCCCCGGCATTATGCCATCCGTCGCCTCCACTAGAACCACCTGCTCCGGGTCGCGCATGGAACAGATGCCAGATAAATTCTTTTCCTGTTTTCGGATTTTCCCCCTGAATTGCTACACGGAATCGGCGCCCCCAACCTCCTGTGGCGCGCTCGGGGCATGCTTCAGACAAGGCAACAATAATCGCCTCACAAATTTCATTCGAGCAATGGCTTGTACACATGGTCACGGGTGCTCCATCATTCGACCAAACAATCGTTCCTTGTTTAGCCTTTACTGTGATAGGCCTTTGAGAGCCGTGGTTCTTCGGTGTCTCCGGGTTAATTAAATAGGAAATGGCCATAGCAACCGCCGATCGCATATTAGCGTATGACGAGTTTAAAAATCCATCGGACTGTGCATCAGACTCTGTTAAATCTACAACAAGATCGCTCTCTTTTTTTGTGACAACAGCTCTAATGGTAACATCTTGACGTCCATGGCCATCATCATCAAGAACCGCTTCACCCCTATACACACCATCAGGCCATGTGGATATAACTTCCCGAGCCTGCTGCTCTGCGCTATTTAAAATGGCCTCAACTGACTTTAAAACAATGTCCGCGCCAAACTCTTCTATAAGAGAAAGAACACGACGTTCCCCTACCCGGACCGAACCAATTTGAGCAGCTAAATCTCCTTTAAAGTCTCTTGGGTTTCTGGTATTTGTTGCCAGCATGTCCAATAAATCTTGTCTGACAATACCCTGATCATACAACTTTACTGGTGTAATTCTCAGCCCTTCTTGAAAAATTGAGGTAGCCGTTGGGTTGTAAGCCCCGTAGGTAGCTCCACCTATATCACTGTGATGCGCTCTATTAATAGTCCAAAAGACAAGTTGATCTCCAGCAAACACCGGGACAAATGCTGTTACATCTGGTAAGTGGCTACCACCAAAGTAAGGATCATTAAGTAGATAAACATCACCGGGCTTTACAGTCCCTGAAAAATACCCGCTCACAGATTCTGCTGCAAAAGAAAGAGCGCCAACATGAATAGGAATGTGCTCTGCCTGCGCAGCCAATCGACATTTTGCATCACATATCCCCGTAGAAAAATCTCTACTTGAATTGAGTATCTGTGAGTAAGAGGTCCGGAGCATCGCCTCACCCATCTCCGCCACAATTGCCGTGAGACGATGTTGTATAATTGAAACGGTTATTAGGTCTGCTTTTGCGACCACTCTGTCCTCCTAATTTAATCTAGTTAAAATAACCCAGTTGATGATAGTCAAAAGTTTCATCTTTAACACTAATTTTAATTGAGTATTTCAGATAGTAGCTAAAAAATCTGACAGTTTTTGTTTTATCTCATCTTGAGGAATATGAAGACGGTCCAAGAGTAGAGGCCAATCGTCCTTTGCATATTCTTGGAGGCCCTGCTCAAACGAATTGTCATTTTTGTTTAACAAATCTAGCTGTTGTTTGGCATAGTGAAAAAATAACCATGACTGAAAGCTATGATGCTCAATTTTCTTGGCTATCTCGATAAGCTTATCAAAATTTTCCGCATAAAAATGGCCTAATAACAGGTCTGTAAATCTTTTATCAGAATTTAATTGTCCTTGGGGAACGGGATCAAGTTCAAGTGCTTTATCCAACAGGTCCAGACCTTCATCAACAGATCCATTTCTAACCAAAACCTCCCCATATCCAGACATGACTCTTGGATCACTAGGCACCATATCGTAGGCTTTTCTTCCATGCTCTTCTGCCAGTTGAAATTCGTGTTTGCTCAAATGTATCGCCGATAACATTCTATGGCATTCAAAGTCATTTTCATTCAGGTCAACGGCTCTTGCTATACAATCCCCGAACGTTTGAAACATTTCTTCCTGTGCTCCTTCAATCCATCCACGAAACCAGCCCTGACCTAGAGTACATGCTTTCCAGGCATGAGCTTGGGCATTATTAGCATCAGCCTCTATTGCCTTGTCAAAAAACTCGAGAGCTTGTTGGTTACCCTCTGGGGTGAAACGGTGGTGCATTTCTTTTCCACGGAGCAGAAACTCATAGGAAGTAATATTTTCAGTTGCCTTCCTTTTTGCCCGCTGAAGACTAGATATTTCGATCTCACCCAAAAGTGATATTGTTACTGTTCTTACTATTTCGTCTTGAACGTCAAATATATCCTCTATTACCCTGTCATATTTGTTGCTCCAGAGAACCTTTCCTGAGCCAGAATCGCTTAATTCAATTGAAATTCTAACGCGTTTTCCTGACGAACGTATTCCACCAGTCACGATGAAATCTAAAGCGTGATGTTCAGAGAATTCTTCGATCGTCTCTTCATTGTCTCTGAAATCGAAACAGGTTTGTCTTGAAACAATCTCAAATTCACGGATCATAGAAAATTCTGTAGTTAAATCTTCGACAATGCCATCGACCAAATATCCACTATCTTCATCTTTGCTACCATTACTGAAAGGTAATACCGCCAATTTAGGCTTTTTGTTTATATTTTGGTTTATGCCATTAGGTTTCTGGGCTACAGGTGCGGTAGCTTCCTTATTTATAGCTTCTGGGGAAAGCTCATCACCAGTTTTTGTAATGTAAAAAACTTCAAATTCATCTGAAATATTTTTGAGGGAACGCGTCCCAGCTGAATTAACCGCAAAGCTTACTCGTTTCTTGACTTGGTCTTGCACGATTTTGGATAAGAGTACTCTTCCAGGTTCACACTGCCCCTCAAGTCTTGCTGCTATGTTTACGCCGCTTCCATAGATATTATCACCCTCTATAATAACATCATCAACATGAATGCCAACTCGCCACTGGAGCTTCAGGCCATCTGAAATCGCTTCGTTTCTCGCGGCAAGAAGATCCTGAAATTCCATCGCCGCGTTGACACATTCAACGGGACTTCCAAATTCAGCAATCACTGAGTCACCAGCCGTATGAAATATACGTCCACCATGCTCTTCAATTACAGGATCAATGATTTCTCTGCAGGAAGTCAGGTTTGACAACGTAAGTTCTTCTTGGGACTCCATGTGTTTACTAAAATCAACACAATCAGTTGCCATTATGGTCGCAAGTTTCCTATTTACTTTCGCCATTGATTATCCACTAAACGTCTATTTTTCAAATTTAATACTAATTATTGTATCTGTACAAACTCAAAATCTCCCGACTTGTTATCTATACCCATTTTGGGAGGCGCTATCCAGCCCGCATAATACCCTGGTCGGACTTCCGCATGCATAAGAGAGGCAACAAATTCCCCATCATCCTGAGATGGGAGCCATTCATCTCTTCGCTCTTCAAAAATTTTATGATCTACGATGAGACCTTCAGGTGAAGTCTCA
>QCQB01000018.1 GCA_003212315.1 SAR116 cluster bacterium AG-447-C21 | reverse complement strand
GGGGATACAGAGTTTGCATATATGCCGAATGCGTATGATGAGCTTGAGAAAGATTTAAAATTAGAAATCAATGATTATGTCTGTCAGCATTCTCAAATGTTTTCGCGACAATTAGTTGGATTTACTGATTTTACTGAGGAGGAGCGTGCTCGGTTCGCTCCTGTGCGTCAGCGCTTAGTACGACAACATGCGGGGACAGGCCGAAAATCACTATATCTTTCCTCACATGCGGGTCTGATAGATAGTCTCTCTATTCCAGAGGCACGTCTTTTATTAAGAGATTTGATGGATCATGCCACTCAAAGAGACTTTGTATATGCCCATAAATGGTCCAAAGGCGATTTGGTTATGTGGGATAATCGACAAACTATGCACCGGGCGAGGCCGTTTCCTCATAATGAGCCCCGTGATATGAGACGAACAACCATAGCCGGTGACGGTCCCACAGTAGAGCAGGCTGCCCCTCATAATTGAATAAAGATGGATCTGTGAGTCTAATATGAAAATAAAAAAGATAAATAAATATATCGGCGCAGAGGTAACCGGAGTAAACCTTAATAAACCGGTTTCTGAAGAAATGAAAAAAGAGCTTTATAATGCTCTTCTAGACAATGTAGCGTTGGTGATCCGTGAGCAGAGCTTTTCAGCTGAAGAATTCATGAAAGCAGCAAGCCTCTTTGGAGAATTGATGGAAGATCAAAATCGGCGTTATATCGCCGAGGGTGTACCTATGGTTAGTATTTTATCAAATCGCCATGTAGACAGCGCTGGAAAACCAGCAAAAATAGCTAATAATGCCACCTGGCATACAGATCACACCAATCAAGAATACCCACCTAAATTTACCGCACTTTATCCTGTAGCATTGCCAGATACTGGCGGTGGGACCGCCCTATGTAATATGAGAGAAGCGTATTCAGCATTGTCGGACGATTGGAAAATCAAAATTGATCGGATGAAAACCGCCAATACGCTTATAAGCAGTGCTCGCGCTGCAACGGGCAATTTAGATATTGTTAAGGAGCAAAAGGAAGCAGGTACTCCACCGATGATACATCCCCTCGTTAGAACGCATCCGGAACGAGGAACTCGGTCGATTTGGTTTCACAAAGCAAAAACAGAAAATATAATTGGTATGGAATCCCAAGAAACCCAGAATTTCCTGGCGGAATTACTTGAAGAAGCAATTCGACCTGAGTTCACATATATCCATGAATATAGATTGGGTGATATGCTTATTATTGATAATAGGTCTTCGATGCACAAGGCAGGTTTTGATTACGATCATAGCCAGCACCGCATGTTATATCGGGCTCTCGTTCGAGGCGATAAACCCTTTTAGACTAGTCGTTTTTCGATTTCAGGAAGTGCTTATCAATATATAACCGGAACCTGTATTCTTTCTCCCTTAAAAGATAACTTAGCCGTATATAGCCTTTTCCCCTGGCGCAGGGGTCCCATTGAAACTGCCTCTTTTTAAGACCGCATCTCTGCCTCCATGCTTCTCCACCAGTGTTGCTTGATCCTTCTTTGCACGCCGATCTACTAATTCAGGGTTACAGATATGTCGTAATTCTTTTTCAAATTGTTTGATTAAAGCAACGTGCGATGGATCATTTATAAGATCGTTTTGTTCGAGGGGATCCGATTCAAGGTCAAATAATTGTGCAGGGTAATCCACGTAATATACATATTTGAAATTTCGCTTTCGTATCATAAAGCATCCTGTTGCTGCACCCACAGCATGGTATTCACTAAACACAACTCTTCCATTATCGTCATTCTGATCAGCAATTTTCCATAAAGATTTTCCCGGGCGCGCTTTATCATCTTTATTGGGTTCTATCCCCGCGGCATCCAGAATAGTCGGATAAAAATCTAGCAATGAGACTGGGGTTTTAATTTTTTTTGACTTTGGAATATCAGGACCCGCAGTTATCAAAGGTATACCCACGGACTCTTCATACATGTTTGATTTGCCCCAAAGGCCACGCGCACCAAGGTTATCACCATGGTCGCTTGTGTAAATAACTCGGGTTTTTGAAGATTCCCCAGAGCTGTTCAGGGCGCGCAAAATCTTACCTATATTATGATCGAGGAATGTACATAGGCCAAAATAGGAGGAGATGGCGATCTGGCGGGTTTCGTCGGTAAAAAATTGATCATACAGTTGGCATTTAGCTTGGGCATCAATCCATGGATGGCGTTCAATTCCAGTTTCAGGATGATCCCTTGGCAGGGGCATAGTCTTGGGTGGATAGAGGTCAAAGAATTCTGGTGGCGAGATTAATGGGAAATGTGGGCAAACCAATGATACAAAAAGTACCCATGAACGTTTTTGTTTCCTCGCATGCTCCTTGAGCCATTTTTCTGCTTCCATAGTTATCTGGTTGTCATATTCTATGTAAGAAGAGTTTCCTGGGCCAATTCTTTCGGCCAGTGAGCTGGTTTTTGGCCGGGGTGGAAGTTTATCGCGCACTGCACCCATGATATCTCCAATACCGTCGACTACATGCATAGGTGCGATTTGTGTGTCAAAACCAGTGGGATCCGCTTCGTCCCTGTAATGAAGTTTTCCTATCGAGAGTACGGGGGTGTTATTTTCCTGAAGCCTATGTGTCCAGCCTTTTATTCTCCCATCGTAGGGGTGGGCATTGCACCAGTAACCGGTTTGGTGTGTGTAATGGCCTGTTGCAAAAGCTGCCCTGGCAGGAACACATATAGGTGAAGGAGTGTATGCGTTCGTAAACTGAGTCCCATTTTTTGCTAAGGTATCAAGATTAGGTGTTTTGACTATGGGATGGCCGGCACAACCCATCGCTCCGGTTTGATGTTCATCAGACATAATAATCAGGAGGTTGGGATTGTTTGAAGTCATCTTTATCGGCCCTTTATTTTATGAATAATTATACATTTAACAAAAAGAGTATTTTCCATCGGATATGAGGTACTCAAATTATTAGTATGGTTATCTTGTTGATCTGACAGGCGATGCTTATGCTATTGTTTTTAGGATAGTTTATGGAATTGAACAACAAAGAAACCTGCCTCTGAAGGCACTCTTATTTTTTTGTGGGGCAACGAGAAATATATTTTTTATTGGAGTATATCAATGGCTGGTGTTTTAGACGGTGTACGTGTTCTCGATTTTGGAAGATACATTGCAGGTCCCTTTTGTGGAATGCTTTTGGGTGATATGGGAGCTGAGGTTATTAGAATAGATAAGCTCGCTGGAAGTGAAGATAGGTATCTGGTTCCGGTCGCTGAAAGTGGCGAAGGACCGCTTTTTCTGGCTTTGAATCGGAATAAAATGTCTCTTACACTTAATCCTATGAAACCTGAGGGACGGGAAGTTGTTCGCAAGCTTGTTGAAACGGCCGACGTAGTAATAGCTAACCTGCCACAGCCAACGTTAAAAGCAATGGGTATTGATTATGATAGTTTGAAAGCGATCAAACCGGATATTATTCTTACGACTGTTACCGCATATGGGAACGGCGGACCATACAGCGAGCGCGTTGGTTTTGATGGTGTAGCACAAGCATTGGCAGGGGCTACTTATATGGGCGGTCATCCCGGAGATCCTATGAAATCTTTTGTGCCATTTGCAGACTTTGGTACGGCGACAATGGCAGCCTTTGGAACGATGTCGGCTTTGCTAGATAGAGAAAAGACGGGAAAGGGACAGTTAGTAGAGGGTGCGCTGACTAGAACGGTAATGGCCTTTAATATTTCCTTGATAGCAGAAGAAGCACTAAAATCTATAGATCGCCCAGCCTATGGTAATCGAGGCTATAGTGCAGGGCCAAGTGATGTATTTAAAACTACTGATGGCGCTGTTATGGTTCAAGTTGTTGGCCAACCTCTTTTTGAGAGATGGGCAAACCTTATGGGAGAAGAGAGTTGGCTGAATGACCCGCGTTTCGCAACAGACATGGACCGTGGTGAAAATGGAGAACTTTTGAGTGCCCGCATGCAGATGTGGTGTAAAGATATGACAACAAAAGAAGTTCTTGATGCATTGGATGAGGCCCGAATTCCCTGCGGTCCTGTTCTCAGCGCAAAACAGGTTTTAGAGGATCCACATATTAAGGCGATGGACTTTTTGCAGGATATGGATTTCCCGGGGCTTGATAAGCCAATTCCGGTTACCACTACTCCAGTAAAGCTGTCGAGAACACCAGGTTCCATTAGAAAGCCAACGGCTACTCTAGGGGAGCACACATACTCTATTCTAAAGGACTTGAATTATACAGATGAGCAAATTGAGAGTATGAAAAAAGCTAGGGCTGTTTGAGGCCGAGTTTAGAATTTCTGGTCCATGGACATTGCGGGTTGATCACAGAGGGACTCTCCAATTTCTGTTGCTGGAATACCTGCCACTGAGGTATTATTGGGTACATCTTTCACAACAACGCTTCCTGCACCTATTCTGCAACAGTTGCCAACGGTGATATTTCCTAGTACGGCAGCTCCCGCGCCGATCATTGTTCCAGTTCCAATTTTGGGATGTCTATCTCCTCTATCTTTACCGGTCCCTCCTAGAGTGACCCCATGCAGTAATGATACACTATCTCCCAAAATGGCTGTTTCTCCAATAACTACGCCTGTAGCATGATCCAGCATAATACCCTTTCCAATTTTGGCTGCAGGATGGATATCGACTTGAAACGTCTCGGACACTCTACTTTGTATATACTGTGCGAGCGTCTTGCGGCCTTGATGCCACATCCAGTGTGCAATTCGATAGGCTTGGACGGCTTGATAGCCTTTGTAGAAAATAAACGGTTCGAGATAACTGTTACAGGCGGGGTCTCTTTCGTAGGTAGCTGACAAATCGGCGCGTGCTGACGCTATTATATCCAGGTCTTGGCTGATTGGCTCATATAATATCTGATAGAGAGACAATGGATTTATTTCGGAAGATCCAAGCTTTGCAGATAGCAGAAAAGCCAGTGCCGTTTGAAATGAGTCTTGTTCTAACACAGCTGTTTGCAACCAGCTTGCAAGCGCAGTCTCCTCAACAAGCCAATGCTCTGCATCCCGACGCATAGCCCGCCAGATTGGATCTACAGTATTTTTTGCCTCTACCTTCGTGTATGTCATTTGTTCAACCATTTATAATTCAAATTGTTCAAATTTTTCTTAAAACTAAACTGTCAAAGTGCTTAATACTTGAAAAAAGTAGGCGGTTCCTAAAGATCCCAATAAGCCCCATGAAATATAAACCAAGAAAACTGGTTTTTTTACAAGTGCAAAAACAGCCATTGCAGCAGGTATGCTAGTTACTCCACCTGCAATCATAAAACCCATAGCTGCACCCGGCGCCATCCCCAAGTTTACTAAGCCACCCACAGTGGGGATAGCTGCAAATCCATTTAAATATGCTGGTATCCCCAGCAACACAGAACCCGGTATAGCCCACAATGCGGTTCCGCCTAAATAGCGGCCTATTTCTTCGGCGGGAATGTAGGTGACCATCAAACTCTCTAGTATGAATGCTAAGGTTAGCCAACGCAAAAGGAACCAACCAGTCAACCAAGCTTCGTTGATAAAAAACTCACGTCGCTCCACCTCCTTCCAAAATTGCCAAATTATGGATGTTTGCTCCAATGACTTATTAGCTCCGCAGGTGTCTGAACCGCAACCCACGGATTTAATTAATAATGGATCTTGTAATAATCTATGAGAATTAAATCCATGCAAAATGAGACCAGCTGAGGCTCCAATTAAAATTGCAGATAATAGTTTTGTAAGCGTGAATGCTACACCAAAAACGGGCAACATCAGGAAAAATATTTGTGGGTCCATTAAAGGAGATGCTAGCCAGAAGGCCATTACAGGGGCTAACGGCACTCCGGCAAGAAGTAAACCTGCTATTATTGGCACCACGCCGCAGGAACAAAAAGGGGAAATAGCTCCAAATATTGCTGCCGCTAGGATTGCTTTGATTGGGTTCCCTGAGAAAACCCCAGCAATTTGTTGATCTAATCCAGTCGCTTTTGCAAAAGCCGCCGCGCTAACAGACAAGAGTAAAAAACCAGAGATCCCAACCAGCGCATCGAGGGTGAAAATTAATGAAGCCTTCGCTTGGTCAAAATTTAAAATTACCAAAACGAATGTCAGAGCGATTATAGCTAAAACGACACGATCAAATTTTCGTGCTTGTTTTAAGATAACTGCAGAGTCAGAGAGTAAAGTCACACGTAGCCTCGCTTTATTTAAAATTAGGTGGTTTTGTGCTTTCAGGCTTACCGTCATCTTGAATGATAACAGAAGTGGGCAATTATGTTAATGTTTCTAGATCGATGCTTTTATTACAAGATTATGTCTTATTTTGCAGAAAGGTTATCTACTTCGGAGATTTGCTCGGGCGTCATTTTCCACCCAATGGCATCAACGTTGGCGTCGATTTGTTCAGGCTTGGTTGCACCAGCGATGATACTTGCTGTAGTAGGGCGCGCCGCCATCCAACTAAATGCAAGTTCTAAAAGGCTGTGTCCATGTTGTTTCGCGAAAGCATTCAATTTTTCTACAATAGAAAAATTTTCGTCTGTTACATATACCCGGTTAGCGAACGTAGGCATATCTGTAAGCCTCGCTCCTTCTGGCATTTTATTAGATTGATACTTTCCGGTTAATAATCCACTTGCCAGAGGAAAATACGGCAGCAAACCGCAACCGTATCTTTGCATTGCAGGGATCAATTCATGTTCAATTTCTCTATTTAGAATATTATATTCATCTTGGCAGGATATAAATCGGGTTATGCTCGATGATTTTGAAATCCATTGAGATTCTACCACTTGCCATGATTTCAGATTAGAACAGCCAATATAGCGAACCTTACCCTGTGTCACTAAATCGTCTAGCGCCCGAAGTGTTTCTTCCATTGGAGTTAATGGATCTTCTTGATGAAGTTGGTACAGATCAATCCAGTCTGTCTTTAGTCGTGTTAGGCTGTCTTCCACCGCAGACATAATATATCGTCTGGACGCCCCAATCTTGGTCCCATCGTCGCTCATAGCCATGCCAAATTTTGAAGCCAGGACAATATCTTTGCGTCTTTGGCCTAATATTTCTCCCAATTGCTCTTCTGAGCCACCTCGTGCGCCGTACATATCAGCTGTATCGAATAAGGTTATACCTTTTTCGATCGCTCGATCAACAACTGCTCGAGTTCCCTCTAGATCTAAGCGCATACCAAAATTGTTACATCCTAAACCAACGGTTGAAACACGAAGCCCAGAAGTCCCTAAATTTCGGTATTCCATTATTTTTCTCCCGTTAAAAGCTAAAAATATCCCAATTATGGACTAAAGCCAATACCTGTATGGTCCGATTAACAACATGATAAATTGATTAGCTTAACAATAATGTTCTTGGCAAAAGTAAGTAAGGCAACTATATAAAGGTCATGGAACGTGAGAACCTAGATAGAAACTTCGGCTTCCTACTTCACGATGTTTCTCGTCTTATGAGAACGGTCTTTGACCGTCGTGGGCGTGAAATTGGACTAACGCGATCGCAATGGTGGGTGCTGACAATGTTATATGCCAAAGAGGGCGTTACCCAATCAGAATTGGCGGACTTCATGGATTTGGAGAAACCAACATTGGGGCGTCTTCTTGACCGCATGCAAGAAAAAGAATGGATTGAACGTAGGCCCGATCGTCATGATAGGCGTGTGAATAGATTGTTTTTGACAGAGAAGGTTCAAGAAATAATGCGTGCATTAAGGAAGACAGCAGCAGATGTGAGGAAAGATGCTTTAGGGAATATGGCGGTGACAGAGCGGGAAGATTTTATAGATACGTTAATCAAAATCAAAAATAATCTTTCGAATTTAAATGAATAAGAAATTGAGTGGTTCGAATATAGAACTTTTTTAACGGATCGAAAAATCATTAATAACTAGATAGAGCATAGACAATTAAAATTAATAGGACAAATAAGGCGCAGGTAATGGCAGAAGATCAAGACATGGACACTACTCCAGAAAAGGAAACACTTCCGGTTAGGCCCGAACGTAGATGGGGGAGAACTATCCTAAGAACATTTTTACTTATCGTTATTCCTGTCGCTGCATTAGTAGCTGGTGGTTACTGGTACGAGGCGACTGGGCGCTATATCACAACAGAAAATGCTTATGTCAAAACCAATGTCATCGCAGTCAGTGCTGACATTGAGGGTCGTGTGACAAAGGTTTTTGTTGATGAAAACCAAAGAGTTGCAAAGGGGGATCTTTTGTTTCAAATGGATCCTAATTCCTACAATATGGCTGTTCGTATGGCCGAGTCCCAGCGTGAGGCTGCGCGTCAAAACATATCCGCCATGCGAGCAGAATATTATCAGATCGTCGCTGAAATTGAAGAGAAAAAAGCCAACGTTGCCTACTATCAAAAAGAAGTGAAAAGACAACGAAAATTAATAAAAAAATCAATAACGACCCGCTCTAAATTGGATGAGGCGGAGTATAATTTGACAGCAGCAAAACAAGAAGTAGCAACACGCAGGCAGAAAATTAGGACTGTATTGGCGAAATTAGGCGGTGACCCGGCTCGTCGTTTTGAAGAGCACCCCGACTTTATGATGGCTGAAACAGAGCTTTCAATGGCAGAAATGAATTTGGGTTATACCGAAGTTAGAGCACCAATTGATGGGATTGTAACTCGATTGAAATTAGAGCCGGGTGAATGGGTGGAGTCTGGAGAGCCAGCATTTGGATTAATTGCAGTTGATCGTGTTTGGATAGAGGCTAATTTGAAGGAAACGCAACTGACCTATGTTGAGGAAAATCAAAATGTCACGGTAGAGCTTGATGCTTATCCAGATCAAGCTTGGCAAGCTAAAGTAGGTAGTATAAGCCCTGCGACTGGAGCTGAGTTTTCAGTATTGCCGCCGCAAAATGCCTCCGGTAATTGGGTGAAGGTTGTTCAACGTCTGCCTGTACGGATAGAAATACAACAAAAAGAGGGGCAGCCTAAACTCAGAGCAGGAATGACAGCAACAGTGTCTATAGATACGCTTCACAAAAGAGATTTGTGGGATACTATCAAGTCTAGTTTTTTTGACATGAAAGATAGTCTGTAAATTTAATATTCATTAAATCTGTTGCTGTCGTTGTATTTAGAACAACGTAGATAAAAATCAAAGTCAAATTATGGCAAAATTTTTAAGGGGGTACCTTTATAGCTCAGCCTTTTATCTTAAAAGTAAACCTATGGTAAAACATCTGCTTGCACAATGCTTGTTAATATGGATATACAGTATACAGGAAGGTTGAGGTGGACAGGCGCCTCGCCAACTCGGTCAGGTCCGGAAGGAAGCAGCCGTAACGAGTTTTTTCTGGGTCACTTTTCAACCTTCCGCTTACAGTATATGCTTTGTACATGAACACAAACTCCAACGATTTAAGTGCTCGAGAATACCGTGTTTTAGCTCGGAAGTATCGTCCTCAGACATTCAAAGATTTGATTGGTCAAGAAACTTTGGTCAAAACGTTGGCTAACGCACTTCAATACGGGCGGCTGGCGCATGCGTTTGTTTTAACTGGGGTGCGTGGAATTGGTAAAACAACAACGGCTCGAATAATTGCCAAAGGCTTAAATTGTGTAGGCGCCGATGGCAACGGTGGGCCCACCATTAACCCATGTGGCACATGCAGCAACTGTCTCTCAATAACTGAAGATCGTCACGTAGACATATTGGAAATGGATGCTGCCAGTCGAACTGGCGTAGACGATATACGAGAAATTTTAGATGGAGTGCGTTATAAACCGGTTGGTGCTCGTTATAAGATTTATATTATCGATGAAGTGCATATGCTTTCCAAGAATGCTTTTAATGCGCTTCTAAAGACACTTGAAGAACCTCCAGAAAATGTAAAATTCATTTTTGCTACCACTGAAATTCGCAAAGTGCCCATAACGGTGCTGTCTCGATGCCAACGTTTTGACCTTCGTCGAATAGGTATAGAGGACCTCATCAACTTATTTTCTACTATTTGTGAGAAAGAGAATATTCAAGCAGAAAGCGAAGCGCTTCGTTTAATCGCACGAGCCGCCGATGGGTCAGCGCGGGATGGGCTTTCCCTTTTGGATCAAGCTATGGCTTTGACTGAAGATCAGATAAGCCCAGAATTAGTCCAAAAAATGTTGGGCCTTGGTGATAAAAAAGAATTGTTTGATCTTTTTGAGGAGGTTATGCAGGGTAACGTACCCGAAGCTTTATCTCGTGTTGTTAATTTGAACGCATTAGGAGCTGATCCGCTTCAAATAGCGCAAGATCTGCTGGAAATCACACATTTGGTTACCAAGTTTAAGGTTGCGTCCAGAGTTGTTGGTGAAATGGTAACGGATTTGGAAATTGAAAGAGGAAATTACTTAGCTTCTAAGCTTCCGATGGTTCAGTTGGGAAGATGCTGGCAGATGCTATTAAAGGGTATAAGCGAAATTCAGCAGGCAACCTCTCAATTAGCAGCACTAGAGATGGTCTTAATTAGGTTAGCGTATCTAGCGGAACCAGACAAACCGGACGAAACTGCCGAAAAACCGAATTTGGATATAAAAAAAAAAGTCAACATAAACCAAATTAATGATGAAGAAACATCAAAACAAGAAATAGTTGTTTTAGAAAACCCATCGAGTGAGTTAAATCATCCTCAGACCCCTGAAGGTTTAACTTTTACAGACATAGTCGATTTATTTGAGAAAAAAAGAGAGGGATTAATACATTCCAAATTGGTCACGCAAGCCAGGCTATTTAGTGTGACCTCTGGTCGTCTAGAGATGATGAAAACCAAGGAGATAGACGATAAATTTGCAGCTCAGATATCCAAATTATTAGGGGAGTGGACCGGGCAAGATTGGATGGTGTCGGTCGTAGATCGTGAAGGAGACAAAACTATACAAGAACAAATGCTGGAAAAAGAAAGGCGCATGAAAACGGAGGCTGCGCAAGATCCGCTGGTGGCAAGGATTATTGAAACGTTTCCCGGAGCCACAATAGATAACGTTCGTCCTCTTTTAGACAGAGAATTTAACTGTGAATCTGGTGGAGTAAAAGATAATAAAGAAGAGTCAATTGATAAGGAATAAATTATGAAAAACTTGGGACAAATGATGAAGCAAGTTCAGGAGATGCAAGAAAAAATGCAATCGATGCAAGCGCAAATGGAGGACCTTACTGTTGAGGGTTCCAGCGGTGCAGGAATGATAATGGTTAGCCTCAACGGAAAGGGTGTTGTTCGTGAAGTCAAAATAGACCCCAGTATAGTAGATCCTAAAGACATCGGATTACTAGAAGACCTAATAGCTGCAGCTGTAAATGATGCGCGCTCAAAGGTCGATGATAAAGTTGCTGAGAAAATGCAGGAAGTGAGTGGTGGAATTACTTTGCCACCTGGGTTTAATTTACCATTTTAGGGTGGGGTTGTGACTAAAACGCTTGGAACTAACGAACTAGACCGCCTAGCCTATTTGCTAGGTAAGCTGCCGGGACTGGGACCGAGATCTTCGGGTCGAGTGGTACTGCATCTTCTTAAACAAAAAGAGTCATTAATGTTGCCTTTGGCATCGGCCCTCGCTGATGCAGCCCATAATGTTAGCCGTTGTAAAATATGCGGTAATCTCGACTCGAATAATCCATGCCGAATTTGTACTGATCAAAAAAGAGATAAGAGTACTTGTTGCGTTGTTAAAGAAGTCGGTGACTTGTGGGCTTTAGAGAGATCTGGAGTATATAACGGACAATATCATGTTATGGGGGGGCTTCTCTCTGCTCTAGACGGAATAGGTCCCCAGGAACTAAGATGTGAAGACTTGGTTAAAAGAGCGTCAGATAATTCTATGACGGAGATTATTTTGGCCATGGATGCTACTGTAGATGGTCAAACAACAGCCTATTATCTTGTGGAGTTACTATCTGAAAGTAATGTTTCTGTTACCTGGTTAGCACGCGGGGTGCCTGTTGGAGGAGAGCTAGGTTACTTGGATGACGGTACTATCGCTCAGGCCTTGAAGGCTAGAAGAAGTATTTAATTAAAAATTGTCTTTTCGCTCTCTAATCACAGCGAAAACATCTTCTGGTTTAGCTCCAGATAATCCTAACTCTCCTGCCAAAATAGGGTCGTCGGCGCGCAGAAAAGGATTTGTATCAAGTTCATCTATTAGGACCGATGGTATTGTGGGTTGATTTCTCGATCGCATTTCCTCGAACTCTTTAACTCTACTTTGCAATTTAGTATTATTTGGATCTATGCTAATGGCAAATTTTGCATTTGATATAGTGTACTCATGGCCACAATAAATTTTTGCTGTTGAATTAAGAGAACGAAGTCTCAACAACGAGTTCCACATCTGTTCCATAGTCCCTTCAAAAACTCGGCCACACCCCAGAGCAAAAAGTGTATCCCCACAGAAAAGCGCATCGGATTCTGCAAACCATACGGCTATATGACCTCTCGTATGACCTGGCGTTTCAATAACTTGGCCTTTATGCCCACCTATATCAATAATATCGCCATCAACCACTTGTTCGTCCATTCCGTTGATACGGGCGAGCTCTGATTTAGGGCCAATTAACTTAGCGTTAAATCGACTGATAAGTTCTTCGTTGCCGGCAATATGGTCGCCGTGATGATGCGTATTCAGTACATGAGTTAAATTCCACCCGTTTTCATCCAGAACTTTCAAAACGGGACCAGCTTCTCCAGGGTCGACCACCATAGTAGTTTGGGTATTGTTGTCTCTTGCTATATAAACGTAGTTATCGGACAAGGCCGGAACGAGGGTAACTTGAAACGGATTCATGATGATACTCCAGAAGCGCAAACATATATTGTTCTGAAAGATAACACCCTGTTTCGTATTCGGCTAGGAGCCAGCTGTAAATAACTAGAGAATTTGGTAATTCATATGAAAATAAAACATATAGAGGTAATTGAGTTAGAAATGCCCTTCAGCCGTGGAGTTGAAAAAAAGGGTGATGTGGGTTTTTTAAATTGGGGCAAACTTGATTTCTGCTTAATAAAGGTTGAGACTGACGATGGTTTTATTGGTTGGGGCGATGCCTTTAGCTTCCAGTGTCGGAGGTCGGTAGCGGAGGCGGTAAAGCATATGATCGCACCAAGAGTGATTGGTAGAGATGCCGGGGATGTTGTTCAAATCAATCATGAATTGCAGCAGGAACTCCATCTATTTGGGCGATATGGAATTACCATGTTCGCAATTTCGGGTCTTGATATAGCCCTATGGGATATTGCTGCGAAAAGAGCTGGGGTTCCGCTGTATAAGTTACTTGGTGGCTCTACGATAAGATCAATTCCCGCCTATGCCAGTCTATTTAGGTATGAGGATCGCGACCTAGTAGCGGATCGCGTTCGGCATGCAATGGATTTGGGGTATGAGAGTATAAAATTGCACGAAATAAATATTCCTGAGGTTCATGCTGCTCGAGAAGCAGCGGGTCAGAGTGTGCCACTAATGGTTGATGTGAATTGCCCGTGGACCCCAGAAGAAGCAAAATCAATGGCCCTTGCATTCAAAGCTTATGATATCCTTTGGTTGGAGGAACCGATTAATCCACCAGAAAATTTTCAGGCACTGTCAAAATTACGGACAGAAACTGAAACGGCGATAGCTGCGGGAGAGAACGCTTGTACCGCTTTTGAATTCAAGAAAATGATGGAAGCTAATGCGATCGATTACGCGCAACCTAGTGTTACAAAAGTAGGTGGCATTACTGAATTTCGAAAAATTGCTACCTTGTGTGAAGTATATGGAGTTCAGCTTATGCCACATTCCCCATATTTTGGGCCTGGGTTTCTTGCAACTCTGCATCTCTCACAAGCTATTCCAAATAGTGGTATGATAGAGCGAATTTTCATAGAACCTGAGACAAATCTATACGGTAACTCGACTTATGATCCTGTTAATGGAGCTTTTGGAGCCCCGGGTGGTGATGGATTGGGTTTAGAACCAGACATAGATGTTTTAAAAACTTATAGAGTTTAATTCATTATGACCAAGTATTTCTGAAATGTATAACGATGTCATAGATTTAAAAGCTTTTTATAGCTCCAATTTGGGGCAATTAGCTAGGCGTTTAATAACGAAAAAAATACGAATGGTTTGGCCTGATGTAAGAGGTATGAATATTATGGGATTGGGCTACGCAGTGCCGTATTTACGTCCATTTTTGGGAGAGGCAGATTGTTTGTTTGCTGTTATGCCGGCGCAGCAAGGCGCTACAGCATGGCCAGAGGAATATTCTAATTTAAGTGTTTTAAGTGACGATGCCGAACTTCCGATTCAGAGTTCTTCAATAGATCGTATTGTGATGGTCCACAGCGTTGAATGTTCGGAACAACTTCGGGCCATGTTAGAAGAATCATGGAGAGTGCTTACTGGTAATGGACGCTTGCTGATTATTGTGCCCAATCGGCGTGGTTTATGGTCAAGATTTGAAAGAACTCCTTTTGGCCATGGTCAGCCATATTCGCGATCACAATTATCCCGTTTACTTCGAAATAATATGTTTACAACTGACCAAACTATTCGAGCACTCTTCGTTCCGCCTTATCCATGGCGCATTATACTGCGTTCGGGATATACTTTAGAGGATATTGGGTCGAGATGGCTGCGCCATTTAGGCGGGGTATTAATTGTGGAGGCTACAAAGCAAATTTATGCCCCGAGCAAAATTAAGCCAATTATTAATAGAGAGCGAAGATTGTTACCAACCGCAGCAACTCGTATTTCAGTCCTTGGGGAACGAGGCGTTCTCCCTAATACTTGCCAACGTCGTTCAATTGAATAAAGTTGCATAAATAGAAGAACAGAATTAATTCTATCTGAATTGAAGAGAAAATGTGTCCACCGGAGATTAAACGTGGCATCTTTGAGTGATTTAAGAAATGAGATAGACGAGATTGATAAGAAGCTGCACGATCTCCTTATGCGCCGTGTCGAGATAGGGCGAGAAGTTGCTAAGGCAAAGACCGGCGCGGATTCTGGTCCCAATCTTCGACCTGGCCGCGAAGCACAAATAATCAGAGGGCTTGCCGCTCGAAATAATGGGCCATTATCGATGGGTTCTGTGGTAAGGATATGGCGCGAAATTTTAAGTGCAAATCTTAATCAACAAATAGAAATTAGAGCAGCGACTCTTTCATCTGATACGGACTTTCAAGGTTTAGCAACAGAATATGTTGGAACTACATCAAAACTGCTATACCTCGATAATATTGAAGAAGTTATTCAATGTGTTGCAAAAGGAGATGCAGAGATAGGGATACTCCCTGATCTAAACTTGGGTGTTCACGGAAGATGGTGGCCGAAGCTAATAAATCTCTGTAAAAATAGGAAATTAAATATCATATCGCATTTGCCTGTAGCAACAAATAGAGCCAAAAAACCTGGTGCTTTTATCATAGCCGCACAGGAACCAGAGATATCGGGGAACGATACCTCAGTTTTTATTGTTGACGGAGATACATATCTAGTGCCCGGACGTATAATCGACGAGGATGGAGATATGAAACTTATTTTTGTTGATGGGTATCAACAGAGTTTGAATGCTCCTGCTAACATAAAATGGGAACGTATTGGCGCTTTTCCCAATCCAATTGTTTAATACAGCGAGACAATAGAATTTAATGCGAGGTGCTTATGAATTATCCAACTCCACGCTCAACAATAGCCGAAATGGTGCGTTATCAGCCTAATTTGAGCGTTAACAAGTCGCAACGGGTTATAAGATTGTCGGCCAACGAAGGAGCTTTTGGCCCAAGTCCAAAAGCAAAAGCGGTTTTGACGAACATCGGTGAGAATATGCATTGGTACCCGGAAGAGGAACCTTTAGCCTTAGCCGAAGCATTAGGAAAAAAATATAATCTGGATCCGTCAAAAATGGTTTTTGGATGTGGTTCGGACGAGTTGATTATGTCGATTTGTCAGGCGTTTATAGGCCCTGATGATGAAGCAATCCATTCCGAATACGGTTTTGTTATGTACCCTATGTCTATAAAAGTAGCCGGGGGGCGGCCTATATCTGCGCCAGATGTGAATTATAAAGTGGATGTTGATGCTATACTCGAACGCATAACTGACCGCACTCGGGTTGTTTTCCTAGCAAACCCAAACAACCCTACGGGTTCATATCTATCTCGAACAGAAGTCAATAAACTGCATCGTGGGTTGCCGAATAATATTCTGTTAGTAATAGACTCGGCTTACGCAGAATTTGTCGTTAGAAACGATTATTCGGATGGATCCGAATTAGTTGATAATTTCGATAATGTCATAATGTTAAGGACGTTCTCGAAGCTCTACGCCATGGCCGGGTTAAGATTGGGTTGGGGGTATGGACCAGCGCACGTGACTGACGCTCTTCATGTCGTCAAACAACCGTTTGGAGCAAACAGGGCTGCGGTGGAAGCGGCTATTGCAGCCATAGATGACCAAGAATTCATAGATAAATCGGTGGAGCACAATTTGATTTGGCAGCCCTGGACAGCGGCAGAATTCGAGAAATTAGGCCTCAAATGCTTGCCGAGCGTGACTAACTTTTTAATGGTTAAATTTCCTCAAGAATTAGGTTCTTCAGCAGAGGATGCTAGTAAGTATTTATCGGATCGGGGAATTTTAACCCGAGGAATGAGTGGATATGGAGCTCCAGAATACCTGCGTTTATCCATCGGAACCGAAGAAGAAATGCGCACCGTTGTTAATACAGTCGCTGAGTTTTTAGGTCGAGTTAGAACCGACTGATGGCAAAACAGAACAATAAAAGCGACTTTGTTTTTCAATCAATTACTCTAATTGGAATTGGGTTAATTGGGTCTTCCATTGCCAGGGCAGTTAAAAAAAGAAATGATTTAGTTCAGACCGTAACCTTAACAGATGTAAACGCGGAGGTCAGGCAAAAGGCAAAGGAGATAGGCTTAGGAGATCATGTTTTAGATGATGTTACGGTAGCAGTTAAAGATGCGGATTGTGTCATATTATGTACTCCCATTGGAAATTATGCTGAGATTATGCAAAATATTTCCAATCATCTAAAATCAGGCTGTATTGTAAGCGATGTTGGATCAGTTAAAAGAGCGCCAATTGCGGATATGTCTCCCCATATCCCCGACGGCGTCCATTTAGTCCCCGGGCATCCCATTGCAGGTACAGAAAAGTCAGGACCTGAGTCAGGATTTGCAGAACTTTTTGAGGGAAGATATTGGTTGCTGACACCAGGCCATGAAACTGAGCGTAATGCTACTCAGAGAATGCGGAATCTTTTCGAAGGTATTGGAGCCATGGTAGAAGAAATGGATCCAAATTATCACGATAAAGTATTGGCAATCACTTCTCATTTACCCCATCTAATAGCTTATACTATTGTTGGTACAGCGGATGACCTTGAAGACCAGACCCAAGCGGATGTGATCCGGTTTTCTGCCAGTGGATTTAGAGATTTTACCAGAATTGCTGGATCTAACCCCATAATGTGGAGAGATATTTTTCTGAATAATCGTGAAGCTGTTCTTGAAATGTTGCAGAGATTTTCTGAGGATCTTACCGCTTTGCAACGTGCAATTCGTTGGGGAGAGGCGCAAACTTTGGAAGACCTTTTTACTCGGACGCGAGAGATTCGACGGAGTGTCATCGACGCTAAGCAGGAAATTCCACCATCACCGGATAAGGCCCGGTAGATCGAATAATGAAAATGATCCTATTTTTAATTCTCCGTTCTGGGCTGTGATGGGGATTCTAATCATTGATTTTTCTTGCTGTTTGGTAGTTTTTGATAAAACGAGGATAGCCAGGTTCAAAAAACGGACTTCAGATTTGGTTATTCGACCAGCTTGTTGTTGTTCGTTTAGGAAGGTAGCTAACCCAGCAAAATCAATTGTACCTGCCCCAATTGGTTTTAAGTCCGCATCTAATGCTAATGTGCCTTTGACTATTAGTTTACTGGGCGCTCTCTCAAATTGAATTCTTTCTATATCTATTGTTCCACCATTGTCACGCCACGCAATCAAGTCCTCTAAGGCGAAAGCGCCTGGGTTCCCTCTTAGTTCTATCGAACCCGTTATTTCGTCTAAATCTTTTGGCCAAATTACACTTTCATGGATCATTAAAATGTCATTAATTTTAAACGATATTGAATAATGATGGCTTCTTTGCCTTCTTTTTTCCCTATTTGGTAGCCTTATTAGTGCTAAAAAATGCTTGCCTAATGCAAATTTATTCCATTGTTTTCTTTTATTTGTAGAGACGAATCGATGAATATTTGAGTTATTAGCGCTATACTCGACAGTAATGGAACCGTCGTAGTTTTTCGATAGATGTAGTCTGCTATTCTCTGATATATTTTTAAAATTTTGGTGATCTCGATTATTTAATAGCCTCCACTCTGTTTTTTGATTTTGGACTATCACACTTTTCTTGAAGAATGGATGAATAGATAAAGTAGTTTTATTGGTATTAAAACTTACTGTATGAGACGCAAAATTTACTTCTACTTTCGGATTTATTAGATGCCAGTCCAATGAAAATGGAAAGCCTCCGCGTTCTAGGGCCTCATAATAGATTGCGATTTTTCCATTTTTTACTAATGTGTCTGTTAAGAAAGTTTCTACTTCACTTTTTATCCATTGGCTGGCAATCAACCATCCTACACAGTACAAAAATATGGCGGAAACTAAAAATAATAGAACTTTAAACTGCATTTGGGTTTTCATGACAAAGAATTCATTTCTTTTTGCCCGAAGCTCTATTTAAAAACGTAGGTAAATATCTGCAGAATAAACAAAAAATTTTAGCGATTACAAATGTTATATCAATATCTTTAATATGCTCACTTACATATTTATATCCAAGTAAGCTAGATCTTAGCATTTAAAAAGGGAGATATGTAATGCTCGAAGATCCGCCTATTTTAACCGTAAAGCGTCCAACCCGTCGACCTACAAGATCCCAAATTGAAGCGTTCAGGGGGGCGATGACAGGAAATATTGCAGATTGCATGGGGGGTCGAGGAGCAATGTCCCCATTTATTAAACCCTTAAATGATACTTTCGCAAATATCTGTGGTCCTGCTCTTTCCTGCTTTGCGTATCCAGCCGATAATTTAGGTGTTATGGGCGCGCTTCATTTAGCCTTAGAAGGAGATATAATCATATGTGCGACAGATGCCTATAATAGCACAGCGGTTGTAGGTGATTTAGTATGCGGGATGATGAAAAATAAGGGTGTTGCGGGCTTTGTTACCGATGGTATGGTTCGAGATCAGGTTGGTATTGAACCATTGAAATTTCCTGTTTTCTGTCAGGGAGTAAATCCAAACTCTCCGGCACGCACTGGTCCCGGAAGCGTCGGATTAAAAATTAATTTAGCCGAGATTTCAGTTGAGTCGGGAGATATGGTTGTATGTGACCGCGATGGGGTCGTTGTTGTGCCATTTCTGCAGATCGAGGAAGTGTTGGATAAGCTTGAGCGATTGAAAACTGCGGAAGCAAATGTGGAAACGAAAATACAAAGTGGATTGACCGAACCTGAGTATTTAGAGGATCTGATGATATCGGACAAGATTGTCTATTTGGATTAATTTCTTAAACGAAGCATGGTTAGGTCGAATAGGAGTTATTAATATGATCAAAGCTGAGCCTTTAAGTTACGCGTTAGGAGCAGAACTCACCAGCATTGATATGAGGGAAACACTAGGAGAGCAAGACATCCGGCTTATTCAAGAAACTTGGCACGGCCACCACGTTATTGTCTTACGTAATCAGGATGCTAACCCCGAAGACATCCTCCGTTTTGCCAGAAGCTTTGGATCTTTGGATAACCATGAGGCAACACCTTTCTACAGGATGGAGGGTTATCCCCATTTAATGGAAATAACGACCAAACCATTCAATGGAAGACCATCTGAGACAAGGAATGTAGGAAGAAACTGGCATTCAGATTATTCATATACAGGCCGGCCTGCTGCTGCGTCTATGTTATATTGTGTAAAACCTGCTCCTATTGGCGGTGACACTATGTTTTGTAATATGGTCAGAGCTTACGAGACACTAACTGATAAGATGCGGAAAATAGTTGATGATCTGTATTCAGTTTATGACATATCTTTAACCGAGGGGTTTTATGAAAGGGATGCATCCGAGGTTGCCGAGACAAAACGATTAAACCCACCCATTGCTCACCCAGCCGTGCGCGTGCACCCTGGAAGTAGAAAAAAAGCTTTATACGTAAGTGAGAGGGTCTCGCATTTTCACGGAATGACGTCGGAAGAGAGCCGTCCTATAATAGATTTTCTATGTTCTCATGCAACAAAGCATGAAAATGTCTATCGACATCAGTGGAAAGCTGGTGATTTAGTTTGTTGGGACAATCGTACTACTATGCATGTGGCTCTTACAGATTTTGATCAATCGGAAGTAAGGCATATGTTACGGGCGACAATAATTGGTGAGGAATCTGGTTTTCTCGTCGGATAAGAGATCAATTAAGCGGTGAGCGAAGCCCATTAACAATTTTGAAGTAATCTGGATCTTCGTTTTGAATTAATCCATGGCGGATTAAGAAGTCAATAATAACCAGATTACAGTTGAACTTAAATGTATCTGGCGAAGAATCTACGATTTTGATTATTTCCTCTATTTTCATTAATGAAAACGCTTCAACTTCTCCATCATTTGGCCTTGGGGTAAAATTAAAGGGCATTATAAGGTCGTATACATACATAACATGACGACGCAGATTTCCCTCTGCCTCCATGAGATAACTTATAAAGCCAGTTGGATATGCCTTTTGGGCCAGGTCTTTGGGTATACTTGCTTCTTCGTTGCATTCTTTAATGACATTCTCAGCAACCGTGAGGTTTGAGGGTTGGCCACCTGCCACCAAGTTATCTAATTGACCTGGAAAAGTGCCTCTCGTTGCAGAGCGTTTAGCTACCCACATTTTGAGCTGATCCTTATTGGTCAGGAACCCATTTAAATGAAAGCCTGTAGTTATTATCCCTAAATGGGCAGATGCGCCTCGGTCTATTGTCATAAGATTGGGGCTACCAATCTTCGCCCTCACTGCATAATTTTCGTTGAGTTTCATCCCGCAAATCTCTTCCGCCCACAAAGTTTCGAGAATATCTTCTACAGCTTCGGATCGTTGTTGGGGGTTTTTCAATCTACTAGATAGGTGTATAGCATTATTTTCTTCATGGAATATTGATCGAAAAGATAAAAGTTTTGACGCTATATTTTTATTGACGTAGCCAACTATATCGTTGGAGATTTTCCACGGAATAAAGTCCAGCAAATTTGCGTTATTGCAGTTTTCAATATGTTGGATGTATTTAGTTTTTCTCATTGCCAACTTTCGCATTATAATTTGAGAGATGGGTTTCAATACTTAAGTTAATTTAATCAATAATAATGTTAACTAGAACTTATTTATGATTTAGAGATATTTTATTCATAAGGCCGAAAATATCTTTTACGACGGTGATTGCCGAACTGATATGAGAGGGGTATATCGTAACGTATGAACGTAATAGTAATCATTCTCCTTGTGAGCGCTTTAATCCTTGTTCTGGCAACTCTGGCGGGTGGCTTAATTACTATGGCTCGTGGTGGGGAACTTGGACCGAAAAAATCCAATCTTTTTATGCGGTATAGAGTATTATTTCAAGGGATAGCCGTTTTGTTGGTCGTGATCCTATTGTCGTTAGCCAAAGATTAATTGACTGGGTAATTTGTGATGGTGAAATTGACAAAAATATATACTCGTGGTGGGGATGAAGGACACACCTCGCTAGGAAATGGTGAACGAGTGCCTAAATACTCTCACAGACCCGTTGCATATGGTGCCGTTGATGAAGCTAACGCGGCAATTGGACTCGCTCGTGTCGAATCGGGCAATGGCGTGGATGAACTATTGTCTCGAGTCCAAAACGATCTCTTTGATATTGGAGCAGATTTGTGCACTCCGCATGAGGAGGATCCGAAACATCCTCCTTTGCGAATAGTTCAAGCTCAAGTAGATCGGTTAGAAAATGAAATAGATGATATGAACTCAAAATTAGAACCCCTTTCATCTTTTGTTTTACCAGGCGGAACAAAATTAGCGGCTCTGCTTCACAATGCGCGCACCATTACACGAAGAGCCGAGCGCGAAATTGTTCTATTAAGCTCTAAAGAAAATATTAACCCATTAGCGGTTAAATATATCAATCGATTATCGGATCACCTTTTTGTACTGTCTCGGCATGTAAATGGAAATGGTAAATTAGATGTACTTTGGATTCCTGGGAATAATCGATAGAATTGATTGATCTAGGCTATGCTTGACATAATGATACAGCTCTCCTAGGTAGTATTATATTAGGAACTTTATTACAAAATAAATACGAGGTCGCCATGAAGGTTCTTGTGCCTGTAAAGAGGGTCATAGATTATAATGTAAAAGTGCGGGTGAAAGCAGATGAGACGGGAGTGGAGCTAGCTAACGTCAAAATGTCAATGAACCCATTTGATGAAATTTCCATTGAAGAGGCTATCAGACTTAAAGAGGCAGGGGCGGTGGACGAAGTCGTTGCAGTCTCTATAGGTGTCCAACAGTGTCAGGAAACGATACGAACTGCCCTGGCAATGGGAGCGGATAGAGGCATCCATGTGCTACACGACGGAGATTTAGAGCCTTTGGTAGTTGCCAAGATTCTTAAGGTGCTTGCAGACAAAGAGGGACCATCAATAATTATCGTGGGGAAACAAGCCATTGACGACGATTCAAACCAAACGGGTCAAATGCTTGCTGCGCTACTTGGTTGGGGACAAGCCACATTCGTTTCTAAGATAGACATCGATGGAGAAAACATTAAAGCAACGCGCGAGGTGGATGGTGGATTAGAGACGCTTACAGTAAAAATCCCGGCTGTTCTCACGACAGACCTAAGATTGAATGAACCAAGATATGCGTCTCTACCAAATATCATGAAAGCTAAGAAGAAGCCTATTGACCAGGTTACACCAGACGATTTGGGTGTTGACCCTAGCAATCGTTTGCAGGTTCTTAAGGTTTCTGAACCACCCACAAGGGAAGCTGGCGTAAAAGTGAGCGATGTAGGCGAGCTTGTTGATAAACTCCGCAATACGGCAAAGGTGATTTGATATGACTACATTGATTTTAGCAGAGCACAATAATACGGAAATGAATGTTGCAACTCTTAATGCGGTAACCGCTGCGCAGGCAATCGGCGGGGATATTACAGTACTTGTCGCGGGGAAAGATTGTAGCGCTGTCGCTGCCGACGTTGCAAAAATTGATGGTGTTACTGTCGTTAAAGTTGTTGACTCTCCAGAATATGAAAACGGGTTGGCTGAAAATGTTGCCGGATTGGTTGTGAATATGGCTAACGATTACAGTCATGTTTTGGCGACAGCAACAGCCTCGGCAAAAAATATAATGCCGCGAGTAGCAGCCTTACTCGACATGCAACAGATATCGGAAATAACAGAAGTATTAGATGACTCCACATTTGTCCGTCCAATATATGCTGGAAATGCGATGGCAACAGTTAAATCATCAGATGCTATTAAGATCATCACAGTGCGTGGGACTGCGTTTGAGGCAGCGAAATCTGATGGAGGTACTGCATCGATACAAAATGAGAGCTTTGCCGGCGACGCCGGATTATCTGCGTACCTTGGTTCGGAATTAAGTGAGTCCGAAAGGCCAGAATTAACATCGGCACGGATTGTTGTTTCGGGTGGAAGAGGCATGCAGTCGGGCGAAAATTTTCCAATTATAGAATCCGTAGCGGATAAGCTGGGTGCGGCTGTTGGAGCTTCACGTGCTGCGGTGGATGCTGGTTACGTTCCGAATGACTATCAGGTTGGACAAACCGGCAAAGTGGTGGCGCCAGATCTTTACATTGCTGTCGGCATCTCGGGAGCAATTCAACATTTAGCCGGCATGAAAGATAGTAAGGTTATTGTTGCGATAAACAAAGACGAGGAAGCACCAATATTCCAAGTAGCAGATTTTGGATTAGTTGCTGACTTATTCACAGCTGTACCCGAATTAGATCAAGAATTGGTTAAGAACGGTTTTGATTCATAGCCAAAATTTGTTTGTTATTTGGAGTAAGTTATGATTCAGAATATTGGTATAGTCGGGTCAGGCCAGATGGGAGCCGGAATTGCCCATGTTGCGGCTTTAGCTGACCGTAATGTAGTTTTGCTTGACGTGAATGAGGCAGTGCTAAACAAAGCCTTAGAGGCTATTGAACGCAATATTCAGCGCCAGGTCAGTCGGGGTAAATTAGAGGACGGTGCCGCAGAAAGGGCATTAAAACGAATAACAATAACCACGGATTATAGCGATTTTAATGTCGCCGATTTAGTTATTGAAGCTGCTACTGAAAATGAAGGTATCAAGCGCAAAATTTTCGAGACGTTAGTGCCGAATTTATCAAAAGAAGCTTTGATTGCCTCCAATACATCATCAATCTCAATAACACGGCTTGCTTCAACAACGGATAGACCCGGAAAATTTATTGGGATGCATTTTTTTAATCCTGTACCCATTATGCAATTGGTAGAGTTGATAAGGGGAATAGCGACTGAGGATGCGACTTTCACTGAAATAAAGAATTTATCACTGGAACTTGGGAAACTCGTTGCTGAAGCACAAGATTATCCTGGCTTCATTGTAAATAGAATACTTGTCCCGATGTTGAATGAGGCCGTTTATGCCTTATACGAAGGTGTTGGCACAGTAGAATCAATTGATAACGGACTCAGGCTAGGCGCAAACCATCCTATGGGGCCGCTTCAGCTTATTGACTTCATAGGTTTGGATACTTGCTTATCCGTTATGCAGGTTTTGCAGGAAGGATTAGGCGATCCGAAATACCGCCCTTGCCCTTTGTTAATAAAGTATGTTGAGGCAGGATGGCTAGGAAAGAAGACAGGTCGTGGCTTTTATGATTATTCCAATGATGAGCCTGTTCCAACACGTTAAAAATAAGTAATTAAAAAAAAATAAATTTATTGTTGTATTTATTTAAAATACAATGTATTGTTTTCATATGTTTAATCCTTTAGAAGGAAGGATAGTAACCATGACCAGAACGGTTAGGGAAAAAGCTATAGGATTGCTCACCAAGGCAATATCTGATTATAGTGGAAACGAGAAAAAAATCGCCGATTCTCTTCTCGAAGAACTGCGTGTACATAGTCTCATATTAGATAATGCGTCGCCCGAATTAATTGAAGACCGGATGGGACTGAATTCGTCCTCTAACTTCGGTTGGGCCGTAGCAAAGTCAACAAGCCAGACACTCCATTAGACATTTAAAAGTGTTTAATACTGTGCTCTAACGACCCGGCAAATAGGACTCAATAAATTACTCTTTCAGTGTATCCATATAGTGCATTAGGAGAGCCTCAGCAGAGGGGGAGTCCCATTTTGCATCGCCTGTGTACATGCCGACTATATAACCCCTAGGATGTATCAGCAGAGTTGTTGGGATCCCAGAGATTTTAAGAGCGCGCATTAAATTGGCTTTGGGATCACTCGCCGAATTGAGATGACCTAATCCTAATTTTTCAAGAAATGGATTATAAATCTTTGGTCCTGCCCTATCGATTGATATGAGTAATATTTTGAACTTTGAGCTACTCTTGTTTTGTTTTAAGTTATAAAGTGACGGTAGTTCACTTATGCATGGAGCGCACCAGGTTGCCCAAAAGTTCACTAACACCCAAGCTCCTTTAAACATGTTCAAGTTTATTTTTTTGCCATCGCTTGTGGAAAAAGAGGCTTCGGGAATAGGGAGTGGAGGGTTCAATTCTACAAACTTTACCATACCGCCTGCTTTTGGGGGTTGCGTGGACGCGTTGGTTAATGATGTATCCGAACAAATCATGTAAAAAAATACGGCTATTGTTGCTCTTAGCAACGTTATTCTAAAATGCACTAGAAGGTTCCTTTGATGACATCGAAATCTAACCAGACTAATAAACCACTAGACAAAAAAAATAAATCACAGTCTAGTTCAATATGGGGCGGCAGGTTTGAGGGAAAACCCCATGAAATTATGGATCAAATTAATCCATCTATTGATTTTGATAAAAGATTCTTTAGGCAAGACATCAGAGGCTCCAAAGCGCACGCTGAGATGCTCTCTGAACAAAAAATCATCACTAAAAGTGACAAAGATAAGATTATTCATGGCTTGGATCAGATTGAGAGAGAAATAGATGAGGGAACTTTTAAATTTTCACGCGAGCTAGAGGATATTCACATGAATATTGAGGCCAGATTGGCTGCCCTTGTTGGGGATGCTGCGGGACGTTTACACACGGGGAGATCGAGAAATGACCAGGTTGCAACAGATTTTAAGTTATGGATAAGAGATACCATTGATATACTTGATAAACAACTTATGTCCTTGCAGGCGGCTTTAATTGATTTAGCAGATCAAAATTTTAATCAGGTAATGCCGGGGTTCACCCATTTACAAGTTGCTCAGCCGGTCACTTTTGGGCATCACTTACTCGCTTATGTTGAAATGCTAGGTCGCGATCGAACAAGGTTCCAAGATGGGCGGGCACGATTAAATGAATGTCCATTAGGGTCTGCGGCGCTTGCTGGGACGTCTTTTCCAATAGATAGAAATATGACTTCTAAAGCACTCGGTTTTGATCGACCAACAGCAAATTCTTTAGATAGCGTTTCCGACAGGGATTTTGCATTGGAATTTTTATCAAGTGCATCCATCTGCTCTATTCATTTATCAAGGTTTGCAGAGGAAGTGGTTAACTGGACAAGTTCGCAATTTAATTTTATCAGTCTATCAGATGCGTTTACTACGGGGAGTTCAATTATGCCTCAAAAGAGAAACCCCGATGCAGCGGAACTAGTTCGTGGTAAAACGGGCCGAATTATAGGTGCTTTAAACGCATTGATGGTAATGATGAAGGGACTTCCGTTAGCATTTTGCAAAGATATGCAAGAAGATAAAGAACCTTTATTCGATGCAACAGAAACTTTGCATGTATGCATAGCGGCATGCACTGGTATGGTTCAAGATATTAAGGCTAATCGTTCTTCGATGGAAAATGCCTCAGAACTTGGTTTTTCTACAGCCACGGATCTAGCTGATTGGTTGGTTCGAATATTAAATATCCCATTTCGCCAAGCGCATCATATTACTGGTGCTGTAGTTAAATTGGCCGAGCAAAAAAAGTGTCTTTTGAAAGAACTAACTTTAGACGACTTAAAAAATATAGAGCCTAAGATAACGAATGATATATATGCTGTACTTGAGCCTTCCAAATCAATTTCTAGCAGGGAAAGTTTTGGAGGGACGGCTCCGCAAAATGTTAAGGCAGCAATATCCGTCGCCCGTAAAAGATTTTTAGAGTTTTAGATAGTGTCTAAATGAAAATAAAAAATAACTATATCTGGCTTATTTCTCTTCTTGTACCATTTGCATTTTTGATGATTCTAAACGGTTGTGGCAAACGTGGAGATCCACAGCCAATAAACAATGAGAAAGTTTATTATCCCAAAAAATATCCCACCCATTAATTTTTCTAAAGAGGAACGCTTTTGTCATCGATCAATTACGTAAATGAAAACCTTTTCGTAGAGGATGTTTCAATAGAGACGATCGCAGGTTCAATTGAAACGCCTTTCTATTGTTATTCCACAACGCTTATGGTGCAGAGATATAGAGATTTACAAGAAGCCCTGAAATTACAGGAACCCACAATATATTATGCAGTTAAAGCGAACCCAAACCTAGCAGTTGTAAGAACGCTCTCGCATCAAGGGGCTGGCGCTGACGTCGTTTCCGTTGGCGAGTTGCGTAGATGTCTCGCGGCCGGTATACCAGCCAATAAGATAGTTTTTGCAGGTGTTGGTAAAACGAGGTCAGAAATTTCAGAAGCATTAAAAGAAGGTGTTTTTCAATTAAATGTTGAGTCAGAGCCAGAACTTATAGCTATAAATGAAGTCGCTGCATCGTTAGGTTTAATCGCCAATGTGGGACTTCGAGTCAATCCGGACGTAGATGCGAAGACACATGCAAAAATAACGACAGGGCTGAAAGAAAATAAATTTGGTGTAGATTTAGATAGAGCCCCTTACATCTTTGAAAACGCCGCAAAATCACTAGGAAGTATTTCTCTTAAAAGTTTGTCAGTGCATATAGGCTCACAACTGTTGGATTTAGCCCCATACCGAACCGCCTACAGAAAAGTAGCAGAAATGACTTTACATCTTCGGTCCCTTGGCTTTGAGATTGATCATCTTGACCTGGGCGGTGGCTTAGGTATTTCTTACAACGCAGAGAAAGCACTAGATTTAAATTCTTTTAGTGAAATCGTTAATGATATATTTGGAGATCTTGATTGTAGGATCGGTTTTGAACCCGGAAGATATTTAGTCGGTGACGCGGGTCTACTCGTTACTAAGGTCCTATATATTAAAAAAGGAAGAGATAAAAATTTCATTATTGTTGATGGCGCCATGAATGACTTGATTAGACCTACCCTTTATGAAGGATATCATGATGTCATACCGGTACACAGAGGCGGCGAAATTCAAACGAAACTATGTGATATCGTTGGCCCTATTTGTGAGAGTGGCGACTATCTTGCTCAAGATCGAATTTTACCAAAATTAAATGAAAATGATCTGCTGGCGATAAAATCGGCTGGAGCATATGGTGCAGCTATGTCATCTACCTATAATAGCCGTCCTCTAGTTCCGGAGGTACTGGTGAATGGCCGTGAATTTTGCCTGATTAGAAGGCGACAGACAGTTCAAGAAAGCATAGATCTT
The DNA here is from genome assembly GCA_003212315.1 of SAR116 cluster bacterium AG-447-C21. Taxonomy (GTDB): domain Bacteria; phylum Pseudomonadota; class Alphaproteobacteria; order Thalassobaculales; family Thalassobaculaceae; genus UBA7326. The sequence continues at coordinate 10,916 of QCQB01000018.1, read as the reverse complement.
GAGAAGATACCTAATTGGTTGGGAACAGATTAAATAAGCTGACCCAAAGTATTTTCTTATCAATAACCATACTGGCTACTTCTTTTTTCGTCAGAAAAAGTAACAATCACACTCATTGTTTTTTCATCAGGAAAAGGTGTTTGATATTCAAACTTAATTGTTTCATTGGGCAAAAGTGTCGCTGCCTCAGGAATAAAGGACTCTGTGGCCAAAACTCTACCCGTGGCGTCAACTTCGGAACCTTTTATTATAGGAACTTCTTGGGTTGTTTCACTGGGGTTAAATAGTTCTCCCTTCACGGCCAAGACTTCCATGCCTCCACGATTTTCACGCCAAACGCCAACATTTTTGATGACGAGAAACTCACCAGGGACCGGGACATGTAAACCAATTTTATCATAAAGAATTGAAGAAGACGGCGCATAAGCAACTATGATGGTCCTGCCAAAAATAAACCCAAAAATACTTGTAATTATCAAAGTGACTAAAATAATCGCACCTATTGGTAAAGACTTTGTTTCTATATTAGCACTTGCTTTGATATCACTATTTTCTGGAATAGGAGGTGTCTCAAATTCATTATAAGTCGCTGATATTTTGGTTTCTAGCTCTTTCGTTGGCGGTTCCATTATTTCAGGAGGTTCATCTGGGATGGGTAACTGGTGCCACTGATGTTTGCATTGTCCGCATCTTAACTTTCGACCAGTTTCTTTTATTGCACCGTCAGGTACATCGAATTGAGCGAAACATTCTGGGCAGGTTATGCGCATAATATCCATTCTATATTATTTATTTTTAAAGAGGACAAATTTTTAAGTAGAATGTAGAAAATAAAAATTAATAGAAAAAGAGTATATCGAAAATAAAAAACAGTCTATTGGTCATATAGAGGTAGTATTTCGTAAGGTTGGTTTGTTTATTATAGGACATGTTTTTATAATAATAATGCTTTAATGCAGATATTAGGATGACTAGAATGATTCGCTTTCAAGAGGTTGATGTATGTTATACTCCTGACAAGCCGGTTCTCTCTAAAATTAATTTAAAAATTGATTCGGATAGTTTTCATTTTCTGACTGGAACAAGCGGAGCAGGAAAATCATCTTTGCTTAAAATGATGTATTTGGCTTTAAAGCCATCTAAGGGCCATATTGAAATGTTTGGTCGAGATACGGCAAATTTAAAAATGTTTGAGGTTTCCAATATTAGAAAGAGAATTGGAATTGTGTTTCAAGACTTTCGCTTGATACAAAATTTAAGTATCCGAGAAAATGTTGCCTTGCCGCTAAGAATACATGGGGCAAAAGCAAAAATAATCCAACGTCATGTGCCGGAGCTTTTAGATTGGGTCGGATTAGGAGATCACTTAGATTCTTTTCCTGTCTCACTGTCTGGTGGTGAGCAACAACGAGTTGCTATAGCCCGAGCGGTTATAGCAAGACCTAGTTTACTCCTCGCGGATGAGCCTACAGGGAATGTTGATGATAAGATTGCGGAGAGATTGATGTATCTCTTCGAAGAACTTTATCGGGCTGGCACAAGTATAGTGGTAGCTACTCATAATAAAGATTTAATCAATGAGTTTGATTATCCCGTATTCCACATAACTGAAGGCAATCTAATACTGCAATGATAATAGTATGAAGCAGAAGATGGGACATTGAAATTCGCTGTAATCACATGGTTATTATAAATGTTAAAAAATAAGGCCGCGAATATATTTTTAGCTTGGATCATTCTCTCGATGATTTATTTGGCAGTGGTTACCCTAACCGGTGTACTAATATCTAATTCATCTTCCAAAGAATGGCTTGAATCTGTCGATAATGTGGTCACTGTCCAGGTTTCTGATCCAAACGCAAAGTCCGAAGTTGACGTTGCTTCAACGCGATTAGAAACGATTGTGAAAAAATTAAGAATTACAGCTGGTATAAACAAGATAGAGATCTTTGATGAAGAACAAACCTTAGGGTTACTCAATAGTTGGCTTAGCCAAGATATATTGAATGATATTAATCTCCCTACGTTGATAGAGGTAAAATTGAGCAAGCCTATCAATAAAGAACAAATTTCTCAAACAATAGGATCACTAATACCGGGCGTTTCAATAGACGATCATAGTCGTTGGAAACAAAAACTAATATTCCTGATAGATATAATTGAAAATTTAGGATGGATAATTTTTATTCTGATTCTCATCGTGTGTTTAGCCTCCATCATTTTTGCAATTGCGATGAATATTGCCAATAATGGTGAAGTGATTAATCTTATTGACCTAATGGGTGGTGGAAGTAGTTTTATTGCGGAGATTTTTCAAAAACAGATTCTACTTGTAATAGGGCCCTCAGCTTTAATTGGTAGCCTTATAGCAATTGTAACTTTATTTATTTTAAATGATTATCTGGTAACGACCCTTCCAGATATTTTTCCGGGATCAATTTCTAGTCTTGGTGAGGTATTAAATTTTTGGGAATGGAGTTTGATCGCTTCTACCCCCCTAGTTTTTATCTTTCTTAGTTTAATAACAGTTTGGGTTTCCGTTGTGGTTCTCCTTGGAAAACTAAAATGAAATTCCTTGGATGTTTGAGATGACTAGTTCAACTGAACTATTTTTAATCTTAAGGAGAGCCTTCATTGCATTCTTAGTTCTTGTTTTGAGCCTATGGCTGATTTGTTTTTTACGTTTTTTCTCCTCTATCCCTCTAATCAATTCAATGGGTCAATCAAAGGCTGATGCTATTATAGTTTTGACCGGTGGAGTGAAACGATTGGCGGCAGGTTTTGATTTGTTGGTTGCGGGTCGTTCTAATTTGCTGTTCGTTTCCGGGGTAAATACTTCAGTTAAACTATCCGATATCCAAAAAATTTCTCAAGATCAAGGTATTGTTTTAGAGAAAAAATACATCCAGTGTTGCGTGGAGCTGGGATATGCAGCTTTTAATACTGGAGGCAATGCAACAGAGAGTGCTGAATGGATTACCAAAAATAGAATAAGGTCAATTTTTTTGGTTACTAGTAATTATCATATCGATCGCAGTCTATTAGAGTTTCGTCTAAAAATGCCTAATCTAAAAATACATAAATATCCTGTTGTTTCGAACAACGTGATGCTCGAAGAGTGGTGGCGACACCCAAGTTCAATGCGTCTACTGGTAAATGAATACCATAAGTATATGTATACCGCGGCGAAGTTTTTTTTATATAAATCATTTAACAAACAATAGTGATCGTTTAGATTGCCCCCACATGTTTTTTGTTCTATTTTGCAGATGGAACAAAATAAGAACATTTGCAAGGCTTTATTTCAAATGGAACCAACTACTGATATTGCAAAAAAAATATGGTCGGAAAAATATCAGTTCAAATCATCTGATGGTACTCCAATAGATGAGACCTTGGATGATACATGGCGAAGGGTAGCCAAAACACTCGCGTCCGTAGAGAAAGAACCGCCGTCAGCTGAAAAAAAGTTTTATAAAGCACTTAAAGAGACAAAATTTATACCTGCCGGTCGAATAATCTCTGGCGCGGGAACAGAGCGATCCGTAACTTTGTTTAATTGCTTTGTGATGGGTGAAATAGCAGATGATATGTCTGGAATATTCTCGGGTTTGCGGGAAGCGGCACTCACTATGCAACAAGGAGGAGGAATTGGATATGATTTTTCAACCCTTCGGCCAAAGGGTGCACCTGTGCTTGGGGTCGGGGCTGACGCATCTGGTCCATTATCATTCATGAATGTTTGGGATGCGATGTGTCGAACGATAATGAGTGCAGGTGCTCGGCGGGGAGCTATGATGGCTACACTTCGCTGTGACCATCCGGATATAGAAGAATTTATAAAGGCTAAAAGAGACCCAGCACTTCTTCGAATGTTTAATTTATCAGTTTTAATCACAGATAAATTTATGGAGGCAGTTCGTAACAATAATTCATGGGATTTATTGTTTGAGGAGAAAATTTTTAGGACCATTTCCGCACGGGAACTCTGGAATAAGATCATGTATTCAACATATGAGTTTGCAGAACCTGGCGTAATATTTATTGATAGGATAAATAATCTAAATAATCTCTCATACTGTGAACAAATATCGGCCACTAATCCTTGTGGGGAACAACCTTTGCCTCCGTACGGTGCTTGCTTATTAGGGTCTATAAATTTAGCGAAATTAATAAAAAGACCATTTGAAGTCGATGCCCATATCGATTTAAAAGAACTTTCCGAGTTAGTCCGAACCTCAGTACGTATGCTTGATAATGTAATTGATATCTCCCGTTTTCCCTTGCTGGCACAAAAAGAGGAGGCTCACAAAAAGCGCCGAATTGGTCTTGGTGTAACGGGGTTAGCGGATGCTTTAATAATGTGTGGTGTAAGATATGGTTCTATCGAGGCTGTAGATTTAACTGATGCTTGGATGAAGAATTTAAGGGATGCGGCCTATCGAGAATCAAGCCAATTAGCTAAAGAAAAAGGGGCTTTCCAATTATTTGAAGAAGAGGCTTATATGAAAGGCCCTAATATAAAAATGTTACCCAAGGATATTCAGGAAGACATTAAAGAGTTTGGAATTAGAAACGCATTGTTAACGTCTATAGCCCCAACTGGAACGATATCACTTCTTGCGGATAACGTCTCTTCTGGGGTCGAACCAGTCTTTGCATTTAACTACGAAAGAACTGTGCTGAGACCAGATGGTTCCAAGAGTATTGAGCCAGTGCATGATTATGCCTACCAAATGTATCTTAATCTAAAAGGCGATACGAAATCGTTACCTGAAGCATTCGTCAGCGCCCATTCTCTTCGTCCTGAGGATCATCTCGTGATGCAAAGTACTGTTCAAAAATATATAGATAGCTCGATCTCAAAAACTATTAATTGCCCAGAGAATATATCATTCGAGGACTTTGAAAATATTTACCAAAAGGCTTATGATTTAGGTTGCAAAGGATGTACGACTTACCGACCAAATAAAATCACGGGATCTGTATTATCGACTAATTCAGATGTGTCGGAAAAAGAGCACTCTGCGGGCATAAGCAAAAGTTCTCACGACGATAACAATATAATATCGATGTCTGCTCCTCTTGATAGGCCGGCAGGCTTAGATGGCAAAACATACAAAATCAAATGGCCCGAAAGTGACCATGCCATATATATCACTCTAAATGATATTATACAGGGAGGACGAAGAAGACCCTTTGAAATATTTATAAATTCAAAAAATATGGAACATTTTGCTTGGACAGTCGCGTTGACACGGATGATCAGCGCTGTTTTTCGTCGAGGTGGTGATGTGTCTTTTGTCGTTGAAGAATTAAAAGCGGTATTTGATCCAAGAGGTGGAGCTTGGATGGATAAGCGCTACGTGCCCTCGTTGTTAGCAGCTATAGGTGGTGTCATTGAGGAACATATGATCGACATTGGCTTTCTAAAAGATAATGATAACTTGGAATTAGAATTCAATAAGAAAAAACAAGTGGTTAACGCTGAAGAAGCGATTTTTAGTCAGTGTCCTCAGTGCGGAACAGCAAGTATGATAAGACAAGAGGGTTGCGACTTTTGTTCATCTTGTGGTTATTCCAAATGCAATTAAGCGTGAACAACATCTTACTGAAGATAAGAAGAAAACCTACAATTGGAATTAATAAATGCTAAAGAGCGGTTGGAACTTTTGCCGTCGTCAGTGCCTCGTTTTGTCGATAAGCTACCTCTGATACATCAAAATCGCTAATGAGCTCCTGAAATATAGTGTACCAATTTACTTCAGCATTCAAATGAAGGAACACAGAACCCAGTCCAATAGCTGCGCGATCCATCAACACGAACTCTCGTGGTGGTTTTACCCCGTTCAATCGACGCAGTTCTTTGTGTACTTTTTCCACAACCTCTTTCCCATAGACACCGCTGTTCGTTTCCTGAATCCGGCGCACTTTATCTTCCATCAAAGGAGAATATATAAATCTCGCCCAGTGATTAAGAACGTCAATCGTATCGCGGTCCAAATTCTCGAAGCCCCATGTTCTGTAGGCATTGACGGCAAGTTCCTCGTCATCGTCCCTCAATCCAATATAAAGATCGATTACGCCTTTAACAAAAGTTGGGGGAAAAACCCTAATACACCCAAAGTCTAAGAGATTAATATCACCATTCGGCCGTATCGAGTAATTACCAAGGTGAGGATCTCCATGAATTATCCCATAAAGGTAAAATGGTACATACCAAGCACGGAACATATTTTTCGCTACCAGATTTCTCATTTCCAGTTCAGGATTATTTTTTATAAAATCTAGAATAGGAGCGCCATCTAACCAGGTCATGGTCAGTAAGCGGTCTGTTGAGGCGGTCTCGATCAAGTCTGGAACATGAACGGTTTCTTCTTTCGCTAACATTAGCCGATACAAGGCCATATTTCGGCCTTCTCGTATATAATCAAGTTCCTCACGAATACGGGCAGATAATTCTTTATATATCTCCGAAGCATTGATTGCATTGTCGTACCGTTGATAGATAGACATAGCCAAACGTAACTGTTTTAGATCAGCCTCAACGGCTGAGTTCATATCAGGATATTGTAGTTTACAAGCAACGGTTTTCCCGTCCAGAGACTCTGCTTTGTGCACCTGTCCCAAGGATGCGGCAGCAACAGCTTCTTGGTTAAAAGAATTAAAACTATTTTGCCAATCTTTTCCTAATTCAGCAGACATTCGTCTCTTAACAAAAAGGCGTCCCATGCTCGGGGCATTTGACTGAAGTTGTCGCAGCTCTTCTACATATTCGTCAGGTAAAGCGTCGGGAATAGTAGCAAGTATTTGTGCAACTTTCATCACCGGGCCTTTAAGGTTACCTAATGCCGATTTTAGATCGGCTGGCATTTCCTGTTTTCCAAGATTTAAGCCTAAATACCGTTGGCCTGCCACACGGGCCGCTATTCCACCAACAGCTCCAGTAACTTTTGCATACCGTTTTATTCTACCCGATAGAGAGTTATTTTCAGTGTTATCCATATTCATAAGATAGGTTAATATTACTGTAGAGAAAGTGAAAACTTAAAAAATTTTAAATCATGACCAAGGCGAGTTTGAGAAATCATAGTCCCTGATCACATTTGCTACTCTAATGCGATAGTCTTTAAATAAAGTTAAACGGCCTTTTTCCTGTGCTATTTTATGCGATAACTGATTGCGCCACATCTTTATGGCGGTTTCACTTTCCCAGGTTGATAGAGATAATAATTTTTCAGGATTATTCAGACTTCTAAAACGTTCGATGGAAATAAAACCTTCGACTTGTTCTAGCTCTTCTTTTAGCCGGGAAGCTATGTCGAGATATTCGTTCATCCCAGACCGTTTTGGTTCGACTTCAAATATCACGACGTGCATTCGAATCCCCCACAAGTACACTTTTATTGATATAGCTATCGATGTGAATTTTTAACCCATCATATCTTTATAAGTTGTTTTATGCAGCCTCTTTTTGTTTTACTTTGATCACGTAGATGCCTGAAAATATTATTATAGCAGAGCCAATAAAGGTAGTAATTTCTGGTATGGTATTAAAGAAGAGCCATCCAAATAAAACTGCCCAGACTATATTTACATATGAGAATGGCTGCAGAAGGCTTGCTGGTGCTATTGCTAATGCTTTAATTAGTGTTGAATGACCTGCCACCCCCAGTATGGCTAGAACAGAAAACTTTAATAACCAACTTATATCTACGGGCAGCCAGTAGAAAGGGAGGATGATACACAAAATTACAAAACCAATAGTCCCCGTAAATAAAGTGGTTCGTTCCGCGCCGTCGTATTGAGACACGAGACGCGTCAAAACCTGATAGAGTCCCCAAAGTACTGTTCCAAACAAGGGAATTAGCATCCATGGGTTGAACGATGCAAAACCGGGCTTAACAATAATACATATTCCAACAAAGCCTAGAATTACAATAAGCCATTGCCGTACAGTTATTACCTCTCTCAGTATCAGCGCTGACATAGCCATAGTAACGATCGGACCGGAACCCGAAATAGCCGATATTTCTGCCAGTGGTAGATGCCTGAAAGCAAAGACGTATACACCTATTTCGGCTAAAAGCAGTAAAGCGCGAGTAATTTGAAGAATTGGTACTAGAGAGTTGAAGGCCCTTTTTTTATGATATTTCAAACCTACCGCCAATCCATAGCCTCCAAAAAATAAATAACGAAACCAGAGTATCATTACCATTGGATAGACTTGCGATACGTGTTTAGTCATTGAATTAAGGAAAGCGAATAAAAGCGTTGCCAGAATTGCAAGAGCAATTCCTTTTAGCGGTTGGTCAGCAGAAGGGTTCTTTTTGGCCATAAATTAGGGCTTATAATTTGGGTATTTGATAGATAAGCTTTCATTCAGTTTTTCTGTTATTTTGTCTTCGTAAGCAAATATTGCTGGCATACCCCCTGTATGTAAATACAATATGTTTTGGGTGTTATTAAATACGCCTTGCCTATGTAAACCAATAGCTCCTGCAAGAGATTTAGCAGTGTAAACTGGGTCGACGATCATGCCTTCTAGGGTCCCCGCTAGCGTCATAGCTTCGTGCACTGACGCATTCATTTTTCCGTATCCGGGAGCCAACCAATCATCGTGACATTGGATATCGCTATCCTGAACGACGTGACCGCAACCAATTAAATTTTCTGCGAGGCGAACGATACCTTTGACTCGTGATGTTTGCTGTTTTTTATCACGGCGAACACAAATTCCATGCACAGAAATTTCAGATCCAAGTAATCGTAACCCTAACAATATTCCAACGTGTGTAGCTGCGCTTCCACTTGCGACGACTATTTTTTCTATAGGTTGTTTTTGATCGTGTAATTGATCTAAAATTTCTCCAGCGCATCGCATATACCCCAAAGCGCCCAGCGGTTTGGTAGTGGGGGATAATGTTAAAAGATAGGGTTTCTTGCCTTTCTTGCGGTGATCCTTTGCCATATCGGCAATACTGGCATCGGCAGCAGCCTCATCTTCGCCGATATGAAAAGTTGAGGAACTGGCGCCAAAGAGTTTATTCAATAAAACGTTTCCAGATGTGTGATACGAGGGTGGCATGTCACCAACTCTATTTTCTAATTGAACGTGGCAGGATAAACCAAGTTTGGCCGCTGCCGCTGCTGCGCTTCTTACGTAATTTGATTGAACTGCCCCGGTAATTAATATCATGTCAGCACCACAACGAATGGCATCTCCAAATGAATACTCTAACTGCCGAGCCTTATTACCCCCACCAGCGAAACCAGTTAAATCATCACGTTTTGAAAAGTACATGGGGCCAGTAATATGCTGCGATAATCGCTGCATTTTCTCTAAAGGTGTTGGGATATTAGCTAATTCGACACGAGGGAATTTAGTCAACAGAGAATTGATTCGATCCATGTTTGTTGATGACGAACTCACTTATTGTCATCCAATTCGTCTATAAAGCTCTCAATCATATAAAGCCCTTTAGCCCAAAATTTGCTATCACTCGCATCTAGATTGAAAGGTTTAAGCAATTCTTTGTGACCAAGCGTTCCACCGGCACGAAGCATTTCGATATAATTTTCAGCGAAGCCTTTATTCGAGTCTTGGTACACGGCATATAGTGAATTCACCAAGCAATCTCCAAAAGCGTAGGCGTAGACATAAAATGGGGAGTGAATGAAGTGCGGAATATAGGACCAAAATGATTTGTAGTTATGTTCTAACTTGATAGCAGGACCTAAGCTCTTTTCCTGTATCGACATCCAAATGTCTCCTATGGCGTCCGGGGTCAATTCTCCACCGCGACGTTGGTCATGAACTGCTGTTTCAAATTCATGAAATGCTATTTGGCGTACTACGGTATTAAGCATATCTTCAACTTTTGATGCGAGTAGTATATTACGTTCTTGTTTGGTTGATTTGTTTCTGAGCAATGATTGAAATGTTAACATCTCGCCAAATACTGAAGCAGTCTCTGCTAATGTTAGGGGAGTGTCGGCCATTAAATGTCCTTGTTGACTCGCAAGAACCTGATGAACTCCGTGACCAAGCTCATGAGCAAGCGTCATAACATCACGAGATTTCCCCTGGTAATTTAATAGAAGGTATGGATGTACACTGGGAACGGTAGGATGCGCAAAGGCGCCGGAGGCTTTGCCAGCGCGTGGTGGCGCATCTATCCAGTTTTTATCAAAGAACTCCTCTCCAATAAGAGCCAAATCAGGGGAGAAAGCATCATAGGAATCAAGCACAATCCTCTTGGCATCCTTCCATTCGATTACTGTGTCATCATCGTTAGGTAAAGGAGCGTTTCTATCCCAATAATTGAGCTGTTCAAAGCCGAACCATTCTGCTTTAAGCTTATAATATCGATGAGATAACCTCTCGTAACTCTGCGTTACTGTAGTAACAAGGGCATCAACGACATCGTCTTCCACCTGATTAATTCTGTTCCTGGATGAAACGGGTTTGGCGTACTGTCGCCACTTATCCTCAATTTCTTTATCTTTCGCTAGGCTATTCGTGATCAATGAGTATAATTTAATGTTGTCATTCAATTTGGCTCCCAAGGTCAATGCGGCAGTTTTTCTTTTATCGCTATCCTTATGAGATAGAAGATCAAGTATTTCTGCAATTGTTAGCTCCTCGTCGTCTATTTCAAATCTAAGGTCTGCCATTGTTTCATCGAAAAGGCGTATCCAAGCAGATCGACCTGTAACACTTTTTTCTAAAAGCATCTTTTCTACTTCGTCGCTCAATTGGTGTGGGCGGAAGACGCGAACATCCCGGATCCAGGGGGCAAAATGAGAAAGTTCTGGAGTTTCTAATTTTTGATCGAATTCAGAGTCGTCAATGCGATTGATTTCGAGCGTGAAGAATAGAAGTTTGCTGCTTATTTCTGTAACAGCCTCTTGCA
>QCQB01000017.1 GCA_003212315.1 SAR116 cluster bacterium AG-447-C21 | reverse complement strand
GACGAGGTTGCCAAGATATATAAAGGTGGAAGTAGTATTGAGATTGAACTTGTATCTGGAAAAATTTTAAAAGGGGAAAAGGTCCTCGTTGCAACTGGAGGATTTACATCTGCATGTGGTTTGAGCCCGGTCAATTTAAATCTTCGGGTCTTTGGTAGAACAGTGGTTTTGGCGAAAATCGAGGACTCAATGACCAAAGAACTCTCAAAAATGCCAACAATAATACACGCCGTTAGCGGTGCGTATATTCTGCCTCCCATTGAATATCCTGATGGAAATAAATATCTAAAAATTGGTATTGGAACTGATGCCGACGCAACGTTTGAAAAGGTGGAAGATCTTAAAGCATGGTTCAAAGGAAAAGGTTCTGCCGAAAATAGATCAGAATTTACTGAATTTATAAGGCAGCTTATACCTAGTTTAAATCATTGCAAGGACTGGCATAGTGACACTTGTGTCGTTACCCAAACTCAAAATGGATTACCAATAATACAATATGTCGATGAAGAAAAAATAGCGGTTGCCGTTGGCGGTAATGGAAAAGGTGCTAAAGGTGCTGATGAGTGGGGTAAAATAGCAGCCAATCTAATTAACCCGTAATATTATCAAATGAAAAACAGAACGATTGAGGTCACACAATTTGATAACGTTTTACCTTATTGAGTCTAGTACAAAAAGTTTAAAGATTTAAAATATAGGGTTTCACAGCAGAGCCGTGGTCTCAAACTTTTGAATTCACACTAAGATAATCTATTGAGAATGAGCCTATTTATTATTACGAAACCGATAGAGGACATGCTCCGAAAGGGGATGGTTATGATCTAGCTGAGGGTGTAGAAAGTTTTCATCTTCATTAGTAAACATTCCCAACTTTTCCATTACTCTCCGAGATCTTTGATTCCTTTTTGCAGTAATAGCCAGAATTTCAGGCAAACCTAGCGTTTCGAAACCATACTGCGTGACTTTTTGAGCGGCCTCAGTTGCAAGGCCGTGTCCCCAATTCTTCCAAGAAAGGCGCCATGCCAGCTCGACACTGGGCGTGAAATGCGAGTCAAAACTAAAATATTTCAACCCAACGAAACCTATAAACGTTTTTGTGCTAATAAGTTCCACAGCAAAGAGACCAAAGCCATATTCTTTAAAATGTGACTCTATTTTGGTTACGGAGGTCACTGTTTCTTCATAGGTCAATATATTGGGAAGAAACTCGCAAACGCGCGGATCTGAGTTCAAAATAGCAAATGGCCGAATATCGGTTGGTCTCCAATTTCTTAAAATAAGCCTGGACGTTCTTAGTTGATGGATATCTTGATCTGCATGGGTCACGACGAACGGGTTTTTCCAAGCCATTCTCTATATTTAGCTATATTAACCTCATTTGGTGGGTAATGCCCTGGAATTGGAGCACCATTTTTTACCTGGGATAGTATAAACTCTTCATGTATTTCTTGCTCGAGCCCATCCCTTGCAATTTCCTCAGCAAAATTTTTGGGTACAACCACAACACCGTCATTGTCGGCTATAATCCAATCACCAGGGATAACAGCTACCCCGCCGCAACCTATTGGGACATTTAATTCACCATCAGATAGATTGGCAATAGACGCTGGTGCGGCTGCTCCAGGGCACCAAACTGGTAAACCAGAAGCAAGTACACCATCCGCATCTCTCACATTGGCATCGCTTACCAAACCTGCTACTCCTCTGACCTGAAGTCTTGTGGCAAGAATATCCCCAATAGCTGCACCATCTAGACGGCCAAGTGCATCTACAACCAAGATATGGCCGGGGGGACACTCCTCGATCGCTCTCCGTTGGGCCAGATCAGTACGCTTCAAGATATCAGGACCATTTAAATCTTCCCGACCAGGAAGAAACCGCAGCGTGTATGCAGGGCCAGCAATCCGATCTTGATTTAACTTAAGAGGCTTTGGCCCATACATCCAAATGGATTTAATGCCTCGCTTCAACAATTGCATTGTTAGTGTTGCTGTCGATATCTTTTTAAACTTCACTGCAAGATCTGTTTCGATCATCTATTACCCCCAAGAATTTAATTTCCTCAATGTACAAACTTAAATATTTAAGACACTGGTATGCTACCTACTCAAATTACTTTTTAAGTGTTTCTTTCATTACCAACGAAACTATAAAACGTCCTGCACCTATCATAGAGATTTGGTTTAAATCATTCTTTGGAGCTAGTTCGACAACATTTAGGCCGATGATAGGACCTCTTTCAGAAATTCCATCCAATAAATCAATAAGCTGCCACCACAGCAAACCGCCAGGCGCTAAAGCAACAGTGCCTGGCATCACAGACGGATCTAGGCCATCAACATCAAGGGTAATAAAAAACTTCACCCCCTTTGGCAGGGCTCTAATTACCTTTTCAATCCCTCGAGCATGAACCTGGCGGGAGGTATGGATATCGGCGCCCCACTCCCTCGCAATCTTAACTTCTTCTTCTGTTGAACTCCCAAAAGAACGAATTCCAATTTGATGAATACTCGAGACATGGGCCAGCTCCGAAGCTCGGCGCATAGGACTTGAGTATCCATCTTTCTCTCCATAACGTTCGTCCTTCCAGTCGAGATGAGCGTCGATTTGAATGAGCGCTATACTCCCCGCCGCATCCAATCCCCGCACTACTGGATTAGTGATGCCATCATCTCCACCTATGGTAACGGGAATAATGCCTTTTTTGACAGCATATCGTACCGCCTCTTCTGCTTTCAAATAGTGTGAGGAAACATCATCATCAACTAAAGGAATGTCTCCTCCATCAACGAATTTCATTCCGTTGGTAAGTGAAGGTATACCATCGTAATCCATATTTACTGAAGCGTGTTCAACCATAATACGATCTGATGCTGTTCTCAGTGCAAATGGGGCACGACTTTGATCATTTGGAAAATTATTTTGCAAGTAAGGTTTCCCGAAGGGGACACCAAAAATAACTGCGTCTGCCGATAAATTTTTCCAGTTGGTGCACACCGGCAAATTGATAAAACTCTGTGGTTCGGGCATCAGTGTCTTCGGTGCGAGGATTGGTTCGTTCATTTCTTATTTCTTCCTTCTCACCGTAAAAAGGTTTCAAGGTTTGTTTCAATATATAAAAAAACTTTTAGCGTGCGTATTAATTGAGTCCGTATTCAACCAAAGATATTTTAATTATATCCGGCAGATACATAGCTACGGTCTTGTAAAAATCTATACTTTGCTCTCCAAGAAATCTACAAGGCATGATTTGTTAAGAGAATTGATAGCAGGGTATCTATCTGATTATACTTTATTATTTTGCTGGCTTGTTAAATCGTGACCTATCAACCACTTATTTTGCAAAGGCTCTTGTTTTCTGCGAGTTTGCATCGTATTTTCCTAGTCGTCGGCTCCTTAGCTCAACTGGATAGAGTACTTGCCTTCGAAGCAAGGTGTTGCAGGTTCGAGTCCTGCAGGGGCCGCCAAAATCCCGGGGAATTAGTTATCTCAGTGAACTTTCCGTTAAAAATGTAAAGAACCCAAGGGACACAGGGTGCTTTCCAAAACACAGAAAAACCGATGATTTAGTTAATCTTCCGATTGCCAAAAGGGTCCTTTGTCCTTTGGCCAAAAAGGATCTGATAGCTTGGTGAAGGCAATATTAGCAAAATCAGGAGGGATATCCCCTGGAGCATTTATATAGCCGATTTTTTCAGCAATGGGCTCAAAGCCTGCATAAAAGTGCTGGCTAGATTTAACTACAATCCCTTTATATCTGGTCGGGTCAATACCGAGACAAGTCATACCATCTGGATGAAAGACCTGCGTCCGCTTGCTGGTCAATACAACGTCTACCCCAGCGTGTCCTCGTAACCAAACCGCAGTACCCATTGGGGTCTTTGTATCGCCAAATGTTTGAGATGCATCTTCTTTAATGGCTTCTACACTGCACTGAAGGTCTACAGGCATTCCAGACGAAGGGCCTGTTTTTCCCCCCACTCTAATTAAAATATCTTGTCCTTCGCCTGATTCAACCGCGATCCTGACAGCTACCGGGTCCCAAAAATAAGCGACGAGCAGATCTTGATCGCCTCGTTCTAATGCCCTAGCCAAAACGAAGGTAGAGTCGGAAGGCGCCCCGCCACCCGCATTGTCAGCTACGTCAGCCATTATTATAAGACCAGAATTTTCACTTATTGACGATAAAGCGTCATCTATACTCAGTGTCGATTGTACAAGTTTATTGCGAGCTTTCCAAATACGATCTCTCAAATCGGCAGCTACGACATTGCCTTTCTCTTTATTATCATCTGAAACAACCAATACCTTGGCCGTAGTGTGAGGTACGTCTTGCCAAGGAAAACCGTGAGCAAAAGAAACCGATAGAATTCCCTCTTTTTGTTCAAGCTCGCCCATGTAAGAAACGAGTTCGGCCATTTCTGGGGTCGAGGTTCGAAATTTATTTATCATGTGACAATCTAAGACTGACATTTTTGGTGAGATAGCCCCCAAAGCGGAGTTACTGGCCAAATCAAACACTTCTTCAGCGCGAGCACCAATGTCTGTATGCGGATAAAGCTTAAATGTTATTAAAAAGTTTGAATTTTCCACCATTTTTGGTGTGATAGAGCAGTGTAAATCAAGCTCGGCCGCTAATATGGTTTTATCTCCCACTATTTGGCGAATGGAGCTAATCAAATCCCCTTCGCAATCTTCGTAGCTTTCAGCAGTCATAGCTCCATGTAAAGACAGCAACACAATATCTACTTCCCCTGCTGCCCGCAAATCCGACAACACGCGATCTCGAAGATCCTCATAAACTGAGTCAAGTGTTTTACCTCCAGGTTGTGCGAACGCAGCAACACTTTCTATCACTTCATAATTTCTTTCTTCAGACCGCTTACGCCAGATGTGAAGCGGAAGTGAGAATGTATTTGGTTCATTATCAGTCGCGTCTCCGTAAAAAAGCATTGTTTCCTCAAATGTCTTCCAGCCAGTTGGTAAGTTGGAAAACGTGTTTGTTTCAGTACCGAGGCAAGCGATAAAGACTTTCACAACCATAACTCCCATATCTGTTGCGAATATCCAGCGAACTTATCATACAAAACGCGTTTTCATAAACTCTTGTTCATGAGAAAATTCGCAGATAATTCAAATTGAGATTTAAAAAATACTTTATTGGACTTCTTTCTAAAAGAAAATAAATAGGGTTCGTCAGCCCTTTGAAAACGGAAAGTTTACCAATTTTGCTGCAGTTACATGTAAGAAGGTCAGACGCCCTTTGATATTTTCATCGCTATGCGCTCTTATTACCATTATCAATCGTGATGAATTCCCAAATTGGTGGTGTCTATAAACTTTCAAATTATGACGCTTAGCCGAGAAAGAGTTTGTAGAAATGCCGGTCTGCTATCATACGCCGAGGGATAGAAGCGCTATCCGGTATCATCAGTTTGAAATTAGGAGACGGCATTAGTACTTCGAAAATGAAGCAGGGAACGTTGTAAAAAATGACCAACGTTCGCTTTCGGAGCACTAGCCTCGGATCTCTATTGAACTAGGTTTTTTAATATCGCTAAAAGTAGAAAAAAGTATAAATAGTCAGCTTTTATGTTTTGGTGAGTAGACGTGTTCACTTAAAAAACTGATCGTATAATCGTTTATCCTTCAAATCAATTTGAAGCCGGGCTAGATTATAACAGGGGTTGCTGGTTGTTCTGTGTGCGAGGACTTGATTTGAAGTGAGGGGAGACGTTATGAGGAAATTCATTGTTGCGGGTGGCCAACTTGGTCCAATTTCTCGAAACGAAACAAAGGCTTCTGCTATAAAACGAATGGTTGAACTTATGAAACAAGCAGCGGAGCGTGGAGCCAGGCTAATTGTATTTCCTGAACTTGCCTTAACTACTTTTTTTCCGCGTTGGTGGTCTGATAATAAAGCTGATTTCGATGCTATGTTTGAGACAAAAATGCCAAACGATGACGTGCTTCCTTTATTTCAATTATCTGAAGAACTAGAAATAGCGTTTCATCTCGGTTATGCAGAGCTAACCCCGGAGGGGAGGCGGTTCAACACGGCAATTCTAACGAATTGTAAGGGGCGTATAGTAGGCAAATATCGCAAAATACACCTGCCTGGTCATAGTGATGAACAATCTTGGCGTCCTTTTCAACATTTAGAAAAATACTATTTTGAAAAAGGGGACCTTGGGTTTCCGGTATTTGACATGCACAATTGGAAGTTGGGTATGTGTATTTGTAATGATCGCAGGTGGCCAGAGACCTGGAGGGTCTTGGGGCTCAAAGGGGCCGAGTTAGTCGTACTAGGGTACAATACGCCCTTGCACTACCCTCCAGCTCCAGAACATGATCATTTACAATATTTTCATAATGAACTTAGTGTTCAGGCTGGGTGCTATCAAAATGGATTATGGTCGGTAGCTGTTGCAAAAGCGGGTTACGAAGAGGGTTGTGAGCTAATCGGCGGCAGCATAATTGTTGGGCCGACCGGGGAAATTATAGCGCGAGCACAAGGATCCTATGACCAAGTAATTAGCAGTGAAATTGACTTAGACCGTTGCCGAGAAATTCGTGAAAATATTTTTAATTTTAGTGAACATCGACAACCTAATGAATATTCACTTTTAGCTACGGAATAGAGTATATTTAAGCCTTGTGTTTCATATGTATAAATGTTTCTTGCATTTAAATTTCACTATCTGAATATTCTTTTATTGGGATCGGGTATTAAAATGGATCCTAATAATTTTTTTGTGTACTCATGCCTCGGTTTTTTGAACAATATATCCGTTTTTTCTTCCTCAACAATTTGGCCAAAATACATTACTGCCACTCGGGTGGCCATATGCTCAACTACCGCTAAATTATGGCTGATTAAAATGTAAGTGAGATTTAGCTCATCACGAAGATTTTTAAGCAAATTTAGGATTTGTGACTGGACAGACACATCTAACGCTGACGTGGGCTCGTCGCAAACCACTACTGCTGGGCGGGTTATTAGTGCCCTCGCTATTGCCACGCGTTGACGCTGCCCACCGGACAATTGATTGGGATACTGATTATACATCCTCTGAGCTAGTCCAACGAGATCCATCGTCTCTCTGACACGCTTTTCCCACAAGTGCCGTTCTTTGTCGCGTTGAACACGTAAAGGTAACGTCAGAATTGATCCAATTGTTTTTGATGGATTCAAGGATGAATAAGGGTCCTGAAATATAGGTTGGATAGTTTTCGCACGCTCCAAACGTGGCAAGTTATTGATGTCTTGACCTGCTATTTCTACTGACCCATCTGTTGGTGCTATCATTCCAAGAATGAGCCTAGCCAGCGTTGTTTTTCCGCATCCAGATTCTCCAACGAGCCCCAAGACCTCGCCTTTATTTACTCGCAATGTCACACCGTCGACTGCCTTTAAAACTTCCTTGCGTTTTAATATACCCCGCGAAATTGCATACTCTTTAGTCAAATCGCAGCCATATATCATTGTGTCCGACATAGCCACCTACCTTCTGTTAAGGTGTGTTGGGATTGATCTAGGCATTGATCGCAACAGAAATGAACAAGGTGATTTTTGTTTGAATTTACTTTAAATGAGCGTTTTTCTGTTGAAACTTCTGTTAAATTACAAGGGGTGAAATTTTCCTCATAATTTTCATCCCACCGACCTGCAAATCGACACGATTGAAATTCATTAACAATGGATGGCACCATGCCAGGAATGGTGCCGAGCGCACTATCCCGATCCACCTTCCCAGGGACGGGAATACAGCTCATTAATCCACGTGTGTATGGATGTGCCGGATTATCAAATATTTCGGCCACAGGTCCCTCTTCAACAATCTGGCCTGCATACATTACCGCTACACGATCAGCTATATTGGCAACAACGCCCATGTCGTGGGTAATAAATAATATACCCGTCTTGAATTTTTCTCGCAAACCCATCATCAATTCAAGTATTTGCGCTTGAATTGTAACGTCCAAGGCTGTCGTAGGCTCATCCGCGATAATCAAATCTGGATTGCAAAGTAGCGACATTGCGATCATGACCCGCTGCCGAAGTCCTCCAGATAACTGATGTGGATATTGACGCAAACGTGGCTCAGCTGGCTTGATACCAACCAACTCAAGCATTTCAATTACTAGACTCCGGGCGTCATGTTTACTTAATCCTCGATGCCTAAACAGCGGTTCCAGCAACTGATTCTCTATTGTGAAGGAAGGATTGAGGCTAGTCATTGGCTCCTGAAAAATCATGGCCATTCTGTTTCCTCGAATATCCGAAAGCTGACGTTCCGTTAGCTTTTGTAAATCCTCCTGTTTTAATTCTAACATCTCGGCAGAACGTTGTGCATTCTTTGGAAGCAAGCCCATAATCGCTAGTGATGTCAGAGATTTTCCGCACCCCGACTCCCCAACGACACAAAGAATCTCACCACGGTCCACGTGCAGATTCACTTTGTCCACTGCATGTAAAACCCCCTGGCTTACAGGTATATCTATTGACAAGTTTTTCACCTCTAAGACTACTTCGTTTTTGTCCATCAACGTTCTCGCTCCAGAGTTACATCGCGCAAACCATCGCCAAATAGATTTATAGCGAGGACCAAAAGAAAAAGTCCCGTGCCAGGTAGGGCTAGTAGCCAAGGTGAAAAAAACATGTATTCTCGCCCTTCATTAAGCATCAAACCCCAACTAGGAGTTGGCGCTTGAACTCCAAAACCAAGAAAGGATAACGCTGCCTCTAGTAGGATAGCATTTGCCATTTCAACCGTCGCAACGACTGTCAGTGACGAAAGAACATTTGGAAAAATTTCCCTGATGATAATATAGGGTGTCGAGCAGCCAATCGCCCTTGCCGCTGAAACATAATCTAAGTCTCTCGCCTGCATTGTAATACTTCGCATCACCACCGCAAATCTATCCCAGAGGAATAAGCCCAAAACCATAATAACAACGTGGATTGATGCGCCAAATGCCACTACTGCAGCCATCGCAACAAGGAAAACAGGCATCGCTAATCGGGTATTAATAATGAAATTTACGACCATATCTACCCTGCCGCCAAAATAACCCGCTATCACGCCCAAGGCAGTGCCTATAACTCCGGAAATTAGAACTGTAAGAAAACCTATAAGCAGTGAAATTTGGGCTCCGTAAATAACTCTTGAGAGGTAATCCCGGCCAACCTTATCAGTACCAAATACGTATAGGTCAGCTGTTTTTTTATCGTGCCAAAAAGGATTAATTAATCTTCGGGAAAGGTCCTGATCGTACGGGTCGTGAGGAGCGATGAAAGGTGCCAAGACCGCTATTGTGATTATGAAGATTAGGGTCAAGGCTCCTATCAAAAAGCTATGGTTTTTGAATACACGCCGACGTAATTTCATCATTGGCGTTGGCTCTAGAATTTCTTCAGCGGTTTGTTGGCTTCTAATTAATGAAGGAATAGTTGTCATCGAACAGAAATCCTGGGGTCTAAATAAGCATTGAGAAGATCTGCGAAAAGCGTGAGAATGACATAAAAAGAGGCAAAAATAAGCACGATTGCTTGGACAACCGGTAAGTCCGAACGCAGCAAGGCATCATAAGAAAGCCATCCTATGCCCTTCAAATTAAAGATTGTTTCAATAACGATTGATCCGCCTAGCATAAATCCAAACCAGACAGCTGCCAAAGCTACGACAGGAATAATCGCATTTCTTAGAGCGTGCTTGAACAAGACGGAAACTGGTAGCAGTCCCTTCGCTTTAGCTGTGCGGATATAATCTGAGCTTAGGACTTCAATCATGCCAGCTCGCGTAAGACGCATTAGAGCTGGTGTTGCATAATATCCCAACGCGATTGTTGGCATTACAAAATGGGCCCAGGATGTGTTTCCTGAAATTGGTAGCCACCTGAGCCACACGCCGAATAAAATTATCATCATTAAAGCGAACCAAAAAGTAGGGAGCGCTTGACCAAAGACAGCTAATAAAAGAGCAAACCTATCTATTATTGAGTTTGGTCGCATTGCGGCTATTGTACCTAAAGGGATCGAAACCACTAGTGCAAACAAGATAGCTAAAAACCCTAGCGTCATAGTCGTTCCAATCCGGCCTGAAATCATTTCCACTACTGGGGCTTTATAATGATAGCTTTTTCCAAGATCTCCCTGTAGAGCGCTTGACAGCCAATTGAAATATTGTTCGACAACTGGTTTATCAAAGCCATAAAGCTTTCTAACTGCTTCAATGTCTTCATCGGATGCCTGCTCCCCAGCAATGGTTAGAGCTGGATCCGCCGACAAATGTGACAATGAAAAGGTTAAACCAGAAACAACTAATAAAATTAAGAAAGCGACAAAGATGCGTTTAATAGTATAGACGATCATTTTTAGTCCCGAAAAAAGAGATCTAGGACGGGTTTCCCCGCCCTAGATTGCATCCAATTACAAATTAGCAAAACAAATTACTATTTCCAGCCATACTGCCAAAAACGTGGAATTTCATCCTGGTAAGGGATAAATTTTAGTTCTTTCCTATAACCATAGTTACGAACATGGTTAAACATTGGCAACCAATATACTTGACCAGTGATTTTCTTGATGGCCTTAGCGTAATTAGCTTTTCTAACACTTGCGTCGGAGTTGGTATCACCAGCTTCCAACCAATTGGCAACATCATCATCTAAAGCAAAGTCGTCAGGTCCTTTCTTGAAGAAATGCGAGGTTATAGCCGACATATCGTTCATGGAATAAGAGCCCCAATCCATCAGGAACATAGGTGTTGTTCCCTCTTTCCTTTGCTTATCACGAAGTGCAAAATATGGCATCTTTGTCAGTTTGGCTTTGATACCAACTTTGGCCAAATCACCCATGACCGCCTCTGCCCAGTCAGCTGGCCGAAAGGTATAGAAATCAATGTCAAAGCCATTTGGGTAACCTGCTTCAGCCAGTAATTTCTTGGCTTTGCCTTGGTCAAACTCATATTTCACAGCAGCATTAACGTCACATCCAAACTGTGTCGGGAAACAAGGCGTATGAATCACACCGGCGTCGCCACGGATCAAGTTTTTAACCAGGCTCTTTCTATCAATAGCATGCGCCATCGCCTGACGAACTTTCAGTTTTGTTACCGGCTCGTGATTACCGCGGCCTGCAGCATCGAAACCAATATAGCCAGTTCTCATAGTCCCAGCCTGTAATGCTGTGAATCCAGACACTCCGCCGATTTGGGTGACGTGGTCTGCAGATATATCTGCAGTGATATCAATACCCCCCGCTAGAAGTTCGGCTATTTGAGTTTGTACGTCAGCGATCTCACGCACAACCATCTTATCCACCTGCGCTTCCCCCTTGGGTGAACCCCAGGTGTAGCCTTTGTTTTTCTCAAAGACATACTCTTCTGCCGTCTTGATGGAGACCACTTTCATTGGTCCAGTTCCAACCGGTGCTTTATGCATGCCGTCAGGGCCAACTTTCGCATAATATTCATTAGGGTAAATGGTGATTGGTCCAGACAAGAATTCAAAAGCCTGCGGGAAAGGCCGCTTCATTTCAACGTCAACGGTATAAGGTCCCACCTTACGGGCTTCCTTTATCCAGTTCACATTTCGTTGCACTTTAACACCATTTTTTGGATTGGAGATCCAGTTTAGTGTGTATACAACGTCATCCGCATCAAAAGCCTCACCGTTATGGAACTTTACCCCCTGACGGAGTTCAAACTGCCACACCGTATCTGAGAGAGCTTTCCAACTTTTCGCGAGCAAAGGTTTATATTCGAAGGTCTTGGGTTCTCTGTATATCAATTGGTCCCATACCATTCGACTAAACCAAATCCCAGTTCGGTTTGTATTGACATAATTATCGACATGTTCGATCGGACCCGTTGAGCCCCACGCAATAACAAGACTATTATCCTCCGGACTGGCATGTGCGAAAGAAGAAGTTATAAGCGTTACTGTCAACGCCGAAAGCAACTTCTTACCTAAATTGTATATCATTATTACTAACCCTTTCTGATATCTGATTAATTTTCCATTTTGGTGTTTCGCCATCGGTCAATTTAATTAGAGTGAGTGCTAAATTGTCAATTTTAAAAATTTAAATGCTTCTAAATTCGGCACAGTTAGAACGATTAGCTCTGCACATTCTTATATATATTTAATGACTTATTACTCCTTCCAAAAGAAATCATGTTCTGATGATATTCTATGCCGGTGAATATTGACATAACAAAAGTTGTGCCAAAAACTAAGTGTCTGTTCTTGTTGTATTTTTTTTAAAATGACTTAAAAAAAGCTGATTGAATCGCAAAATATTTAGGCAATTAAAATTTTATGGCTATAAATTATACAGCAACCTTCAATTTTTGATAAAGGGCATCTCAAGTGGAAGATGATTTTTACTATCGTTAAAAGTAGAAAAAAGCATATATTAGTATATTCAGGGAGTTGATTATTAAATGATGATTTTATCTAGGTCATTGAGATTGCGTCAATTAGAGTACTTGCCTTCGATGTAAGGTGTTGCGGGTTCGAGTTCTGCAGGGGCCGCCAATTTTCCGAATAAACTAGATCGCTAGCATGTTTTAAGCGATTTTTAAGAAGAATATAGAACTTGATTGGTAGGCTCGTGTGAAAAGTTTCATTTTCTTTTTCATTTGCGTAGGTTTTTTATTAACCGATGTAAGCTCTGCTTATAGTTCAAGAAAAAAAGCTGAAGCAGCTTTATATGATATTGAAAATATTTACTTATTACGGCATGCCTTAGCTCCTGGGACAGGGGACCCAGACAATTTCGATGTTAATGATTGCGATACGCAAAGAAATTTATCAGAGGAAGGTCGTAGCCAAGCGGTTAGAATTGGTAAGAAACTTCGTGATAATCTTAAAATACCCCCAGAAATCTTTTCTAGCCAGTGGTGTCGATGTAGAGAAACAGCAAAAATATTGAGCCTAGGGCACGTAAAAGAGTTGCCTATTATCAATTCATTTTTTGAAAAATTTCATTTAAAAGACAAGCAAACAACCCAGTTAAAAGATTGGTTGTTCCAGTTAAATAATAAAATGCCAATTATACTCGTAACGCATCAAGTAAACATAACTGCTTTAACGGAGGTTTATCCGTCCTCGGGAGAAATTGTTGTAATTCGGGTTACTGATTTGGGGAGCATTCAAATCGTTGGAAGGATTTCAACTGATTAATTAATGAATTGTATAAGTTTACATGTTTTAATTAATAATTATAGAAAACTGAAAGATGATCAAAAAGGGAGGAAGTGATTGGCTATTTTTCCAGATAGATGGGGAGTTGTTGCTGCAATTAGTGGTGTCAGTACCATTTTTAGTCTTGGAGGAATAATGGAGTTTTATGAGTTCCCGATCATAACAGTCGAACCATCAACGTTTGGGGTCATAAGTGGTGTTATATGCGCAGTTACTTGGCGCCTTCATAGAAACCTCAAGTTTTATCAAGTTCAATCGATCGCTGAGAGAAGCGAGGCTATAATCGAAGCGTCTCAGAAAGACATAGAAAGACTTGAAACTCTTTTCAAAACAGACCCTTTCAAGGACATAGAAAGCCGCCACGAGGGGAACCCTGATATTTCTAAAAATAACGAAAAGTAAATAATGGGGAAAAACTCTAATAATTAGAGATGGTAGTGAAAAGTCGATTATATTGTAAATAATATCAGGAGAATTATTAATACTCATTTTTGTTTGGAGAGAGGGCAAATTAGTGATGGTATTGAGTTCTGATCCTGTTCCTGCCGTTTTAGAAAGCGAGGCGGAAGGTGAAATACGGGAAATTTTTCTGGATATAAAAGATACTACTGGAGCTGACGTTGTTAACCTTATATGGCGCCATTTAGCTGTAACTCCAGGAGCTTTACAGGCAGTGTGGGAAATGTTGAGGCCTGTCTATAAATCTGGATTAGTGTTAACCGAAGCGCAAAGATTTAGAGACACGCTTTCTTTGCCCAAAATACAACCTTTGTCTGAACAAGCACTTCGTGCATGCGGTGTCGATAATTTGGGACATGTCAATATAACCAATATCCTCAAATCTTATAATAAAACGAATAGTATTAATCTGATTGGATTGAGTTCGGCTTTAGCTTGTATAGCGAGTGATAGCCAACCGTGGGAAGCAACGATTGGGCAACCTTCATATGAGCTACTAGCACCTCTTCCTCCTTTGCCGCCAATGTCCGACCTCGATCAGCATGTCCAAGAATTAGTTCAGCATTTAAATAATATCTGTGAGGAGGATGGGAGGATCATAGCGAGCATGTATAGGCATTTGGCATATTGGCCGGGCTATCTTGGACTAATATACACTCTTTTGTCACCGTATGAACATGATACACATATAAAATCGACAATTGCTTCTGTTCGCTCAGAGGCATATTCCATAGGCGCAAGCATAGCGCATGAACTAAAACCATTTGATCCGTCTTTAGATAGTCAAACAGTCAATATAATTAAGAAGGTTTTAAATTTGTTTGTAGAACATCCATTATCGAAAATGGCTGTGCTATGTGGTGGCTTATTGCTAGCGACCCCGGTTCCTAGGTAATGATTAGTCAGCGTGTGGGATAATGAAGCAGGCTAATATTCAATATGAAGATGTCGTAATAGTGGGAGCCGGACCGGTTGGTCTAGCTGCTGCTGCTGAGTTTGCTAATCATGGAATCAAATCAGTTGTGCTTGAAGTATCTAACTCCTTCTCGGATGGGAGTAAGGCGATTTGTTGGTCACAACGAACATTAGAGATCTTAAACAGATCAGGCTCGGCAAAAAAGATGCTGGAAAAAGGGGTGACCTGGAAACAAGGAAGGGTTTATAGAGGGGAAAGAGAGATCTTCAATTTTGATCTTCAAGCCGAACCTGATTTTCAAATGCCGGCATTTATTAATTTACAGCAGTATTATTTCGAAGAGTTTTTAGAACGTCATATTGGAACAATGAAATTCAATGACATCAGAAGATCGCATGAAGTGGTTGATGTAAATCCTAAAACAGACTCAACGGTATTGCTGACAGTCAAAACACCAAAGGATGAATATAAAATAGAAACAAAATATGTAATTGCGGCAGATGGAGTAAAAAGCCCTTTGCGAAATAAATTAGGCTTGCAATTAAAAGGGCAAAAGTTTGAGGAAAAATTTTTAATTACCGATATTCGCGTAAAAAAATCCTATCCTATGGAGAGGAGATTTTGGTTTGAACCGGTCTTTCATCACGGTCAATCTGCTCTGCTCCACGTGCAGCCGGATAATATTCTTCGTATCGACCTTCAGTTAGGGCCCCATGCTGATCCAGAGATTGAGAGTAATCCAGAACGTGTAAAAAATAGGATTAGAAAAATGTTAGGCGAGGGGGTGGGTTTTGATATTGAATGGATCAGCGTTTACACTTTTTCCTGCAGAAGGATGGATAAATTCACCCATGGCTCAATCTTTTTTGCGGGCGACTCTGCACATGTAGTTAGTCCCTTTGGGGCCCGAGGCGGCAATGGTGGAGTTCAGGATGTCGACAACTTAAGTTGGAAAATATCCGCTGTGCTAAAGGGGTATGCCCCAAAAACACTTTTGAATTCCTATGATAGAGAGCGTATCCCAGCAGCAGATGAAAATATTTTAAACTCGGCCCGTAGTACAAATTTTATGACACCAAAGAACAAAGCAAGCGAGGAATTTAGAGACGCAGTGTTCCTGTTATCAGAGGAAATGCCCTTTGCACGGCAGTTGATAAACAGTGGGCGTTTGTCTTCGCCGCATTTTTACAAAGACTCTCCATTGAACTCAATGGATGATCCGTTATTTAAATCTAAAGGAGCAAGTCCGGGAGAATTAAGCATAGATACGTCCGTATTCAAGGGTGAAGATGCCGTGTGGTTGCTAACCGAATTGGGAACTCAGTTTTGTCTTCTTATATTTGTGGATGAGCCATTATTTTTCAGTAATAAAATAAGACACCTGCGAGAATTGGCTTGTTCGTGGAAACCAAAAATAAAAATTGTATTTGTTTCTGATCAAGAGATAGATAGTAAAAATGGTGCTTTAATTCTGTCTGATAAAAATAATACCTGTTTTAAAAAATGGGCAGCTAAACCTGGCAGTGTTTATCTAATCCGTCCAGATCAATACATCGCAGCTAGGTGGAAAGACAGCCCCCCTCTAAAAGAGATAAATTGTGCACTTGAGAAGGCCATGGGTAATTAGGAGAGCAGATGATTTACAATATAAAGGAACAAAACTTTGAATCACCTGACGACTTTTATGAAGTCTTAGTCAATGCGCACGATGGCCTCTCGGATGACGAAAGTCGCCGTTTAAACGCCAAAATAATTTTATTACTCGCAAATGCGATAGGTAATAAAGACTTGTTAGAGGAAATAATTTTGACGGCGCGGAAAAGTTTTGTTGAGCAATAATATTCAAATAACTATAGTTTAATTTGGATTTGATTTTTTAATTAAATATGGAACAAAAAATGAAAAAAGGATACTGGATTAGCGCCCACAGGGCTCCGGCAGACCCCCAAAAACACGCAGCTTATGTTAAACTTGCTATCCCAGCTATTGAAAATGCCGGAGGGCGGTTTTTGGTTAAAGGCGGTGATCTGGTTGCGAAGGAGAATGGTTTAAATCAAAGAACAGTGGTTATTGAATTTGATAGTTTTGAACAGGCAAAACGCGCCTATGACTCAGAAGCGTACAAGCTGGCACTCAATGAATTAGCGGGTGGCGCTGATCGAGATCTGCGAATAATTGAGGGTGCGGATTAGATAATATCAAAAGGTAGCATGTACTATGTTATCGCAGCCCACCAGATACATAGATCGTGTCTGCCGTCATATATGGTGCGGCATCAGAGCAGGCAAATAAAATAGTCTCTGCTATCTCGTCTGGATGGGCCATTCGTCCCATAGGAGTGAGATTATTATATCCTTCTAAAACTTCTGGAGGTGTTTGATCATGGAATGCAGTGTCGACAACACCAGGAGAGATAGACAAGCATCGAATACCTTTACCGGCAAATTCTCGCGCAATTCCCATTGTCATAGTATCCACCGCGCCTTTTGACGAAGCGTAATGAATGGAATTACCTGCCCCGCCTACTTTTGCCGCGACACTCGCAATGTTAACAATCACTCCATATTTATTTTTGAGCATGTGGGGTATTATAGCTTGGGCTGTATTGAATGTTCCTGTTACGTTAAGTGCGTATGTTTTTTCCCAAAGTTCATTGGTGATTTCTAAAAAAGGCTTGCGAGCTAAAGCTCCCCCGGCTGAATTTAATTCAAAATGAATTTTTCCAAAGTGTGCGATGGCTTCTTTTATCATATTGGCAACTTGTTTTCGGTTCGTGACATCGCACTGAAGGTGGATTGCCTTGGAACCCATTTGAATTACCTGGTTGCATGTTCGCTCGGCTGCTTCCATATTTAAATCGGTACATACGACGTTGGCTCCTTCTCTTGCAAAAACGATAGCCGTTGCCCTGCCTATTCCACTTCCGGCTCCCGTTATGAGGATGGTTTTGTCTTGAAAAAAATCAGGTGTTTTTGGCATTTTTCTGAGCCTCGACTTCATTTTTAATAAGGGTTTAAAATTAACTTCACTACAGTTTGTTGTCACCAATAGAATAATGATAGAATCATTATTCATTTATCTGATCATTATTTTAAACTTCGCCCATCGAGACTGGAAAATACCATGGCTAATCAAATTTCAGCGCACCAGGCTGAAGAAGATGAACGAAATGAAAAAATATTAATTTATGTGAATGGGGTCATTGTTCCCAAAAAGGATGCAGTTGTGAGCGTATATGATTCGGGCTTTATGCTGGGTGATGGTATTTGGGAAGGCCTTCGACTTTATGATGGCCGTTGGGCATTTTTAGATCTTCATATAGACAGGCTATTTGAAGCAGCGAAAGCCATCGACCTGTCTATAGGAATGAGTAAAAGTGATATTGTCCAAGTACTTGAAAAAACACGTCTTGCAAACGGTATGACGAACAACGCTCATGCTCGGTTGATGATTACCAGAGGTGTAAAAAGGCGTCCGTTTCAGCATCCGGCCTTGTCTACATCTGGCCCCTCGATTGTAGCAATTATTGAACATTCGAAGCCTGTATTATCGAGACCGATAAAGCTCGCAACTGTTCCTCATATTAGAGGGCTTCCTATGACTCAGGATCCAAAGCTCAATAGTCATTCAAAATTGAATTGTATCCTTGCTTGTATTGCAGCGGAAAAAGCAGGAGCTGACGAAGCCTTGATGTTGGATATTCACGGCTTTGTAAGCACGACAAATGCATGTAATTTTTTTATTGTTCGTAAAGGAGAAGTTTGGACATCTAGTGGTGATTACTGCATGAATGGTATTACTAGACAAAAGGTTATAGAGGTATGTTCAAAAAATGGTATACCAATTTTTGAGAAGAATTTTTCATTGGTAGATGCATACAACGCTGAAGAGGCTTTTTTAACAGGTACTTTTGGCGCCCAGGTCCCTGTTGAAACAATTGATGGACGTGTAATTGGCGATGGGCAAGCGGGACCTCTTACATTGAAAATAAGAACTTTGTATTTTGAATTAATAAAAAAGGTTAGTCAGTAAGTTAATGAAACGCAGGGAACTTGATTTTATTCAAAGGAGTCGAAAATGGTATCGATTAATTCTTCTCGATTGTTGGCCGATTTAGATCATCTGAGAAGGATAGGTGGGATGGGCACTGGAGTGGTTCGTCCGGCCTTTAGCGAAAAAGATATGGAAGCTCGGCTCTGGCTTAAGGAGCAGTTTGAGTTAGCTGGATTAACGAGCACAATAGATGGCGTCGGAAATGTTTTTGGCAGATCTAAAAACGATGGTCCGGCTCTTTTGATAGGATCTCATTCCGATACTCAACCTGAAGGTGGGTGGCTAGACGGAGCTTTGGGAGTAATCTATGGATTAGAAATTGTGAGGGCTTTTCAAGAAGACCCTAGCACCAAAAATTTAACGATTGACGCTGTGTCCTGGCAAGATGAAGAAGGAAACTTTCTCTCATGTTTAGGGAGCCGGTCGTGGTGCGGAATATTAGATGATGACATTGAAAAAGGATGTGTGAGTAGAGAAGGTGAAACTCTTGAGGCTGCTCTAAAACGAACTGGTTTAATTGACACGCCGCGATTAACAGTAGACGAAGAAAGATACCGAGGGTACCTCGAAGCGCATATTGAGCAAGGGAATTACTTGGAAGATGCTGGAGAAAAAATTGGTGTGGTTACAGCGATTGTCGGTATCCGCGGATTAACGGTTCTCTTTGAGGGAGAGCAAAACCATGCTGGCACCACAACTATGGCCAGAAGAAGAGATGCGGCTACGGCTATGTTTGAAATGGCTTATCGGATAAATCAAGAATTCCCACCCGTCGTAAATAACCGAACAGTATGGACTATTGGGAATGCTGTAATAGAACCTGGTGCGGCTTCGATCGTTCCTGGACGAGCGGAGTTAACGGTGCAATTTCGTGATCAGGATGAAACACTATTAAATAAATTAGAACAAATTGTATCTTCCATTGCTAACGACATAAATTCGAGAAGTGTTATAAAAGTTCAGGTTGTACCTTCTAGAGCACCAATACGGCCGTGCAATATGCATGAGGAATTCATCATGAAGATGGGGGGGGCAGCCGAATTAGTTGTTCCGGGTGGATGGAGAGAGATGCCAAGTGCTGCCGGCCACGACCCAATGGTGATAAATGAAAAACTTCCATGCGGGATGTTATTTATACCCTCGATTGATGGAGTAAGTCACAACTTTAAAGAGGACAGTCACGAAGAGGATATAGTTATAGGTTGTCAAGTATTGGCGGACGCAGCGGAAGCCATTTTGAAATGATTTAGTCAAAGATAATCTGCTAATAAACTACTTATCTATAGCCAGTTTAAGAAATAGTTCTAAGTTATGGGTGATATTACTCGTAAATAAATGTGACCAAAACATGTGTTGGTAAGGATATAATGGAAATCATTTTACAAACGTTATTACTCGCGTTCCTACTCGGAGGAATGATCTTTTTCCCAACGGTTGTTGCCCCAGCTGTTTTCACGAGTTTGGATAAAGCGCAGGCAGGCTCATTCTTAAGAAAACTATTTCCTAATTATTACAGTTTTATAATTATCGTCAGCGGGTTTGCCGCGATATTAGATGATTTTAAAAACCCCAGTTTTGTTATTTGTATAGTGATTTTGATTTCAACACTAATTACTCGGCAATTTCTAATGCCCCGAATTAATTTGTGGCGCGATGCTGAGTTAGCTGGCGATATTACTGCAGGCCATAAATTTAAAATTGCGCATCGTTTGACAGTAGTATTGAATGTAGGCCAGATGATTGGACTAATTTATGCGGTCTATTTCAATATAACTACGTTATAGTTCTTTAAGGAGCAAAAAATTGTCTGTTTATATGATTTTGGACGCTGACGTTCATGACCCAGTAGCGTATGAGAAATACAAAGCGGAAGCACCAAAGTATGTTGCAAAACACGGCGGTGAATATTGTTGTCGAGGAGGCGCAACAGAAGTGTTTGTTGGCGATTGGGACCCAAAACGGATTGTAATGCTGAAATTTCCATCTAGAGAAAACTATGACGCCTTCATGGCTGATCCAGGTTATCGGCCTTGGAGAGAACTACGCGAGTCATTAACGACTATAAAACAATGGTTGGTAGTGGATGGCGTCTAGCCAGCGTTATCTAAGGGGTATTCGTTTTTTCAGTTGATTGAAAACTACTGTAGCAATCGCTGTTGACAGGAACAGGAATATCCCAAAAAGCATAGGGAATGTTGGGCTAAGCGTATTATCGTAAATCCATCCAGCAATTCCTGGAGCTGGTCCTTGTAAAAAAAATTGTCCCATGAAAAAAATACCCATCCCCAAAGCTCTATTTTCAGGTCGCATTGCTTTCGCCGCCAAAGCCATAATAAGCCCAGCGGGGGCCATTCCGATAAGGCCGAAAATAAGAACAGACATTAAATTAGCGGTTGTGAAACATAGTGATAGAAGAGATAGCATTGAAAAGATTAAACAGATAAAAACTATTAGATCGGGTCTTCCTGAGCGGTCGGCTATGTAACCGCAAAGAGCTCCCGAAAAAATCATTATCCAACTAGCAATACTGATAACGCCAAGGGCGGAGACGGTATCCATGCCTTGTGCGATAAGTATCGATGGACCAAAACTTAGATAAACGACATAACCGGCATTAAAAAGCCCCCATGCACTTGAGGCAACGAGGGTCAATAACAACTCGTTGCCAGTTAATCGAATACCAAAACTTACTTTCTCTGATTTTATATGAGGAGGGGAGTGAAACAGTATCATTATTAATAATGCACTAATAGCGCAATAAGAAGAGGCAATAATAAATGCCCACCGCCAGTCAAAATTCGTCGCGAGCCATCCATGGCCGATTTGACCCATTGCAATCCCAAAAGGCCAGGACATCACCAAGATACTCATTGCAGTTGCTAATTCCTTGCCTTCAAACCAGTCTGTTGTGACTTTAGCAAAAAATATGGTGGAAAACACAAACCCAACTCCGCAGATAAACCTTGCAAAAAAAAATAGTTCGTATGTTTCCGATAGACTTGCAATGCCACCACCTAAACTTAGACTAATAAGCCCCAGACCAATAATAGACTTATCTGATAAAAAATTCCCTGTAAGTCCAGCTGGGATAGCCAGAAATAATCCAGGAACCATGAATAGTCCGATTAAACTGCCAATTTGAGTGTAATTGAAGCTTAACTCATCTACTACCTGGCTAGAGACAGAGCCCATGGTTTGGAATTGAAAACCCAGGCTTATTCGGGCAAAAAATAGTAAAAAGAGAATCAGCCATCTTTTATCAATATTCAAAATCGCCTCCTACACCTAGTTTATCGGAGGTTGTCATTTCTACGCAACGGCTTTGAAATATTTCGGGAAAGAGCAATAGCGGCACCTATAATAATAAGAGCCCCTAGATAGGTGTTTAAGGATGGAACTTCTCCCCATATGACTATCCCGAAAAATATAGCCCAAAGGAATTGCGTGTATTCCGCTGGTGCTATTAGATTGGCCGGGGCTAATTTGTAGGCTTTGATCATCGAAAACTGCGCTAAGCCGCCAAAAACACCAATGCCAAACAAGTAAGCCCAATCCATTGAATTTGGAGAAATCCAGTCAAATGGGAGGGCGCAACCCGACAAAACAGTACAAATTATTGTAAAATAAAAAAATGTTGTGCCAGGCGCCTCTGTTTCACCAAGTTGCCGGATGGTAATTACAGCCAGACCGTAAAGAGCCGAACCTGTTACTGCTAAGAGATAGTAAATACTCAAACTATTAGTTTCAGGGTCAGTGGCTATAAAAATACCGATAAAGCCGGCAATCACTATAAAATACTGATTGCGACTTACCCTTTCCTTCAACAACGGATAAGAGAGGACTGTAACAAATAGCGGCATTGTAAAAATAATGAGGGTTAGATCCGTAAATGGTATGTGCGGCGCGGATACAAATAGACAAAACATTGACGCTAACCCAAAAATCGATCGTAGCAAATGTCCTTTTAGTCGATTGGTTTTGAGGAGATGCTTATTTTGTAATAGCATTGGGGAGAAGATTAAAAGTGCAACTAAACTCCTAAAGAATACAAGTTGTGCAGTTCCAAAATCTAGACCGACGCCTTTTATAAGCGCGTACATAATTGCGAAACCGAGTGCCGCTAGAAACGCGCAAAGAAGTGCTAAAGCCATAAGATAATCTCAGAGAAGTAAGAATGGATGATAAATTTATCACTTTTGCTGGTGTTCACAAAAGTGTTAAGTTTAGTCATTACGGTTTTCTGTTTGGTATAGACGCCTAGGGAATGGACAAGGATGGAAATTGATAATGGCTCTCACGATAATAATTCTGCTTTGTCGGAACTGCTAGCGGTCGCTAACAAGGAGAACCAAATGTTGAAAGAGCTGTTACTGGAGGCTCGAAAACGAGCGGAAATGTCCGAAGTTGCCCTGCAAATTTTATCTAAACACATAGAGAAACCAGTTCAAAAACAGACGGCATCAAACTTTATAAAGCGCATCATAGTGCCAATCGGTAAAGCTATTAGAATTCCCAAGCGCAAAACAAATCAAAAGCACAGCATGGATCAATAAGCACTATGCAATCTGATCATCAATATTAAAAAATTAGATTCAATTTTTGGATCATTCATGAAGAGTTTTTCGCATTTGTACCCTATCATCTTGACCGTCATTGCAGGCTTCTGGGCTTTAGGCTTAGCGTTTTTCGTTCTAGATAATTTGGCCAATATTAAGGATTTAGGTTCTAATGAGACGCAATCTAGAGTAGCAGGGCCAAATCTACCATTTTATCCTTTTCCTATATGTCATTAATAATGAAAAAAAACCGTTAGAAATGATAAGAATAACGAATGCATAAATAACTTAGTTTTTTTTGGATGATATAGTATGGAAGAGGAACTCGATTGGTCAGTTAAAAATGTTCCTCGTTCTGTAAGATTTGGCGACTTATACTTTTCCGGTTTGGATGGCCTAGACGAGACAAAATACGTGTTCTTAGATGGAAATAAGTTGCCAGAAATTTGGAGATGCACGGACCGCTTTATAATAGCTGAGACAGGGTTCGGAACTGGGCTAAACTTCTTCGCGACCTGGCAGTTGTGGCGAGAGACCTCATCCCCTAACAGTAATTTGATATATTATTCGATCGAAAAATACCCTCTTACAATTTCTCAAATCGTACAAAGTATTAACCATTGGTCGGATCTAAAGCCATTACTAGAGGAATTTAAAAAAGACTATGCATCCACTGAAGTTAATTCTCAGACTATTTTATTCGATAAAGGGAGTGTGACACTCAAACTTATTTTTGGAGATGTCAGGAATGTATTGTCCCAAGCTACGTTTTCCAGTGACGCTTGGTTCCTCGATGGATTTGCACCGTCGTGTAATCCAGAAATGTGGAGCGATAAGGTTTTTAGGGAGGTTGCTAGATTAAGTAAAAAAGGAACCAGATTAGCAACGTTTACGTCCGCCTCCGCCGTTAGAAGAGGTTTAACGGACGTAGGGTTTGATATGGTAAAAATATCAGGATTTGGAAGGAAACGCGAAATGCTCATCGGGCATTTTTTGTAAAGTAAGGCGGTTATTAAACGTTGAGTTATTATATCTCAATCAGGAGGGTGCGGTTGGTGGGTAGTCATCGGCTATTTGTGTTCGATGCATTAAACGGTTCTGACTAGGGTCTAGTTTTTCTCTTCTATGGAAGGTGCATCTATTGTCCCAAATTACTAAATCGCCTTTTTCCCAATTTTGGGTCCACGTGAAATTATGAGAATTAATATGATCCCATAGTTCATCTAACAGGGCATCGCTTGCCTTAGAAGAAAAACCATAGATCCAGGCGTTTGGACGACGTCCTAAATACAAGGCTTTTCGCTTCGTGTTGGGATGGAGAATCACAAGTGGATGAATAGCCCCCGGTCTCTCTTTATTGTGGTAAGTCTCTGCGTAACCAACTCGGAGTTCTCCAGCAGAATTTCGTGTGGCATCGTGCTTACACGTGAGCCCGTTTATTTTTGTTTTCAACTTGGGAGGAAGAGCGGAATAAGCTTCATATGCACTATAGAACGAGGTGTCCCCGCTGGATTTTGGAATCTCTAAGCCATAGAGCACACTTGCTTTAGGAGGTAAATTTACGTAGCTCATATCCTGATGCCAGACTAACTCAGAATTACCTAAAGAACCCGCTTTTTTACCATTGACTATAATATTTGATATGATCGCTATCTCCGGTCTAGACGCATTGAAAGGCTTGCCACCTCGACCTGTTGGGGCCAGGTCGAGTGATCCAAATCTTCTAGAGAAATTTACAAACTCGTCATCGCTCAGCTCTTGCTTTCTAAATCGAAGAATGCTGAAAGAATGCCAAGCCTCGACAATATCTGAAAATTGTTGATCAGAAAGTTCCTGAGATAAATCAATATCTAGAATGTCAGCACCTAGACAACTGCCTGTGGGTTTTATTTGCATTCTTAAAATCATCCTCAAGGCGTCAGTGTGAAAATATTACCATTCGAACATCAATCAAAGTTGGCCTATTCGTCTATTTTTTATAAACAGCATTTAATCAAGGTTCTGCATCCTTAAGGACCATCGCTGCACATTTTTCCCCAATCATAATGCATGGTGCATTTGTATTTCCAGATGTTAATGTCGGCATAATAGATGCGTCGGCGATCCGGAGTTGTTTGATACCGTGAACTTTCAATTCGTTATCTACCACCGCCATAGGGTCATTTCCCATTTTACATGTTCCTACAGGATGATAGGTGGTTTCTGCATTATTACGCACCCAGTCTAGCAGTTCCTCATCAGTGTTTAGCTCTGATCCGGGGGCGATTTCTTTCTTTACTATATTTGACACAGGATCTGAGTTCATTAACTCTCGCCCTTTACGAATTGCAAATAATAAACCATTACGGTCCGTTTCATTTGATAAAAAATTGAAATGTATTGCCGGAGGTTTTTCTGCGTTCTTGGATTTTATATGAATACTCCCCTGACTTTCCGGTCGTAAAACATTAGCACTCATTGTAATTCCAGGTTTTTTAGAAATTGCGCGAGTTCTATTAATTCGTTCTGTTAAAAAAGGCATGAACGAAATTGTTGCATCTGGAGTTTCCAAACCTTCCCGGGTTCTAAAATACATACGCATTGGAACAGTTGTTAATGCAATAAAGCCTGAGCGAAAGAATACGTATTTCATCGCCTCCAGCATTAAACGCAAACCATTACCGCGTTCGCTAAAAGTCGCATTTCTTTGGCTAATTTCATATTTTAAGCGAGGAGAGTAATGGTCTCGAAGATTTTCCCCCACGCCGGATAATTCTTTGATTACTTCAATCCCCATTTTTTCAAGTAAAGGTCTTTGTCCTATCCCTGACAATTCTAATAATTTGGGGGAATTAATGGCCCCGGCGCATATAATCGTTTCACGATTAGCGATTGCTTCCTTGGCCGCCCCTTTAATAGTATACCTGATCCCAACACATTTTTTTTCTTTGATGATCAGACTCTCACAATTTGCACCTGTTTGAACATGAAGGTTAGATCTGGTGCTCGCAGGATCAAGATAACAAAATGCGGTACTCTGTCTCCTTCCACCATTTATACTTGCCTGGGTCATGGCGATACCTTCTTGAGACTGACCGTTGTAATCCGAATTATGTTTGATGCCAATTGTCTTTGCGGCAGCGATAATTTTATCAAAAAGCGGGGTGATCTTTTTAGAATCAGTGACCTTGATGGGGCCATTGCGGCCACGATACTCATCAGCACCTCCTTCATATGATTCTATTTTTTTAAATATTGGTAAAACTTCCTGATAACTCCAGCCACGGTTCCCTAGCTGCGCCCAATGATCATAATCTTGGGCTTGGCCGCGGACAAAAACCATCCCGTTTATCGAACTAGACCCTCCCAACATTTTTCCACGTGGGATTTCAATTCTTCGTTGTCCACTGCCTTCATCAGGCTCGGAACTATAGCACCAATTTACCAGAGGATTATCGATTAACTTGGCAACCCCCGCTGGCATTCGGGACCAAAAATAATTTGAACCCTTGGTTCCAGCCTCTAGACATAGAACTTTATATTGCCCACATTCTGTGAGCCTATTAGCCAAGACAGAGCCAGCGGATCCAGCGCCAATAATGATGAAGTCGTATGTTTCTCGATCCACTTCAAATTCCTCTCATTATATTCATACCAAGCTATTAGTCTTGCATGTTGTATTGACACACCAAACTGATAATAAACAAACTTTATCATTTGATGATCCAATAGATGATAAGGCTGATTTTTTATTTTGCTTTATGAGCCAAACTTATAAAATTGAGCATTGTTGTCTATAAGAGGAATATAGATAAATTACAAATAAAGCATCAAACGGATGGATCACTGATATTTATGCAGAAGGGAAAATGATGATAAGAAGCCAAACCAAGCGGTCAATTTTTTCCTGGGTTTGGCGATTTATTGGGGTAACCATAATTATCCCAATTATCGGAGAGTTAGAAAACAATCTAACTCAAGCGAGTAACTTTATGGAACTTATTGTGTCGGCATTTTTATCGTTAATTGTTGGTTTTTTTGCAATATTCGGGGCTGCTTTCACGGACGGATGGGGCTCACCAGGCCAGGCACCTATAATGTATGATATCTACTCTTGGTGCTCTTGTGCTTTTTATGGCGTTGTGGCGTTTTCTATCATTCTAGGAATGACGTCCTCGGAAACGGAGGAGTGACAGTGATATAAAATATATGATCTGGACACTTCAATACAACGTATCGAATTAGCATTTAGACATTGGAGAGATAAATATGAAAAATCTTGGCAGAATAAGTTCAACAGTGCTTGCATTGTCGTTTTTAGCTTCCACGGCCACTTATGCTGGAAGCTGTTACTCTCATGGAGAGAAATCAGCTGCGGCTTTAATGGAGGACGCAAAGGATCTATTTAAGTCGGCCGATATGAACAATGACGATTCTTTGAGTAAGATGGAGCATAACAAGGCGGGGCTTGATAAGTATGGTGTAGCTTTTGACGCCTTTGACATTGACAAAAATAATAAGATAAGCTGGGACGAATACGCAACCATTTTCAGGAAGCATCATGGAGAAAAGGGTTCTGACGCATAGGCCTCCATCTGTTGTAGATGATTATCATTTGTTAGATTGTTAGAGTTAGTCGATAGAATAAATGATTTTTGGTTGGGGAACGCATGCACGTCCCCGATTAATGCTTTGAAGCGTAAACCTTTCTGGTACGAAGGCTCACGTGATACCGATGAAAAAATACGCGTTCTTTTTGGAGACGTTGTGCAAGAGGCACTTGCGGGTCATTTAGAGGATTGGTGCAGTCAACCGCAAAGCTCTCTTGCACTTATATTATTGTTGGATCAGTTTAGTCGTAATTTGTTTCGTGGTAGCCCAGAGGCCTACTCGGGTGATGCTCAGGCGTTGAGATACTTGAGATGTATAATTAAAAACCAGTTCGATGCCGGTTTGCATGTGGTACCGAGAATTTGGCTTTATCATCCGTTACACCATTCGGAGTGCTTGGATGATCAGGATCAGGGTAGTGAACTTCTGGAAAAACTTTTACGAGTAAGTCATACAAGATGGCACAACTACATTAAACTCAGTATCGCCGGTTGGAGTGGGCATAGAGAGATTATAAAAAGCTATGGTCGGTTCCCCCATAGAAATTTTGTTCTAGAGAGAATTAATACGTCTAGAGAGGAAAAGTTTTTAGAATTGGAGGGTAAATCTTTTGGCCAAGGACCAACTCGTATAAAGGATAATACTTAAGATCGTTTAAAGTTGACCTTTTGGCTCATTGCACGTCAACCTGACTTTTGAATTGCAACAAAATAGCTTAGTCGCGCCGATCGGATGTCTTGGGTGTTTTAGGCTCAGTACCGCCACCGGCTTTAACCCATCCTGCATAGCCGTCTGACATATGTGCCACTGGCGTAAGTCCCATGCGATGAACAGTTTGAGCTGCAAGTGCGGACCGCATGCCTCCTGCACAAAAGAAGATAAACTTTTTCCCAGAACCAAATATTTCTTTATAATAAGGACTGTCTGGATCTACCCAGAATTCAAGCATCCCGCGCGGCGCGTGTATCGAGCCAGGAATTGTCCCATCTCGCCACAACTCCCGTATATCGCGAATATCAATCAACTGTATATCCTCGTTCTCTGAGATAAGCATCACATCATTTACATTGAGTATTTCTATTTCCTCCTCAGCTTCCTGGCAAAGCTCCTTTATTCCCTTAGTGATCATATTATGTCCCTATAGCGTTTCATAAGTTTTCTATAAACAGTCTCAATGGAATCGAGTTCATTAATTTAAATAATATCATTAAAGCGTTCATCGCTTTAAATTTAGAGGCTTTTCATTTTTCTTATTTCATTAATAAACTCCTAAAGTGATGATCTAAAAAGCCCTAATGCCCGTAACTTTAACATGACTAGATTGATGAATATAGCCTCCCAACTTGTTCGCTCCTTTGTTATTTATAGCGACCAATATTTAGTTGCCTCTGGACTTAGTGAGGATAAGGGCGGGAGAGTCGATAGCATTAGAGTTAATCAGTGATGAGATCGGGGTTGTGCGGGTGTCGCGTTTGATGCAGGAAAACGTCTGGGACTACCCGCGGCCAGCTGTTTGCGAGCCTTTTGTCGGTACTTTATCGGTTGTTGTTGGCGGTGACGTCGTGGCAGAAAGTCAGTCGACTTTCAGAACATTAGAAACGTCCCATCCCCCTACATACTATTTCCCAACTGACGATGTGAATTCCGAAACCCTGTTTAAGAATGAGCGATCGACCTTCTGCGAGTGGAAGGGAAGGGCGAGCTATTTTAATTACGCCGCCTCTCAAATCGTCATTCAAAATATAGGTTGGTGCTACACAAATCCAACAACAAGCTTTTCAAGCATAACAGGTTATATCAGTTTCTATGCGTCTAAGGCGGATGCTTGTTATGTGAATGGTGAGAGAGTTCAACATCAAGAAGGCGATTTCTATGGTGGTTGGATAACGAGCAATCTTGTTGGTCCATTCAAGGGGGGTGTTGGAACCCATGGTTGGTAAAGATACCTATGGTTCATAGAAAGAAGTGTAAGGATCTTCTATTCACATTCTAGTTAATTGA
Organism: SAR116 cluster bacterium AG-447-C21; assembly: GCA_003212315.1. Lineage (GTDB taxonomy): Bacteria > Pseudomonadota > Alphaproteobacteria > Thalassobaculales > Thalassobaculaceae > UBA7326. The sequence goes on along the minus strand of QCQB01000017.1, from coordinate 10,251 downwards.
ATTACACTCTTTGGCTTATAATAGGCTCAGGCATCTGGAATAAATCGTAATGTAATTAGGGGAGGGTACTATGGATGACGCTAGGCTTGCTATAAATGCGCATCATGACGCTATAAACAAGCAGGATGCAGAAAATTATTTAGAAACTGTGAAATTTCCATTTACTTATCAAAATTATAACGGGGTTTCGATAACCATAGAAAGTGCAGACGATTATAGAGCAAACTTTGACTATCCTTGGAGTATCATAAGAAGAACTGAACCTAGTTGGTCCCATAGTATTATGGATAATCTAGAGGAAGTGGCTAGATCTGCTTCTTCTGTTGTTTATAAATTTGATGCCAGCAGAATAAATAAGTCAGGTGATGTGGATCTGCAAATTCAAGCTATTTGGATTGCTGTTTTGACAAACGAGACGTGGGGCGTTCAATTTAGACACAATCTCGGTATTCCTGTTGAGCTTGCGGTGTAACTTAGGGGCAAAGAAGCTTTAAAGTTGATATGGGCCAGTAGCGATAGGATATCCGCAGCACTAATCCATTGGATATTCTTTATTTAAAATATCCTGTATCACCTTTCGCGAATACCCTTCACTTTTGAGTCCTCTTTGTCTCCAATCACGAATGCAGTTGAGACACAAGAAAATCCAGTCGAACCCCTCACTATTTTGACCCACTATAACCTGTCTTCCCAACTCTTCTTCGCAAGTTTTTTCGCATTCGTGACAAGTAGGCATAGAATAATTGTTTCTACTTTAACCTTGAGTTTTGGTAGTTCGGGCTATTGGCCAGCCGCCTTGTATGCGGATACAAGTTGTCCAGCCTGTTTCATGCAATCTATGAATTCATCGCTATCAACGATATCTATGACTTCTGAGTCTAAATCAAACGAACCAGAGGCCATTATCATCATAACCAAAGCGTCCCGTGCTTTTGCGGGACCTTCAGCTATGAGAACTACTCTTGCGCTGGAGGGGGAAAAAAAACAATCCGTCATCGACATTCCTGCTGCCGATAAGAGTTGTCCAATCGCGTCTTTTCGATCCTGAGGGGAGGAAATCATCCCTTTAATTGCATCGATACTATACTTTGCTATAAATACATATTTTGACATAATTCAATCTCCAAAAATAAAAGGAATATTTGTTCAATATGGTTCTTCAAATTAATCTATATTTTTGAACCGTGTCAAAATTTTCTATTCCATGCATAAAATCTTTCAGATAGAAAAGTGTCGTAGGTGAAGCGTCTTATAAAAGGATACAGGATGACAATAATATCTCAGAGTTTTGATCCAAGTGTTGTAACTTGGCGGCACGTAACTGACCCTAAAAGTAAGGATGTCAATGTTGATTTTGAGTATAGTTTATTAGGATATGATCTGGATACAGGCCGTTTAGACATGCTTCTGAGATATGGAAGTTTAGGTCACTGTCGTCGACATAGACATGTCGCTTCAACTTTAACTATGGTCTTGGAGGGCGAACAGTATTTAACTGAATGGCAGAAAGATGGATCCAAAAAAACGGTATGCAGGAAAAAGGGTGACTATGCCCTAGCTGCACCTGACGCCTTGCCACATGACGAACGTGGGGGAGAAGAGGGGGGCATGGTCCTATTATCAATGACGGCACCAGATGGCATCCTATTCGAATATTTTGATGAGAATATGGAGAATGGGTGGACGCTTTCTATCGACCAATTTGTTGAAAATTGGAATGACGGAGCTATCCACGGATTTAAACAAGATTAATTGCCGGGCATGATATACATCTGGTGAAGGATGTTATGAGGTTTGTCTGACTCTAATATTAATGTTGAACCAGCGGGTAGTTGATTTTGAAGCAAGCGATCTATCTCAAAAAAAACTTCTTGTTCAATAAATAAACAGAGGACTAGTTAGTAACCTACTTAAGAGGATGAAATGGTGGAGAAACAGAAAAATGTCTTGGGTTTTGAGCTTTCAACTTGTGGTACAGACCCGATGACAGGTTTCTTTAGGGATGGGTGCTGTAATACTAGTCAAGGTGATGTGGGAACGCACACAGTATGTGCGATTGTCACCAACGATTTTTTGAATTTTTCTAAGCGCCAGGGTAATGACTTAACGACCCCACGACCTGAATTTAATTTTAAAGGCCTTAAGGAAGGGGATAGTTGGTGTCTCTGTGCGTTGCGATGGAAAGAGGCTTATGAAGCAGGGTGTGCCCCAAGAGTAAAGTTGACGGCCACTAATATTAAAACATTAGAGTATATAAACTTAGATGAGCTTAAATCCTACGAGGCTGACTTAAACTAAAATAGTAATGTGCATCAGTTTAACAGTCTTTTGGGGGAAGTTCTCACAATATTAGGAATGAGAGGGATTTTTAAAATGGAAGTGGTGGCTTACAAACCTGCCAAAATTGCTAATAGAGAATTGGTAATGGAAGGCGACGATATGCGGGTACAAGTGCTGACACTCGGAGAGAACGACTGCATACCATGGCATTACCATAGCGAAATTACAGATTCATTTGTTTGTCTGGAGGGAACACTGGTTGTGGAGACTAAAGCTCCAGCAGATATTCACATTTTAGAAGTGGGTGATCGGTGCGAAGTAACATCAATGGTCGCGCATTATGTCCATGGTCTAGATATGCACCCTGCTAAATTTATGATAATTCAAGGAGTAGGCGTCTACGATAATATTCCGATAGGGGAGTAGTGAAACCTTATCAATCTTAATCATCTGGAATTTGCATCATTATCTCGTTTCTCCGCATAAATGGTAGCGTCCAGGGTGGATTGTAAAACGCGTATTTAGATTCGCCCACTACCTTGATTTTATTCTGCTTTATGAAGTTAAAAAGAGTTCTCTCGTGCTGTTCAATATTGTCGTCTGAGTTGGTTCCCGAAAATCGAATTGCAATAAACTTTTGAGCAGGCACCTCATTGAGTATGACCTCCTTATTATTTGGTTTTGGAATGGTTTTTAGCGTATACATTTTCGGCATAACGAAACTTATTTTCCAAAAGTTACTGTTTTTTTGTTGCTGAACCGGAGCGGTCATAGCAATCGTCTCTCCACTTTGTTGCTGAACCGGTGCTGTCATGGAGATGTTTTGTTCTAATGTGTTATTTCCAAAGATGTAATCTGCAAGAATGCGGAACCCTTCTCCAATAGCTTCTTTGCGTTTTCCGTTTACTTGAACTGCTGCGACAATCATCGGATCATACGATCTTAATTCAATGCTATCTGCTAAAGAAGTGACTTGATATTTTGGCTTTTCAACATCACTCATGAGTGGACCGACCATTGCGCATCCGACCAAAACTAAACCACAAAATAGCAAAGTAAAAACTATCTTTTTTCTTGTCATATATTTCTTCAATCACCGTCGTTTAGACTTTCAACGTTTTATTTTCATTCGATCTCGCATTCACTAATGCGTCATTTATTTTTTTTAGAAGAACTAGTATATTTTATACTCGTATCTAAAGCTAATTCTCCTTGGTTATCATTGGTTTTAATATCCTTATGATTCCGGATCATCCTCGACTTTCGACTTCCATGCGTGATAAACACCTTTTTAGCATGCTCTCTATGTGACGTAGCTCTTCGTAAATTATATATTTTTTCTGCCGCAGTTTTTCTTGCAATCTTTTCGTCGACTATTGGATAGGGATAATCGGTTGACCTTGAATTTGCTGCAGTGGGGTTATGTATTGATTTATTCGATGCGAATCTTAATTCTGGCACCCATTTTCTTATAAAATTTCCGTTGGCGTCATGATCAACACCCTGTTTTATTGGATTATAAATTCTAATGGAATTAATCCCCGTGGTTCCTGACTGCATTTGTGCTTGGCTGTAGTGAATACCCGGTTCATAATCTGTAAATAGCTTTGCTAAATGAACAGCTGGCCTCCGCCAATGTAACCATAAATGATAACTGGAAAAACTCATTAACATGGCCCGCATTCGGAAATTGATCCATCCAGTCTCCTTAAGGGCACGCATGCAAGCGTCTATCATTGGGTAGCCTGTGCGTCCCTCCCTCCAAGCTTCAAAATATTCCTCATTAAAATCATTTTCTCTCAGACCATCATACAACGGATGCATATTATCAAACTCAATACTGGGCTGATCTTCAAGTTTTTGTATGAAATGGCAATGCCATCTGAGACGCCCTGAAAACGACCGCAAAGCGCGCATCCAGTTGCCTCTTTCGTCAGGCGAGGTATTTTTAAGCTCATGTATTCTCTTTTCGGTGGCAGAGAAAGCTTCTCGAACCGAAATTGTACCAAAAGCGAAATGTGGTGATAGTCTCGAACAGCTATCAAAAGCTGTAACAGGGGATGACATTTCTTTGCTATATTCTTCGCCTCGCTCGTATAAAAAAGTTTTTAATAATATCTGAGCCTCTAATCTCCCGCCGGGCTGGCGACTTCTGCAACTATCACCGGAAAGTCTCAACTGTTTAGGTGAGGGGGTGGTGTCTGATCCTTCGTTAACTACACCGGTTATCGTGTTAATTATGCTGGCCGGCTTGCGCATTTCCTTATTCCAGTTTGCTGACCAACCGTTTCGGGTGCGTATATTCCTAACTACACCGTTTTGCGCGGGCTCATGCCACTGTATATTGTTTGTTAGTGCCCATTGTTTAACACGTATATCGCGTTGATAAGTCCAACGATTCCATGTTTCTTGGTGAGACCATATGGATTTAACATTATGACGCTCGTGTATTGATTGAAGTATTTCTAAAGTGTCCCCCGTCTTTGTAACTAACGTGAGTCCGAGACTTTTTAGGTCAGCGCGCAAACTTATCAAACACTCTTTCAGGAAGTCATAATGCCGGCGGCTCATATCTGGCTGCTGCCATAATTCTGGCTCGTATATATATAGTGGTAAAATGCGTCCACAATTTATTGCGGATGATAGTGCTGCGTTATCAGCAACTCTCAGATCACGTTTAAACCAAGCAATATTCATCACCAGTCACAAAGTCGTGACCTGTGTTTTGATGCCCTGCCAGAAACTCGTTTCCTCCACAAACGAAAGCTCCCGGGTTTCATATTTTTGCGCATCAGCTTTATAACTTCTGGTTCTTTCAGACCCGTGCTGAAAAAGATATCATTAAAAGATGTTTTATCACACCAAGCCAGTTCGATAACCTCGTCGTCCGATAGTGGTTGCTTTTTTTTTTCCACGAAGCCGCAGTACCTTTGCCGTGTTCTTGTCACATTTTTCTTAATGCCGCGCTACGCCCGTACCATCAGACCAGAGAGTAACTTGGATTTTTTTAAACAAACTGTTCGTGGTACGGGTTGGCGTGAACTTCAGATCATACAATCTTTGACGAAGAGACAATTTGTTTTATTAACAGTGATCCAACTAAACCCCTAGATCCGTAATTTAAATATCTTATTTGATGCAATAATCAGCGGTTAAAGTTTGAGGGTGATTATGAAACTGTTTGTGAAATCTCTTAGGTGCGTTTTTCTGGTCACCTTCTTTGCGGCTTTTGTTCCTTTGTCTGTCTCGGCAAACCATAAGGGCAAGGATATAACCGGGATAGCCACAGTGCCGTGTTCTAATATTATAATGTTTCAACAAAATCCAGCCACGCAAAGAGACGTTACAGGCTGGGTACAAAAACTCATTGCTAAGGTCAACAAGTCAGCTGTTGAGGAAACTGACAGTCCAAACGCTCCACAGGTTAGCTTGACCCCGGAACTACTATGGTTTGGGACTTTGCTGTATTGCGGTTTAGATCCTTCTCAACCACTGGTAAAGGCGTCTCTGCGGCTGATTGACGCCGAGTGGGACAAGCTTCGCGAGAATAGCAAGAAAGACCTGTAAACTAGCAAGCTTCCTTGGTGAAAGACTGAGGTTACCGTGCCTGCGATTATACCAAAACTTTCCCGATTTTTTTCTCAGATGTTCACAATCACGGTGAATACTATAAGCGCAACATCCTGCAACAAACAGCGCTGTTAAGACAAAGGCTTTAGGCCAGTTTAAACGTTTCGTATAACCTTCGTTTATGGTGGGTTTAGGCCCGTGATGCAAATTTACTGAGCTTTGCACGAGCTCGTAATGCATTGCTAATTATCCGACATTCAGAAATAAACTTCAATACCCACTAGACAACACTGAGAATGTAGTTTTTAAAGTTTAAGGGAAATGAAGGGCTTGATAGAATAAAAATCGTGTGATGAAAGTTAGATTTAGAGGTACGTTTTCGATATTTGGTGCTCCAACTGGAGATCATCCCTTTAATGCAATGTGCCTAGTGTTGGCTGGAGTAGTGGTTCTTGCTTTACAAGATGCATTGATAAAATATATTTCCCCTCAAACGTCTTTTTGGCAATTCCAAACGATACGTGCACTTGGTAATTTAAGCCTTATTATTTGTCTATCGATAGTAGCGGGAGGGATTAAGCTTGTTATTCCAGAAAATTGGAGACCAGTCTATTTTCGAGGCTTTATGCAGGCCCTATGTATGTTTTTTTTCTTTGCTGGGGCGCCATATCTTTCTGTGGCGCAAATGGCAGCGGGTTTATACACTTATCCCTTATTTGTATCATTGCTTGCAGGTCCACTTCTGGGAGAAAAAATAGGGCCTTGGAGGATTAGTGCCGTATTGATTGGTGCGGTTGGTGCTCTTTTAATGCTCAATCCATTGGCTGCAGAGTTTTCTTACGTTCAGCTTTTACCTGTGGCGGCAGGTTTTTTTTATGCTTGTAATCTTTTGATTCTTCGGCGGGCCTGTCGAACTGAAAACCCTCTCGCGTTAACCTTTGCTGTAGCCGTTATTTTTATTATTTGTGGGTTGTGTGGTATCAGTATTTTATCTTTATTCCCTCTTTCGAAAGACATTATTCTAGCTATGCCTTTTGTCGCCGTTGGGTGGCCTGAATTAGTAATGATCGGTGTTTTAATACCGATCCTCTGCTCATTCATGAATCTATTTGGTAATATATGTTTGGCTCGTGCGTATCAGACAGCAGACAGCAGCTGGTTAGCCCCTCTTGACTTTTCTTATTTATTATTTGCTGCCATCTGGGGACGCATCCTGTTTGATACTTGGCCAACATCGCAAGCGATTTTTGGTATGGGGCTTATCGCAACTGGTGGTATTATAACCGCTTGGCGTGAAAGCCAAGTTCAAAAGTTATCTGACGCGTAGGTTAGTAGCTTATTACGATGTTTGAACAAAACAATTCGTTTCTGAGGCGGGTACCAGAATTAATTCTAAACTTAGCTCTATTTATGAAAGGGATGGGTCTGCAACCACTCTATCGTTTCCCGAAGTAGCGCAGGAAAGTCACGTATGTTTACTCCTAGGCTATCTCGTCGGGAGAAATCAAACCCCGTTGGTGCTACCGCTTTTTCACTCATTGGTTTAGGCATTTTCATGTTAGGTAATAATTTTTGACACTCAGCATAAATATCTTGCCAATGTAGACTATCGAAAACCCCAAAATATCTTCCGGTGGCATTAGGGTTTTCATATGCGGCTAAAAATAGGTTAGCTAAATCTTCCAAATGTATCATAGATGCAGAATCGTTGGGTATCGTTTCATGACGTGGTTGCCCTCCTTCTATAACACGGTTTAGCCATGCAAATGGATTGTGGTGCATATGTTCAGGTAATATGGCCTGTCCGTACAGTCCGGTTGGTAAAATAATAGATAATCGAATATTATTCTCTTTGGCAAAACGTATGGCGGCTTTCTCCATTACTGTTTTAGTTGCTGAAGTAAACTTTTTGGACTTGCATTGTTCTTCCTCATCAGACCAATGGTCAATTTCATTTTTAACACTTACGGCCGGCATGGGGTTGGTACTTGACGTAGATGAACAAATTACAGCTTTACGTAAACCTTGTTTATGAGCGGATTTTAATATTCCCATGCAACCGTCTACGGTAGGCTGTATGATCTCTCGATAACCCTGGTCATACTCCATTTCCCTCGCTGCAACTCCAGTGGGGCCCTTATATGTCGGTATTAGACAGGCTATGAAAACTGCGTCTGTTCCCGAAAGTGCTTCATCAAAATCAGAGCCTCTTTGCATGTCAGCGCTGAAAAGTTTTAAATTAGCCGAGCCTTCTAGTTGATAGAGGTAATCGACTTTGTCTTTAATGGTTGAATCTCGCAGCGTGCCATTGACAGAGTAACCTCGAGAAAGCGCTGCTTTTACAATACTCGATCCTACCAACCCACTGGCACCAGCAACACAAACAGTTTTGTTCATTCTAAATCTCCAAAATTATTCCTTCTTTTATGAGAAAGTTACGCCTCCGTTTACATCCAGCACAACGCCTACCATCCCAGCCGCTGCAGGCGATAAAAGAAACGCTATGGGCCAAGCAATATCTTCTGGCTCAAGCATTCTACCCAATGGAACGTTGGTAGTGTCTATCGATCTTCCTTCTGTCATCCTTGTTTTAGTCGGTCCAGGCGCTACAGCATTCACTAATACACCCGACGATGCATATTTGGCTGCAAGTAGCCTCGTCATAGAATGAATCCCGCCTTTACTTGCTGCGTAGTGGGGCTGTGATGTTAAACCTCCCATGCGACCGGCTATTGAACCTACAAGGACTAATCTACCCCAGCCTTTGGTTTGCATGATTGGCAAGAACGAACGTGCTACATTCATGGGGCCACGTAAGTTGACATTAAATATATGGTCAACATCTTCTTCCCAGGTCTCGGCATCGGACTCAATCCAATCATTATATTTTGTTACCCCGGCGGTGACTGCAATTGAACTTGGTGTGACGCCTGTTTTAGATAATATATCTGCTAGATTCTCCACCGATTTTCGTTGCGAGATATCGCATGCCTGTGGGATGACTCTCGTTTTAAATGTGTTTTCTAAGTTTTTTGCAAGCTCGACAGGGGACTCAATATCTACCAAGACTAGTCGCGCACCTTGCGCAGCACATACTTCAGCTAATGATAATCCAATTCCAAGCTTTGCTCCTATTATTAAAATTTGTAGGTCAGATAGATCGAATCCCATTTTTGATGCAGTGTTTTCCATAATTCGCCCGCCAAAATATAGTTCTGAAATGTTGCTTACATTAAAAGTGCATCTCAACGTGAAAGTAAAGAATCATCGGTACTTAGTACGGCGGTAAAAAATTGATTGTGCCGACAGAGATCAGGAATTATCCCGTTGAGCCCAGCCCATTAATCTTACAACAATGGGTATCCACGCAATGCCCACTACAACATAAAAAACAGTTTCGACAAACAAATTGGAAGGTAACAAGTCGGAAATATTTAAGATTAAAATGATATATAAAGTGAGAATCAATAATATACCAAACCCGGCTATGAAAGTTCTCCATCTCATATTGAATGAAGCCTATGTATGGATGGAAAATCGATTGGTGAACGAGTAGTTTTCATTTTAGGCTTTGTTATACCATTGTTTAAATATTTTATTTTAACTTTTCTAGGGTAATTCAAGATCAGATACTATCATTTTTTTTGGATTGAGGCTCTAGTGTGTTGGTAGTTGAGTTTGCTTTCCTGGCTTTTGAAATTTCCTCATCTAGTAACGCTAACTCAGCTTCAGCCATTGGGTTAAAATGATTTAATACTTCAGGAAGCAAATCATCTAAATTATCACAATTTTCTTCTACGCGTTTAAGGGTCTTCTCGGTTTTAACAAGCTGCAGATCTACAATGTTTTCTTCTAATAACGTCTGGTTTTCTAGTTCAATTTCTCTGACTAAGTCATTTGGAAATTGTATAAGCGGTTCTATTAATGCCCTGCGCTTTAGATCATTTTTAAGATATTGATGGATCTCCTCATAGAGAGGTGAACTTAATATTTTTTGTGTATTGAACTTATTGTCGAAATCTAACGCTGTTTTCGTTTGTAACCGCTTTAATTTTTCCGCCCTCCGTTTCTGTTTTATATTTTCTGGAACCTGTTCACTTTTATCCGTTATTATATTCCAGACTTTTTGAGCATATACGGTTTCCGCGTGTTTGTACTCGCCTCTATCAATTTTATAGCGTAATCGCATCATGATAGTCTCGCGCGTTTCTTCCCTATTTATTTCTGTTTTTAGCTCGAGAACTTCCGGGGTTTGAATGGATATCTCTGGTTCCTTCACAAAATAGGCGGTTTTTTTAAAATCTTTTTGTATCCGCGTTTTAAGCACTGCACCATTTTCTTCTAGGTCGCGTGCTTTACTGGTATTTTGGCCAGAAATCTGCGTTTTCAGATATTTAATCT